>CAYWCR010000016.1:33108-61734 GCA_964456825.1 uncultured Bacteroidales bacterium
GTCCCTTGTCCCTCTTCTTGAATTCCGCCGGTGTCATTCCAAACATCTGCTTAAAGCATTTGCTGAAATATTTCACATCATTGAATCCGGTCATAAAGGCTGTTTCAGATACTCCGCGGCCTGATTTTATCAGAATTTCGGAGGCCATTTTCAGTCTTGTCTGGCGCAGGAAATCAACCGGCGACTGTCCTGTAAGCCCTTTCAGCTTGTTATAGAAAACCGTACGGCTGTATGCAGAGATATCGACCATCTTTTCAACATTAAATTCAGGATTGGAATAATGGGTTTCAATGATGCTGATAACATTTTTCAGAAACTCTTCATCCCTGGCTGTTATCCTGACATTTTCGGGGTGTGTCGTACTTTTGTCACGGTATTTGCTGATAATGATCTCGCGCTGCTTCAGCAGGTTCCTGACAACCGTGCTGAGGTATAATGAATTAAATGGTTTCAGGATATAAGCTTCCGCTCCTGATCCGATGCCGATGATCTGGTCTTCGATGGCTGATTTTGCCGTGAGCATAACGACAGGTATGTGGGAAGTCTCGAAATTATCCTTGATCCTGCGTGTCATTTCAATGCCATCAAGCTCGGGCATCATCACGTCGGTTATGATGATATCAGGATGAAATTCCTGGAGGCAGGCCAATCCATCCAAACCGTTTTTAGCGGTTTTGATTTCAAAGGAGGGTTCGAAAATATTCCTGATATAGATGATGATCTCAATATTGTCTTCAACGACCAGCATTTTTTGTTTTGCAAAATCTTCTGAAGTAATTGAGGCAGCTGACTCAATGTCATAATCTGTGTTTTCTATGGGAGTAATATGATTGACATGATCTTCAACACACTCAGGATCTTTGAAGTCATACTGTGCGTAATGTTCTTTACCAAGCCTGGTGCGGATAGTAAAAACAGAGCCATGGCCCGGTTCGCTCTCAACCAGGATCTTACCTTTATGCAGTTTCATGATCTCATAGGAGAGATTCAGCCCGATGCCTGTCCCTTCAAGCGCTCCATAGTTGGATGACAAGGGCGTGAACCGCTGGAATAAAATGTCCAGTTTGTCTTTTTGAATGCCAGGCCCCTGATCGCTGATCAAAATATCAACATATTTATTATCAACTGACCTGAGGTCAACCGAGATTTTTTTTCTTTCCCTGGTGTATTTAAAGGCATTCGACAGAATATTGAAGACCACCGAATCGAACTTCTTGGTATCCACAAAGACGGACAGCTTTTCATTATTATGGGGAAACCGGAAGTCGATGTGTTTCTGACGGGCTATAGGTATGAAATGATCGCATATCTCATCAACAAATGAAACAAGATCAATTTCCTCGACATTAAGCTTCATCTTGTTTTTTTGAACTTTCCGGAATTCAAGCAACTGGTTCACGAGCCTGAGCATTCTTTTCCCGTTGCGTTCAATGATATTGATCCGCTCAGCAATGTATGACGGCAAGCCTTTCAATGCCCTGATATCTTCAATGGGGCCGAGGATAAGGGTTAACGGTGTCCGGATTTCATGGGATACGTTGGTGAAAAACTGAAGCTTGATATCGTTCACCCTTCGTTCAACTTTCAGGTCATTCTGAAGTTTGTAATAATTAAGGAAGATCCTGCGGGAAACGAGAATGATAACAACCGAAAGCAGGGCATACAGGATTTTGGCCAGGGTATTTTTCCACCAGGGCGGCGTGATGATAATATGCAGCGCACGCGGGCTGTCATTCCATGTTCCGTCCCAGCTGGCCGCTTTTACCATAAAAATGTACTCACCCGGCGAAAGGTTTGTATAGGTTGCCTTGGTCTGTCCCCCGATTTCATTCCAGTTGTCCTCGAAATTCTTCAGCATGAACTTGTATTTATTCTGGTTGGGGGCAAAATAACTCAGTGCGGCATATTCAATGCTGAAACTCGACTGGTTATATTCGAGGTATATTGTATCGAGGGTAGAAATATGCGCACGGATGGGAGCATTCGGATCACGGAAATCGACGGTCCGGTTAAAGAGCTGAAAGCCCGTCAGCACCAATGGCGGCCTATATTGTGTGTTGACGATGTGTTCAGGATCAATAAGCAGCGTTCCGTTGATGCTACCGAAAAGCAGTTTCCCGTTCTTCAGCTCCCAGCATGTATTTTCGCAAAAGTTTTCGGAGTATAGCCCGCTGTTCATGTCATAGTTCTTAAAAGACATATCGGCCGGGTTAAGATCGGAGATGCCTTTTTCAGTGCTTAACCAGATGGATCCCCTGTTATCCTCCAGGATTGCAAAAACAGCATCATTGCTGAGCCCTTCGCGTTGCCTGTAATGAGAGAAAGTGGCGGATGCAGCATCCAGTTTTGCAAGCAGGTTTAGTCCTCCCCCGAAAGTACCAAACCATAAACGGTTTTTGGAATCTTCAAAAATGTGGATAACATCATTATTGCTAATACTTTGCATATTCTGGGGGTCATACAGAAAGATCCTGAAAGGCAGGGAATCGCCCGGAATACTGCTGTTTTCTAGCAGATTCAATCCGAAGGTCGTGGCAACCCAAAGCCGTTTATGCGAGTCTTCAAACAAATGCCGTACATTGTTATTGGAAAGCGAGCTGTTTTCCTTGGTAATCCGCTTGCAGCTTAGTTTATCCGCAGTCCTTGAAACAACTGCATTGATGCCCCCTCCGTATGTCCCTATCCATATCCTCTGATAGGAATCCTGCAGGATGGAATAAACAAAATTATTGCTTAACGAAGATGTATCATGCGGATCATTCTGATAAACATTAAATCGCAGATTCTTATAGGTATCAGGCCTGTTCGTTACAGGCTTGTTGCTTACCAGCACTCCTCCTCCTTTTGTACCCATCCATAAATATCCCTTGTCGTCTTCCATCACCGAATATACGTTGTATCCGGGTATGAGAGCGCCTTTGGTGGACAGGTTCTCGAGTATCGCATGCAGCTGCAGACGGGGCGTATAGATATAGATCTTTCCTGATTTTGTAGCCATCCAGGTAAAACCGTTAGTGTCCTGGAACAGACATCGTATCACATTGTCTGCAAGGTTCTCGAGGTTCGGTTTTGGGATAATCTGTTTAAATGAAGGGTTGGCCATGACAACCAGGTTGATGCCTCCGTTGAACTGGCCGGTGCCAACCCAAAGCAATCCCGATTTATCTTCGGTGATACAATGTACAAAGTTGGAACTGATGGTATAAGGAGAATTGGGCGTATTGCGGTAAAAGGTGAAATTATCCTGAGGCCTGTTATACCAGGCAAGACCTCCGCCATGGGTGCCGATCCACAGATTGCCGTCACGGTCCTCATAAATATAAGGGCGTTCATCTTCAATCAGGGGCTGGATTTCTTTTGGCGAAAGGGTAAAGTGCTTAGCGCTTCCATCCCCGGGATTGATCCTGACGATCCCGTATTGCTCAGTCTTCAGCCAAACCATTCCAAAGCTGTCTTCAAACAGGGAAATAGTCTGCATGCCGTGCTGATTTATTTGAATCAACCGCCTGCTGCCGGTATGGTAAACATAAGTTCCGTTTCCGCGGGTGCCAATAATCAGGACATCTGACCGGGAGACCCGCCGGATAAAATTTATATCAGCCGTTTTCAACATACTAAAATCAGGCGGGTCATCGATGATCCGCTTGTTTTTAAGATCATACAACAGGATGCCGTTCTTCCGGGTCCCGAAGAATACAAAATCGTCCATCACCTCAGCACAGGTGAACCGGTAACTTGCATAATAATGCTGAAAATACGGCTGCTCCTTAACCGATTCGGATTTTGAAAGGTAGTTCAACCCCTGATTGGTACCGATCCATATGTTGTGAAATGAATCGCTGATCACGAAGTTTACCGCATTATTGGAGATACTGCTGGGCCCGCGGCTAAGGAATTGCGAACTCCTGTATCGCCTTATTCCGGGATCATACCGCAGGAAATAGACACCTGAACTGCTCGAACCTAACCAGATTTCATCCTTTGACGACTGATGGAAGCACTGTATAAAACTGTTCTTTTCCTCGGATGATCTGTAATAATTAGGGAAAGAAATAAACTCCTCCGTTTCAGGAATAAAATAGTGAAAATATCCCTCATAGGTTTTAATCCATAGAAAGTTAAGGGAGTCCTCCCATATATCGGAGATGCGATTGTGCGTCAGTGCATTTTCACGGCCTTCTTCTATTTTGTAAATCCTGAATGCGTAACCGTCATAGCGGTTAAGGCCGTCCATCGTGCCAAACCACATATACCCGGTATGGTCGCAAAACATGGTCAGTACATTATTCTGGGATAAGCCATGCCTGGAGTCGAGATGCTCAAAACGTTCTATCTCTACAGAAAAGATATTCTCTGGCTGCAGGAAAAGAAACAGACCTGCCATCCATAACGCCGGTGAAAAAAAAACTCTGCGAATGCCCATTGCTGACAGTGTTGCAATTGTGCTGTAAAGGTATAAAAAGAAATGATGATTTCGGCATTTAGCCATTTAGCTGTTTAGCTATTTAGCAGTTTAGCTATTTAGCAATTTAGGGATACAGGGATTTCAAGTTGTCTTACTTAAAAAATAAAAAACCTAAAAAAATAAACAGCTAAAAAGCGAAAAAGTAAAAGGCTAAAAGGCTAAAAGGCTAAAAGGCTAAACCGCTAAATTTATGGCATCACTACCGCATATCCCGACCGGCAGTTTATCCCCCTTTTTCAGGCAGTTTCTCTACCCTGGCTGCTGGGTAAACCCATTAAATTTAGCTCCCGGGATTATCGACCCTAACCCATAACGAGCTAAACCTATGAGAATCCTTTTAATATTGGTTTCTTTTGTCCTGCTGGCCGGTTGTTCTTCTGGTAAATCAAAACAGGCAAAAACAGAACCGGATATCCGCTGGTCCGTTAAAATGGCGGATGCTGCCATGGTTCGCTGCGACAGCCTGATATGGTGCAACGACAACCGGGAGCCAAGATGGCAGTATGATGTTGCCATGCTGGGTCAGGCTGTTGATAAACTGGGGTATATCGATACGATATATTCAAAATTCCATGAGGATTATCTGGACTATTTCGTACAGGACAGTACCATTAAGGATTATAGTCTGAAAGAATATAACCTTGATAATGTCAATCCGGCAAAAGGGCTGATAACCCTGTATAAACGCACCGGTGAGGAAAAATATCTGAACGCCATTAACCTTGTTGTCAAACAGCTTGAAGAACAGCCGAAAACCAAATCCGGTGGTTTCTGGCATAAGGCTAAATATCCCTGGCAGATGTGGCTTGACGGGATTTATATGTCATCCCCCTTTCTGGCACAATATGCCATAGAATTTAACAAACCCGCCTGGTTTGATACCGTGACATTTCAGATCATGCACATTTACGAAAAGACCATTGATCCAAAAACAGGCTTGCTATACCATGCCTGGGACGAATCAAAATCGCAGGCATGGTGCAATCCTGAAACAGGCCAGTCGCGGGAATTCTGGGGCAGGGCCACAGGATGGTATATGATGGCCATTGTTGATGTGCTGGGGTATCTGCCAAATAATCACCCCCAAAGGGATTCCATTATCAGCATACTGGTCAGGACTTCGGAAGCCCTGCTCAAGGTCCGTGATCCTGAAACAGGATTATGGTACCAGGTGCTGGACAAAGGGAAGCAGGAAGGCAATTACCTCGAGGCATCCTGTTCGTCGATGTTCACCTATGCTTTTGCCAAAGGCGCCAAAATGGGGTATTTGCCGGCGAAGTATCGGGGAATTGCGGAGAAGTCCTTTCAGTCCCTGATCGATAATTTCATCATCACCGGGGATAATGGCGTTCCTGTAATGACCGGCATATGTGCTGCCGCGGGTCTTGGCGGGAAACCATACCGCGATGGGTCTTACCAGTATTATATTACGGAAAAGAAGCGGGATGACGATACCAAGGGAGTAGGTCCCTTTATCATGGCAGCCATTGAACTTAACCGATAATGCATCATATGATTGACGTTATTTTTTGTACCTTAGTATATTATTGCAGTCTGAAAGGCTTATGATCATTAGTAAGTACGGCATAATGAAAGGATATGACCCATTGGAAGGAAGATCAGATATATACTTAATATAATTAAATTCTAACTATGAAAAAAAACCTGATTCATTTTAAAACGGGTGTATGTTTCCGCATTTTTACCCTGTTATTGTTGTTGTTGCCCGCGACCTTGTTCGGGCAGGTAAAGATTACGGGTACGGTCACCGATGCCTCTGATGGTTCTCCGCTGCCCGGAGCCAATATCCTGATACAAGGCACTACACAGGGCACCGTTACTGATGTAGACGGGGTTTATTCCATTGAAGCTCCGGCTGATGCAGTGCTGATTATTTCATACATGGGGTATCTGTCCGAAAACATTGATGTAGACGGGCAGACTACGATTAATGTGGTGCTCACCCCCGATCTTGCCAGACTGGATGAAGTAGTGGTTATCGGGTATGGTACCATGAAAAAGAGTGACCTCACCGGTGCTGTTTCTTCCCTTAAAGAAGAGGATATCAAGAGTATCAAAGCATCCAATGCCATTGAGGTCCTGCAGGGAAAAATTGCCGGTGTCGATATGACCCGCAGCGATGGTCGTGCCGGCTCGGGATACAGCATCCTCATCCGCGGCGCCCGTTCGTTCTCTGCTTCAAATGCTCCCCTTTATATTGTCGACGGGATTGATTACGGTAGCAATATCGATATCAATCCAAACGATATTGCCTCCATGGAAGTGCTCAAGGATGCCTCTTCCACCGCCATTTACGGTTCGAGGGGCGCCAACGGGATCGTGCTGATCACCACCAAGAAGGGAACACAAGGCAGTAAACCTGTTGTATCCTTCAGTACCTATTATGGTTATACCACACCCCTCGGAAAACTGCCCAATGGCGACAGGGATTATTTCCTGCAGATGCTCCGTGATATATACAGGACCAATAAACCTGCTTACTGGGATTCGGCTGACTCGCAGGTGCCCATTGAATCCCTGCTTTACCCCGAGGAGCTGGAAGGCTATATGAATGGCACTGATTTCGACTGGGTCGATGCACAGATGGAAGATCACGGAAGCCAGCAGGATTACTACCTGTCTATTTCAGGCGGTACGGAAAAAACGACCTATTCAGTGTCTGTCAACCATTTCGTTGAGGATAACTTCATTCCCAATGATTTTTACAAGCGGTATTCGTTGAAATCAAACATCGATACCAGGCTTGGCAAGCTGTTTGAGATCGGCAATTCCAATTTCATATCGTATAACATGCTGAACCGCGGGCAGGGGATTAACCACAACTTCGTTCCCCTGGTTGTCCCTTATGATTCAACCGGCAACCTGATCGCGGTTCCGAACAGCCGTGCTCCCTTCTCCAATATGCTGATCGACCAGGATCCGAAATACAACGACTCAGAAACCTCCACCACCGGAATATTCTCATCGTATTACGGTCAGGTGAATCTCTTGCCGGGCTTATCATTCCGCTCAGCTTTCAACGTCAATCTTGATTTTCAGCGCATCGGCGATTACAGCGGTGATTACGAAGGTCTTGACCGGCTGAGCACAGCCAGTCTCAATCTTATTAACAATTATAGATGGACCTGGACCAACATCCTCACCTATGATAAGACCCTGAATGATCACCATCTTGTTGCAACCGCCGCAACCGAAACACGGTATGGCCTCACTGAACGGTATTATCAACGTGGCCAGGACCTTATGCTTTCGGATTTCAAATGGTTTGCCATACGGTCGGGTGATCCGGCTTATCTAAGCATTACCGAAGGTAACCTGCCCTATGTAAAAACTACCATGCAGTCCTATATCGGACGCCTGCACTATGGTTACAAGGGCAAATACCTGGCCACCATTACGGGCCGTTATGACGGGGCTTCGCAATTGGTCGACAAATGGGATTTCTTCCCTTCCGTTTCCGTGGCATGGAAGATCAGCGAAGAAAATTTCATGAAAAATATTGAACCATTGTCCCTGTTGAAACTCAGGCTGGGTTATGGCCAAACCGGTAACTCTTCCGTTGGGGCCTACCAATCCCTGGGTTCAACCACTACTTATGCATTGTATTATGAGTTCGGCATTGATGAGCAGCTGGTCACAGGAGCTTACCGCACCGGGCAGCTCTCTACCTTACCGCGGTGGGAATCTTCAACCGCCGGTAACCTGGGTATTGATTTCGGTTTCCTGCAGAACAGGATTTCCGGTAGCCTTGAGCTGTATAAGACCCATACCTATGATATTCTGCAGACCGTATCGCTTCCTCCTACCTCGGCTGTCAAGGAAGTATTGGAAAATATTGGTGAAACCAAGGGTAACGGTATTGAAATAACCTTGAATTCTGTAAATATCAGCACCCCGCAGTTCAAATGGAGCACCAATATAACCTTCTCGAGGAGCACCGAAGAGATCACAGCCCTGGCCGGCGGTGTGACGCAGGATATAGGAAACGGCTGGTTTGTTGGTGAACCGATCAATGTTTTTTATGACTGGGAAAAGATAGGTATCTGGCAGACTGATGAAGAAGAAATTGCTACCTTGTACGGAAGTGACCCCGGTGATATTAAGTTGCGTGATGTGGTTTATGACAGTGTGATCAACGATGAGGACCGTGTTGTATTGGGCACCCCCAGGCCGAAATGGACCGGAGGCCTGAACTCCACCATGAATTACAAAAACATCGATTTTTCGTTCTTTGTTTATGCCCGTGTAGGACAGATGGTGAGCGACGGCGTTGAGGGCATGTGGAGCCCCGACTGCCGCGAAAGTTCAATGGAAAGGAATTACTGGACACCCAACAATCCTACCAATGAATACCCCAGGGTTAATCCGGGATTGACCCGCAGCGGCTGGAGCGAAGCTACGACACTGCGCTACAAGGATGGATCCTTTGTTAAGGTTAAGGACATAACGCTTGGTTACACCCTGCCTGCCAGCATTTCATCCAAAGCGGCCATGACCTCCTTCCGGATTTATGTATCCGCCAAGAATTATCTCTGTTTCGGTAAATTCTTTGCCCAGGGCAGGTATGATCCCGAAGGCGGCGGCGGCACCGGCTTCCCTTCACCCAAGATGCTTATCGTCGGCGCCAATGTTACCTTTTAATTTTATTTGATAACCAATTCAATACAATGATTATGAAAGCCATTAAAATATTCTTTATCCTACTGATGCTCGGCTTTGTCTCCTGTGAAGAATTCCTGGAGGAAGACTATAAGGGAGGTGTGGCCACGGAGACCTGGTATACCACGGTTAATGGTATGGAAGGCCTGGTAGCGGCGTGTTATACTACTTCCAAGATCTGGTTCGGCAAGGAAGAAGGTTATGATTTCAGCGAGCCGGGTACAGATATCTACGACTACGGACAGCAGCATCCGCAGCAATACCAGTATACCTATACCACTGATTTTAATCCCACCAACTCAAGGCTGGTTGTGCTTTGGGTTGAATTCTACAAGGGGATCAATGCCTGCAATGATGCCATTGATGTATTATCAGATCCGGACGTGACACCCTTCGACGAAGCCAAGACCAAAACACGTCTTTCAGAGGTAAGGTTCCTGAGGGCATTATACAACTGGCTTTTGGTTGAGACCTGGGGTGGAGTGGATTTACGGACAGAACCCATAAAAGGTGTCGTCAAGACAGCCACACGGTCATCCGTTGATGATTTCTATGCCCTTATTCTTGAAGACCTTGATTTTTCCGTTGCCAACCTTGGCGATGCTGCCAATACCAGCGCTACGGATTATGGCAGGATAACAAAGCATGCAGCCCAGGGCTTTCGCGCCAGGATGCGCCTCACCAGGGCCAGCTATACCAACGACGCGGCCATGTATGCCGCCGCCGCTGAAGATGCGGCTGCCGTTATCAACAGCGGCAAATTTCAGCTGTATGACAACTATGCTGATGTATGGGATATCGCCAACGATGAAAAGAATACGGAAAGCATCTGGGCTATCAATTACTCCCGTTCAGCCAATGCTCTTATGGGTGTTCCTTCTTCCGACTATACCGAATTTCAACGTCCGGCTGACAAGCCCTGGGATGAAAGGGAAGGCGGCCACCACGGGCACCTCATGTTCGGCATGCAATATGACGTATTCCCGGGCATGACCAGGGATATCGAGAACGGCAGGCCGTTCAGAAGGTATACGCCCACCAAATACCTGATCGATGCCTTCCATGAAGATGTCGATGAAAGGTTTTACGGATCGTTTAAAACTGTCTGGTACTGCAATAATAATCTTACGGCCAAATACGTATGGCCTGTTGAAGGATTTCATGAGGAATTGGCCGGTCAGCCATTATTTGTGATTGGCGATACATCCATATTCATAACAAAAGAGACCTTTCCTGATAATGTAATGATCGGGAACCTGGCGACCAACTACTGGTTTAATGCTGAACGCGGATGGTGGTGCCTTGATTATAAGAGGATGTTCAACGACGACGGCACCATCAATGATGCAGGTGCTTTTAACCGCAACCTGTTCCTTGAATTGCACAAATTCTATGACAATACGCGTCCGGCAGCCACCGATGCGGGTTCGATGAACGGCATACGCGACGCTATGGTCATGAGGATCTCGGAAATGTACCTGATCGCTGCCGAAGGTTTATGGAAAGCAGGACAGGCTGACAACGCCTATAGTAATTACCTTGTTCCCCTGGCCAATAAGCGTTCATACAGCGGCGACGGTGCTGCCATGCTGGCCTCCTACGGTATTAACGGCGGCGCTGACCTCACCATGGATTATTTCCTGGATGAAAGGGCCCGTGAATTATGCGGTGAACAGCTTCGCTGGTTCGACCTGAAACGGCTTGGCACCGATGCCATGGTGGCCCGCATCAAGCAATATGCCGGCAATCAGTCTGCGCGCGATAATTTCAGCGCCAAATTTACCTTAAGGCCGATCCCGCAGGCACAGATTGACGCGTTACAGGATAAAACTACCTTTCCGCAAAATACGGATTACTAGAGAACTGAAAGATTGGTTAATAATTGTAATAAAACAGGGAGGGATAGCGATATCCCTCCTTTTTTATTTATTGACCTGCCTGCCGGCAGGCAGGTTTGATGATTTGATTAGCATCATTGCGAGCCACCATCCTGTAAAACAAGAAAAACAAGCCAAATGACGAATTTCAATATCGAACAAAGCCTGTCCCGATCCATCGGGAGAACATCGAACGCCGAACCTGCCTACCGGCCAGGCAGGCGCTGAAGATTAGATAGCGAGGGTATTATCTTCGCTATTCGACATTCGGCGTTCCTTGTTCATTATTCACATCGTAATACTGTTGAATAATTTAACTATTAACGCTACGGCCGATAGATCAGCTTCTGTGTTCTGACCTCCGTATCACTTTCCAGTTTAACTATTACAATACCTGGTTGTATCCCCAGTCCATTGAGGTTTATCATAGCCATATCAGCGATCATGCTTTCGTAAACCAGTGTCCCGTTTATCGTATATAGCTTAATCTTATATCTGTTTACCGCTGCATCATCAGCGTTTGCCTTAATGATCACATACCCTGAGCTTGGATTCGGGTAAACAAGGAAGTCATGGTTTAGGGCAAATGCTGTTGCACCAATGCCTGAATACTGATAATCGTCAGAGAAAGGCGAACCCTTCAGGGTGGTGGAGATCGTCCAATAGCTGAAGTAATCCGGATCGCCGGTGGGATTTCGTTCCACAGAGGTAAGCGTATAGCCGTCACCATCAGCCTCTTCAGGCCACGGCAAATGATCGTCATAGGTAAAGGATAAAACTTCACTACCCGCCGAATCGGTCAGCAAAACATATTCACCGGCGTTGTCAAAGAAATCCTCGCAATTGCCGGAGGGTACTTTCCCATACATTTCATAAAAATAAGATGGTTTTGTGGCTATCACCCAAAACTGGCCGGGCGCCAGGATGGCGCTTTCGGGGAACCTGTAATACACGGCCGAATCGAGCACCAGTCCCGACAAATTCAATGCCCCGACACTGTCTGTATTTTTGAACTCAATAAATTCAAAAGACTTTCCTTCCGTAGTGTCAGTTCCGGCAATGATATCCTGCGGATGGTAGCTTAATTCAGTGACTTTAAGCTTCGACAGATCATCGTCCGGGGAATAAAAATCAATGTGCTTTATGGGGCTCCATGTGCCGTCTTCCCTGTAAATTCTTGCCTTCAGGACAGCCGAGGAGGTTAAGTTCAAAGCCAGTTCTCCGGTCACCCGGGTTGCAGTTTCTGATATCTCCCCTCCGGCAAGGCGTGGATCAGATCCGTCAAGCGTGTAGTAAATCTCACCCCCGGTATTGGGATTCTGTATGTCTATGTCCATTGAACTGACAAGCTGGTATCTCCCAAGGTTTAGTTCAGAACCGTCATGGGTTACTTTGGGTGGATTCAGCCAGCTGTATAATCCTGCTGATTTTAGCTGGTTAAGCACAATATTGGTGCGGACCGGGAAAAAGCTGCTGCGGACCTTGCTGATCTCAGGCAGCCAGGCATTGTCTTTTGTGTAGGGTGTTGAGGTTCTGGTGTCTCCCCAGCGTGCCGATTCGGCAATAACGGCTGTATCGATCTGGCTGACCCGTTTGTTGAACCGCTCAAGGGAAGCTCCGGGCGTCAGGGCTCCGTCGCCGGTCATGTGCAGGGCAGCACGGTCTGCAAAACGCATCCGGTATTCCGTGTTTGCTGCAAGTTTGGTATGGAGCCACTGGGGATGAAATTGTGAATAGCTGTTAACGGTCATATTGCTGATGGTAACCCGGTTTTCGTTGATACCAGAACCCGGACTTACCGGATCCACCATCATGGAGTGTTCTGAATCATGACAAAGAAATACGAAACCCGGTGTTTTTTCATTCCGGTTATCGATGGCGTAAAAATTATTGGCCATCGTGTTATTATTGAAAGCTGAAACAGGTGCATCAAAGTTGCCGGTGTAGAAAATGATCAGCATGTAATCAATTAAGTTATCAACATCAATAAAGACCCTTCCCCCCGGCAAAGCGTTGCCATTGATGTCTTTCCCCAGCAGGCTGTAATATACCTGGTTGTCGGTAAAACCGGTCTGGCACATATTATAGATCTGCATCCACGAGGCGTTGTCGCCGTCGGCCGTTTCTACCTGATAGGGCCAGCTGATGGCCGTGGTCTTGATTACATCGAAATCCTCCCTGGTACCCTCAAAATAATCCGAAGCATACCGGGCTTCGGCCCTTTCCTGGGTCTGGTATATGCCCCAGTACATGCCATTCAGATAGAGGTGGTAATACCGGCTTCGCGTGTAAGGCCGGTTCATATCACGCTGTGTATCCCGGGAGAATACTTCCCTCACCAGGGTATTGTGTTCGCCCCCCCCGTTAGCATATGAATAGTTTTGTTCGCAGCGCAGGTCTATTTTATCAAACTCGCTTACCCCTTCATCTCCGAAAAGCGGATAATAAAGTTTGGCTTCGCCATATTCACTCCTGAAGAACAAACGGAAAGCATGTTTCGGATAGGAACCATCGCGGCTGTAACCGCCCCTGATACGTAAGCCGGCATTGATCTGAAAACCACCGGAGCCATCGGGATAAATAAGTTCAACCGAAGTAAATCTTTCCCAGTCGAGCCCGCGTCCCCAGGCATTGACATATATACCTGCCGCCGGGTCAAACAGACTTTCGATATCGGTTACAAGGGATATGGAGGGAATTTCAAGCAGGGCATCGTCAATAAGATTGGAATACAGCGGATTGTCCACCACTTTTGAATCCATGGGAAGATC
This sequence comes from uncultured Bacteroidales bacterium, assembly GCA_964456825.1. Classification (GTDB taxonomy): domain Bacteria; phylum Bacteroidota; class Bacteroidia; order Bacteroidales; family UBA10428; genus UBA5072. Next base: position 46,902 of record CAYWCR010000016.1, read on the forward strand.
AATCGCCTGGTTATTTACTGTTGATGTGGGCCACTTTCCTCCCGGATATTGTTGTGTTTTTACCTTGTCAATAAATATATAGGTGTGTGTGACGGGTTTTGTTGGCATGAATCCCGGTTTTGTCAGCGATGCCCTTACCATAAAGGCAGGGGTGACATCTCTTCCGGTGGTATCGGCCGGATCGATATGCAAGGTTACTGTACCTCCGGTTGTTATGGCAGAGGCAGCATGCTGCGGATTACTGCCGTCAAGGGTATAAATTATTTGTAACGAAGCATCCGGTGATGTAAGGACCAGGTCGAAAGGAGCATCATAAAAACCTGCCTTTCTGTCAAAGCCGACCTTGAGTGAGTCACTGGCTTCCGACAGGGAAGGGATGGCGGTAATCTGCAGATCAAAATAGAAGTCTGTGCTGGTAAGGGAAACATTGAAGCCCTGGATGGCCAGTACATTATCACCATCGATCAGATTAACTGCGCCTGAATCTATATTAATTACAACAGGGGTGCCTGATTCATGGTTCTCTGTCGCCAGTGAATTGTAAACGGGATTATCAGGGGCTGATTTTTTAAAAACCTCCTGCCCGTTTATCCAGATGATAAATCCGTCATCGTAATCAACGGTAAAACTGATGGTTTTTATGGACGCTGTTCCCACCCCCGTGAATTTAGTACGAAAATAAACGGTAGTGTAAGTGTTAGCCATATCGGTAAGCACAGTACCCCCTGTGCCGTCCCCATAGCGAAAAGGGGCTGCTCCCGTGTTCCAGCCGGTATCACTATAATCGGCGCTCATCCAGTCGGCCGGCAAAGCGGTAGCTTCGCTTCCCTTCAGATATTTATAGGCTGATTTTAACGGAAAATTTATCTGTGCATTGAGTTGAATGGAAAGTCCTGAAATAATAATACCAAAGACAAATCCCGACATCCTGTTAATATTCACAATCCCCTCCCTGTAATAAATGATTTTAATATGTTTACGGTAAAAGTAGGGATTTGTTGCTGTTGGATGTCTGAACTAGGATTAAAGGATTATAGGATTGATGCCCTCGTACCATGCTGCGCTAGTTATTGCCCCTCTCCCCTGGGAGAGGGGAGGGGGTGAGGCTTAACAAAAAAGCCACCCTCTTTCGAATGGCGGCTTTCCCGATTAACTAAAAAAAACTATTTCACCAATTTGTCTGTGTAGGTTTTGCCTTCCAGTGTATTCACGCGTACGAAATACATGCCTTTTACCAGGCTACCGGTGTTGACCTGCAGCAGCTGACGGCTGTCGTTCCGCACGGACACAAGTACCTTGCCGGTGATATCAATGATGTCGATGTTGCTGATAAGGCCTGCGCCGCTGAAGTTCAGCAGGTCAGCCACAGGGTTGGGATACATCTGGTAAGGACGGGTTTCAACATCTTTCAATGCAACCTGGCCCGGGCATTCGCAATCCATCTTCAACACCCAAAGCACGGAATTTTTCAGCGCATTATAAAAATCTGCCGTAGCCAGGTCCATGAAGGTATGATGGACTCCCCAGTTTACAATCCTCTTGGTAGTGGCATTTTCTTCAGTCTTCCACATGAAGGTCTGCAGGTTTGCAGGAAAAGGTGTCGTGACAGCAAGTTTATTGTTGGCCAGTGCAACGGAGTTTGCAACAATATCCGGCAGGTCGTTTACAGCGTCTTTCAGGTCAAAGGTCTGGATGTGAGCTTCGCCGGCTCCCATTCCGCCTGCCGAAGTCTCGGGATTATAACCGGTTGTCCATACAACTTCCTCGTTAACATCCCAGCACTTCAGGATGTCACTGTTGTCTTTTACAACCATAACATTGACACCTTCCAGCAGATCGGCACTTTTATCCGAAGTTTTCCAGTTTACATCGGTCACCTGCGTGAACAAAGGATGATCGCCCTTGTAAAGAATATAGGCTTTCAGATTCACCGTCGGAAGCGGCCATCCGGCTGTACTGTAAAATGCCATATTGCCTGATCCTCCGTTTTCCGTGAGAATGGCTGCATCATAATCACTGTAATTTATGGTTGGAACGTCATCTTCAAGATCAACATGGGTTGCGATAATTCCTTCGAGTGAATCGATCTTTGTGATGAGGGTCTGGATACTTGGATCATCTGCAGGAGCATTTGTGCTCACAACCATCACTTTTTTATCCTGTGCAAAGGTACCGATTGCAAATAAAAGTGAAAAGAGTACAAGGTAAATTTTTCTCATAGCTTATTAATTTTAGTTAGTTACTACTTTGATACTTTGATAGTCTAAGTTAAGGCTATTTTATATTAAAAAGGGTATCCAAATTGTCGTAATTGGGGGGATAAATTGTCACTTAATCCGGGATGCCTTAATTCTGTAATCCTTTATTGACGGGATTCTCAGCAGATAATTATGAAATAGTTATGCCGGCCACTGAGCCAGGGGGCATAACGGATCTGTACCAAAGAATCAAACCATTCATTAAATTTGTTTAGCCTAATATAAGGAATGAAAACTTATAGCATGAATCAGATCCCTGAATTGGGCACACCATTATATATATAATCAACATTCCGATGGATGGATTTATTAAAAACAGAAGATTTTACCATAACTTTCTTTTTCTCCTTTTAGTAACGGCTTTATTTTATTGTTCAGCCGGGAAGCAATCTGACAACGTTATTTCAGGTGAAGCCAACGGGCAGGTATCCTGGAATACGGCTAAAGCGATCCTCGACAGCATAAAACCTCCGGTTTTCCCTCCCGTCAATTATTGCATTAAGGATTTTGGCGCCAGGGGTGATGGCCTGTTTGACTGCACCGAAGCCATAAATGCCGCCATCAATGCCTGCCATAACGATTCCGGCGGTACCGTCAACGTTCCTGAAGGAAGGTATCTCACAGGCGCCATTCACCTGAAAAGCAATGTCAACCTGCACCTGGATAAAGGTGCTGTGCTGGTTTTCACGGGCGACCGCAGCAAATACCTGCCCCTGGTCCACACGCGCTTTGAAGGTATGGAATGCATGAATTATTCCCCGTTCATATATGCCTATAGGCAGAAAAATATTGCCGTCACCGGCGAAGGCAAACTCGACGGCCAGGGCCAGCTCTGGTGGAGCTGGAAAGGGCCATGGAGCGGACAGCTTGACGTTAAATGGGAGGAAGGCATGCCCAGCCAGCTGGAAGCCAACCGGAAACTGCAGAAAATGGTGGAGGATAATGTGCCCTATCAGCAGCGGATCTTTGGCGAGGGGTATAATCTCCGTCCTAATTTTATTCAGCCTCATATGTGCCAGCAGGTGCTGATCGAGGGCATCACCATTGTCAACTCACCCATGTGGGTCATCCATCCTGTTTTGTGCAGCAACGTTATTGTACAGGACATTACCATAGAAAGTCTTGGACCGAACAACGATGGTTGCGATCCTGAATGCTCGAGAAATGTATTGATCCGGAATTGTTACTTTAATACAGGGGACGACTGCATAGCTATTAAATCAGGCCGCAATAATGACGGGCGAAGGATCAATGTCCCCAGCGAGAATATCATCATACAGCATTGCATTATGAAGGAAGGGCACGGAGGTGTTGTTATCGGAAGTGAGATATCAGGCAATGTCCGCAACGTGTTTGCCGAAGACTGCATCATGGACAGCCCCAATCTCGACAGGGCATTGCGCATTAAATCGAATGCCAAAAGAGGAGGTGTTGTGGAGAATATTTTTTTGCGGAACATAGAGGTCAAACAGGTGGGTGAGGCAGCTATACTGGTTGACCTGTTTTACAGCCGGGAAACAGGACCCAATATCCCTGTCGTAAGAAACATTTCGGTTGACAATATGATTTGTCAGAAAAGCCAGTATGCCATACTGATAAGAGCTTATAAAGAAAAACCGGTTACCGGTCTGTCCATAACAAACAGTACTTTTCACAATGTGGAAAAAGGAGTAAGGATTGAAAATGCAGACACCATTGATCTTAAAAACTCCTTTCTCTACGATACAAACGGAAATACGATAGCAGTATACTGATAATTTTATTTATGGGAGGGGATGATGATGAAAAGGTTGGTTATCACGGTAGCAATCCTGATCTGCGCAGCCATTGCTGATGCACAGCAACTGGCATTTCCCGGTGCAGAAGGATTCGGCAAGAATGCCACCGGCGGAAGAGGAGGGGTAGTGATTGAGGTGACCAATCTGAATGACGCGGGTGCAGGCAGCCTCAGAGAAGCAATTGCCAGTTCAGAAACACGGACCATCGTGTTCCGCGTATCCGGGACCATTTACCTTCAGTCGGTCCTGCAAATAAGGAACGGCAATGTGACCATCGCGGGGCAGACTGCTCCCGGCGACGGCATCACACTCGCCGGTTACAACCTGAGGGTTGATGCCGATAATGTCATTATCCGCTATATCCGTTCCCGGCTTGGAGACATCAACGCCCAGGAAGCCGATGCTTTTACCTGCAAGGATCAGCAGAACATTATCATCGATCATTGTTCATTCAGCTGGTCGGTGGATGAGACAGCCTCAGCTTACGGCAACAAAAACTTCACCATGCAATGGTGCATTATTTCTGAAAGCCTTTATAGTTCAGTTCATTACAAAGGGCAACATGGATATGGTGGTATCTGGGGCGGATCAAAAGCCAGCTTTCATCACAACCTGCTGGCCCACCACTCCAGCCGCAATCCCCGTTTTAACGGAGCCCGTTATTATACCGGATGGAATGAGATCGTGGACCACCGGAACAATGTAATATACAACTGGGGAGGCAACAGTGCATATGGCGGAGAACCCAATGAATATGACGCCAATAAGGCCAGCATCAATATGGTGGCCAATTACTATAAACCAGGTCCTGCCACCCGGTCTTCAGTAAATTATCGTATTGTCAGTCCAGATGCCGATACATCCTTTAATTCATACAGCAACTGGTACATAGACAGTAACTATGTGTTTGGCAATGCCAATGCCACCAATGATAACTGGACGTATGGTGTACAGGAGATCACCCAGGCCATCAAAGATCAGATAAGAAGCCTGACCCCTTTTGCCTTTGATATCACCACAAAGCATACTGCCGAAGAAGCTTATGAAGCCGTTTTACAGCATGCAGGTGCCTCATTGCCGCGCCGGGATACGATAGACAGCCGTATCGTATGGGAGGTTGCAAACCAGACTGCCCTTTACGGAGGTGCTGCCTATGGTGCCGGCAAAGGTATAATCGACTCGCAGAATGATGTGGGAGGTTATCCTGTGCTTTTTTCAGCCCCTGCGCTGTCCGACCGGGACCACGACGGCATGCCCGACGCATGGGAAACAGAAAATTCGTTAAACCCGGATAATGCAAGTGACAGAAATGCCGATCCTGATGCTGACGGATATACCAACCTTGAGGAATACCTGAACAGCATCGTCCAGTTTCGCGATTTTATCCGCAATCCTACTGGTCTGTTAGCTGAACTATCGGATATCAGGGCAATTACCCTTACCTGGGATGACAATGCCTCAAATGAAACCGGATTCTTTGTTGAAAGAAAGGACATGGCCGGCTATGCCGTTATCGACACTCTGCCTGAGAATACGACGGCATACACCGATACCGCATTGCAGTTTGAAACAAACTATACTTACAGGCTCAGGGCTTTTTCCGGATCCGACACATCCCTGTATTCCAATACATCAGAGACCGGCACCCTCAGTGAGTCAGGCCTCCCGCTGCCGGCATCCCTGCCGGATCCGGCAAACGGTAAAACACTGGTCAAGACTTCTTCAACCCTTGCCTGGAAAAAAGGCATCGGTGCCACTGCACACAGAATATATTACGGGATTATAAACCCACCGTCCTTTATAGATAGTATCGCTGATCCATCCTATATTCCTGCAGTTATGGAGGCCGGAACTACCTATTTCTGGCGCGTGGATGAACAGAATGCCAATGGCATCACCCAGGGCCCGGTATGGAGCTTTACGACGCGGCAGTCACTCGAACCCCGGCTGGTTGGACACTGGAAACTCGACCAGGGCTCGCCCACACCGGACAGCTCAGGATTCAATAACCACGGCAATCTCATAAACCAAAGCCTTTCCAGTTATCTGACCGACGCGGCCATCAACAAGGCGTTATGGTTCAACGGCATTAACCAGTATGTTACAGTCCAGGATAACTGGGTCTTTGATTTTGAGGACGGACCCTTTTCCCTTTCTTTCTGGTTAAAACAGGATCCCACCGAAGTGATTGACAGCGTAGAATATCGTTATGTCATCAAGGGATCCCATACGGCCGATCCACTGCTTGGCCGCACAGGCAAACGGTATGAAGTCTATTATAAACCTGAAAGGGATAATTTTCGTTTTGCCGTGGATGATAATGCGGTGAAAAGCGAGATCAATGCGTCGCCCCTGAATTTCATCAATGATCAATGGGTTCACGTAGTGGCCGCCCGCGATACCGTTGCCGGAAAATTACGGCTTTATGCCAATACCATACTGGAAGGTGAGACCGATGACCTTACCGGGGATATATCACAGGGCGAAAACCTTTTTTTCGGATATTGCCTCGATTTTGGTTCCTGGCTGAAGGGTGGACTGGATGATGTGAGGCTATACAACTATGTGCTGACGGCAGAGGAGATCAACACCCTTCATAACATGGGACCCCATACGGGGCTGACCCGCATGGGCACGGATGCTGGTCTGCTGGTATACCCCAACCCTGCATCGGAAAGCATTACCCTCATCATGCCGCAATTGCCGGACGAAAGAACCGAAGTACGGATCATTGACCTTGCCGGAAATACGGTTCTTATAAAAGAACTTGAAAGGGGCATGCAAAAGCATGTTCACCTGGATATTTCGGATCTTGATGCCGGATATTACGGCATTGCCATAAGATCCAGCAGTAGTTTTTCTGGTTTCACACGGTTAATAATAGTTAAATGAAAAAGTTTTATCGGTTTTTGCATTGGAAAAGCATCCTGCTCACCGGCGGGGTGCTGTTTTTGTTCATGTCAACAGCCCGGGCACAACCAAAGCAGCCAGTACCCTATGCTGTTGCCATGGCAGAGAGCATAATAAAGTACAATCCGAACGAATTCAACCGATGGAACTATGTTAACGGTACCGTATTGCGCAGCTTTATCGAGCTTTGGAAGGCCACCGGTGAAAAGAAATACCTTGACTATATCAAAAGTACGGTTGACAAGTCAGTGAATGATGATGGTACCATCAACAACTACAAACTATCGGATTATAATATTGACCAGATCAAGGAAGGCAGTGCCGTGCTGTTCCTTTACCGTGAAACAGGCGCATCAAAATATAAAACAGCCGCTGAGTTGTTGCGCAGGCAGCTGAAGGAACATCCCAGGACGTCGGAAGGTGCCTTTTGGCATAAGGAACGATATCCCTGGCAGATATGGCTGGACGGGTTATATATGGGGAGCCCCTTCCTGGCTGAATATGGTGAGGTCTTTGATGAACCGGAAGACTTTGACGATGTTATCAACCAGCTGTTGCTGGCGCATAAGCATACCCTCGATCGGGGAACGGGACTTTATTATCACGGATGGGATGAAAAGCGGGAACAGGAATGGGCTGATGCTGTCACCGGCCAATCTCCCAGCTTCTGGGGCAGGGCGATGGGATGGTATGCCATGGCCCTGGTTGATGCGCTGGATTACATTCCGGCCGACCATCCCAAAAGGGACTCCGTGCTGATGGTGCTGAAAAGCTTTTCATCGGCTATTAAAAAATACCAGGACAGCGCTTCAGGCCTCTGGTGGCAGGTTACTGACCAGGGTGGCCGGGAAGGCAATTACCTGGAATCATCCGCTTCCTGCATGTTCGTTTATGCATTGGCAAAAGCTGTCCGGAAATCCTACATTCACCCTTCCTACCGCAACATAGCGGAAACAGGATTCCGGGGGATACTGAAACATTTCATCACCACCGATTCCGCCGGCAATCTTGTCCTTGGCCAGTGCTGCCTGACGGCAGGACTGGGATACGGCAGGGACGGCAGCTATGATTATTATGTACACCAGACCAAAATATCTGTCAACGACGGTAAGGCAACCGGACCATTTATCCTGGCCGCGCTTGAGTTGGAAGGCACAGGGGCCGGATCATTAACGGTTCAGCAGGGAAGCATCACCACGGTCAGCATCAGGGCAAAAAACAAACTTCGGGCTGCTTATTCAGATTTGCCCATAATCCTCGATTACCATAAACTGCAGCAGCGATCCAAGGGATTGGATCCGCTGCATTGCCTTATAAAATCAGGGGAAACTGAGATCCCCTGCCAGGTTAATGACGCTGACGGAGACGGTCAGCCTGAGGAGATCGTTTTCCTGGCGGATTTCAAAGCAGGAGAAAAGAGGCAGTTCTCGCTGATCAGCGGTCCCGAAGGAATTTCCCGGAACGATTATACCAAAAGAACGCAGGCAGAAATTTCGCATAAGACAAATGGCCATTGGGAAGGCAGAAAATATATCGGAGGGGATTTTAACAATGTTGATTTCCTCAGGGTTCCCGATGAGCATACCGACCATTCCTTTTATATACGTTACGAAGGCCCGGGCTGGGAATCGGACAAGGTCGGCTACCGTTTTTATCTCGACTGGCGCAATGCTATTGACATTTTTGGAAAGCTTACAGATAAAATGGTGTTGCAGCAGGTCGGACTTGACGGCTTTGATTCATACCACGAACCTGCCAACTGGGGCATGGACGTTTTTAAGGTCGGAAAGACCCTGGGACTGGGTTCCATAGCCTTATGGAAAGATGAAAAGGTACGCATGGTGGCAAAGACTGACAGCGTTACCTGCCGCATTGCCCTGAACGGGCCTTTGGAGTCAATGATCGAAACCCGTTATTACGGATGGGACGTTGACGGCATTCGCAATAACCTAAATTCAAAACTTACCATCCTGGGCGGGTCGAGGGTTACAAAACATCAGCTGAGGCTGGAAGGAGACGGTGGTATTTTTTGCACGGGACTGATAAAAGACAAAAAGGCCGGATTGATTCTACCCCGTCAGCCTGAGAAAGGCTGGACCTATATGGCCACCTGGGGACGTCAGAGCCTTAATGACGACAGCCTGGGGATTGCCATACTGGTTAATACGAAGGACCTGGTGAAGATGACCGAAGATTCCATCAACCACGTGGTAGTGTTAAAACCTGAAGATGGCCGCCTGTGTTATTACCTGCTGGGAGCATGGGAAAAAGAACCGGAAGGGATTAAAACGGAAAGGGAGTTTATTGCTTACCTGGATGCCCTCGTTGCCATACTGAACGAACCACTAAAAATCAAATACTAAGAATACATAAACCACCAAAGCACCAAAACACGAAAGAATACAAATATTTTGTTATGGTCAATCATTACGCTACTTTTTTGGTGCTTTTGTGTTCAAATATTGCTAACCTAAAAGCATAAAACATGATTACAGATACGTTGGACAATGCAGCCATTTATAAAAAGCTGGGAAGGAATTTCGAAAAGGCATTTGACTTTCTGCAGCGGTCAGACCTCAATTCCTTTCCGTTGGGCAAACATGAAATTGACAGCGATAATGTATACATGATCGTGAGCGAGTACACTACTAAGCTCCTGTCTGATGCCCGCTGGGAAGCACACAGGGTGTATGCCGACGTACAATTGCTGCTCGCCGGAGATGAAAAGATAGGCTATGCCCCGCTCTCTGCCATGAAAGTTACCGAAGAATACAATCCGGAAAAGGACATCCTTTTCCTTAAGGGTTGCGGAGATTATACCACGATCAGTCCCGGCGTCTTTGCTGTTTTCTTCCCGCACGATGCCCATCAGCCTTGTGTGTCAATAGGAAACCAGCAAGCGGTGAAAAAGCTGGTGGTGAAGGTGAGGATGTCTTGAACAGGAGGTGTGAACAGGAGGTCTGAACAGGATTAAAAAGATTAAAATGATGGACAGGATATAAAATTATCCTGTACATTTTTCTAATCCTTTCCCATCCTGTTCAAGACAAAATAGTTTCTTATTTTTGTTATAGGTTGTGGCTGATCCGGAGCCATGCTAAACTATAACACATCCCAATGACTTCCAACGAGGATAAGTACCTGGTCTTTTACCTGAAACAGGGAAGTTCAAAGGCATTTGAACAGCTTTTCCTCCATTATCATAAGAAACTGTACCACTTCTGTAAAAAAATCCTCAACAACAAGGAAGAATCGGAAAACCTGGTTCAGAGCGTCTTCATGGAAATCTGGGAAAACCGTCTTGGCCTGGATGAAGAAAAATCATTTAACGGGTATCTTTTTAAAATAGCAAGAAACAAGGTTTATAATGCCCTGCGAAAGAAAATCAATGAAAGGGTTTACTTCGAATATATTGCCGGCAACCATGCCGTTTCAGGCGCAGCTGATGAGCATGCTTATGAGACCGTGCAATTCATGGAAACCATAGAAAAGCTCATTGATTCACTCCCCGACAGAAGGAAGGAAATATTCAGGCTGAGCCGCGACAAAGGACTTACATACAAGGAGATAGCGCTGCAGTTGCAGATATCAGAAAACACCGTGGATACGCAGATAAGAAATGTGCTGGACTATTTGAGGGAGGAGGTTGGGAAGATGTTGTAATGGTTGTAGTTGTTGTAATTGTTATGGTGGTTGTGATGGTTATGAAAGTTATGAAGGTTGTGGTGCCTGCCTGCCGGCGAGGCAGGGTTGTGAAGGTTGTGATGCCTGCCTGCCGGCGAGGCAGGGTTGTAAGGGTTGTGATGCCTGCCTGCCGGCGAGGCAGGGTTGTAAGGGTTGTGAAGGTTTTCATTTTGTCTACTAACTTCTAGCTTCTAACTTCTAACTTCTAACTTCTAACTACTGTCTAATAGCTACTGGCTGTTATCGTATTTGAAAAATATTTTAAGGACTCTTCACGGAAGTTCGTTTTCCGGGTGTATTCATAACAAAGCACTTATTACATCATGCACCGATTATCCCTTGAAGAGTTGCTGGATTTATACCTGAATCACCAGCTAAGTCCTGAACAGCAACAGGAACTCTCAGCACTTATCAATCACGACCTGGACCAGGAACATGCCACTGCCTGGTTTTACCGCTTATGGGACGAGACTCATCAGGAGAAAGCCGATAAAAGATCAGCAGAAGCATTTGCACAGCTGAAACAAAATCTGGCGTTGAAAGACGACAGCTTCCGGTTCAGCCAGTTTTTTCCGCCGTCATCACGTTCCGGCCGGGCCGGTTTTATGATATTTATCCGTTATGCCGCAGTCTTTCTTGTTGCATTCGGATTGGCCTGGCTTATTTTTCATGCGGGCAGCATTTTCCCATCCCCGGATTCATCAAAGGTTAATGTTTTATCAGTACCGAACGGGTCAAAGGGATTCCTGACCCTTGAGGATGGTACAGAGATATGGCTTAACTGCGGAAGCAGGCTCACCTACAATAATTTCTCCGGTGCGCCGATGCGTGAAGTTTTCCTGGAAGGGGAAGCCTTTTTTAATGTAAGAAAAGACAATACAAGGCCATTTATTGTGAAAACATCGGACCTTAAGCTGAAAGTGCTGGGAACCCGTTTCAATGTTAAATCCTATCCGGCAGAAAGGACTACTGAAACAGTACTAGTCTCCGGTAAACTGCAGATCGAGGAAATAAATCCTGCTGCAGACGACAAAAGTCTCATTACCCTGGAACCTAATCAAAAAGCGACTTTTTATAGTGCCACGGGCAGGTTTGAACTGGATAAAAAATCAACGGAAGCGGCTGCGGCCCTGAAGGCCCCTGTGAGGCAACAGATCATTGAAACGGTGAATCCGGCGCTGTATACCTCATGGAAAGATGAAAAACTGATATTTAACAACGAACGGCTGGAGAGCCTGATTATCAAAATGGAAAGATGGTACAATGTAGATATTGAGCTGAAAGATAGCCTGCTGAAAGATTACCGCTATACCGGTAAATTTGAAAAGGAGAATATCGAACAGGCATTGAAAGCATTAAAGCTGGCTACTCCGCTGGAATATCAGATTGATAAGAATAAAATAATACTTTCTCTTGCGGGGGAAGGGAAATAATGATTAAATTATGCTTGAATATAGGAAGAAGGCATAAGGCAAAAGGCATAAGACATAAGGAAGAAGAAAAATATATATAAAAAATCGGAAAATGTGACAGCATTTTCCGATTATGAAATTCTCGGCTTATGTAACATAAACCTTAAACCTTGACAAATTTATGAAAAATCGTGATTATGTGTGCCTATTCAATATTATTCTGTGCAAAAGAAAAACGTTCCTAACTATGAAACTAACTACTGTCTTATTAACGGTTAGTGTTCTGCAATTATGTGCAGTCACGCATTCCCAGTCAGCCAGATTATCACTGGCCATGAAGAATAAGCCGGTTTCGGTGGTTTTTCAGGAAATAGAAAAACAGACCGATTTCCGGTTTCTTTACCGGAATGAAATGGTGGAGGATGAGATCGTATCCGTCAATGCAAACAATCTTCCCATTGAGAACATTCTGGAACAGGCCCTGAAAAATGTCAGGGTCGAATACACGATCCTCGACAACAACCTGATCGTCATTACGCCGGCAAAAGAAGCAGCAGTTGCTCAGGCAGTGCAGGTAAAAGGTGTCGTGACATCCGCCACCGACAATGTACCCCTTCCCGGGGTCAACATTGTGGAAAAAGGGACACAAAACGGCGCGGTCACCGACGCCGGCGGCTGGTATACCATTACCCTGAGCAGTCCCGAAGCAATCCTTATATTTTCATTTATCGGTTATCTTACGGAAGAAATTAATGTATCCGGGAAAACAGCCATCGATGTTAGCCTGGTGGAGGATATTCAGGATCTCGAAGAAGTGGTGGTCGTCGGATACGGTGTATCCAGGAAAAGTGATCTTACCACGGCCAGTATTTCGGTTAAAGGGGATGATATTAAAAACAATATTGGTGCCAACCTTGACCAGGCTTTGCAGGGGCGTGCGGCAGGCGTGACCGCTGTTTATACCTCCGGTCAGCCGGGATCGTCCATGTCAATCCGTATCCGCGGACAGGGTACCTTGCGGGCACAGGCTTCGGAACCTCTTTATGTCATTGATGGTGTGCCGGTTCAGAATGTCAGCCAGAGCGGTCATAGTGTTGGATTGGGTGATGCGCTGGGCAATGGGTCTATTCAGGCATTTTCCGGTTTATCCAGTATAAATCCGAATGACGTTCTATCCATGGAGATATTAAAAGATGCTTCGGCAACCTCCATATACGGTTCCCGGGGCGCGAACGGAGTCGTGCTGATCACAACCAAAAGCGGGAAAAGCGGTGAAGCAAAATTTTCTTACGAGGGGATGTATGGCATACAGGACCAGGTAAGCCGGCTTGATCTGCTGAACCTGCAGGAGTTTGCACAGTACAGTACCGACTGGGCATCGGAAACAAGCGGCCGGGACCCGCGCCTGGAATACCAGGATCCTACCTTACTTGGAGAAGGAACAGACTGGCAGAATGCATTGTTCAGGACTGCTCCCATGCAGAATCACCAGCTTAGCGCCCAGGGTGGAACAGAAAAGGCAACCTATTATATTTCCGGTGGTTATTTTCAGCAGGAAGGGACATTGGTAGGTACTGATTTTAACCGCTTTAGTGCTCGCGTAAACCTTGACGCGAACCTTAAAAAATGGCTGAAGCTCGGTACCAGGATCCTTTATGCAAGAACTACCGATAATCTGACCTTAAATAACAGTACAGAAGGAATTATCAGCGTTGCACTGCGAACAACACCCGATGTGCCGATCAGAAATGTCGACGGAACCTGGGCAGGACTGCAATATGAAGGTGCTCCGAGTGTAATCAATCCGATAGCCAAAGCGCTGGACGAAACTAATATATTAAAAAAGAATGATCTGAATGCAAACTTTTTTGCCGATGTAACCCTGCTGAAAGGTCTTGTTCTGCGTTCAGAATTAGGGGGCAATATAGGCCTTTCAAATGCCTATCATTTCGTGCCGACCTATCAGTATGGCAGCCTGATCAACAGTACCAATACCAGCACAAGACAATACAATCAGAACTATTTCTGGCAGGTAAAGAACTATCTGACTTACTCAGGGACAATCAGTCTGCATAACTATACCTTAATGGCAGGTCAGGAGGCATCGGAATACCGTTGGGAATACCTGAGAGGCGCAAGCAACGGGCTTACCAGCAATGATATCCAGGAACCGGGACTGGGCCAATCCACCAGCATGACCGTCGGATCAGGCCATGGCAGCGGAGCCCTGGCTTCATTCTTTGCCCGGGCCAATTATTCCTACAATGACAAATATTATCTGACCTATACCTTCCGGTATGATGGTTCCTCCAATTTCGGCCCGGAAAACCGGTGGGCACCCTTTCATGCCGTTTCAGCTTCATGGAGGCTTACCAATGAACCCTTCATGGAGCCTTTCAGATCAATTGTCAACGACTTTAAGATCAGGGCCGGCTGGGGCCAGACCGGTAACCAGGACATAGGAGGATACCGCTGGGGCGCCGCCATTACTAAAATGCCTTCAAACCTCGGGATGGGATTCCGTCAGTCGAATATTGCCAATCCTTATATCACATGGGAAGAGCAGGAGCAGATTAACCTTGGCTTTGATCTGAGCTTCCTTGCCAGCCGCATCGGACTGGTGGTGGATATGTACAATAAAATATCGACCAATATGCTGATGGACATGCAATTACCATCTTACATGGGAACCAGCGGTAATGTATCGATCCGCCTGAATCCCCCCATGGGAAATTTCGGAAAAATACAGAACCGCGGTGTGGAAATTTCGCTCAATACACGGCCGCTGATA
>CAYWCR010000017.1:0-56343 GCA_964456825.1 uncultured Bacteroidales bacterium
GTAATGGAACCGCTGGCTGAGTCGCCTTCGGTGATGAACAGCGTGGTTTCGAGCCGGCGGTCATCGTTGGTATTGAAATGATATTTGCAGTCCCGCAATTTGCGGTTGTGGAGACTGGCTTTCTTTGCCCTTTCCCTGGCGAGTTTCTGGATGCCTGAGATGGCTTTTCTTTCTTTCTCGGACTCCAGGATCTTCTTCAGCAGGATATCAGCTGTATCCGAATGCTTGTGAAGGTAATTGTCCAGGTGGGTCTTCAGAAAATCACCAATAAAATTCCGCAGTGAGGGACCTTCGGGACCCATGTCACGGGAACCCAGCTTGGTTTTGGTCTGCGACTCGAAGACCGGGTCTTCGATCTTCAGGCTTATGGCGGAGATGATGGATGAACGGATATCGGCCGGATCAAAGTCTTTTTTGTAGAAATCCCGTATGGTCTTCACCAGCGCTTCTTTAAAAGCGGCCAGATGAGTTCCGCCTTGTGTGGTATGTTGTCCGTTTACAAAGGGATAATAGATTTCACCGTATTGATTGCCGTGTGACATGGCCAGCTCTATGTCGTTGTCTGTCAGGTGAATGATCGGATAAAGCCCGTCACCGTTCACGTTTTCCTGCAACAGGTCGACCAGTCCGTTCTTGGAAAGGTAAGGAGTGCCATTGAGATATATGGTGAGGCCTGTATTCAGGTAAACATAATTCCTGATCATGGCTTCCACATAATCCGACATAAACCGGAAATGTCCGAACATCTTCGGATCTGGCACAAAGGAAACCAGGGTGCCGTTTTTTTCCTTGGAGGATTGTTCGGGTGTATCGATGAGGAGATTTCCCTCACTGAAGCGGAGCATCTTCACCCGGCCATCCCGGAAGGATTTTATTTCAAAATGCGACGAAAGGGCATTAACGGCCTTAATGCCCACACCGTTCAATCCCACCGATTTCTTGAATACCTTGGAGTCATATTTGGCTCCTGTGTTCATCCTGGAAGTGGCATCAAGCACTTTTCCCAGGGGGATTCCCCTGCCAAAATCTCGGACGCTGACAACATCTTCATTGATAGTGATTTCAATTGTTTTGCCAAAACCCATCATGAATTCATCAATGGAATTGTCCAGTGTTTCTTTCAGCAGAACATAAATGCCGTCATCATGAGAAGAGCCATCCCCAAGTTTACCTATATACATACCAGGACGCCTACGGATATGCTCCTTCCAATCAAGTGTACGAATGGTATCTTCTGTATACAAAGCAGCCGTCATAGCATCTGAAACGTTTGGGCGCAAAATTAACATAAAGACGACACCCTGGCATATTTCTTTTTCAACACCCTAATAACATCCCCTTTTGTCAATACAGTGACAGTAAAGTGTGGATCAGACGATTAATTTGTGAATAAGGGTCGCTTTTACGGGGGTGTCTGTTGATAAAATAAAGTCAGAACCGCAGATGGTAAGGATGAAAGGATGGGCTCTGATGAATTCCGGTGGCCTGTCCGGAAAAAGCTTCATCATAGTCTATCATAAAAATCAACGTCAATCTGCAATAATGATTTTGCTGCTATAGGTTGCCCAGTTAAGACAGACGATCAAAAATAGTTACGTTTTGTAAACAGCCTTATCATACTCTATCATAAAAATCAGTGACAATCTGCGGTTCAGACTATTATTTCTATCCATTATTTCTTAATTTGGAGGTTTTGCTGAACCAACACTGGTGTCCCCTGGCTAAAGCCTGCCTGCCGTCCAGGCAGGACAGGGGCAATAGATGGTCCTGAATAATATTCGCTGGTTCCGGTACTAAAGATGCTGATATGGAAATTACTGAAACACTGTATATAATCGACCGCCATGACTGGCGTGCCTGGCTGGAGAAGAACTATACTTCAGCCAGAGAAATATGGCTGATCTATTATAACAAGAAAAGCGGCAAACCCCGCATACCATACAATGATGCGGTGGAGGAAGCATTGTGTTTCGGTTGGATAGACAGCATCGTTAAGAAATATGATGAAGAGCGTGCTGCCCAAAGATTCAGCCCGCGCAGGAAAAACAGCCAGCTATCGGAGCTTAACAAGGAAAGGATAAGGCAGTTAATTGAAACCGGGAAAATGACACCGGCAGGACTGGAAAGCATTAAACATCATCTTGAAAACGGCAAGAAGGGGAAGAAGGACAATTTCCTCAACAGTAAAACCTTTATTATTCCCAGGGATATCCTAAAGCAACTGAAGGCCAATAAAGATGCCTGGAACCATTTTCAGCATTTCCCGGAGCACTACAAGCGGATCCGCATCGGATGGATCGACGGAAGCCGGAGCAGGCCCGATGTGTTTGAAACGAGGCTGCAGTATTTTATACGGATGACGGCGAAGAACAAGATGTTTGGGATGATGAGGTAAGAAAGAAAGGTTGTGGTTGTTATGATTGTTAGGGTTGTTATGGTTGTTGTAATTGTTGTAGGTTGTCAGTGGTGGGTTGTGAAAAATAAGAGATGGGAATTGAGGGAAGGTTGTGAGCCTGCCTGCCGGTAGGCAGGTCTTGCAGTCTGAAGTCTCGCTTTTGCCTTATGCCTTATGCCTTTTGCCTTATGCCTTTTACCTTATGCCTTTTGCCTTTTGGCTTTTAAAAAATATGTATTGAATATCAATATTTTATATAAAATAACTGTATATTACGTTAAATAACTGCTAAAATAGTTGCTAAACTGTTTTTATAGTTGTATATTTGTTCTGTTAAATTAACAATTTAATTAATGGTATTATGAAGAAACTAACCAATGCCGAGGAAGAAGTGATGCAGATCCTGTGGGATCTGGGCCGCGGCTTCGTAAAAGATGTGATCGACCGCATGCCTGATCCCAAGCCGCCTTATAATACAGTGTCTACCGTAATAAGAGTATTGGAAAAAAAGGAATTCATCTCGCACCGGCAGTTTGGAAATACCTATGAGTATTATCCCGTTGTTTCGCGTGATGAATATGCCAGGGTTCATTTCAACGGATTCCTCGCAAATTACTTCAATAATTCCTTCCCCAAAATGGCGGCATCTTTTGCCCGTGAAAACAATCTCTCCATGAAAGACCTGGAAGAGATTATGCGTCTCACAGAGAAAGAAATGAAAAAATCAAAAAAAGAAGGCCATGAATAATTTTGTTGAATACATTATTAAATCAGGTATCTCATTGACAGTGCTGTACCTGTTTTACTGGCTGGTATTGCGGAATGATACCCACTTCAGGCTGAACCGCCTGGTGTTGCTTTTTTCTCTGGTCATATCATTGATTATACCATTAACAGACCTGGATCTTTTTAAAGTGAACCGGTTGCGGGATGCCCTGCCTCCTTTCGTCATCAATTTCGGTGAAACCGATGCTTCGCTGGATCAGATTTCTGTCGCGGCCCCTGCAAAAACCGTTGATGCATGGAAGATCATTACCCTCATTTATCTTTTGGGTATTGGCGTGACCTTTGCCCGGCTGATTTACCAGGCCATATACCTGCAGGCAGTTTCACGGCTTTCAGATAAACACAGCAGGGACGGATATACTGTCATTTCGATGAATACCGATATCATGCCCTTTTCTTATTTTAAGAGAATCTTCCTGCCGGCCTCAAAAATTGATGATTTCTCGATGAACAGTATCATAGCCCATGAAAAATCGCACATGATGCAATATCATTATATGGATTTATTTATTACCGAAGCGGTCGCGATTTTTCAATGGTTCAATCCCGTTGTCTGGTTTTATGAAAGGTCACTGAAAGAAATCCATGAATATCTCGCCGATGAAGCCGTGCTCACTACCGGCGAAGACCGGGGAAAATACCAGGCCATCCTTGTGAATGAAGCAATGGGTGGTCCTGTCTTTGTATTCACCAATCAATTTAATCAATCATTAATTAAAAAACGTATCACAATGATGAACAAGCTTAAAACATCGCGACTGGCACAACTAAAAGCTTTGCTTGTTGTGCCCCTGGTGGCTGGTTTGCTGGTGGCCTTTGCCAATCCGCAGACTTCGGCCCAGGCCGGCACCGATGGTAATCCTATTACCATAACGGGCCAGGTAATTGTAAAAACTACCGGCGAAGGACTGCCGGGTACCGCCGTCATTATCAAAGGAACAACCAACGGTACGCTTACCAATAGGAACGGAGAGTATGCCCTGGAAGTCGGTGACCGGAATGCAAGTTTGATTTTTTCATGTGTTGGGTTCAAAACAGAAGAGATCCCCGTCAGCAACAACACAAAAATCAATGTGGAACTTCAGGAGGATGTGCTGATGCTGGACTTTGAACATGGGAACAAGATGCAGGATATGAGTAACCAGCAACAAAAACCACGAAAAGAAAATACCGGCAATGAAAAAATGTATGTGATGGTAGAGGACAATCCGGCATACCCCGGCGGCACCGATGCTTTGCAGAAATTTCTGCAGGAAAATATCCTTTATCCCGAGGCGGCAAAAAGAAACGGGATTCAGGGCATTGTGATCGTTCAGTATACCATTGACGGGAAAGGAGTGGTAAAAAATGCAAAGATCATGCGCGGTGTATCGCCTGAGCTTGACGAAGAAGCCCTGAGGGTGACCAACCTCATCACGGGATGGAAACCTGCGATGCAAAATGGTAAATCCATCACAAGGGTGGTCAGCATGCCGGTTAAGTTCGTTCTGCCCTGAACTGAAGTGTTGAAATTATCAACCTGCTTCAATTCTTTTCTTATCCTCATCTGCACAACCGGATGGGGATCTGGCATTGGTGCCGGCTTCAATTTTCAATGGCACTGCCAGATAATCACAAATATCATTTCCCGCAACCCTCCCTATTGCTTCAGTGCTGCCTTCGTAAAAATATAATCCGGAATCGGCTGGTTAAATTTCATGCTGGTAATGCTGAATTTCGTTCCCTCTCCCTCCTTTAGAATATCCTTGTATACGATGGTCATGGGAAACCAGCGCCCCTGGATCAGCTTTACATTCGAAAGGATAGTGCGCTTCAGCAGCTGGCCGCTTTTGGCAAACAGCTCTTCCTTCAGGGGTATGAAGCGCTCGGTATCGATCCACATCTTTCGTGAATGATAAGCAACGTCAGTGACCTTGGCTCTTAATTCCAGCACAAAACACTTCCGCGTATCCACTTCTTCATTGCCGGTAACCGTGGCTGTGTAAACGTCCGTCAGCTTCCGGTCGTCCATCATATCTTCATAGGAAAGATCGGATCCCATTACCGACTGGCGCAGCATATGCCCCGAGATCTGGATGGTGCGATCGGTGGAGGGCGAGTATATCCAGAGCTGGTTCTCGAGTTTCAGCATCTTGGTTCCCTGTTCACGGGCCGGGGAAAGATACTCTGTAAAGGATTTCTTATCACCCACCGAATAGGACCTTGATGTTATGGTCCGGTTGCTGCGCTTCCCGTGTATGATCATGGAGGATTCGAAGATCCGGTTCTCCGATGACATATTTTTTTCAACCTTTTTCAGGATCTCGTCGGCGCTTGGCTGGCCATTGGCCGGTAACACCAAGGATGTTAATATAAGTATGACGAATCTTTTCATATGCATGTTTTTATATCAATAAAGTCCGAACAAGGAACACCGAATGCTGAATTTCGAAGATAAAGCGTTCTTTGTCTAGTCTTCGATATTCGTCGTTCGATATTTCTTGTTCGCTATTCATAATAATTTTTAGTTCTTAAGCTTCTAACTCCTTAAACAACTTCGCTGTCTGCCTCTTGAAAATGCCGATGCCCGACAGCATGGTACCGATCAGGGTGGAAATCAATCCCGGTATGAAACCGATATAGAAATCAACAGGCGTAATCCTCGCCCTGATATGGGTCGGCATCATGATGGATGCCCCTTTCATCAGGCCCGAAATATTGATCCCGTAATGCTGGACCAGCCAGGCAAAGAATAACCCCAGTCCCGTACCTATCACCGTGCCCATGAAACCGATCATCACCGACTCATAGATCATGGTACGGTACACATGTCCTTTCTCTTCTCCCATGGCCAGCCTTACACCAATCTCTCCATATCGCCTCAATCCGCCCAGCAGTCCGGCATTCCACAATACAAGCGACATGGCAATGATAAAAATCAGTGAGACGTACCATGTCCATGCATCGGTCATGTTTACATACATGCCCATATTTCCTTGCTGGCTCAGGCTTTTCATTAACGGGGCATAGGGATCGGGATCCTCCGCATAGCCCTCATTAAACTGATCAGCCATGCGCTGTGCATTTTCCTTTTCATAAAATCCTCCCGGCTGGAAACCGATGATCTCACCGGTGGCATCAACCATGTCCAGCGCCAGGCGGGCATCTTCAATGTCGGCGATGACGGTCCCCCGGTCCAGGATTTCATTACCGAACGATACGGTGCCGGATACCACGAAATTGTATATGCTCATGCTGCCGTTCATGGTTGTGCCGATCAGCGTAACCGTATCAAGACGATTCACCTTCAGCTTCCGCGAGAATTCCTCGCTCAGCAGTACCTCACCCTGTTTTTCCGGCAGGGTTCCCCTGACCAGGGATTTCGCCAGGTTCAGCCGTTCTATCTCCCCTGTACCGGGCGAAAGAATATCCAGCCCGATTCCTGCAGCCGGCCCCTGTGACCTGGTCTCTCCCTGTTCATCGGGAGCATCGATCAGCCCTCCGAACTGAATGCGCTGAGCCCATTCCATATCAGGGAACTGAGTCTGCAAACTGCTCATCAATGCAGTTACATCAATCAGGGCCAGGTCGATGGGAAACTGGCTCATATTATCAGCATATGCTCTTGTCATCACCTTGACATGGCCGGTGGAAAATTTTGCGTTCATTTCAACGGTATCGCCCATGAAACCGGTGATATAGGCATGCAGCCACACGGTGAGCATGACGCCGATGGCGACAACGATCACGGGCATAAGACTCCGGCTCTTGTCGCGTAATAGTCCTTTTAATAGAAATTGTATCATTGCAGTTTCCCCCTTAATGCTTCGGTTGGATTCATCTTGGCTATTTTCCGTGAAGGCCAGTAACTCACGATGGTTGTAACCAGTAACACGAGCAGTATGGTCGATACAACAAGACCCGCGCTATAAACAGGATACAGTGTCTGAGCTATGGCCATGCCAAATTCGCTCGTGTCGATGGGCATGGTCCAGCCGGCCTTAGCCTGCCATAATAAAAAAGGCAGGCCATAGGCTGCTGAAAGCAAGGCTGCCAGCACGGCATACATGGCGCCCTCCACGGTGAACAACCCCACCACCTGACGGCGCGTGTAAC
Organism: uncultured Bacteroidales bacterium; assembly: GCA_964456825.1. Classification (GTDB taxonomy): domain Bacteria; phylum Bacteroidota; class Bacteroidia; order Bacteroidales; family UBA10428; genus UBA5072. The sequence goes on from CAYWCR010000017.1 coordinate 7,277, forward strand.
CCAATGCCACATAAGTGCCAATCTCTTTCTGCCGCCTGAAAATGGAAAGGATCTGGGTGTCGAAGATGGCCAGCATGGCCAGCAGGAGCAGGACGGCATATAACACCACCTGTCCGCTGTTTTTTGTTTTGATCATCTCGTCAATCGATGCTGTTAATTCACCTTTTGTCTTTACTGTCCACCCTTCCATCACAGGCCTGACTGCTTCACTGTCCCTGAAGGTCAGTAATGTGGCTTCGCCCGGCATCTGCATTATCGCCTGCAGTTTTTCCAGGGGAATATATACCTGGGCCAGGTCAACCGCCGGGACATTGACAACGAAAACATCGGTTATTACAATATCAGTGGCATCAAAAGTGCCGTTCACATCGCGCCAGCGTATGGTAACATAATCCCCCACGGCCAGCTTGCTGTTCCGCGCCATCAGCGAACCGATGATGGCGGGAATGGCATCGGTGACCGTATCTAGTTTATGGGTAGGCAACATCAACAGATCCTGTTCCGGATTGATGCCTTTGATTGCAATGGACTGCATGCGGCCCTGCGGATAGATGGTGCCCAGCACGACCAGCAACGGCTCCATGTCTCCCCTTTTGATCTCAGCCTTCACGTCTTCGGGTATCGGTGCATGGCTCTCATTCAGGGTAAAAGGATCATAAGGGTCGTATTTTTCGTGCCAGTATTGCCCTCCGCCGATCTCCCAGTTGGTCATGTCGGTCTTGGCCTGATAGTCCCATCCGGCCATGATCCCCTTCATCCAGATGATCACGACAAAGGAAAAGGACAGTACAATGACGTTGAGCCATGTCCTTAATCCAGCCCCCATAAGGTTACGCCAGGCCAGTTTTATTGCCAGTTTCATGGTTACAGGTTTTATTAGTTTGATAAGATCTCATCTTTATCAACCCTGCCGTCCAGCAGGAATATTTTCCTGCGCAGGTATCGGATCACCTTATCATCATGGGTGGCGAAAAGAAAGGTGGTTTTCAGTTCCCGGTTCAGTTTTTCCATGGTGCCCAGCACATTGTGAGAGTTGGCCGCATCAAGGTTGGCGGTCGGCTCATCAGCCAGCACCAGCGAAGGCTTTTTCACCATGGCCCGGGCTATGGCAACCCGCTGGCATTCACCGCCCGAAAGCTGGGGCGGTTTTGATTTCACCTTGTCGGTCAATCCTACCCATTCGAGTGCATCCATTACCATTTTCTTCCGCTGGCTTCCTGAATAATTGAGCAGGAGCAGCGGAAATTCAACGTTCTCATACACCGTATGAACGGCCAGCAGGTTATAGCTCTGGAAAATAAAGCCCAGGCTTTCCTTGCGGAGCCTTGCCGCCTCTTTTGCGCTCAGCTTGCCGATCGACTTCCCCAGCACAAAGGCTTCTCCCTCTGTCGGAACATCCAGCGATCCGATGATATTGAGCAGGGTGGTCTTGCCCGAACCGCTGGGACCGATCAGACCGGCAAACTCGCCCTGGGCAAAGGTGAGCCCGATGCCGTTCAGCGCCGTGAACTGCCCTTTACCCATGGGAAACCTCTTGACGAGGTTTTGTGTTTTAATGATTTCCATTGATTTGAGTTTAAAAAATAATATATAGTTCTTTCCATTCTTTCCATTCTTTCCCCGGGTTAAAACCCGGGGCAATAAATGGTTCTCTTCATAAGATCATCTCAATTCCCTACTCTCGCTAACCATTCCAACTCACACCCTGCCTCGCCTGCAGGCAGACTGACAACAACCATAACAACCACAACCATCATAACCATCATAACCATCACAACAACCATAACAATCATAACTATTACAACAATTACAACCTACAACCATCACAACAATCACAACAACCATAACCTTCATAACCATCACAACCCACAACCAAAATCCCCTGCTATAAACATCTGCGTGCATCTGCAATCATCCGTGTTTATCTGCGGTCAATGGTTCCACACCATCATCACCTGAATTCCCTTTCCGGCAAATAAATTCCCCGATTCTTCCTGCAAGGGTATCTGGTAGTCCTCAGGATTCCAGAAACCTATAAAATAAAGGGAGATCCTGTTGAATTGCTTTTGCCAGTTAATGAAGTTATACAATGAATTGTTTGTCCAGTCATAAAATAAAATAGCATTCAGGTTATCAAACAGACCCAGGGAATAGGACAATGACAATCCTGAAAACGTAACGGTATTGGAAAACTCAAAAGGTCTTTTATCATAGGATACCACCAGCTGTTCAAGGATCATATTCAAGCCGTTGCCGATGCCAAAGGTATAATCAATGCCGGCATTCAGGACTTCCTGGTTGGTAAAGGGACCAATGTCTTTCCCTTTGCTGATCCAGCTTCCCTCTACCCATACGCCAACACCCAAATCCCATTTGCCGTCAATGCCTATGCGGTTTTCCGGTATTTCAGCATAGGCTGTAAATGTACTGTCCTGGCCGCGTGTATCAGCCATGCGGAAGTGATAGGAAACAGCTGCCTCACCTTTGGGAACAGGACTTTGAAAACGTCCGCCGGCCTCAGGGTAACGCTGATTTGTTTTACCGATTTCCCAGGTTTTGGCCTCTTCATTTCCATATAATCCCCAAAACCAGATGTTTGCATTGTTCAGAAAATAATACCGGGCCAGCAATCCCCACACCCCGTCAGTAAGCTGCAGCGGATCGCGCGGGTCAAGTTTATCGAACCACATCAAAGGGCGCAGCATGGAAGCTGATCCAAAATTGATCTTCTGCAGGCCCAGGCGTATCTCAAACTGGCTGGATGAATACCTGGTCCACAGGCGATAGGGTTTTATTTTCCCATCAGCATGAGCGGTATCGAAAGGATGAAAGCCCGCCATACCATTAATATTTGCTGAAGCTTCGAAATCAATAAGCCTGTCCTCCGACAGCTGAATGTTGTAGTTTAGCTGTGGGATGTATCTTCCTCCGCCATGAACCGGTAATGTAATGTCGGGATTATATAGCGCCCAGGCCGACAATTGCCCTTTGAAGTGCAGGCTGTCCTGTGCCACCCCCCAAAATGAAGAGGAAGCGATAATCAAAACCAGCCATATTTTACCAGCCTTTGGCATGGGTCACTATTCATGAGGAGAAATTCCGTACATAAAAAAATTGACGAGCTCCATGATGAGTTCATGGGGACTATGGTATAGTGCTGATAATTTCTTATCGTTGTATATCTCACCTAATTTTTGCGCCATATAAAAATAGAACTCAGGTTTCATGTCGCTGCGTAACTGACCCTTCTGCTGAGCCTGCCTGAAGTCTTCCATCAACACCGCCCATACATTCCTTGTCTTTTCTTCAATATAGGATGTTAGTCCCAGTTCGGGACAGCTGTAAAAATCAACCAGGAATTCCTGGCTGATCTCGTTGGTGCCATCGAGCTTCATCCGGATAAGCTTTTTGATCTTTTCGGAGGATGAGCTTTTCTCAGCCATGATATTTTTAAACTGCTTTACTCCCTCATCAACCACATTATCGAAAACAGTCTTGGCCAGCTCCAGCTTGTTGGGAAAAAAGCGGTAATAGGTCATCTTGCTGACCCCTGCCTTCTTGCAGATCTCTTCCACTGATACCCTCCGGAAGCCGTGTTTCCAGAATAGCTCCCGGGCGGTTTGAAGCAGATCATGGTATTTCTTATGCTGAAGTTTGTTTTCCATCAGGTATAAAACAAATATTAAACAAATATACGTATTTTGTTCTAATATACATAATTCGTATAATAAAATTTTATTCGTATTTTGAACTTATTGATTTCCAGTAAGAATTTCTCTATATTTCCTGTCCGGCAGGCAGGTTCGGTGTTCGATATTCCTTGTTCGAAATTCGTATTGATTTTGCATTGATAAGTCCCCCTTGGGGGATTTAGGGGGCTTCCATAAAACACAAATGGGAACCATTCTTTCAAATAGTTCCCATTCCACTTCCGAAAACCGTAGTTTTCTTCTGCGCCAGGTTACTGTTATTGTGGCCGGCTGCACCTGCTGATCAGAGACCAGTGGTTTGCAACCCATGGCTTTCGGGCAGTGCTTTTTAGGGCATCACCCTCCGGCTGTCCATTTGGTTTTTCCGAAGAAAAACCTTCCCGGACGAAGCGTCATTCAGAATCTTGCAGACTTGCATCTCCGAAGATCCGCATGTTTGCATGATAAAACAGTTACTGTCAAAGACTGTTCCTGTTTTCAGATTAGTTTGCTGAAACTGAGGTTTCAGCTTGCTTTTCTGTCGTGTAACCCAACCGGTGAAAGAACGACCAGCGATCTTCAGGGGTCTGACGGAATCATAAGAGGTTAATCCTGCTATCCGTACTTCAGCCTTTTTTGATGTGCAGATCCGGAAACCTGTAGAACCACCTTAGATCTCATCTAAGAAACCCTAATTAGTTCCACATCGCAAAGGCAGCCTTTTATCGCTCACCTGGTAGATCAAATATACAAAATGAGGGGAGGGGGATAAAATTTCCCCCCTCGTAACTATAAACCGGGTTTTCACAGGAGTTATTAACAATTGTTAATAACCTGAGGTAAATTAATCAACTGTATATCAGTCAATCAGCATTGGATTGATCTTCGATTATCCTTTCCAGCCATTTCTGTGATTTCATCAGCAGGGAGATATGCAGTTCGGGGTCATTTGTCTTCCGGGCCAGTTTAAGTATTGACTCAATCTCCTGGATTTCCTTGCTGAAACTGTCTTTTCCTTCTGTATTTCCTTTATCATGTTTTCTAAGGTGAGGCGGAGAAATATAATTGCAGATTTCCGTTTTTTTCAGGCTGTTAATATGCATAACTCCTATCCCCTGTGTGCCGTATAAGTTAACAATAAACTCCAGAAAATGCTTCAGTTCTCTTGCATTGCCCGGCCAGTATTGATCTTTTAACCGATTAAGCACCTGGGGTGAAAGGCTGACGGATTGATTTTTACAGATTTTTTTCCAGAGATGCTGGGCAATGTATGGTATGTCATCCGGGTGACTGCTCAGGGGTGGTGTGGTTATAATGAATCCAGCCAGGCGGTGGTAGAGATCGAGCCTGAACTTAACTTTCTTCAACATGACGCTCTCAGCCAGGTTCTTATTGGTTGCAGCAATGATGCGGGCATTAACCCTAATCGGTTTTGTATCTCCAACCCTGTAAATAATATTTTCATCGAGGGCCCGCAATATCTTTACCTGGTGATGCAGCGCAAGATCGCCGATTTCATCCAGGAACAAAGTTGAATCGTTGGCCAGCTCCCATTTCCCTGTTTTTGCATACATCGCGCCTGTGAATGCTCCTTTCACATGGCCGAAAATTTCGGATTCAAACAAATACTCGGGTATGGCTCCGCAATTGACCGTTACCATATGTTTACCTTTCCTGCCCATGGAGCTAAGCCTGTGAATGGACTGTGCCACCAATTCCTTTCCCGTTCCTGTATCTCCCATGATCAACACCGGCAGATCATTTTGGGTTGCCTTCGCAAGGAATTGCTTAACCCTCATACATGCCTCATTTTTGCCAATATATATTTCATCCAGTTCATCCGGATATTTCAAAGGATTCAACAGATCAAGTACAGGGTCGGTATATCTCTTTTGCCGGTGCTGGACAATTTCGGGTTCAGCCATGACCTGTTTTCTGGCCTCCGTCAGTATGGTTTCTGACACTCCCAGAAAAATCAACAAATTCAGTGTATTATTTTCCTTTTTTTTGAAAAAATCATTAATGCTGCGGTTGAGCTGACTAAACTCACGGTAAAGATTCCCGTCAACCAACTGTATCATGTCAGGCTTGCGGTTATATTCACTAAGTGATTTATCGCTGTGCTTGCGGCCGCTTTTATATAACAGATCCGAATTATCCTGCTTCAAGAACCGGAATGACTCCAATGCAATAAGGCAAACCGCCGGCGCATGTTCGTCCCTGAAACTCATCAACTCCTGCCTGTTGTGAGGGTTGACAGACAGGGTCGAAATGGAAACTTTTTTGCCGGGCTGTACAATGATGATTTCAGTTTTCATGGGAAGAATATATTAAAGCAAGAAGGTATTATTCAACTATTAAAAATAAACAATTAAGGATAGTTTGGTTGAGGTTCGTTTCACTATTTTATATTAAAACTTCGCCTTTGGTCCAGAAAATTTATTTACATTTTCCATGTAATTTTATATTCAATTGCTTGGTTTTATTTCTGATTTTATTGATTTCCTGTAACTTGGCCGATAAACCCTTATACTCAATCCAAAATATATGTACATTGCATACAGTATTGCCAACACAATCCCATTATGAAAAAAGCCTCAAAGATTCTAAAAAAAACAACAATCCTGGTAACCGGTGATCTTATCCGGGATTTTCAAATTATCAAGCATCCCTTCAACCCGGCAGGATATCGGGACAGTTTGACCTCAACCGTGATAAAATCCCAACCGGGAGGGGCATGGTATCTTGCCGAATTTATCAGGCTAATCCATGAAAATTCTGATTGGAATGTTTACGCACCTGAATACCCTGGGGAAGGCGAAGTAACCCGGTTGAAAATAAACCGAGCCTTCCAGGTTTGGAGCCAAAATGAAGACAAAACGGAGGAACAGAAGAAATCGACATGGAGGATTGATAGTTTTCTCGGTTGCGAGGAATCCGCCGATGAAAAAAGGAAGACGAAATACAAACTGCCATTCCCGGAACGAGTTGATTTCTCTTCAGATTTAGTTGTTATAGATGATTTAAGCCTGGGCTTTGTTAACGACGCTGAAATCATCAACGCCTTATTGGGAAAGCTTAAAACTGCAAAAAACATCATCCTTAAAACCCATTCCTCCCCGGTTGATTCCTTGCTGTGGAAAGGACTGGAAGAAAAAGGATGGCTTAATAAGACCACGGTGGTCACCACGGCCGACTCACTCAGGGAAAAAGGTGCCTGCATTACCAGAGGTTATTCATGGGATAAAACCATTGAGGAAACCGCAAGGGAGTTTGACAGTGGCCAGTCCTCCCTAGCATTCTGTAAGTGCAAAAGGGTAGTTGTGTTGTTTGACAAGTGCGGGGTTGCCAGCATTACGGGCGAATCACTGAAATCGAAATTCCTTGGTTCGGATATACCGGAGGGCAAGCTGGCCTTTGAAAGATTTGTATATGACAGGAAAAACCTTGAAGGTGCTTTTATCGATAAATTCAGGGGTAATATTTACGGTTCCTTATCCATGCTGACAGCTGCCGTTACCCTGTTATATACGGGTGAAAAGTTCCCGATAAGCTATATCTGTAAACTGGCCCTTAACAGTATACAGAAAAACATGAAACTGGCAGGAGGATCAGGCAAAGATCCGGATTTTAAAGCCATCAATCCCTTCTTCAGCTATGTTTTTTCACGTAATCGCAAATTAAAGAAGACCACAACAGAGAAAGAAGACAAGGAAAAGTATAAGCTATCTGAAACATTTTTCAGCGCCTATCCCAGATACAATGATCAACTTTCCAGCGGCCTGGAAAAGAAAGATCATGAATTTACATCAAATCTTCTCCGGGATGTTGCAGGGAGTGGTGAACATTTCCTTTATGCAAAAGCGGTTGAGATCATCATGAGGGGACCTGATAAAGCTCTCAAAGAGGTGCCCATGGCGAATTTTGGCAAATACCTGACTTATGACCGGGAAGAGATCGAGCGGATCAATTCGGTCCAAAACCTGATCCATGCCTACCTCAATCATCCCGCTGATAGCCGTCCCCTGTCCTTTGCCGTTTTTGGCGCACCGGGATCAGGAAAGTCCTTTGCCATAAAACAGTTACTGGTATCTATTTTCGGCAGTTCCAATGAACCCCTGGTTTTTAATCTTACCCAGTTCAAAGAGGCCGGTGATCTGCACCAGGCATTGCATATTGTGCGAGACAGGACAGTGAAAGGAGCCATGCCGCTGATCTTTTGGGACGAGTTCGACAACGATGAAAACAAATGGCTGAAAGAATTTCTGGCACCTATGCAGGATGCTGAATTCTCTGAAAGAGGTATTACCCATCCGCTTGGCAGGGCCATTTTTGTTTTTGCCGGAGGTACCTGCAGCACTTTTGAAGAATACAGTGGAAAAGTATTGCCGCTGAAAGCTATTAAAGGCCCTGATTTTATCAGCCGACTTCGCGGATATGTCAATATCAAAGGACCCAATGATACAGCTGTAAAAAATAACAGCACCGGTAAAAAAGCTGTAAAGGATGATTGTTATATCATCCGTCGAGCCTTGCTGATTCAGGAAAAATTGAAAAAACAACATGCCTTTATTTTCGAGAAAAACAATGTTCCTTCCGTAAGTCCCGGTGTGGTCAATGCTTTGCTAAAGACTGAACGGTATTTGCATGGCGCCCGCTCGCTGGAATCCATCATTACGTTGAGCCAGACAGGTAAAAACAGGTATTTTGATGCCTCCTCCTTGCCGGCACATGAACTGCTTAAGATCCATGCTTCAGATGATTTCATCAGCCTTGTGCACGCGGGAGAAATGGATTATTCCCTAGTTGAGGTCATGGCCGAGGCTATTCATAAAGAATGGAAAAGGGAAAAGGAAAATCCCACCATTAAAAGGAATCATCGTTATACTTATGGCGAAAAAAGAATGGATGGCCCGACACTGTATACCCATCCCCGGTTAATGGATTACCATAAGCTAAAAGAAGAATGGAAAGAAGATAACAGATTGACGGCAAGGCTTACAAAAGCCAAATTTGCCAGCATCGGTTATGATATCATTCCGCCCTGTTTGCAGGAAAACGGTGACCTGGAAATTGATAAAGTCGTCAGCAAGAACAGAAAGAAATTGATGGAAATGGAACATGATATCTGGCTGCGCAGTCATTTAATTGAGGGATATGAGTATGATGCCTTATCAAACGATGATGTTTTGTTGCACAGGGATATAGCCAGGATGGCTGACATGGAGAGCGGAGAGGTCCGGCTCGACGATGCCATACTCAATGCCACGCTGGATGTATTAAGAAAAAACAACTACAAACTTAGGAAGATCTTGTAATAACAAAGCACATCCTTTATTAACGTACTTGAAAGTTATCTGATATTCAATGGAGGCCTGTATTTAATATCCAGATGAGAACAGGCAGAAGCATCATGGTCATACGCCTGTCTCATCAGTTCAGTCATCTGATGCCAGTTTTTTTCAGATCTGCTTTTAAAATTGGAGTCCATCCATCCGGCTACCTGAATAAGGCTTTTTAATGCAAGGGTCCTGCAACGAACAATCATTTCATCCAAGGGAGTATCTATGTTTTCAAACAGCTCAAAAACAGGAGTGAACCTGCTTAAAAACGCATGGGTGGCATAATATACAGGATCACCGCTATTTTTCAGCTCCAGCAGGCTGTTAATTTCATACATCAGGGCGCCGTTGGAAAGATACAGGGTCACCAGCCGTGCCCATGCTTCGGATAACATCAGAATATTAAATGCACCGTCAGCATCATTATATTGCCCGGAATATTTTTCCTGCTTTATCATATGAAACAGATAGTGGGCTTTTTCATGGAATAAGACATGTTCCAGTATCGCTTCCTTATAAGGTTTCTGTGTGACGGATTCCACAAAGTCACTTTCTTCCTTTTCCAGCGAACTGAGTGACCCATGAATCCCATATTCGGCAATGCTGTGGTCGATCCGGATTTTTTTCCTGCGGGGATCGAAAAAGCTGGACACACCGAAAATGATGGACTGCTTTAATGAACGGATATGTTCGAGGGTATAATTGAGCGGATAACCAAACATGGTTTCATTCATCTGCTGCCGCGAATAAAGCCTGGCAACGGTGACCGTATAATATGGAAACCAGTCGGAGAAAAGGGAATGGATATAAAAATCAAGCAGGTATCCGATCTCTTCAAAATAAGGTGACAATATATCCTGCACCGGTTTTTCCAGGATAACTGCATCAACTTTTTCGGGGCGTTCAACCAGTTCAAGTAAAAAAGAATTCATCAGCATCCAAAAGGCTGTAAGATTCTTTTCCGATTTAAAATTTTTTGTATCTGAAGTGTACTCTGCGAAATTTTTAAATATGGCAGTCTTGTAATCATCTAAACCATCCAGCAATTCTTTCAGCACCACTTCCACTTCATGGCTCCTGCGTTTTTCTTCCAGCCTGCTTTTCAGATCGGTCTTGAGGGCCAGCCGTGTCCTGGGTCCGAACAACCTCATATCAAGCTTCATGCTGTCAAAAGCCTGGGGAGGAAGGTTAAAGCTGAATTTAATGATCTCTTCGGAGGGTAACAGGGCCATGGTTAATGGTATGAAGGAATTAAAAGTAATAAAAAGAATGATCCGTTCAACAAACCAGTTTGATATGAAAATAATGCAGACTGCTTTTTTTAATAAATTAGTATCGGTATTTTCATAACTACTTTCCGTTTATTAATTTATTCCTGAAGAATGAAAATTTTTATTAACTACAGGCGAGAGGATGAAGCCAATATGGCATTTGTCATCGCTAATGCACTGATGGTTGAATTTGGCGTGGGGAATGTTTTTTTTGACAGGCAGGTAATTCCGGCCGGTTCAGTATTTCCTCATGAAATAGACAAGGCATTGGACAATTGCCTGATATTCATTGCGGTTATTGGCAGGAAATGGTCGACAATTATGAAAGAAAGACAATCCTTTGAAGAAAAAGATTATGTAGTAAGCGAAATCGAACATGCTTTTGAAAAAGGGGTCAATATAGTGCCCATTCTGGTCGATAATGCCACAATGCCTCCGAAAAAAGAACTTCCTCAAAAAATAAAAGAATTGTCGTCCATTAATGCGATTTATATTTCATCTGATCCCATACGCATGCCATTGGACATACACAATTTAACCATTGAAATAAAAAGGATAATTTCAACCATACCGGTAAAACAAAAGCCTGATAAGCCTGAAGGAGGTTTGGGAAAAAAAGGATATGCCGGAGAGATATTGCCGGGTTCCAGGACTACTATTCAAAGAGGCGCTGAAAATATCTTACATAATACAGCCGCTGCTGATGTGCAGCTAAAAACAGATGAATTGAATGTTGTCCTGTCTGATCAGCTTGAGCAAAGGTCATTTGATAAAGCCGGCAAAACCATTGCTGAAATGCTGGCACTGGACAGGGACAACCAGGCTGCACTCAATGCTCAGGCTCTTTTGGATAAACAGCAGGGTTTCGGGATTATTAAAAATTTTAAAGGTCCCGGTACTGTTACCGATTCATTTTTTTCTCAGGATGGACGAAAAATTATCGCAGTATTCGGAGGCATTGCTTCAGTAAAGTCTCCTAAACCAGCAACAGTTATTATCTGGGATGTCAATACTGAACAGAAACTTTTTGAGTTTTCACCAAAAAATGCAAACCGGGGATGGAAACCTAATGGTATTGATCTCTCGCCGGACGAACAGACAATTTTACTGGGAGATGTATCCGGCATTTATCTGGTAAGCGTTAAGACAAAGGACATACTGGCCAGCCATCAGGCGGGCTGGACTGAATGTGTATCATTTCTTCCGGAAGGGAATCGTGCTATCAGCGGGGGCAGTGAATTACTGTTATGGGATTTTGAGTTAGGCAGTGTTATTCATCGCTTTATGGGACATGAAGGAAAAATTCAAAGCCTCGCAGTTGCACCCGATGGGAAGAAAGCAGTAACAGGCGGGGAAGATGCTACAATCCGGCTTTGGGATTTGCAGAAAAAAAGCGAAATATGGAATATTGAAGGATTTAAAGTCAATATGCAGTGTGTTGCTATATCTCCTGATGGTAAAAAAATACTGGCAGGAGGCAATAAAATCATTAGCCTGATTGATCTGAATTCAGGAAAAGAGATTACAAGTTTCGCCGCACATAAAGGTTACACCCTCAGCATAGCCTTTTCCCCTGATGGTCTAAAAGCTATGTCAGGAGGCACGGATAACATTTTACGTTATTGGGATCTGAAAAACGGTTCTCAGCTTCGCGGATACAAAGTAACCGGTGAATGGACCGGTTCAGTAGGATTTTCATCCGATGGCCGTTATGCGCTTTCAAGCGATATCAGCAATATAAATGTATGGATACTGCCATAATTAAATAAGTTTTTTCATAAAGTCAACCTGATAAGTCAACGGCCACAATTTGTAAAGCCATATATTTCACCCCATTAACACTTAAGGCATGCTGATTGCATTGTTGTTATAAAAAAAGCAACAGTGTTTTTTTATGTTTAAATCTTAAATGACAAGATTATGGCCAATATCAGCATTGAATTATCCGATGATACCCTTCCGGTAAAAGGGGACGTGCAGGTTGCCCTCAGGGAAATCCTGGGCAGGGTTTTCCATTTGAGTCTGAAAGAACTTGATACCCGGCACAGAAGAGACTGGCGGATACTTACAAAAATTTACCCATCCCTGGAGCCCTATATAAAAGTCGCTATTGTTCTTAAGGTCAGCAGCCTTTGTGACTATGAAACGCTGAAAGCCGATGTGACGGAAACGTTTAAAAAGCATTGGAAAATGGTAATAAGTGAAATGCGCGAACCTTTGTTTTTAAGTTTGCTATTGGTAGTAATGGATTTATGTTGAGTTCTTTTCGGATAGGAAATTTCATTAATATTTTAAGGATGCTAAGAATTAATTTGTAAATTCAAAGCTGAATATCTTCTTTCAATAACACTTATTCCTTAACCCCATGCCCCAACAAACCAAAATCTTCCGTGTTTTTATCAGTTCCACCTTCACCGATATGCAGGAGGAACGCGGTATACTTCAAAAAAAAGTATTTCCCAGGCTTGAAAAGTTCTGCGAAGAAAACGGAGCCAGGTTCCAGGCTGTTGACCTTCGGTGGGGTGTGAACGAAGAATCGCAGCTCAACCAGAAAACCCTGGAAATATGCCTGAACGAGATTGCACGTTGCCAGAAGATCTCACCCAAGCCTAATTTTCTCATTCTGCTGGGCGATAAATACGGATGGCAGCCTGTTCCAACCAGAATCCCCGAAGATGAAATGAATAAAATACTGGCCGTTACCGGCAATAAAGAAACGCTTGAAAGATGGTACCGGCTGGATACCAATGCCCTTCACCCTGAATATGTTTTACAGCCCCGTGGCAAAGAACTGGCTGACTATGCCGCCTGGGACAAGATTGAAAAGGAATTGCAGACCTCCCTTCGGGAAGCTGTTGATAAAGCATCATTCAGACCAGAGCAACGTGAAAAATACTTCACCTCCGCCACCCACCAGGAGATCATGTCAGGTGCACTGAACCCGGTAAATGTCAAAGAAAAGCCGGAAGATCATGTTTTTGCCATGATCCGCGAAATACCGGGATTGCCTGCTGATGGTTCCGCTGTTGGTTTCGTTGATCTCACAAATGGACAACCAGATAAATACAGCAGAAAACATCTGAATCATTTAAAAGATCAGCTAAAGGCCAAAATAGGAGATCATTGCATTCACTATAACGCTAAATGGGAAAACAACCATTCGAAAATGAACGATCCTGAGGCTTTCGAAAATACCCTATTCGCTTTTCTTAAAGAAATTATATCGGAACAACTGAAGGAAGTCATCAGTCCCGATGAAATTGACCAGGAAATTAGGCTCCATACCGAATTCAAAACAAAGCTCACCGAGCATTTCTGCGGCAGGGAAGAAATCCTTCAAATCCTTAAAAAATACCTGGATAACATCACAGAAAAAAGAATAATGGCGCTGACCGGCGATTCAGGTTCGGGCAAATCGAGCGTTTTGGCAAAAGCCATCCGGGAAGTTGAGGCAAGTCAGAAAAATGCAGCCATGGTGTATCGTTTTATCGGCACCAGTTCCCGCTCATCCAATATCATTTCGCTGCTGCAAAGCGTGTGCGGTCAAATAGCACGGGAATACGGAACAACATTGGAAGCACTTGCAGGGGAAGGAAGGGATAAAGCCTTGTATGATCTGAACGGACTATCGGAAATATTAAAGAAATGCCTTGCCCTGGGCACGGCAGAAAAACCTGTTATGTTGTTTCTCGATGCCCTCGACCAGCTCACCGATTCCGATAATGCCAGGTCGCTTTTCTGGCTGTCAAGGGAATTACCCGAACATGCACGCATGGTGGTTTCTTCTCTTTCCGAACTTAAGCCACAGCTGAACCATCATTACACCGAAGAACTACCGGTATTACCTGTTGAAGATGCCTCGAAGATCCTGGAAAGATGGTTTAATTCCGTTGGCCGCAGACTCACTGCAGAGCAACAAAAAGATGTGCTGGACAAGTTCAGCAAAACCGGGTTGCCCATTTACCTGAAGCTGGCATTCGAGAGGGCCAGGAAATGGAATTCCTATACCACAGGATTCACTCTGCAGGAAGATGTCAAAGGAATTATCAACAATTACATCGACCTGCTGGAAGAAGAGCACACCAAGGCATTTGTAAAGGATGTGATCTGTTTCATGCTGTGCGGCCGCTACCAGGGTCTGGCCGAGAATGAAATACTGGAGGTGCTGGTCTTTGACCCGGAAGATAAAAAAGCCTTTATCAGCCGCACCCACCCCGATTACCGCAAGGAACTGGAAGACATGACCAGGATCCCCATTGTTTACTGGTCGCGTTTGTACCTCGACCTGGAACCCTACCTTACCGAGCGCGATGCCGATGGCGTGCCCATCATCACCTTTTTCCACCGGCAGTTCAATGAGGTGCTGAGGGAGAGATATGAATTGGTTGATGAGGTTGTTGAAAACTAAGTACCAAAAAGAATGCAAATTTCAAGTGTTGGATATCAATTATACAACTCACAGTTAGGTCATTATTTCAAGTACAAAGCCTTTGGTGAGGAAAATGAATGGACTGGTAAATATAAAAGAGGATTTTCTGAGGTGATTTTTCACTTTTGCATGGCTCAGGAATGGAATGAGGTTGAAAAAATCTCAACTGATTTTAAATTCTTGATGGGAAAATCCAAACAAGTACTTACTGAAGGGATTTATGAGGATTACCAACTAGTTTTTAAAAATGCTCCACAAAATACGAAGCTAAAACTTGAAATTTGGGAAGCATTTATTCGAGAAAGAATTAATATTTTAAGAAGAGGAAACGATCAATGGCCTGCTTATAAAATTCTTTTACAACTTGCCATGGAACATGCCGATGATAGCCTCATAACAATTGGCGCAGAAAAATGGCTTGAAGAAGGAATATGTAATTGGAATTGGCTAAAACGAAACCAACGTTTACCACAAGTACAAATAAGCCCCTGTATTGCGGTTTTTGAAGGGCATACTAATTATATAAACGGTGCCTTGGAAACTTGTGATGGCAGGTTCCTGTCATGGGCAGAAGACGGGAACCTCCTATTATGGGACAAAAATGGTAAGCTTTTAACAGTGTTAGGAGGACACACAAAAGAGGTTAAAGGAGCCTTAGAAACCCATGATAGCAGGTTTCTATCATGGTCATGGGATGAAACCCTCCGTCTATGGGACAATAATGGCAGACTCTTAACTGTAATGGAAGGGCATACTGACAGAATACGTGGTGCCCTGGAAACCCGTGACGGTAGATTCTTGTCATGGAGTGGTATTTATGACAAAACACTTCGTCTGTGGGACAACAATGGCAATCTTCTAACTGTGATGGAGGGACATACGAATCATATATCAGGCGCATTTGAAACTCATAACGGCATGTTTCTATCTTGGTCTCGTGATAATACCCTTCGGTTGTGGGATAACAATGGCAATTCATTGGCAGTGTTTGAGGGGCATTCCGATTGGATAGAAGGCGCTTTGGAGACCCGTGACGGAAGGTTCCTGTCATGGTCGTGTGATAGTAATCTGAGGTTATGGGATAAGAGTGGAAACTGTTTAACAATATTGGTGGGGCATACTGCTTCTGTTTGGGGGGCCATAGAAACAAGTGACAACAGGTTTTTGTCAAGATCAGTCGATAAAACATTAAGATTATGGGATAAAGATGGTAACCCGTTAGCATCGCTGGAGGGGCATACCTCTGAAGTAAAAGGTGTATTGGAAACCCGTGATGGCAACTTCCTGTCTTGGACATATTACGATTGTTATTCAGCGTCACACGATAAAACTCTCCGGTTGTGGGATAATAATGGTAGACCCTTGGCAGTTTTGTCAGGGCACTCTTATTTCGTGGAAGGTGCTTTGGAAACCCGCGACGGCAAGTTCCTGTCATGGAGTGGCATTTATGACCGGACACTCCGTTTGTGGGATAACAAAGGCAACCCTTTAGCAGTATTGAGAATGCATGCTTCGAGTATTGTAGGTGCCCTAGAAACACATGACGGGAGGTTCTTGTCCTGGTCCTGGGATAAAACATTACGGCTATGGGGTAATATTAACAAATCGTTTACTACATTGGAAGCACATACTGCACCTGTTTTAGATGCCATAGAGACAAGTGATGGCAGGTTTTTGACAATATCACAGGATTGTACTCTCCGGTTGTGGAGTTATAATGGCAAACCCTTAGCCGAATTAGCAGGGCATACATATTGTGTCAAAGGCGCTATCGAAACAGGTGATGGCAGATTCCTATCATGGGCCTCCGATAGTGAAAATTTTTCAGAAGCAGATAAATCCATTCGGTTATGGGATAACAACGGCGAATCTTCAGTATTGCTTGAGGGTCATACCAAAGAAGTGAAAGGTGTCATTGAAACCCGTGATGGCAGGTTTCTTTCATGGGATGAAAACACCGTCCGGCTGTGGAACAATATGGGCAAACCTTTAGCGGTGTTTGAAGGTTTTAAAGCCATAGAAACCCGTGATGGCAAATTCATTTCATGGTCAGAAAACCTATGGTTATGGAATAAAGATGGTAAACTAGTGGCAATTTTAAAGGGGCATAAAGATAGAGTAAATGAAGTATTAGAAACCCGTGAAGGCAATTTCTTGTCATGGTCAAGGTGTGAAAACACCCCCCGGTTATGGAACAGATATGGCAAATTAATAAAAAAGATGAAGGGGCATTCTGATTATATAGAAGGGGTTATGATAACACGTGATGGCAGGTTCCTTTCTTGGTCTGATGATAATACCCTTAGATTGTGGAATAAAAGAGGGAAACATTTAGCAGTGTTGAAGCGGCATTCTTCAAAAGTAATCGGCGTGTTTGAAACCTCGGATGGCAGGTTTTTATCATGGTCCAATTATGAAGATCGCACTATAAGATTGTGGAACTATAACGGTAAACCTTTAGCAGAACTTGAGGGTCATACTGATGATGTCGAAGGTGTTTTGGAAACTATTGATGGAAAGTTTCTTTCATGGTCCCAGGATAAATTCATAACGCTATTTGAAAACAATGAGAGAAGAAGAATAAGAGAGGAGAAAGAGGGGAAAGGAAAAATTCTCCGATTATGGGACAACAATGGCAAATATTTAGAGGAATATACGATAAAGGAAGGATTAGAAAAAATTCCAGAATACAGGATAAAATACTGTAGGGTTCAAAAATGTGTTTTAACATATGCTCTTTTAAATAAAAGTAATTACTGTATTGTTCGGGAATATGAGAACAAGAAAATGGGAGATTTAGTTTGGCATGGTGAATCTGAATGTTATGCAAGATTTTTAAAAAAAGACGGCCGTGTTATTATTTCTCAGCATAACGGCCATGTATGCTTTTTACAGTTGTATTATGGTAACAGGGCGGTTGGGTTTGAATGAATAGAGGGAAAAATCGGAAAAAATGAAGTTTACATATGTTGATTATGTCAACAAAACAATTATTTTACCATATAACGCTCGCTGAATACTTCACCAGCAAACCCCATTTCTTTGATGGCGACCAGCAGAAGAAACCCCAAATCCGCAAATGCACGGAACTCCCCTTCCAGCAAACCAAAGCCAAAATGTGGGATGAAGTAACTGATACTCTCTGCGATCTCGAATTCATCCAGGCAAAAGCTTGCGCAAAAATGACTTATGATCTTGTCAGGGATTTTAATGATGTTTTGGAAGTAATTCCTGAAAATGCGGAAAACTTATTAAGAGAGAAAATCAGACAAGAACGTTTGGAAAAATATACCCGCGATCTGATTGCCTATACTAAAGGTCAAATCGCTGTGCTGGAAATCCCTGATAGCATCACCCCCTGGCCACAAGAAAAAATTGAAGCCGAAATTGAACGGATGAAAACAAATCCAACAAAGGCTTATAAACTAAGAGATTTCCTCAATTTCCTTGGTCAGGAAGCAGGGAACCTTCAAAATTTTGCCCACATATTTCCTCATTTTGCCATCCAGCAGGCATGGAATTATGCAGGTGGCGGACCAGTAGGTAATTCAGCAAATATAGGAACTCCGGAAAAATACAAGTCTTTGCTGATTAACAAAGATACTACTCGTCCAACCTGGAATCCCTACCCTCAGGTTGTCAATATATTGAAAGGGCATACTGGTGCTGTCACCGCGATTTCAATAACTGCAGATGGGAAATATATGATATCCGGTTCAGAAGATAATACTTGCATTTTCTGGGACATGAAAACCGGCAAGATACTTAAGATACTCTCCGGACATACTAAATCAGTCAGGTCGGTAAGCCTGACACCAGACGGAAAACGTGCCATATCCGGATCTGATGATAAGACAGGTATTTTATGGGATCTTGAAAGTGGTCAAGCTATTAAAAGGTTCGAAGAATTACCATTTGTAATCATCAATATAATTATTTCACCGGACGGAAGGCATGCCTTATCCCGTTCTGATGATAGATATGCTTATTTCTGGGACCTCGAAACAGGTCAGTATTTGAAAATTAAAAATGTTCTTTTAGTTGATGCGATAGGTGTTTCTCCGGACGGGAAGCGTGCTATTTTTGTCTCACTTGGTGATACCTGGATTCTTTATGACATGGATGCTGTCCAACCATTGAAAACAATAAAGGGAGAATCCGTAAGACAAGCTGTAACCATGACTCAGGACAGAAAGTACATAATATCCGGCATTTATGGAGGGATATGCATCTCAGATTCAGAGAATGGTCAATTGTTGAAGAAGCTTGTCAAAGAGGAAGAATGGCGGCCAAATAAGGAATTTGATGATCAGGTAAATGTTGTGACTGTTACTCTGGATGGTAGATTTGCCTTATCAGGGCATAACAGTAAAATTTGTATTCTGTGGGACCTGGAATCAGGTTTGGCATTAAAAACACTTACCGGACATTCTGATTCAATATCTGCATTATGTGTGACCCCTGATGCGAAATTCGCTGTCTCCGGATCAAAGGATAAAACCTGTATTCTGTGGGATTTGAGTACAGGCCAAGCAATTAAATCAACTTCAGGGCATACTGATAATATCACTACTATAAACATAACCCCGGATAATAAATATGCTCTTTCCGGATCAGCAGATAATGCTTGCATCCTCTGGAATTTGGAAAATGGGCAGGAACAGCTGTTACTCAAAGGGCATACATCAGGCATAGATGTCATTGAATCAACTCCCGATAGTAAATATGCTGTGTCTGGCTCAAAGGATACAACTTGCAAATTATGGGATCTAAAAACCAGCCTTGCATTAAAAACTATTCAAGGGCACAGATACCCGGTATCAGCAATAAGCATTACACCTGATGGCACACATGTTATATCAGTTAGTGATAAAACCTGTCTATTATGGAATCTTGAGAATGGTATGGTACAAAAAATACTCACCAATCCTGTCGGTTGGATCAGTTCTTTAAAGATAACCCCTGAAGGCAGATATGCCATTTCTGCTACAATAAATGGTAAATGTTATGTTTGGGATCTGAATACCGGACAGATAATAAATACCCTGGAGAATAGTGCTGCTTGGGTCTATGACATTGCCATCACTCCCGACGGAGAAATGATTGTTTCAGGTTCTTCAGATCATACTTGCTTTCTGACTAACCTTAAATCGGAGAAGGTGTTCAATATCATGAAAGGACATACTGAAAGAGTTGTTTTAATTGTCATCACTCCCGACGGTAAAAGAGCAATTTCAGCTTCTGATGATACAACCTGTATTATCTGGGATCTCAGAACAAGTCTTATTTTTAGAAGGCTTTCGGGGCACCATGGGAAGATCAATTCAATAAGTGTTACGCCGGACGGCAAACGTGCTGTGACAAGTTCCGATGACAACTCCTGTATAATCTGGGATATAGATACGGGGGAAAAACTCGGAGTATACTTTTCCAGTTTTTTGATGAAAAAATTCCGGTTATTCTCCTTTGGAATTGTTAGCATTGAAAAAAGTAACATAATATCTATCATCAATATAAATCGTGAAATGTTCTGCCCGGATCCGGGAATTGTTACGGCAAGATATATCTGGGATTTAAAGGAACAAAGATATTATGAAATCTCTGTGGACTGCCCATTTTGCGGCTATCGATTCAAACCGGAAACAGGAATCACAGATACCATATATAGGATTATTAACCTTTATCGGATTGATCCCAAAGATATGTCATATCTTGCCTTACCACCTGAAGCCTGGGAAGAATCTGCCCTACTCAGCAACTGCCCTGCATGTAACGAAAAACTAAAATTCAATCCATTTTTTGCCGGTGAGGAGAATAAACCTAAAACTGATTGGAAATTTTGGAAAAAATAAGATATCATAAAACACTCTCATGTTTTTTCTCTGACCAATATCTATTCTTTGATGAGGAGCAACATAGGAACCCTAATATCCGCAAATGCGCTGAACTCCCCTTTCAGCAAACCAAAGCCAAGCTCTGGGATGAAGTAACCGATACCCTCTGCATCTTCGAATTCATCCAGGCCAAAACTGCTGCTAAGATGACTTATGAATTGATTAGGGACTTCAATGATGTTTTGGAAATGATCCCTGATAATACTGAAAATATACTGCAGGAAAAAACCAGGCGGTTACGGATGGAAAAATATACCCGTGATTTAATTGCCTGTGCCAAGGGTGAGATACCAATTGATGAACTGCAATTGCCGGAAAGTTTCACCCCCTGGTCACGCGATAAAACCTATATGGAAACCGAATGGATGATGTTACATCTTTCACGGTCGGACCGGCTGAAGGAATTCCTGCGTTTCCTTGTTCAGGAAGCTGATAATCTGCATAATCATGCCCATGAATTTTCTCGTTTGGCCATCCGGCTGGCTTTGAATTATGCACAGGGAGGGCCGGTTGAAAAGGCAGCTGAATCTGCCGGAGCAGGTCTTTTTGAAGAAAACGCGATACCTGACCCATCTTCGCGCTCATACTGGAAACCCTTTCCCATAAAACTTAAAACCATAAAAGAAATTGACAAGAGGACAAACCGGTTAGAAATCACTTCTGACGGACGGAGAGCCCTGACACTATCTGGTTTCCATAAAGACAGCATCATTCTCTGGGACCTGGAATCCGGCCTGGCATTAAAAAAAGCAGATTTTGAACACAGCATAAGATCTGTGAGTATGACCCCTGACGGCAGGTACCTTTTAATGGACGGAAAGGAGAATGCCCTGATATTGTTTGATATGGAAAACTGGATTATTTCACGAAGCATTCATGGAAACATGCCTTTCAGCGTTTTATGTATCACCCCGGATGCCAGGCAGGCCATTACCAGTTCGGATAATGGACCTATGATACTCTGGGAACTGAAATCGGGACAACCTTTAATGATGGTCCCTTTTGAAGCAAAGCAGATCCCATGGGGGGATTATCAGGAAAGGATAACGGATATTAAGATATTACCGGATGCCAAAAAAGCAATTTCATGCTCAAATAAGGGAGAGATGAAGTTATGGGACCTGGAATCCGGTCAGCCCGTGAGAAAGCTTGAAATATTTGATTCTTTCAGAAAAGACTGGGATGGCAGGACCAGGGGACAAATTATCCGTTCCGTGACCATAACCCCCGATGGCAAAAGGGCTATTGCATCAGGTTTGCACGAAAATGGTTTAATCATATGGGATGTATGGTCGGACAAACCTCACAGATTGCTGGTTGGTCATTCATCATACATTAATGACTTTGACATCACACCCGATGGCAAATATGCTGTATCATGTTCCAATGATAATATATGCAGATGCTGGGATGTGGAATCCGGGAGAATCCTGAAAACCTTTACAGGACATGAAGCCGGTGTATTTGCAGTCCGGATCTTGCCTGATGGTAGCAAAGCTGTCTCGGGAGGCATGTACGAAAATCTCATTGTTTGGGATCTTGAACGGGGTTATAGTATTTACTAAAGGTGAATTTCTTTTTTTCTGCTGTGCAATGAATAATTGATGAGCCGGCATGACTATAAAAAATTCAATACCATGCCCACTAATTGATGGTTGTAGATTGTAGCTTATATCAGACTTATAATCAATTTAAAAATGTAATGATCAATACTTTTTTTATCTTTCGAATGACAAGGCAAAACAGCACAACCGAAAAGAAACTGGTCAAATGCGAAAACTGTGGTCACAACCAAAAAAGAAAAAATGAAAAATATCTATAATAAAGGTGTATATAGAGATAGTCAGTGGGTGAAGCACTTAAGCCCATTTCTGAAAAAGATTTGTAGTCATAAATGGAGAAGGTCTGCAAATAAGGAAATTAATTCTAAGCTTGAAGGGGCAGAACCCGATCTGGACAACTCAGTATCAGAAGACAAGAGTAAAGATTAAATATAAATCCATTGGGTAGGTATTCGAATTACGTGTATTTTTTTAAAGAATTACATATAGGGACAAAAATGTTACTTATGCCTGTCCTTTTTGCGGGAGAAGGATTCATTATTTGGCATCCGGTAATTCAGTTCTGGATGATTCGCGTCTTTCAGTAAAATGCCAGGAGTGTGGAAAAAAGTTTAATATTAATCAGTTTATTGCAGGAGGAGATTTCAAATCTAAATAAAATTGGAAATTTTAAAAAAGATAAAATATTAAAATGTTCCCTTTCCTTTTTAAATTGAACATCTGAAAAGATCTCCTATTTTATGTTAAATAATCCTTGTATCGCAGTTTGCGAAGGCCACACAAGCGTTGTAAGCGGAGCTCTGGAGACCCGTGACGGGAATTTCCTGACATGGTCGCTGGATAAAACCCTACGGCTTTGGGATAAAAACGGTAAGCCCCTGGCTGTTTTAAGGGGACATACAGGCATTGTAAAAGGTGCTCTGGAAACCCTGGACGGAAAACTATTGTCGTGGGCAGATGATAATAATTTACGTTTGTGGGATAAATCGGGAAATTTGTTTTCCGGATTTGAAGGGCATGCCGGTTTTATTGTTGGTGCCCTGGAAACAAAGGACGGATGTATCCTTTCATGGTCCGAGGACAACACCCTTAGATTATGGAACAATGCCGGAAATGTTATTACTGTTTTTACTGGACATGCGGATAAAATACTTGGTGCCCTTGAGACGAGAGATGGCAATTTGCTTTCATGGTCAGCCGATAAAACAATGGTATTATGGGGCAATAATGCTAATCCCATTGAACAGCTGGGATTTGGTGATTATTATGTTTCTTCAGTATTGGAAACCAGTTCCGGAGTTTTTGTTGTACGCAAAAATGAGGGATTATGGAACGCTGAACTTGCACTATATGATAAACATCTTGACCTTGTTGCCATACTTCATAAGCAGAGGAAGGAACCAGAAGTAATGAGTGCATTGGAACTGAGGGACGGTAATCTGTTGTCATGGTCATGGAATAATGCGCTCCGGCTATGGGACAAAAACGGTAATCCTTTTGCTTTGTTTGAAGATCATACGAATTGGATTTCGGGAGCACTTGAAACCAGTGATGGAAAAATT
The DNA here is from genome assembly GCA_964456825.1 of uncultured Bacteroidales bacterium. Taxonomy (GTDB): domain Bacteria; phylum Bacteroidota; class Bacteroidia; order Bacteroidales; family UBA10428; genus UBA5072. The sequence goes on from CAYWCR010000017.1 coordinate 31,026, forward strand.
CTTTCGTGGTCCTGCGATAAAACACTCAGGCTTTGGGACAAAAAAGGCTCATTGCTGGCTGTATTCAGGGGGCATACGGAACCCGTAACAGGGGCCCTGGAAACACGGGATGGAAGGATTCTTTCATGGTCAATGGATGAGACCATACGGTTGTGGGATAAAACCGGAATTGCGATCACCGTATTGAAAGGGCATACTGAGGCATTACTGGGAGTCCTGGAGACAAAGGAGGGAAATTTCTTTTCATGGGGATGTGATGAATCTCCCAGGCTTTGGCGTAATCTGGTTACGGGTTGTTTAGAATATCCGTAGATACACCCTGCCAGGGTACCCCCACCCCGAAAGGGTACCCCCCCTGCCAGGGGGTTTTCAAAAGCAGGAAATTATTTAGCACTTCAGATGACATAATGAATTAATTAGTAAATTCAAAGCTGAAAGCTTAAAGTTGATCTGCTTGTTTCACGTATCTTTTTCATATGAAACATGATGTATTTATCAGCTATTCATCGCATGATAAAAAGATTGCCGATGCAATATGCTCAAGACTGGAGAATAATAATATACGTTGCTGGATCGCTCCGAGGGATATTCTGCCGGGTGAAACATGGGCCACAGCTATCATTAACGGAATAAATGATTGCGGTCTGATCATTGTTGTCTTTTCAGCTCATTCCAACTCATCCGGTCAGGTCATTAACGAAATAGAAAGATCGGTGTCCAAAGGGAAAATCATTATCCCATTCAGGATTGAAGACCTGACCCCGACCGGCGATATGGAATTGTTCCTGGCCAGAAGGCATTGGCTGGATGCCATGACTCCCCCTTTGGAATCCCATATTTTGAAATTATCGGAAACCATTCATCGCCTGCTTGACATTAAAACTCCGGGTGACCGGTCTGAAACAACCTCAGAAAATAGAACAGTAGTCACAAAGCCGGCAGGCAGAGAGAATATAGCAATCACGCCATCCTCATCATCACGTGGGGCCGCTAAAAAAGAAAAAAGCATTAAAGCTCCTGAACTCAAAATCCTTACCAATGAAAAGGAAGGAGCTCAGCTGGTGCTGATCCCTGAAGGTGATTTTTTAGCGGGCTGGCCGGGGCAAAATATGGAATCCTATCCTTCTTTTACGGTGCACCTTCCAGCTTATTATATGGCTATACATCCGGTGACGAATGCACAATATGCCAGGTTCCTCGCTGAAGCAGATCCGGATTTCAAGGATCTAAGGAAGTGGATATTATTGGATAGTAAGTGTTTTATCAGAAAATCTTCAGGCGGCTATGAAGTATACGGGGATAAAAGCGATCACCCTGTTGTTCAGGTTACCTGGTATGGTGCCCGGGCCTATTGTCAGTGGGCAGGAATGCGGTTGCCCACGGAACTTGAATGGGAAAAAGGGGCACGGGGGACGGACGGGAGAACGTACCCGTGGGGAAATGAGTGGGATAAAGACAAGTGCAGGAACAATGACAATAAAGGTAATGAAACCACCTGCAGTATTTCATCTTATCCGGAGGGAATGAGCATCTGGGGATTGCATCAGATGGCAGGGAACGTATTGGAGTGGTGCATTGATGGATTTCAGCATGAAACCTATGAGCGATACTATAAGGGTGATCTAACACCCCCTCAGGGAGACAATAAAGTATTGCGGGGCGGATCGTGGATGCATGACGAAAGATTCTGCAATGGAAAATTCATATTCGGTGTTAATCCCGGTGAAATTCGTGATTTCTTCGGCTTTCGCTGTGCCAAAGACGTATAGAAAATACTTCTAAAAATCTTATATTTTGATGCGGTTGTGAATTAATTTGTAAATTCAAGGCTAAAAAGCTATTGATTATAACTTCTTAATGAATTATTTAATATAAGGTTTCAATGAAACATTATATATTTATTAGTTATTCATCACATGATAAGGTAATTGCTGATGCAATTTGCGCTAAACTTGAAAACAACAATATTAGATGTTGGATAGCACCAAGAGACATACTTCCAGGAATTGAATTTGGCGAAGCAATAGTCGATGCTATCGCTGATTGCAGAATTTTTTTACTGGTTTTTTCGTCCAAAGCTAATGATTCTACCCATGTAAGAAAAGAAGTTGATCGTGCAGTCAGCAAAGGGAAAATCATTATTCCATTCCGCGTTGAAGATGTGCTACCAACAAAATCAATGGAATATGCCTTGAGTAACACACACTGGCTGGATGCCATGTATCCTCCTTTAGATATCCATATTGCAAAGTTATCTGATACAATTTATAGATTACTTGATCTCAAGCCAAAGAATTCTTCACCGGAAAATAAAAAAGAAAAAGAGAAGGTTGAAAATCAGGAAATAATTATAAAAAATGATGATGAAGCACAACAAACCTCACTCAGCGGGCCACCTCCCGAAGTATACGCTCCCATAGTTGGCACGTTGATCACAGATTCAACGAATACAAAGACTAAGCTTATTGATTTTGGTATAGTATATAATCCTTATAGCAAAAGCATTTTGGCCAATGCTGTTAAAGACTACCTTATCATCGAACGAGGGAATGCCACACAGAACATACCATGGAATCTTATTAGCTTCGTAACGCTGAAAAGTAAAGATGATGCTACCATTGCTCTACGCGATGGTAAATTATTAGATCCGGTCAAGCTTCGCTCTGGTAACTTTGTCGGCACCGACGAACTCGGACTTGCTTATTCTTTGGAATTTGCAAACCTGCGTGCTATAAATCTCTTGCGAGATACTGCGCTGTCCGAACTTGAAACACTGATACGAGACATTCCTGTTCTTGCCAAGAAAACATTATCAAATTCAGCATATTCATGTAATTTTCGATTAGATCCTGACAATGAAGGTATCATCGTAACGTTGGATGTCATCTTTGATAATAAGCTGCAAGGCAGTCAAATATTTCATTTGCCAGGGCCTCACAAATTCTCTGCAGATAATAATATAGTTAAAGTAGAGGCAGAGAAATATTTCAACCTGGGTAATTATAGTGAAGGAACTGCACAAACATTGGCTTTTGCACTAAATCGCCTAAACACATTGCTTTTAGAAAAAACAAGCTAATGTTTTACACATGAAAAAGAGACCCGCAAAAATTTTTGGATTCAGACACATAATCCCGGAGGATCAATAATCAAACGTGGAACGGCGGATACCGGCAATGAACAATCTACTGGGAAAATATGTCCTATCTGGGCGGAGAAGAATATTAATTTATTTTATCCATTTCCAACCTGGTACCAGATGAATGGTTTTTCCTTGCTGCACCAATTTGTCCTCCTGGTTAAAGGTGATGATATATCCTTCTTTGAGCTGCAATTTATCCATGGCTTCCAGCAAGCCTTCCACTTCCCTTTTTTCATTTTGCCGGCTTACCTGCCAGCTTGCCTGAATGGCGCTGTACCGGTTTTTTTCTTTGCTAACGATGAAATCGCATTCACGTTTCCCCTTATAGTACCATACTTCTTTCCCTGCCCGTCTCAGGTGCAGAAATATCGTATTCTCAAGTAACCTGCCCCAATCAGGCGAACCAGATAAGGAATAAAAGTTTACCAGTCCCGGATCAATGATATAAACCTTACGCGGATTGCGTGCCTGTACCTTAAGGGATGTATCGTACATCGGTACCAGGAACAATAGGTAGGAATCCACGAGGTAATAAATAAACTCCATGACCGAACTGGCTGATCCTATCTCAAAAATATTTTTCAGGTTGTTGAACGATATTTCCTTCCCTGTATTGCTCAGAAGATACTGAACAATCCTCCGGTATACCTCCTGGTTTCGCAGGTTATAACGGGTAAAAATATCGCGCATAAGAATGTCGGATACCAGCGTTGAAAGTATTTCTCCTTTCCCGATGTTCAGAAACTCGGGGAATCCTCCCTGCCTGAGGTAAGAGGAAAACGAATCCGCACAGGGTTTTTGCCTGAAATAGTCCAGATACTCCGAATAGGAAAACGGGAAAATCTCGTAATCGAGATGACGCCCGGTAAGTTTTGTACCCAGTTCCCTGCTCATTAATTTGGCATTCGAACCAGTGATCATAACCGTTTTCTTCCTGTCGATGGCATCTCTTACAAACCGCTCCCATTCAGGTACATTTTGTATCTCATCAAAAAAATAAACGGGACTTTTGCCAAAAAGCTCCGTGAACATTTCTTCCAATAACAGAAGATCACCCGGCCCGAAATCCGTAACCCGGGCATCTTCAAAATTAAAATATTTGCTTGCTCCGTGAAGCCTCATGATCTGCCTGAGAAAAGTGCTTTTGCCAGACCTGCGAACGCCGGTGAGGATATAGGTAAAGGGCGGTAGTTTTATATAGCGTTCCATCGACGAGCGGACAATTTCCCTGTCATCTGCCGAAAGCCATTCCTGCTGAGACAGGATAACGGATCTAAGCGTTTCTTTCAACATGGAATATCTTATTTTAGTAAAAGATAATATTATATTCTACAAATGTAAGATATTATACGTTAAAAACAAAAAATGTTTTACTTTTATGCAGCAACGCCAGCTTTCAAGCTATTGAAGCAGTAAACTGAAATAATTTCTGCCCACACTGAGTGTAGTTTACCGATAACGCACCTGCACTTTCATTTTCCTTCTTTATCTTTTATGTTTAGCTTTTAATAAATATTAATACCGGGGTGTAGTTTTGAAAACTACACCCAGTGTGGGGTGTAACTCCCGACTGTGGTTACCTAATTACCCGTATGTTGACTTCCTTTAACTCAACTTTCATAATCAAATATAAACATTTGGTAATCTTGATATTACAATATTCGGCACAGTTATGGCACAAGGCCAGGTGTTCAATAAAACAAACTTAAAATCAAATACATGAAAAAAGATAGCTGTGAAATTATCATGGTGCTTGATGAATCAGGCTCTATGGGTTCCTGTAAAAGTGACACCATCGGAGGTGTCAACGAGTTCCTTAAAAATCATAAGAGGATAAAGGGTGAAGTCAACGTTACCCTGGTGAAATTCTCGGACTATTACAAGGTCGTTAACGACGCGGTACCGCTGGATCGCGTAGCATACCTTGATGAATATAACTATACTCCGTCGCATACAACGGCTCTTCTCGACGCGGTGGGCAAAACCATTAACAACACTGGAAAAAGGCTGGCCGATACGCCTGAAGAAAACAGGCCCGAAAAGGTCATTTTTGTCATTATCACCGACGGGTATGAAAACGCTTCCAGGGAATTTACAAGATCACAAATATTTGATATGGTTTCACATCAGAAACAAATGTATAACTGGGAGTTCATCTTCCTGGGTGCCGATATTGATGCCTGGGGCGAAGAGATTGGTGTCTCTTTTAATGTCAACATTCACAAGCATGATTTGTCAAGGTCATTCAAAGGACTGTCACACCATACCCTCAGAAGCAGAATGAATTGTATCGATCCACCGGATAGTTTTTTACTTTCAGAAGATGAACTGGATAAGAAACTGGATGATCTGGGCAAAAAAGGTGATGACAAAAAATAGCAGTTATGAAAACTATACCCAGCAAGGGTGTTGACTTTTCTAAACTCAATTATTATAAAGTCATAAAATACATTACGAATCAACTAATTATAAAGTACTGCACAGGATTGGCTTATCCAGATATACTGAAAACAAAATCAACATCCTTATGGAACCAAAAAAGACACCCCTGAATGAGTTGAATGAGAAGCTGAGAAGTATCCACCATAATGGTATTCAGGCCGACCGCCAGCATCTGAAACGGAACATGTGCTCGCAGTTCTCCGATCCCATGGAATTCGCCCGTGAATACGTGGTGAATGCCTATGATGCTTCTGCCACGGTATGCCACATATCGGGAAGGGAAGATGAAAAAACGGTTACTGTCATCATCAGCGATAACGGCCGGGGTATGAACAGGGAACGGATAACCGACTTTCTCACCATCTACCGGTCGAGGAAAGATGACCCTCAGATCAAGGCGATCGGTCGTCATGGCATTGGTAAACTCAGTGTAGCTGCCATTCCCGGACTGTGCGGCTATAAGGTGACCACTTCAACCGGCAGTGAGTGCTGGCGTTTTGAAACCGATTCACTGCTTGACGAAAAACCCATAACCCTGGAGCGCATCGAGCCGGTGCCTCCCGGCGGAACCACCTTTGAGATAACCTTTCTGAAGGAGGACAAGCTGCAGGTGCTATTAGGAAAAATACACGACATCCTCCATCAATATGTCAGGCACCTTCCCATCACGGTCAGGTTTCTGATGCCGAACAACCAGCAGGGTGAAATTACAAAGCCCGTCCAGCTCGTGCAGGGTAACTGGCTATTTGCACCCGAATGCCACGGACAATCGTATCACGTCAATATTAAAGGCGAACACTATGAAATTATCCTGGGCGTGGGAAAATCATGCCATGAGATCTACCAGAACCGCGTACTGATCAGTTCAAAATTTAATCTTTTCTCTTATGGCCTGAAAAACCCGATGCATATTCCCAACCTGATGATCCGGGTGGACAGTGAAGCTTTCGAACTGCCCTTCGGCCGGCATTGTCTATGCAATGAAGAAGTTCTTAAGGATCTGTCCCGTGAGATCAGGGAAAGGATCATAACTGCCTGGTTCAATTTTATATCAGCTGACTTTCAGTATGATGTTTTACCATCGGCTGCGGAGACATGGCAAAAGATTGAAGAAATGGCCTGTGGACTGCTGCAGTATATGCCCTATACCTCACCCTGGTATGGCTTTCCTGTGTTCAGGCTGGTGGGAGGCAGGCGGTTGTCGTTGCATGAGCTTAAAAACGAAATGATCAATGATCATGTTCTCTTTATCGAAGCTGCAAAGAATGAAGGCATCGATTATAAAGCCTTTAACGCACCGGTGCTTTGTTTTGACCAACCGAATGGGGCTCCTGAGGTAATATTACAAGAGTTCAAAGACTGCATCATCAACCTGAATAACCAGGATGCCGTGCTCGAAAAACCATTGGGTGCCGGGAAGCCCCTCACTGATGAAGAAAAACAATTTGAAAAGTACCTTTTTTTCCAGCCCAAGAATGTGGTTATTGAACGCCTGATGGACGCGGATAAAAAGGCCGGCTCATCATGGAAACTCCCCAGGCAGTCAGAACTTGAGGATTATGTCGGTATCTGTGAGGAAGCCAGGACGGCAGAAAAGGATTTCTCGGAGATAACCTGGAAGGTAAACTACCTGGTGGAACGTGATGGCGTAACGCCCTGCCAGCGCCGGAAGTTTCTTTACCGAAACGGAAAGATCATTCTCAACCTTTATCATCCCGAGATACGGGAATTTGTGGAACTCGCTTCTTTGAATCCAAACCTTTCCGCTCATTGGGCCATGGCCATGTGCATCTCAGATCAGAAGCTGCTGCCTCATATCACACCGGAGGCACGCGAAGACCTGATGCTCATTGACGCCATGGCCCGTATTGATGCAGGGATCATCAACAGGGACGCAGTGACCATTGATGATGATTTCACCCGGGATATGATCGACTTCCTGAAAAACTGCATCAACCGGCCGGAACAGAATAACCAGGAATAACATACTATAGCATGAAAACTTCGGAACAGATATTGGAATCAAGAATCCTTCCTCATGGACTGGATATCGATCTCGACGAAGGCTTTGTCAAGATCACCGAAAGGCAGTTTGGCGGGAATCCGGGACGGGGCTTCAGCGAACTGCTGCAGAATGCCATCGACAGTTACCCCGCCGGAACACCATGGAAAAACCGGTATGGAGAGATCCGATCGGGCTATGACTGGATTTCTATGACCGATTATGGTGAGGGAATGGATACCAAACGGCTGTCTCTGCTTGCCACCCTTGGCGGCACCGACAAGTACGGGGATGCAGATAAAATAGGCCAGTTTGGCATGGGCTTCATGAGCATGTTCAATCCTAAACTGAAAACCAAACGCATCACGGTGGTAACCCGATGTGAAGGAAACACCGTTGAGCTGGTCTTCACCGTTAAGGATCCTAAAAAGCGGCCTGTCATAACCCTCAGGGTGATGGAAGGGACCATAAAATTCAGCACCCGGATAACGACAGAATTCAGCAGGATATTTTCAGTGGATGACTGCCTTGAACATGCAAAGAACCATCTCCGTTACTTTCCCTGCCACATAACCATTAACGGTAAAGTTCAGTCCTCCGTCTGGGATACTTCCAAAGGCGGCGGGAAGATGATCTTTTCCGAAGGCAGTTGCCATGGAATAATCAGCGAAAACAGGAATTACCATTATGCCACCATATTGTGCCGGTATGAGCGCATTTATGCCAGTTCCCTGGCGACATTTGTCACCGGAGGACAAAATATGAAATATGACCTGGACGATTTTGCCGTAAAAGGCACACCTTATTTCAAGGCCATCGATGTGGTGCTGAATATCAATAACCTGAAGGTTACCATCAGCCGTGACAGCTATTATCTCGACAGCGCCTTCAGCGAGGCGGTGCGAATCCTGAACCATAACCTCCGTATTTATCTGGCAAAGGCAATTGAAAGTGGCATCCCGGCACAAGTGTTGCTTGCCAACCAGTATATTTTCCGGAAAGATTTGTGTGCATACTTGCTTCTCAGTGATAATGAAGCCCTGTATTTAAGGCCTGAAAACAAGATCATAAAATTCCTGGCTGAAAGCAGGCTGTATCGTATTAACGGACGGGCCGGATACTATTCTCTGGTTCAACTCTTTGAAATGAAGCGAAGGGATATTCCTATATTTTTTTCACCTGAAAGGACCAATCTTCGCTGGCTGGGCGGTGCCTTTAAACATGACTTTATCGTTATTCCCGATGAATGCAGCGAATGTAGCGGGGCAGACAATTTTTACGACAAGCTGTTTGGTGCTGTTTTTAAGGATGTGGTAAACCTGGACACCATTAAAGAAGATCCGGAAAAAATAAGAGAGCTGGTCGAAACGGGGATCATACGGAAGGAATCTTTATCACCGGAATGCAACATCATTGGTGATGCAAAGCTGAAGGCTGATGACCAGGAATTGCTGAATGAGATTTCAGGCCTTCTCAGTGATCCTGTCATACTGGCAACCATCGGAACAAACCTGCACCTTCCCCTGAATTCCATTACGCCTGTCTTCTTTGCCTTGCGCGAGAATGCATTGCTTATATCATCAGGCCTTTTTGACAAGGAAGGTAAGCCCATTACGGATAGCTTTATCACTAATTTCTCTGATGAATCTGATGAAATGAATGCCCTTCCCGGGGCCGGGAAGAAAAAGGCAGACCTTTTACTGGGGATGAACCTCGACCATCCTTTTATCCGTTATCTGGCCGGAAGCAGGAATCCCCAAAGGGCTTATTATACCCTCACTTACCTGGCTCATGAGCTTACCCTGTGCCAGAAAATGCTGGTGCCCTATTCGCCGTTCTACCACCTGGTGAAGGAAAAGCTGGCGCTGGATATGCGTCATGCATTGATGCGAATTCTGCTGATGCAGTTGAAGAATTGATAATCAATATGAAACAAAGGCGATCTTAACCGATTTAAACCTTCCAGGGTCGGACGACCTGGAAGGGTCGGAGAGCTATAGTTATAGTAACCTGATCCTGACAGGTCACAAGGACCCTGTCAGGTCATCCTACCTTAATTTATAGATTTCATATCCGACAGAGGCGAGGAGGGATGGGATATTCTGCACGGCGACAAAATCATATTTCCTTGTGCCTTCATCAAGCTCCTCCCATGTCCTGATATTGGGATTGATCTTATTTTCGATGCTCTTGACAGGACCGTAACGCCATCCGGCCAGCAGCCGTTCGGCATTCCACCGCGAATGCTCAAGGCGGGCCAGCAGGTCAAACCGTTTTTTATCCTGATGAATGGGATACAGCTTCGGTTTTTTGGATACCCGAATTCCTATACCTGCCCGTTTCAGGAGATGTTCATAAAATTCAACCTGTCTGATATTGGAGATTTGCAGTTTAGGATCAAGCTGCCCCCATTTCATCACCACTTTCAGATCATCTATGACGCTGGTTTCGGAATTAAAGTTTTTCAGCCGCTGTTTCCGGTAAGCATCATGCACCGTCCGTGCCAGTTTTCTGACTTTTTGCTTATCAAGCTTCGATTCTTCATTCATGCATACCAGGGCCCAGAGTGTATCCGGATCAGGAGGAAGGACAATCAGATTGGGCTGGTTTCCCCATCTTCTCTGGAGTAAAACGTTACCTGCTGCACCTCCGGAATCCTGCAGCAATACCACACGGGCGCCCATGCTGATAGCAAATTTATATTCCAGTTCGGAGATGACCCCTCCGTCAATCCCCAGCAACAATACATTTTCGGCAGGGAGTCTGTTAAAGTTTATAATATCGGACCAGTAAGCAAGCACTTCCAGGAATGAGAAATCCCCGCCGCCGGTGGTAATAAAGGTATCATAGGCCTTGTTTTTCCGATGTCCCCCGGATACCTTCCCGGGTAAATATCCGACAAGCCTATATTCCTTGCTTTTGGAAGCTTTCATTTTCGCGGTAACCGTGCCGACCAGACCTGGCAAACCGGAATCCGTGCCGCCTGAAATGACGGTTCCCCTGAAGCTGCCCAGTGTCTTTTCAAGAAAGGGCATGTATTTTTTTGTTTCCTCAGCACTGTATGGTGAGGACTTTCCGGCAATGATCATCACATAGTCGGCAAATTCCGGACGAGTTTTATACAGTAATCTCAACACTGCTTCCGATTCCTTCAGTTTAAAAACCCTGAAGCCAATCATATGGAGAAAGACTTCCTGAACCAAACCATTTCTGTATCCGTTCACCCTGGAAAAAAGCCTCACTCCGTCATAAATGATCTCAGGCGAAACAACTACTTCTTTCCGTATGGCCATGTGAAGCAACAGGATCAGATGTTCAATGCTGGCTTTCTCATCCCCTAGCAGAAAACAGCAGAGGCTGATCGCAACGCAGGCATCCGGCGATTCAATCCCCATTTCAATATGCTCCCTGCAGGTGGCGATGACCAGCTGAAGCTGTGGCACAATCTGATCAATATCGGGCTGATGAATAACCTTTTTTATGGCAAGATTTTCAACCAGGGCATTCAATAAATAATAAGGATTTTCGGATGACTGACGACGGGCCTTTGAGGTCAGCACAGTAATAACTTCCTGCTTTTTACCGGACAGGTCGTAAAGTTTTGCCAGGTACGATGAAGCCTTGGCTATATCGAGGCTGAAGACAGGATTATCCTTAAATCGCTTTAGTGCTCCTTCGACAAGCCCAACTCCTTCGCGGAACTGATCGCCTGACCTGCTTTTTCTTTTCAGCATGCATTTTGCATAGCCAAGCTCATATTCCAGCCTTCCCTTCAACAATTCATCCGTGATCTTCCCCTGATTTTTATAAACCCGCAACAGCAGGTCAATGATTTCAGTCCACAGTCCCATCATATTGTAAAGCACAGTAAGCTTGAGGTAATTGCCCACCGTTTTGTTGTCAGGTTCAGGATTAATAAGGATAAGGGTCCTGAGTACGGCTATTTCACTGTTAAGACTGGTCTGCGAGGGAGTGGGCCTGTAATTCAGCGAATATTGGTCAAGGGTTGTGCTAATGGAAGAGAAGGAGTTGTCAATCTCTTCGAGCATTGCCGCCAGCCTGGCTGATTCACGGTGCCAGCGGACCGGGACGTTGATCTTTGTCTTATATATCCGGTCGTGCAATATATCCGCCCACACATGTTCGTTAAAAGTCCTGACCTGGATCTCTGCTTTCAGGTTTTTTATTTCATCCGGAATGATAACTCCCATAATTTCGGGTTTGCATGGAGTTACAATATAATGGACGGAACGGTATCCGAATTCACTCACCCTGAGGCGTGTTTTTACATCCACGCTGTTGGCCTCATCAATGTTGAAGTTTTCGCGGATAAAATTGCAAATGACATCCACCTGGCTTTCAAAATGAACGATAGCCCGCGCTCCGCAAAGATCAGTTACATCGTTAAGCGGATCCCTGTATTTGTCCTTCCGGATTATTTTTTCGGAAAAACTCCCGATGCTTTTAGCACGGAACTGGACAACGCCGAGGGGCGCGTAAACTGATACTGCCTTCTCGAGGATTTCCCTGAGAATTTCAGCATATTTTTGATAGGATTTCTGAACCCTGGTGAAGCGCTGAATATCTTCCTGGTGTTTTTCGATGGGAATGTTAGACATTATAACAGATCAGATTATGGCTGATGTGAAAATAATATTATCGAGTCAATAAATGGTATTTCAATCCCTCTAAATTAGGTTATTTCCGGTAAATTTTGTTGGAATATTTGTATTTTGACAGATATCAGGAAAAGAAACGGGCGACCGTAACCCGGATTACTTTTCTTTTATAAAATACCGCAAACCTTCTTTGCTTATAACTGAATAATGTAATGTAGTGTTATCATTGAGCCTCAGATTGAGGCTATTTTCCATTTCCCTTGTATTCCCAAACCCTCTGATTTTATCAGATTTTTCTACCACCATAATAACTCCCTTCTCTTTATCATATATCGTATCCCAGATTACATGATAAAAAAAGCAAAACAGAGAATCGTGATACAATTCTATCCTCGGAAATTTCGGATCAATTTGTTTAACAGACAAAGTCAGCGTATCCATTTTAAAAACGGCAGAATCATAGCCTGATTGCATAAAATAATACCTGATCTTTTGTGACTCTGGCGGGTCATCTGTCCTGGTTATCATGACAGATTTTTCCAATGTCATCATTAAACTTTCATTGTCTAGAGACAATATTGAATAATAATCTGTTTTATTGTCCCATGATAATTTCGATGAGATTTTTATATTGTCAGCAAATTCAAATGACCATTTATAAAGACTACTTGCTTTAACAAGACATGCCTTTTTATCGTTATTTTGATTTTGTTCAAAATCTAACATATAACCTGAGCTGATGAATAAGGTGTCATTTCTTTTAAACCTCCATTGATTAAAAGTACTATCCATCATTTCTCTTTTAAAAATCATGGTATCGGAAATGATTCCCGGTTTCGAATAAATCAAATACCAATCACCATACAAATCAGTTTTCTTAATGCCTTGTCCATTTAATGCAGAAATTATATTGATCGTCAACAAGAGCGCAAATATTGCTTTTTTCATAAAGGTCTGATTTCTTAAAAGGCTGAACGGGTCAGGTTAAGCTGAATTATAATGGTTTTAAACATGAGGTTACTCCGAAAAGTCTTTTTTGCCACGAATGCACGAATTCAGTATTATTCATATGCATTATATCAACGTTTTTATAAATACCAGCATGACACAAATTACCGAAAAGTTACTTTTCGGCGTGGACCCAAACCTTATTATTTAATTATCGTTACCGTGCCATTGAACAGGCTTCCGTCATTGAATTCTATCCTGAAAAGGTAAACACCAAGGGGCAGCGGTTCACCGTTCAAAGTCCTGCCGTCCCATTCACGATTTGAGGAAGCGCCTACATTAGCATTGTATCGAATGCTTCCTTCTTTTGAAAAAATGAGCAGTTTGCCCTCTTTATCGTTTAATATTGGTATTTCCCATACCTCTCCCTTGTCGGGAGCAAACCGGAAATCACATTCGATTTCCCCGATTTCGGCAATACCGGTTTCCGACAGGCAGTGATCGCCATCGCGCACAACAAGGTAATAACGGCCGCCCTGCAGGTTGTCAAACAACAGGAGTGATTCAAAAGCCGATCCACCGGTTATGGAGAATTCATACGGCGGCTTTCCTCCCCTCACGCTTTGGCTGAGAAACATTATGCGGCCCTGCGACCGATTCAGACAGGTATTCTCCGCAACAAATTCAAATGAAATCAGAACATTTTCACAAGGGACGTTAATGGCCTCATCCACTGTGTCACTGACCTGCGGTTCGCTCTCCGGCCGGTTGTTTTTATCCGTCATGAACATGTCCAGGGTCATAGTCTCCTTATTTTTTTCATGGGTAATAATGGCTTTTGTTTTCACTAATTCTTGCATGAACTTATCGCCATCTGCCCGCATTGATTTCGACGCACTGCCGTCCGTCTTCAGGCTTACGCTGTCTGCTGTTGACTCCGGGACTGCCGTATTTTCCCCGGACGTGCCCTGCAACTTTTTTTCTCCGCTTTCCGTGACTACCTTCTCAGTTGTAATATCAACCCCGGCAACGGATTCGCTGAGGTTTTTCTTTTCCTGTTCTGTATCCCCGTTCCGGTTCAGCAAAACATACAACATTATGCCCGTCACTATTATACCAGCCGGGAAAAGGATGTTCCTCCCGTTACGCCAGTTGCGGCTTCTCTTTAACCTCGCCGTATGCAATGTTCCAAGCTCCTTGCGAAGGTCAAGCAAACCACCCTCAAAGATCAGCCGGTGCGCCTGCCGGTATTCCTCCAGCTGGCGACTCAGTTCCGGATCTTTCCTGAGGCTTTCTTCCAATGCAGCTTTGCTTTCATTGTTTAATGCACCCTTCAGGTAGTTTTCAAATTGTTCGTATTTTTCCCTTTCGCTGATCATACTCATTGATCAATTATGCTTTATGCCTTCCATCAGGCTGTTGTTTTCTTTTATATATCCGATGAGCTTCTGCTTGCATTTGTATTTCTGGGTCTTTACGGCGTCTTCCGAAGTAAATCCCATGCGGAGGCAAATGTCTTTCAGGCTCATGTCCTCATATATAGATAGTTTCAATAATTCCTCGCATTTTTTACCCAGCTTCGAGAGCAACAGGCTGACAATCGCTGCCCTTTCTTCCGTTATGATGCCTTCGAGTGCAGTGGCCGCCTCATCTTGATACCGATCATAGTTTTCTGTCATCCTCACCTGTCTTTTCTCCTTTTTCGTCTTGTTGATCCATAAATTCCTGCATATGCAGAATATGAATGTTTCGGGATTACCCTCTTCACGGAATTTGTTCTCTCTGACAAAGCGGTGAAAGGCAACAACCGCATCCTGGAAAATATCAAAAGCATCCTCGCGGCTGCCATTGTTCTCAAGAACGTACCGTGTGACCCGCGGTAAGATGGTTTTGTAAAGGAATTTCAGCAGATCGCGGTCGGTTCCCTTGTGAATGGCTTCTATTATGGCTGCGCCCGAATACTTCATCCGGATTGTTTTCATTAGTAATACAATATACAATAAAAAAGGTAACCGGGAAAACATACAAAATTAGCCACTAAAACACCAAAACACGAAAAAATCAGCATACCGATTATTATTTTCTGGTTCACTGGTGGCAGGCATACCTTTTTTATATATTGGTGCTTTTGTGTTTTAGTAGCAAAAATTGCATTTTTTTACAACGGGTGGTTGCATGGTTGAGGATAGGAAAAACGAATGCTGGTTGAGTCACGGCAAGTTATTATATTTGAGGTTGCCTTTGTATAAAATGATTTCCCGCGTTATCATATCAAGCGTCACCAAATAATCCTGCATGTCCGGTTCCATTTGTCATACAATGCCATCGAAAAGAATAATCAGCACCCCGCTGTTGCTGTTTCTCTTTCTTTTTTCTTCATTTGTCATATCCCGACTGCAGGCACAGATCAGCTATCCCTTTCAATATTACCAGTTCTTTCAGAACATATCCCTCTATAATCCCGCCGGCTCCGGACTCACGGCCCCCATTGAGCTGCAGGCCGGCAACCACAGCTACATCAGCTACCTCAATGCCATGTACAACTGCTTTAACGCGAATGTGCGGTTTGGCATGGGAAGAAGCAATCCGGGCATTTTCAGCACCATAGGATTGCGGTTTACCGGTTATAATGAAGGGAAATATATTTCCGGAAACCGGCTTTATGCCGTATATTCCTTTCATGCGCGGCTGAAAGACCGGCTGTATTTTGCCGGGGGAATTGACCTGGGATTCATTCACAGCAGGATTGAAGGTACACCGTCAACTGGCTCCCTCTCGGAATACGTTATGGATGGAAATGCCGGGATCCTCTTTTACAGCGAAAAGTTTCATGCCGGTATATCCGTAAACCAGCTGGCCAACAATTTTATCAAACCGCTGCAGGAAATTATAGTTCTTTACCGGCATGTGACCTTCAGTGCATCAAACCGTTTCACGGTCAGCAATAATTTCCAGGTTTCACCCTTCACCCGCATTTGTTATCCTTATTTCGATGACTTACGGATTGATCTGGGAACCAGGATCCTTTTTTATAAGCGTTACAGTGCTTCTTTTTCATACCGCCTGGAGGAAATGGCATCCTTTGGCATCGGTATACAAAATATCATAATGGGTAACGGCTATGTGAATGCCGGCCTTACCTACAACACCCCCATCCGGTCGAAGGTCATCTACACCTCTACGGTGGAGATCTCGCTGGGATACTTCATCCGGAGGAAAAAGAACCATGAAGGTTACTTTTTCACCCTCTAGTTGTAATTATTCAGTGTATAGCAAAATCAACCTCTAAAAACTGAGTTATGCAACAAAAAAACCAACAAACCAGGGTGCTGAGGCAAAACCTTTTCTTTGCCCTGGCCCTGATGCTGATCAGTCTTACGGGACGTATATCAGCACAATCACCCGTTGATTCGGTCATTGACGAACCTTACTCCATCGATTCACTTTTCATTACCCCGGCCATGCCGCGGGAAGGTGAGCCGGTGACCCTTCATGCGTTCACCACGCAGACTTCTTCACCTTGCGGATTAAAGGAATACCAGGTGATATACAGTACTTCCAACAGTATTTACGTCATCGCCCGGTATTGGAAAGGATCTCTCACGGCACTCTGCCAGTCATACGACAGCATGCAGATCGGCAGCCTTCAGGCAGGGCATTACATACTGAACTTTATGAACCTGAAAAGGCTCGCGTTCACCGTATACCCGCAGCCCGGTTGTAAGGCTGATTTCAGTTATGAATATCTCAGATGCTCTTCGGGTGAAAGATGCCAGAATACCATCCGGTTCATGGATCAGTCAAAGGGCATGATCCATAACTGGCATTGGAATTTTGGCGACGGCACAGCCTCGGATGAACAAAATCCTGTGCACCAGTTTCCTGATACCGGGGTGTTTCAGGTAACGCTCACCATATCGGGTGGTCTGACACAGGAATGCCAGGACCAGATCACAAAATCAGTACCTCTTGTTCCTTCCTTCTGCAAAGCCTTTTTCACTTATAAAGTCCTGCCTTCTCCCTGGACTGGTCTTTCGGATTCATCCGGTTTTATGCCCTATCCGGCATACCTTGTGAAATTCAATGATCTGTCCGTTGGTAATGTCAAATTATGGTCATGGGACTTTGGAGATGGCACAGCTTCTAATGAGCAGCATCCCGTCCATATTTACCACGAAGGATCCTACATCGTAACGCTTAAGATAACCACCGAATACGGTTGTGAAAGCAGTTACCAGCAGCGGCTGGTGTTGTTTGAGCCCCAGGCATGCATCCATACCGGTACGGTGAGGGATTATACCGGACTGGATGGCTGCCATTTCATCATAGAACTTGACAACGGCCCCAAACTGGAGCCGGTACACCTGCCATATCCCTTTGAATTTTACGACGGGCAGCGCGTGGCAGTGGGTTACCAGCCCCTGCTTGATGCTGCTTCCATTTGTATGGTCGGTATCCTTGCCGATATAACCTGCATCCGGGAGATCCAGCAGCCGGAATGCAAGGCTCATTTTACCTATGCCCCGGATTCGCTGGCTGATTGCCTGTGCTATTATTTCGATGACCAGTCCATGGGCAATGTTATCAGCTGGCATTGGGACTTTGGCGACGGAACTACATCGGAAGAGCAAAATCCTCATCATATCTTTGCTTCTCCCAACGATACGAATTTTTACCAGGTATGCCTGACCATAATGACCGCCACCGGATGCACAGACACATACTGTGAAATCATTTACCTGTGGACTCCCCAACCCGAAGTGCCGTGGGTTCCGGTTATCGGCGGGGAAGACAATCATACCATCGTGGTTTCCGAAAGACTCGGCGTTGCCACCGGTCTTGAAAGCGGTGACTATATCGGATTGTTCTTCCGCGACTACCATGGCGGTTTGCGGTGCGGAGGCATGATCCGGTGGGAAGGACAAAATGGCATTCTGACAGCATGGGAAAATACCAGCGGCAATGACACACTCTGGATAACGGCTGAAAACGACATATTTCCGATACCCTTTTACAAGAACGGATTCTTTGAAGGAGAAAAAATTGAGTATAAAATATGGAAGTGGAGGGAAAATGAGGTAATTGACATTCAACATGCTTATTATACCCTCAGCCATGTTTTTCCTGACAGCGGCTATTATAAGAATGACGGTATGAGCCTGCTTACCGGCTTCTCCAATTGCCATGTCCAGGAAATCGAATTGCATAAGGGATGGAACATGGTTTCCCTGAATGTGGATCCGGTGGATCCGATGATGCGGAAAATATTCGGTGACATGACGGTAATCGTAAAGAACTACAAAGGTGAAATCGTATATTTTCCCTATGTTGGCATAACCGATGGAATCTGGAACGTACTGGAGGGATATAAGGTGAAATCAATGGATGATGCCATCCTCAGGGTTTCCGGAAAATCTGTGAATCCGCAGATGAATATACCACTGCCGGGCAGCAGCAGGCCTTACTTCCTGCCCTATTTCTACAGTCGTCCATATGCCATACAATCCATGATGAGGTATGTCACGGAGAACATCAGGTACGTACAAACTTATGAATACCTGGATGGCGTGATCAGGGCATTGAATTACATACCCCGTTACGGTATCGATCAGATCCATGCCATGAAACCGGGATTTGCCTACAGGTTCTCATTGATAATGCCTGTGCGTTCCTTTACTTACCCGGTTGCAGACCAGGACAGCAATTGGCTCTGCTGCCAGAATCTCAAATCAACATGGATTGAACCCACGTTTATTCCTGAATATGAAATAGAAAACAACCGGATCCTGGTGATAACCGGAGATGTATTAAGCATTGGTGACGGGGCTAAGGTTAGCATCGTGGCCGGTGATAATATCCTGGTCGGCAGTGAGACGGCGGAAGGCGGTAACCTTGCGGTGACCATGTGGGATTTGCCAAACGACGATTACACCATCATACAGATGACGGTTGAGGAAGATAACAAGGTCAGTTCCTATACCATCGATCTGAGCCAGCAGGATATTGATAATGACGGGCTCATTATACTGACTGAGGGTATGATATCAGGGATTGATGAGGATGAGGTTTCACTGTTTCACAAGTTATATCCGACAGTGGCCGACCATGAGGTATCCCTTGAGATAACCCTTGAAAAAGCCGCTGACGTGTCCCTGGTTTTGTACGACATGCTGGGCAACCGTGTAAAACAGGTTGAATTTACCGGTGTTGGGGCCGGCAAGAACCATTTCACTGTTGGAGTTGGAAACTTAATCAATGGTCAGTATCTTTACAGTATAAATACAGGTGATAAGCTGACCCGGGGTAAATTCCAGGTTCAGCATTGAAGCAGATCTTATTAATACCCTGCGAGGGTTTGCACCCCCGCAGGGTATATTTAAAAAATGATGCGCAGGATTGGCAGACATATTATTTGTATTCTCTGGACAGGCTTCACCCTGTGGATGAACACCCAGGCACAACCGGCATGGATGGTAACCACAGATGCTTACCGGCAAACCATGGTGATCGGATCCGGGATTCTGACCTCAGATTCCGCCATTTTTCTGGAAGACGGCGATATCCTGGGGGTATTCTTCGCGGATGAACGGAATTCCATATGCGGTGGGAAGGTGACATGGGGCACTAACAATGCTGAAAATATACTGACGGTATATAACAATACCCTTATTGATAATAAAACATATGCTGACGAAAGTATCTATTTCAAAGTCTGGAAAAAGTCACAAAACTGTATCCTCGATAGTGTGAAAGGAATTATCATGGTAAGAACAGATACCCCGGCAGCGATTACAGCCTCTGACACACTGGAAATCTATGAACTCTCGGGAAAACCTTATCAGGCTGGCTATACCGATACACAACTATGCAGCGACCAGGGTATGGTCCTCCCAAAAACTGCTCCGGCAGAATACAATATCACTTACAGGAGCAGTCTTTTCCCCGTGGATATTACCACAGGTGAGATCAGCCTCACCGGAGGCTTTTCAGGAAATCTGGAAATTCAGTTTACATCCGATTATTGCCTGGCTGCAACTTCACAAACCCTCACTGTAAGGCCTGCACCTGATATTTCATTCCCGGCTGAAACAACCCTTTGTGAAGGTGTTGATGTTCAGGCGGCATTGGGTCAGTATATTGATCATGTTCCGGCCGGCAATGATTCTGTTTGGATATCAGCGATATCTGAGGAAGTTGTGGTACCCGGCGAAACCATTGATTATGCTATCAGAATTGACAATAGTAATTGTCAGACAGACAGGACGGTGAGGGTTAAAGTAAAGCCAAAACCTGTTATTCAGTGGGTAATGGATGATTTCTGTGATTCTGTGAGGATCCGTCTTCTTGATGCGGAAGAAAGCATTGAATGGTCAACGGGTTCAAAACAGGACCAGATTACGCTCACCTCTGATGAGAGGATAACCGTGAATCTAACCGGCAGTAATGAATGCAGCGCTTCGGAAACCCGGGATATTAAGGTAAGAAAAATGGAGATTAAAACCTTCGATGCCCGCGAGGAGAATGCCGACTGCTACACATCCGGGAATATCAATCTCATGGACAGCGTCGTGATTAACAATGTCGGGAATTATGAATTCAGGCTTGAAAACCTGTTAACGGGGGAGACCCTTCCGTATGATGGCCTTTTAAAGGAAGGCCGTTATCGTGTATTTGCCGTTGATCAAAGAAATTGCATTGCCCGCTGGCCGAAGGAAATAATCATCCTGAAAGACTGCCTTAATGATAATCCTGTATTTTCGCCCAACAGCGACGGTATGGATGATGACTTTTATATTCCCTATGAAGGCATGGTTTACATCTATAATAAAAACGGGAGGCTGATCCACCGGTTTCAGGGACCTTCCTATTGGGATGGAACGGATGAAAGCGGATCAAAACTGCCGCTGGGTATATACCTGATGGTAACGGGACCGGAAGCGAAAACGATTACCATATTGCGTTAGCAAACCATTGCATCCTTCGCGCAACCATTTAAGATGAAATACATCTTATGATTGTTTCAGATTTTAATCTTTCAAATTGTCATTCATCATGAAACCTATCCTTCAGTTAATTTTGCCCTGCCTTGCCTTATTGTTGGGTATTTATACCTGTGAGCAGGAGAAATCATCAACCGGTTTGCCATACGGTAGCCTTGACCAAATCTCCGAATGCAAGGAATTTAAATCAACAGCGGCATGGGAGGGTACCGCCGACAGCTTCAGTTGCATTGAATATTCCTACGATGCTGAAAACAGCCAGCTGCTTTTAAAGCATGTCAATGCAGGTTTCAATTGTTGCCCCGGAAAGATATACGGAGATGTAAGGTTTGTAAATGATACGATCATCATAAAGGAATCTGAGAAAGACGGAATGTGTGACTGCCTTTGTTTATATGACCTGGAGTTTAAGCTGACCGGGATCAGCGAAAAAGTATATGCAGTTCGTTTGAATGAACTTTATGCCGGGGACCAGGAAAAATTTACTATCAGTATAGACCTGGCCGTCAACACTTCAGGTTCATTTTGTATAGTTCGCAAAGAATATCCATGGGGATTGCATAATTAGTAACGGAAGTTGTGGCATCTTTTTTGATTCTGTTATCCATATTTCACATCAACAAAAATGAATTCCAGGAAAAATAACAGGAAGCCTCCTTTAAATAATCGGGAAGAAGTTGATGAAAGTGTGTTTCAGGATCTTCTCACCTATTTAAAGCAACGGATCCACAAGCCTGCCTTTAATGTGTTCGCCCAATATCACAAAAAGCTTTCCGGCCAGGAGTACAACTGGTGGAAAGAAAACCAGATGCTGATCTGAGGCTGGACCATATGGTTGCTTTTGCAGAACAGGGTAATCCGTTTGATCAAGACCTCAAATAGTATTCATGTGTCAGTAATTGCATCCGTTTGTCCCGGACTATCGTTAATTTTCGTACCTTTGATTTACACCTGATTATGCTGAAATATGAAGAAAAGACCCCCGCACTTTATAATCCTGTTATCCATGGTTTGCGTTTTAGCTTTTTCGGACAACATCTGGTCGCAACAGGAAAGCCAGGAAGACTATGATGCACGCATGCAATGGTGGCGTGAAGCCCGGTTTGGAATGTTCATCCATTGGGGATTATATTCCGTACCTGCCGGAGAGTGGAAAGGTGAAAAGGATCATGCGGAGTGGATCCGAACCACTGCCCAGATTCCCCTGGAAGTCTACGACGGCTTCAGGGCACAGTTTAATCCTGTTAAGTTCAATGCCGGTGAATGGGTTAGCATGGCCAAAGACGCCGGAATGAAATATATCGTGATCACCTCCAAGCATCATGATGGTTTTTGCCTGTTCAATTCAACCTATACCGATTTTGATATCATGTCAACACCCTATCAGCGTGATATCCTGAAAGAATTGTCAGAAGCCTGTAAAAAAGAAGGTATAAAAATGTGCTGGTATCATTCCATCATGGACTGGCATCATCCGGATTACCTGCCCAGAAGGGACTGGGAGATAAACCGGTCCGTAGAAGGCGCCGATTTTGACCGTTATGTTGACTATATGAAAAGCCAGCTGGGTGAATTGCTAAGCAATTACGGCGAGATTGGCGTTCTATGGTTTGACGGTGAATGGGAAAACACCTGGAATGAAAAATATGGAAAAGAACTCTATGGATATGTGAGAAGCCTGCAACCTTCCATTATCATTAACAACCGCGTAGGCGCAGCCCGGGAAGGGATGGAAGGATCCACAAAAGAAGGCGGGTTCGGCGGTGATTTCGGAACACCGGAGCAGCAGATCCCGGCTACGGGACTTCCGGGGGTATCCTGGGAGACCTGCATGACCATGAACGACCATTGGGGTTATAATCAGCATGACAAGAACTGGAAATCAACCCAATCTATCATACAAATGCTGGCCGATATCGCATCCAAAGGCGGCAATTATCTGCTCAATATAGGCCCTACAGCTGAAGGCTTATTTCCGCAGGAGAGCATTGACCGGCTTAGGGAGATCGGACAATGGATGAAAATAAACGGTGAATCCATTTATGGTACCGGGGCCAGCCCTTTCCCTAACCTTGACTGGGGACGTTGTACCCAAATGAATACCCCTTCCGGTACCCGGTTATATTTTCACGTGTTTGACAGACCTGCAGACGGAAAACTTTTCGTTCCCGGCCTGTACAACAAACCCGGAAATACTTTTTTGCTGGCGGATGCCGGAAAGAGACCGCTTGAAACCAGCCGGCAGGATGATGCCATAATCATAAGCCTTCCGGAGGAAGCCAGTGATCCTTACGATCTTGTGGTAATTATGGATATTGAAGGACGGCCGGATGTAAATCTGCCACCGGCAATCAGAGCTTCAGCATCCATCTTTATTGACCAAACTGATGTTTCAATAACCACAGAACGTGAAAACATTGTTAACCATTATACCACCGACGGCAGCATGCCTGTTTTGGCTTCACCTCTTTATACGAAGCCGTTTGAGATAGATAAAACCACTACTGTTTCAGTCCGGTCATTCCGCGGGGAAAAACCGGTTAGTCCCGTTGCCCGGCTTACCATCACCAAAGTCAGTCCTTTGCCTTCCCACACCATTGAAAAAGTCAAAGCAGGTCTGCATTACAGGTATTTTGAGGGGAACTGGGACAGTATCCCCGATTTTGCTGTTCTGGCACCGGTTGAAGAAGGAACGATCAGCAATCTTAACCTTTCGTGCAAAAAACAACCTGACTATTACGGGATTGTATACAAAGGCTATCTTGCCATTCCTGCCGATGGTGTATATACTTTATACCTGGCTTCCGATGACGGAAGCTGCCTGTATATTGGCCAGGAAAAACTAATCGATAATAACGGCCAACACGGTATCGTTGAAAAATCAGGGACCCTTGCCCTTGGGGCAGGTCTGCATCCCCTGCTGGTTACTTTTTTTGAAAAGTCAGGCGGGGATCATATTGCTTTGTCCATCAGTGGTCCGGGAATGAAAAAGCAAGAGGTTAGCGATTCCATGCTGTTTGTTACAGAAGATTAAAAGTTTGAAAATTTGAAGATTTGACGGTCAGGTGGTTAACAAAGGGGCTTTGGACTGAGTAATCCTCCGTTAACCTAACAAAAAAAAAGGGAAGATTTTGTCTTCCCTTTTTTTATATATTCATCCGGGCATGCTATAAATTTCCGAATACAGCTTGCTGTGTTCCAACCGCAGCGCTATAATTGACTTTAAGCGCACTGGCCTTTCTCAATTCCTGTTTCACGTCAGTTATAATACCCATTTCGATATCTTTATCTGCTTTTATGGATACGGTCATCTTATTGCGCTGGTCCTCAGATAAATCCATTCTTTCCTTTTCAACAAACTCTCTGAGGTTGTCAATGGGCTGAAAAGCGTCATTCAGCTGAAGCCTGGGCAAAGACCCATACATTTTAGTGTTCTGTGGTATCCCGACATAAACAAAAGTAACCAACGACTTCTTTTCAAGTTTCTTTATCTCTGTTGCAAAGGGTGCCCTGATATGAACCATCATCGATGTTTGTTTCATGGTGGTTGAGACCATAAAGAACATCAGCAGCATAAAAATAATATCCGGAAGTGAGGCAGTACTGACTCCCGGAACTGTTTTAGGTTCTTTACTTCTGAATGAAATCATTATTTTGCTCCTCCTACATTTCGTGGTTCTGCTTCTGAAATACGTAACGGATATATCTCATCAATGGCTTTACGGCGCGGATCGTCTTCATCCTTGAAATCATCATATTTCATATTGAACTTACTTTCCGCCAATTGATTACGAAGTTCGTTATAGGCTGCGGTAAGTTCATTCTGCACTGCCATATAGGCTCCATAGGTTGTGCCCCGGTCGTTTTGCAGGGAAATGACATGGTATTTGGTAACCGCCACTTCTCCAAAATAGGGGACCTCTGTTTTTACTTTTTCGGGCAGATCCTCAGCATTATATGGATTTTCAATGAATTCTTTGGCTTTTGCCCGCAATTCATTAATATTCCCAATCTGATTCTCTACCAGCAACTGATTATTCCTATTTACCAGCACCAGGAATACGTTGCGTTCCTTAACATCTTCTTTTTTTTGCTCTTCCACTTCGGCTATCGGTGGGAGTTTTCTCAGAAGACCCTTGTCCGTATCCATGGTAGTGGCTATCAG
>CAYWCR010000017.1:56443-58166 GCA_964456825.1 uncultured Bacteroidales bacterium
TCCGAAAGTGCCAGTCCGGCTGTTTCAGGTGTCGTCCCCCCCACAAAAAAGAGGATGAGTACCACAAGGGCAACAGCCATAAGGACCCATAATGTATAGGAAGCTATCTTTGTATTAAACATAATACCTTATTTTTTTAGGTTGTGCTTAATCAGCAAATCGATGAAAGAAATGGATGCGTCTTCCATATTGCCTACAATGCTTTCAATTTTTGACAACAGATAGTTATATAAAACCTGAAGGACGACAGCAACGATCAGACCGCCTGCAGTAGTGATAAGGGCTATACCGATAGGACCGGCAACCAGCTGCGGGCTTACATCACCATATTGGGTAATGGCTGCAAAGGCAGCGATCATACCAATAACCGTACCCATAAACCCTAACATAGGGGCCACGGCAATAAACAATGATATCCAGCTCAGGTTTCGTTCGAGCAATCCCATCTGCACGCTGCCATAGGATAAAACAGATTTTTCCACAATGTCAAGTCCCTGATCAGCCCGATCCAGTCCCTGGTAAAATATACTGGCGACAGGACCGCGGGTGTTCCGGCAGACTTCTTTTGCTGCCTCAATTCCGCCTGATTCGAGGGCATCCTCAACTTTGGTCAGGAGTTTATTGGTATTGGTGGTAGCAAGATTAAGGTATATGATACGTTCAATGGCAATGGCCAGTCCAAAGATGAAACAGAACAAGATGGAAGCCATAAATCCGGCGCCTCCTTCAATGAACTTAGCCTTTATCTGTTGGTGCATGCTTTTTTTAGGCGCTGCCTGTTCGGCTGTTGTTGCAGCCGCCACTGCTGCGTCAGATGCTGCAGCCGCAACGGTATCTACCGTTTGTACAGCCTGTGTTGCCGGATCCTGTGCCATCAGGCTCTTTGATAGCCCAAAAGAAAGTATCCCTACTACCGTTAAAAATGCTAAAATCTTTTTCATAATGTGTTACTAGTTTTTGTTATTACTGATATTTCTTTATGTTAAAAGTTAGTTGATTGATAAATAGATTGCAAACTTATTAAAATATTGATTACGTCAATAAATTTTGGTTAAAAATTTACGGGACTAAACAAATATTTGAGACCTGAAGGAGCAGGCAGGAAAATAGAGGAAGGTATAGGCAGATTTTAGGTAAATTGTTTAGGATGAGGTTAATAATGTGAATTAAGAGTCGAAATTATATATCCTGCATAAATTTCTGCTTATTTGAATATTGCAGCAATAAGCGTGGAGTGCTTGTATATGAATAGCGCCGGGTGAAACCCGGTGTAATGATGCAATAGATTATTTGACCAGATTGACAACCGCGGAGCGGTTGAATATAGTAAATTCAACCGCTTCGCGGATTCAAAATTCGCGGGATTACTCCGTGTTCCCGGTTGGGGGGATCCCTGCAAAAGAGAATTACGCCCTCTCTCGCTTCGCTCGATCAAGATTTTTATTTATAACCAGCTTGCAAACGGGGTTATGATTATTATGCTGCGGGATTACTCCGTGTTCCCGGTTGGGGGGATCCCTGCAAAAGAGAATTACGCCCTCCTTCGCTCCGCTCTGATGGGATTTTTATTTATAACCAGCATGCAAACGGGGTTTGCGCTGGTTATAAATAAAAATCCCCCTCCGACAAAGTCGGCGAGGGCGTAATTTTCTTTTGCGGAGAGAGCGGGATTCGAACCCGCGAGCCGCTTTTGGCGACTACACGCTCTCCAGGCGTGCTCCTT
>CAYWCR010000018.1:0-56079 GCA_964456825.1 uncultured Bacteroidales bacterium
CCTGACGGTTAAAGCGGGGACCAATTATACCTTTACCGGCAATACGGTAACTCCGGCTGCCGATTATCATGGTTCACTCACGGTTAATTTTGACCTGAGCGACGGTACAGCAACCATTGCTGATAACATTACCGTGACGGTTGCTTCCATCAATGATATACCGGTTATTACGTCCGCTGCAAAAACAACGGCCAAGGAAGGATCCCTGTATTCTTATGTGATCACTGCCACCGATGCCGATCTGAATACACTGACGTATTCAGCTACCAAGTTCCCGGCATGGTTGTCCTTTGATGCTGAATCACATGTTCTGGCCGGTACACCGTCCAATGCCAATGTAGGATCTGACTCCATAGTGGTTATGGTTACAGACGGCACCGCCAGTGTTTACCAGCGGTTCCTTGTTACCGTCAGCAATGAGGTTAACAGCGCTCCGGTGATCACTTCAACACCAGCAGGAGTTGCCAAGGTTGGTGACACCTATACCTATCAGATGGTGGTTGACGATGAAGATGGCGATGTTCTGACGTACTCCGCAATCACCAAGCCTACCTGGCTGGTATTCCAGACATCAACAGGATTCCTCACCGGTATCCCGGCTGAAGCTGATCTGGGATCACACACCGTTACCCTCAGGGTAAGCGACGGCATTGATACGGATGAACAGACGTTTACCATAGTCGTAAGCCTGACCGGTATTGAAGACTACAAGGCTTCCAAAAACCTGGTAAGCAACGTTTATCCTGTGCCTGTAAAGAATACTGTTACCTTCGAACTGAACCTGAATTCAGATGGACAGATCCAGATCCTCAGTCTGAACGGTAAAATGTTGAAACAACTTGATGTGAAAGCCGGTGATAAAACAGCATCACTTGATATTTCCGATCTTGATGGAGCCCTATATATATACAGGGTCATTGGAGATAATGAAATACAGGTTGGTAAATTAATTAAAGAATAGCAATACATTAACCCCGTCCCGGCCAGGGACGGGGTTTTCTTTTAATCTTAACACCCCGTAAATTTCACCCATGGCTTCACTTGGCAGAAGGGCAATCACTTTTGGATCATGTTGCCTTTTCTTATTGTCTGCAGTTTTTAATCATACACTAGTTTTTTCCCAGACGCTTAAAGTTCTGCCAATGGGAAATTCCATTACCTGGGGCACCAATGTGATGCCTGATCCCGAAGCAGGCACTCATACAGCCTACCGGTACAAAGTATACCAATTGCTGACCCAGGCGGGATATAGTGTCGACTTTGTCGGCAGCCGGGCAACCGGTTACAATGTGTTTTCTGAGTCGCAGCACTGCGGTATCCCCGGTATTACTGATGATCAACTGGCTTCTATCCTTGAGACCGGCTATAATCCCAACCCTTCCTATAATTATTATGAAACAGCAGGCCCTTATCTTAATTTTTATCCTACCGATATTATCTTGCTGGAGATCGGGACCAATGATGTCATGGCCGGCGACGTATATGATATCAGCAGTGAGGTAAACCGGATCTTTAATGCCATTGATACCTATGAAACCGTTTCGGGCAAGCCCATTCTTGTATTTGTCGGAAAAATAATCAGCACCGTTTCAGGGTCCGGTTCATGCAGTGAAGATTTTCTGGTGAATACCTATAATGCAAACCTGACCTCCATTGTCAACAGCAGGATAAGTGCCGGTGACAAACTGGTACTGGTTGACCTGCAATGCGGTGCAGGTATCAATTATTCAACGGATATGCTCGATACCTATCATCCCGCTGCTACAGGATACCAAAAAATGGGACAGGCATGGTTTGACAATATTAACAGTTATAATTCAGCTCCCGTTGTGAGCGATATTCCAAATCAGACAAGGGCCGAGGGCAGTGCATTTGCCACTATTAACCTTGACAACTATGTTGCTGACAATGAGACCTCCGATGCCAATATCGTGTGGACATATACCCCTGCAAGCCCTCAGAATTTAAGTATTTCCATTTCAAACCGGGTGGCTACCATAACCCCCAAAGATGCCAACTGGAATGGCAGCGAAACCATTACCTTCGTTGCCAATGACAGGGGCTATGTTATTGAAGGGCTGAGGAAATTTGACAGTGACCCTGTAACTTTTACCGTGACGGCCGTCAACGATGCCCCCGTAATTCTATCACAGGCCACCAGCCTTTCCGTAAACGAAGACAACTATCTGGACCTGTTCATCAGTTTTCTTAATGTGCAGGACATTGATAATGCACCGGCACAACTCACCCTGATCACACAGCCAGGTACCAATTACTCCTTCAGCGGAAACAGAATAATCCCTTCTAGCAATTATAGCGGTAATATTAAGGTAAATGTCGTCGTCAGCGATGGACAATTGCAAAGCGCTGTATTTCAGCTATCTGTAAATGTCATATCGGTCAATGATCCTCCGTCAATCACCTTACCCGTCAACAGGACGGTCCTGGAAAACAATCTGTATTCGGAAGTCCTGCAGGTTCAGGATGCCGACGCAGGAGATGTTGTTTCGCTTACCCCGCAATCAAAACCGTCGTGGCTTTATTATAATTCTTCAACCCGTACCCTATATGGCACACCCGGTTCCGGTGACGTAGGGAATCACCAGGTGATTATGAGAGCAAGTGATGGCAAGACTTCCATAGATTCAACCTTTATTATTGCCGCCCTGAACGGGAATCATCCTCCTGTAATAACCTCAAATCCAATTGTCCAGGCCGACGACTATCAGTTATACTCATACACCATTGTAGCCACTGACCCGGATGATGAGGATGTGACCTTTACACCCATTACCGTGCCCTCCTGGGCATCATTCAATACAGGCTCAGGTAATCTTTCAGGCACGCCGAGATTTTTTGATACCGGTTCCTTCGAGGTCAGTATTAATGCCTCTGACGGCCTTGAAGATACCACACAAAGCTTCAGCATTAATGTAGCCAACACCAACGATAAGCCCTATTTTGTGAACCAGCCCGATACACTGGTACGGTTAAACAATCAATACTACTACACGGTGGAAGTTGCTGATGTGGATGAGGACGACGTAGTAACCCTTTCTGCAACCACCATACCCTCCTGGATGACTTATCTGGAACAGGCCGCTATCCTTATCGGCAGGCCCGATGAGTCAAACCTGGGCAAATCATTGGTTGCTTTTGAGGCCTCCGACGGGAAAGACGCAACCCAGCTGATTTACTATGTTACTGTGGCCCCTCCTTCCGGCATGGCGGACGCTGATGCGAATGAAGGAATAACCATCTATCCTAATCCTGCCGGTTCCCGATTCACCCTGTTATCTCCGTCTGCGGATATAAGATCCGTAGAGCTTTATGATTTGAATGGCAACCGGGTATACCATGCAATACCGGATGCCATCGATAATGAAATACTGATCAGCGATTATTCCCTTAATCCCGGTGTATATTTTTACAGGATCATTACTGTATCAGCATCCCATGTAGGGAAGATTATCCTGGAATGACATTTTGTTTCAGCCTGCTGAAAACAAAAAACTGTCAGTTTCCATCCTGAATAACTGACAGTTTTTTTATGGATAAAACGAAGATGCAATCCCTTCTGCAGGCTAATTGACCTGTATGTTGAATCATTCATCCATAAAAGGGTATGGTTGATAAAATATTGCATAAGATTTTCTCAAAAAATAATAACCTTTACCCGGAAATCAGGTATAAAAGGTTGAAATTGTTTAGCATCCTATTATATGTTATTTAATTCCCTGGAATTTATTTTCTTCTTTCCGGCCATCGTGGCATTATATTTCCTGTTGCCCCACCGGTTCAGATGGGTTTTGCTGCTGATCGCCAGTTATTATTTTTATATGTGCTGGAATGTTAAATTTGTTCTGCTGCTGTTGGCTGCAACCCTCGTATGCTATATCAACGCCATCTGGATCTCGCGGTCAGAGAAACCCTTTGCCAGGAATGGATTGCTGCTGCTCACCCTGTTGTTGTTATTAGGCCCCCTGTTCTTCTTTAAATATTTAAACTTTTTTAGCGATGCCATAACCAGTGTTTTTGAACATTTTAATATTTTTCACCCACTGCCTTCTCATGATTATTTACTCCCTGCCGGCATTTCATTTTATACGTTTCAGGCTCTTGGTTATACCATTGATGTTCACCGGGGAAATATAAAACCTGAATACCATCTGGGGAAATTCGCCGTTTTCACTTCCTTTTTCCCGCAATTGCTTGCGGGGCCCATAGGCCGTGCGGCACCCCTTATGCCTCAATTCTCGGGGAGAAATAATTTCAGCTATGCGGATATCCGCGAGGGCCTGATCCTGATCATATGGGGGTTCTTTAAAAAGGTGGTCATTGCCGACCGGCTGTCTGAATATGTTAACCTGGTTTATGATAATCCCTATGCATATGAGGGGTCACATTATTTGATCGCCACCTTGTTTTTTGCCGTGCAGATCTATTGTGACTTTTCAGGATATACTGATATTGCAAGGGGAACGGCCAGGATGATGGGGATCAATTTAATGGTGAATTTCAAATTGCCATATCTGGCCACTTCCATCCGTGAGTTCTGGCAGCGCTGGCATATTTCTTTGACCACATGGTTCAGAGATTATGTGTTTTTACCATTATCGGTGGCTGTTTCAAGGGCAATTAAAAAAGAAAAGGTCCTTTTTATAAAAACAGACCTTTTTATCTATATCGTTGCAAGTGCCATTGTTTGGTTCTTAACCGGATTATGGCATGGTGCCAATTATACGTTTATTGTCTGGGGACTGATACACGGATTTTTCCTGGTATTATACCAATGGCTGCATAAAAGCAAAACAAGGTACCTTAAAAAGATCGGGATACGCAATAATAATCCCATCCTTATAGTTTTTGATACCACCGTAACCTTCTTCATCGTTACATTTGCCTGGATCTTTTTCCGGGCTAACAGCATGAACGATGCCCTGTTGATTGTTAACAATATTTTTGACTTCTCCGGGACCTATACCGTTAACCTGTTTAAATTCCCTGTTGACTTTACTATTGCCTTTATCAGCATCGGCCTGTTATTGCTGATTGAAGCATTGGAAGAACATATTCAGCTGTTTGCCACGCTGCGTTCACTGGCAAGACCCGTGAAATGGGCTATCCTGATTGCACTTTTACTGGCTGTGTTTATTTTGGGCAAATGGAACGAGGCAAATTTCTTATATTTCCAATTTTAAATGGTTCACCGATGAGCGAAAAAGCATTAAAATGGATCGTTGGTATAGCAGGTGCCGTATGTATTTATGCATTCCTGGCCGTTCGTTGTGAGCCCTTGTTCAACTTTGTCCTGCTGGAAAAAACCCTGCCTGAATACTGGGAAAACACCCAATACGGAGAGCTGTATTATTTCAATTTTATCAGGCATTTCAGGGAAGAGGGTCTGCCAAAATATATTGAGAAATACCGTCATACCGCCAAACATCCAAAGATTCAGGATGCCGACATTCTGACTTTTGGCGACAGCTTTTTTGATTTTTCCAGGATGGTTACCTTCCCCGAAAGGCTTGGTGATACCCTGCACAAGAAGGTATACTACGAAAGGTTTTTCGACGACCACCGGCCGCTCGTTTACCTGGATAAATACCATTATTCGGATACCACCCCAAAAATACTGCTCTACGAATCAACCGAACGTTATATAATGCTCCGTTTTAACCGGCCTCATGAGACAACTGCTGTTTCCGATCCGAGGAGCAATATCAGAAAAAAGATAGCCAATGCAAGAGACTGGCTGTTCAGTGAGAATGCAGAATTAAAATATAATACGCTGCTGACCAGGAGCGTCTTTTCAACCCATGCATATTCGGCCGTTGCCACGCTGAAATTTGATGCATTTCATTACATTTCCTCCCAAACACCGGTTTATTCGCTTGATTATGACAAACCCTGGCTATTCTTCTTCGAGGAAGTTGATCCCAAATCCCATTTAAGTTATTATTACGTTCATACGGAAAAAGAAATCAACAATTATTGTGACAATATTGCCGATCTTCGAAATAAACTGAAGGAATTGTATAATCTCGATATGATTTTTATGCCCATACCATCCAAATATACCATTTATCATAAACTTCTTAACAACGATACCTATAATAACTTTCTGCCCCGTCTTTATGAAGGGCTTGCTCAACGGGGTGTTCCCACCATCAATCTGTATGAACCATACAGCAACGCCACGGACGTATTATATTATGGTACGGATACACACTGGAACAAAAAAGGTATTGACATTGCCCTCGACAAAACCATTGATTGTATAAAAAGCATGCATACAAGCCATTATTTCGCTTGTGATTCTATCCATCATATTAATGACAAAAATTAAACTAAATGAAAGCAGTATTACTTGCAGGAGGATTTGGCACAAGGATAAGTGAAGAAAGCGGTATCCGGCCGAAACCCATGGTTGAGGTCGGGGGAAGGCCTGTTTTATGGCATATTATGAAGATATATTCGCATTACGGAATACACGAATTCATTATATGTCTTGGATATAAGGGAAATATGATCAAAGAATATTTTTCAAACTATTTCCTTTTCAATTCCGACGTGACCTTTGACATGAAAAACAACAATATGAAGGTGCACAAGATGCATTCTGAACCCTGGTCGGTTACCCTTGTTGACACGGGAGAGCTTACCCTGACCGGCGGCCGTATTAAACGGGTAAAGGAATACATTGGCAATGAAACATTCTGTCTGACCTATGGTGACGGTGTGAGTGATATCAATATCAATAACCTGATCATGCACCATAAAAACCAGGGTGTTCTTGCAACCCTCACTTCTGTCAGACAACACGGGCGTTTTGGCGTTTTCAACCTGCACCCGGGTGAATCGAAGATCCAGTATTTCAAAGAAAAGCCTAAAAATGACGGTGATGACACGGCATGGATCAATGGTGGCTTTTTTGTACTTGAGCCTAAAGTGCTCGATTATATTGATGGAGATCAGACGGTTTTTGAAAAGGAACCGCTTGAACGACTGGCCGCGGATGGTCAGTTATGCGCATTCAGGCATACCGGCTTCTGGCAACCCATGGATACCCTTCGCGATAAAAACCTGCTGGAAGGATTATGGCAGGGGGCCAATCCGCCATGGAAAGTCTGGAGTTAATCTATCCGGTTTTGATAAAAATCAACGGTTAATTAAAGGGTAATAATCTATTTTTGGAATTGAATTTAAAATTTTAGCTAATTAATATAGAAAATCATGAAGATCATTATCGCAGGCAATTCAGGCTATGTAGGGCCCAGTGTTATCAACCAGTTACGAAAAACATTCCCCGATGCACAATTAATAGGTTTTGACATTGGCTATTTCACCCATTGTTTATCCAATGCTGACTTCCAACCCGAAGTCAAACTCGATATGCAGGTTTTCGGCGACATCAGGAAATTTCCTGATCATTTGCTTGAAGGTGTTGATGCTGTCGTCGATCTGGCAGCCATTTCAAACGACCCCATGGGCAACAAATTTGAAGAGATCACGCTCGATGTCAATTACCGTGCAGCCGTTGAACTGGCCAAAAAAGCCAAAAAAATGGGGGTGAAGATTTTTGTGTATGCGTCAAGTTGCAGTATGTACGGGGCTGCCAGTGATTATCCCAAGAAAGAGGAGGATGAATTAAATCCGCTGACAGCTTATGCCCGGTCAAAAGTTTTTGCCGAAAAGGAACTGGCACCGCTGGCTGATGACAAATTCAAAATTACCTGTCTTCGCTATGCAACTGCCTGTGGTTTTAGCAACCGGCTCAGGCTCGACCTGGTGCTGAATGACTTTGTTGCAGGAGCACTGATCAACAAAGAGATCAGTATCCTCAGCGACGGCTCACCCTGGAGGCCCATGATCAATACAAAAGACATGGCCAGGGCTGTGGAATGGGGCATCGTCCGTAAAAAAGAAAACGGAGGCAATTTCCTGGCCGTCAACACCGGCTGCAATGAATGGAACAACCAGATCAAACCATTGGCCGAAGCCGTGGCTAAAATAATACCCGGATGCAAGGTTGCCATCAACCCCACCGGAGGCCCCGACAAACGTTCCTATATGGTCAATTTCGACCTGTTTAAGAAACTGGCTCCCGATCATCAGCCCATCCACGATTTGCCAACAACCATCAGGGAATTGCGCGATAACCTGCTTGCCATGAACTTCAACGATCCCAAATTCAGGGAATCCAGGTTTATCCGGCTCAAGGTATTAAACGGCCTGCAGGAGAAAGGTTATCTCAACCAGCAGCTGGAATGGATCTGAAAGTAGAACGCTAACGCAAGTCATCATGATATTCACAGAACTTTCACTCAAAGGTGCCTTCCTGGTGGAGGTAAAGAAAATTGAGGATGAACGGGGCTTTTTCGGCCGTGCCTGGTGTAAGAATGAATTCCTCGAGCACGGACTGAATCCCAACTTTGTGCAGCTTAATACATCTTTCTCAAAGAAAAAAGGAACGATCCGGGGTATGCATTACCAGGTAGACCCTTACCAGGAGGTCAAATTCATCCGCTGCACGCGCGGCAGGATTTATGATGTGATCGTCGACCTCAGGCCCGGCTCACCCACCTTTTTAAAATGGGCGGGAAACGAGCTGACAGCTGATAATTACCGCATGGTATATGTCCCGGAAAATTTTGCCCACGGTTTTGTTACCCTCGAGGACAACAGTGAAGTATATTACCCGGTAACACAATTTTATACGCCCGGAGCTGAGAGGGGAGCACGTTACAACGATCCCGGATTCGACATCCAATGGCCGGTGGAAATTTCGGTGGTGTCCCAGAAGGACATGGCCCATCCTGATTTTGATCTTTCAAGACTTACATAATAATAATGATAAGGAAAACCTATGAGACATACACATTGCCCTAATTGTTACAGCCCTGCAGTCGAAGATTTCTTCACGGTTAAAGATGCCCCCGTTCACAGCCTGGCGATCGCCAAAGAATACGACGAGGCCATGAATGTGGAACGAAAGGATATCACCCTGGCATTTTGCAGCAGTTGCGGTTTTATTTTCAATTCTACTTTTGACACTTCAATCGACTATTATACAAAAGGTTACGAAGACCAGCAGGGATTCTCCCCAACCTTTCTTAAATTCCTTACGGGTGTTACCACGCGGTTTATTGACAGGTACAACATAAAAAATAAATCGGTTATTGAGATCGGTTGCGGAAAAGGGGATTTTATCTCGCTGATCTGCGAGCTTGGCAACAACAAGGGTATCGGCATAGATCCTGCCTGGGTGCCCGGCCGCACAAAGCCCAATCCGAATGTGCAATTCATCCGGGAATTCTATTCCGAGAAACACGGCAATCTTCAGGCCGACTGCATCTGCTGCAGGCATACACTGGAACACATTCACGACACCGGTAATTTCCTGAAAACGATACGGAAATCATTGGGCAAACGTGAAGATACCATCCTTTTCTTTGAAATTCCATGCATCGTCAGGATCCTTAAAATACAGGCTTTCTGGGACATCTTTTATGAACACTGCACTTACGTGAGCCCGGGCTCGCTTGCACGTTTATTCCGCCTGAACGGATTTGAGGTCCTCGATATGTACCTTGAATACGATGACCAGTACCTCTATATTGAGGCCAAACCGGTTAATACACCTTCGACCCGGATCCACCCGCTGGAAGAATCGGTTGACGAACTGAAGAAGCTGACCAGGGTCTTTAACACAAAAATCAACGGCACACTGGATGCCTGGCGCAAGAAATTTGCCGAATTGCGCGAAAAGAAACTCAAGACCGTGGTATGGGGCGGCGGTTCCAAGTCAGTTGGCTTCCTGACCCACTTCGACCGTGAAAAAGTAATCGACCACGTAGTGGATATTAATCCCCACATGGTGGGAAATTATATTCCCGGCATCGGAAAGCAATATGTCGGCCCCGATTTCCTCAAGGAATACAAGCCTGATGTGGTCATCATCATGAATGCCGTATACACGGAAGAGATCCGCAAAATGCTCCTTGAGCGGGGACTGACGCCGGAACTCATACCCCTGGACAGATTCTAGGACAGGTCCCATCGTTTTTAGGCATTCCCCAAAATACCTCTTGCTGCTGAAACGGGCCAGGAGGTATTTTTTTTTATACCTTTGAAGGATTCAGACAGGAGCAATCCAAATGGAATCCCACAACAGTATAATTGCTGCCTTCGAGCATCAGGCCAGCCTTAATCCTGAAAAAACAGCCGTCATCTTCATGGGGAGGAAGTATTCCTACCAGACTATCAACAGCAAGGCTAATCAACTGGCCCATTATATCCTCAAAACCGGATTAAACGACGTACAAATCGGCATATCGCTCTCACGCTCCGAGAGCATTATCATTGCCATACTGGGAATCCTTAAGGCTGGCTGTTCTTATGTTTTCCTTGATCCGCAGTACCCGGTGGAAAGACTGTATTATATCCTGCAGCACTCCGACATAAAGCTGCTGGTATCATCGGGGAAAAAACATTTGCCGTTCAGTGATCAGCATATCAAACTGCTAAAACTGGATCATTTCCCCTATGCCGGTTACGGCGATGAGAATCCGGGAATTGCCCTCACCGCTGATCATATTGCCTATGTGATGTATACTTCAGGCTCAACAGGTAAACCCAAAGGGTCTGTTATATCGCATTCGAATGTAATCCATTATATTGAGGCTATTAACAGGATAGTGGGTGTGAAGGACAACGACCGCTACCTTCATACGGCATCATTTTCCTTTTCTTCTTCCGTAAGGCAATATCTGTTGCCTTTGCTGAACGGAATCACACTGGTCATCGCCGATGAAAGATCGAGCCAGTCACTGATGAAATTACTGCAGCTTGTCAGGGATCAAAAGGTGACCATAATGGACAACATTCAGTCAATATGGAAATATGGCATCTTACAACTGGCCAGGCTTCATGAATCAGAAAAGAAAACCCTTATAAGCACAGGATTGCGGCTTATCATTTTCTCCGGAGACCTGTTGCCGGTTTCTTTGATTTCACAGATCAGATCGCTGTTCCCTGCTGATTGTACTGCCATTATTAATTTATACGGCCAGACTGAGGCCATCGGAGGCATAGCCTATCTATTGCCCCATAATTTTCAAAGCGATGGAGTTTCGGTTCCGGTTGGCTATCCGTTGTCCAATACAACGGTCCACCTGCTGGATCAATCTATGAGATCCGTGCCCAGAGGGGAATATGGAGAGGTATACATCAGCGGTCCCAGTGTCGGAAAGGAATATTTTAACAATCCGGAACAGACGGATAAATTCTTCATTCACTACAAGGACGAAGAGGATACAATCCAAAAATTATTCCGGACCGGGGATATTGCCCGGTTAACCGATGACAATCTGGTAGAGATATCAGGCAGAACCGACTTTCAGGTAAAAATCAGGGGGATCAGGGTAGAAACGGCTGAAATTGAAGAAGTTCTCAACAGCCATCCGGATATCACCGAAAGCATTGTCGTTCCCGTTGAAGACAAAAACAAGGAAAAAAAACTGGCCGCTTTTGTGGTAAAACAATCAGACACCCGATTAAATCAATCCGATATTAAAGATTATCTGAAAAAATCACTTCCGGATGCTTTTATTCCTGACCGGATCCTTAAAATTGATGAGATTCCGCTTACCCCGAGTGGGAAAACCGACCGTAAAACCCTTCAGGTCATGGCTTCATCAGGCCATACGGAAAGGTTCCCGGATAGCCTGTTTAACCCTGAGAATGAGATACAGAAGACCCTTTATAACCTGTTCACGCAGATTCTTGATATTAAAAGCCTTGCGGTCACGGATAGCTTTTTTGATCTGGGAGGGCATTCTTTAATGGCCGTCGAGGTAACTGAAATGATGGAACGGATATTCAGCAAAAAAATAACCATTGACCTGATCTACCGATATTCCTCGGTGAAACAACTGGCGTCGGCCATTGAAAAAATCAGATCAATACCTGACTCATCAAGTCTGGTTTGCATACAACCGCTGGGTAACCTTCCTCCTTTTTTTTGCGTGCACGGTGATGATGCAAATTTTTTCCTGCCCCGTTCCATGGGCAATAATATTCCCTTTTACGGTTTCTTTCATCAGGGGCATAATGGTGAAAAGATTAAGCACACCAGTATCACGGCAATTGCCGGTAAATATCTTACAGAACTTACAAAAGAAAAACCTTCCGGTCCCTATGTAATCGGAGGATATTCCATTGGTGGTGTGATCGCTTATGAGATGGCCTGCCAGTTAATAAATCTGGGACAACAGGTAGCGCTGCTGTTTTTAATAGACACGGTATGCCCGGGATATAACGGTAAGATCACGCCGGGCAGAACGGTTTTCAATAAGACCGTTAACAACCTGCCCGTCAAGGACAGTACACCTGTAAAACCGACAGCCAGGATGAAACAGATATTGCAGGAAAGATGGTTTAAACTGGCTTACTATCCCAGCCTTCTTTTGACCATGCTTAATATCAAAGTGCCCCTTTCACTCCGCAACAGTTATATTATGGGAGTATACCGCAAGGCCAGAAAACAATACATGCCTTTAACCTCCATCCCATGCAATGCCATTATTTTCAGGTCGACGATCCATAATTATGAGGACTATTACCTCGGATGGAAACCTTATTTCAAAGAAATCCCAGAGGTATATGAAATTGATGCCGAACACATTACCATCATCAAAGAACCTCAGGTCAGAATCCTGGCTGAGACCATTGCAAAAATCAT
This sequence comes from uncultured Bacteroidales bacterium, assembly GCA_964456825.1. GTDB lineage: Bacteria > Bacteroidota > Bacteroidia > Bacteroidales > UBA10428 > UBA5072. The sequence continues at coordinate 12,746 of CAYWCR010000018.1, forward strand.
CACCACCCGGTTTCCTGATTGATCAGCACCCCAATCGGGTATTTCAATGTGAAAGATACATCCCGGCACCATTCCTGTCGAGGCGTTTTCAGGGTAAAAAAAAACTGTCAGGCACCTGAGGTATCTGACAGTTTTTAAAATTATCTGTTAAAGGAACTTCTTATTCCTTGGCGATCTTTTGGGTTATAACATCCTGACCCTGAATGATAACCTTGACCAGGTAGATGCCCCTGACCAGGCCACTGCAATCAAGGCTTGCTGAACCCGTCTGAAGCACACAGGTTGTGACTACCCGTCCATATAAATCCAGCAGCATAATTTGTACCGGAAAATTCTGTCCGCCGCTCAGGGAAATCTCCAGATTATCCTTAACCGGACTTGGATACAGAATAAGATTGCCGGAAATTTCATTTATTTCAATGCCACTCTGAGAAGGTTTATAATATACCCTCAAAACATCTGAAGCAAAATTACCTGCCGTAATGGCATTGGCTTTGATCTTCAGGGTCACTTCACCCTGTACCGAAGGCTCAACCTTGCATATTAATGCACCAACTTCGGTAATGGTGCAATTTACTGATTCAATATCATCCATACTGAAACCGGCTTCATCACCCTGCAGATTTATGGCTACCATGAAATAGTGCGATCGCAACGTATCGGTAATGGCTGCATCAAGGAGCGGCCTTAAGGGGACAATCAATGGCTGTTTTTCACTGAAAAACGAACTTCCGGTGGCTTTTGTTCTGAAATACAGGTTATTTCCCGGGGTAAGCGCAATGGCGCTTCCTGCACCGGAGATGGCATCTGCCATGGATACAGAGGCAGCATATTCATCCGCGGCTGAAACAGTTTCATTCGTTGTTTCAGCGATGAAGTTAATGGTATATGCCGGTGCTGACGGCCTTCCGTTGACAACCAGGGTTTGAACCGCGGATGCAAACTGGGAGGCAGTAGCCTTGCCCCGGATATAAAGATTGGTTCCCGGGACCAAAGCAGGTTTGGAACCGCTTCCTGCCGTTGCGCCTGACATCGAAGCAGTGGTACTATATTCATAGTCGGCTGAAACATTCTCTGCCAGCGTTTCAGCGTTATAGTCAATGGTGAATGAAGGACTTGCGGGCCTTGAAGGGACGGTAAGGGTCTGAACAGCCGATGCGAAACTGCTTGCCGTGGCTTTTTTCCTGAAATATCTGTTGTTGCCCGGAACCAGGCTTACTTTGGCACCTGTCCCGCTCACAGCTCCTGTCATGGCAACGTTGCTGGCATATTCCACATCGCTGGTAACCACAGTGGTAGTATTTTCATTCGCGTAATCAATGGCATAAGACGTCACAGCCGGGCGTGCCGGAGCCGTTAAAGTCTGTATTGCGGATGCAAATTCACTGGCTGTTGCCATCTTTCTGAAATACTTCGCTGCACCTGGTGTGACCGCCACTTTATCGCCACCACCGGTTGTGGATGAACTCATATCTGCGTTGGATGAGTATGCGTAAGAGGAGCTGACATTTTCAGCCGTCCTTTCATTGGCATAATCAATGGTGAAAGCCGGGGAGGCCGGACGGTTTGAAACGGCCAGCGTCTGAACAGCTGATTTGAAAGAACTGGCTGTTGCCTTTTTCCTGAAATAGAGATTACTGCCGGGTGTTACCGATACTTTTACTCCTGTCCCCGGGGACGCTGAGCTCATATTTGCCTGCGATGCATACTCATATTCTGCAGTAACAACCGTGCTGGTATTCTCTGCTGAATAGTCAATGGCAAAAGCCGGGGTAGCGGGGCGGGCCGGAACGGCCAGGGTCTGAATATCGGAAGCAGGCACAGAACCCTGGGCTTTGGTCCTGAAATAATAAGTCTGGCCCGGAGTCAAGGTGATTTTCTGCCCGGTGCCGCTTACAGCGCCCGACATACCTGAATTAGTGGCATATTCATCGGTCGACGGGACTGTTTTATCTGTCTGCTCATTGATGTAGTCAATACCATAGGTCGGCGTTGCCGGCTTGGTAGTTACATAATTAGCCCAGCCCGAAAAAGTATGCCCTGAAGCCACTGCGACTACCGTCACTTTAACCTTCATGGGATACCAATAGGTATATCGTTCAGCCCATACAGATGCATTCTCCTGCCGGATCTGCAGATTATCGGGAGTGGTTATCTTCCATGGATTGATGCCAAAATGCCATACCTTATCCATCTGGGTATAATCCACACCACCGTTATAGGTCCACCAGGTACTCGGACTGCTGTTATTGGTTACCGCCGTACCGGGCCCGTTGAGCGTTTTAATCTCAGCCATCGATTCATAAAGTGTTCCGGTTCCGACCGGCAATTTCTGCCATATGCCGAACTGCAGGCCGACCGGGGTGGATGTAGCCTGGCTGATGATCTCATAGCGGGTATAAACCTGTCCGTTATAATAATCATATGTTGCTGTTCTCCAGTTCGCCGGCATGGAGGAATTGTAATAAAAGAAATAGAAACCGTTGTCATCGGTTGTATTAGGATAATCGATGGTTTCATTGATGATGACAAATTCAGGACCTATCTCCGTGACAGTAATCCCCTGAAGGGTTTGAATATTTGATTTGAAAGCACTGCCGTTAGCCTTCTTCCGGAAATACATGGTCGAACCCGAAGGAATGGCAACATAGGTTCCGCTTCCGGAAACAGCCCCTGACATGTTGGATGAAGTGGAATATTCATAGTCGCTGCTGACAGCGGTGGATGTCCGCTGGTTTGTCTGATCCCATGCAAAGGTGGGAGCAGCCGGCCTGGAGGGAACATCAAGGGTTTGTACATAGGAGGCCAGGGTGTCTCCATTGGCCTTTTTGCGGAAATAAGCATTTTGTCCGGGAGATAAGCTCAGGTAAGACCCGCTTCCGCTGACAGCGCCTGACATGGAAGAATTATTGGCGTATTCGTCGGTTGAAGGAACAACCTTATTGGTCCTCTCATTATAGAAATCAACGCTGTATGTTGGGGTCGGCTGTCTTAATACCGGGCCGCCTCCGTTCAGGTAGTAATCCCAACCCAGAAAGGTCTGTCCGGCAGCTACTGCCACGATCGTCAGCCTGATATCCATGGGCAGCCATTTGCCCCTTTCATTGTTCCAAACTTCATCGGGAGCACAGGTGCAAAATGCTGAGGCGAGCTGACAACTGGCGTCAATCCAGAAAGGATTTCCAAACCGCCATAGTTTATCCAATCGGGTCCAGTCGATACCACCATTGGGATGATCCCACCAGGTAGCCGGGGAATCACTATACTCGATCGTTGAACCCGGACCATTGAACCAGGATATGCTGGAACAGGTTTCTTTCCACTTTCCCGCTTCAAATCCAAGGTCACCCCAGATGCAAAAGGAAATACCAAAAGGCTGATAACCGCCTCCCGGCAGTTCCGGCTGACTGATAATCTGATAGCGCATATAAAACAAACCACTCTCATAGTCATAGGGCGATTTCCAGTTGGTGGTTGTGGCCTGACCGAGGTCGTTCCAGAAATGATATCCATAACAACCGTCACCTCCTGTTGTTTCATTCCAGGTGAATGTTTTATCGATCAGCAGGAATTGCTGTGCAGCAACCCTTGATGATAAAAGTACAAAGATTGCGGGCAACAAAAACCCCAGGTAAAAGCGGAATTTACTTTTCATAGTATTGAAATTGGTGAAATAATAAAATTATCTGATTATTTTAATTTTTTAACGTTCCCAAATGAAAGTACCCTGATCTGCCGCCACGCGATCTTATGGATCAGTTTATATTTCAGCAGTTTTTTTACCCTCTCGTATCTGCTGTGGTTTATGAAATCAGCAGGGATCTGAACATTTTTATAGGATTCTTTGAAAAACTCAATATTGTTGATCCGCGATGTCTCAAGGGCCAGTTTCGTTAGCCAGTTGTTATACTTCCCCTTTTCAATGAGGTTCATGCGGTATTTATACACGTTGTTGATCATGGCATCGATCAGGTTATTGGTGGACTGGTTGGGAGATATGCGGTAGTAAGCCAGCATCTGGTCAACATACAACATGGTCGATGCAGTGCTCATGCGGTACCAGAAGTCAAAATCTGCGATCGGATGCAGTGAAACATTGAAACCATTGTTTTTCAACGCGATTTCACGGTTTATGGTAACGCCGACAAAAGGAGATAACTGGGAAAAATAGAAATAGGATTCTTTTACTTCCCTGACTTCATCTGTCAGGCTGACCTTCTTTGAGATCCCGTCCCACTCTTCGGAACCGACCCAGCATGATACGGCAAATCCACCGATCAGATTTCCATATTGCTTTAATATTTTTTGCGCCATTTCAACATACTGGCAATGCAATATGTCATCGTCATGCAGAATGGTCAGCCAGGGTGTTTCGCAATGCCTTATACAGTTATTGAAATTCTCGTCCTGCGGGACTGTTTCGCTGGTTTTTATATACTTTATCAGCGGATTGTTATAGCTTTCAACAATGGTTCTGAAATCATCATGGGGAGAATTGTTGTCGATCAGCAGTATCCTGCATTTTACAGTCTGGTTAACGGCACTGTCAAGCGCCTTTCTGATATAATCCGTGCGTTTATATACGGGCAAAGCAATGGTAAACAAATCTTGCATAAAATCTCTTTTTATCTTCTGCAAATATACGTTTTAATTAAACCCATGGTTCCCGCAATACTATTAAGGCATTCGGGAAGGCGGACAAACAAACCGTATTCATTTGATTATCATTATCTTATATTATAATTACAATCTCAAGATGAGGAGGTTTCTGTCAAATAAAAATTATAATTGACAGATCTTTTTGTTAAATTCGAAGAATTAAATGCAACAGTCATCAAATAAACCTGCAATAATCAGCTATTTGGGGTTTTGTATTTAATATTCCTTTAGATTTGCATGATCAAATTCATTTTGCGTGAAAGCAGAAACAAATCCGAAAATTCTATTCTTAACTTCCATCTCACCTTATCCCATAAACGGTGGTGAAAAATTGCGCAGTTATGCCTTGCAGAAGATGCTTTCCAATATCGGGGCAAAGGTAACTGCCATTATCAACGAATCCCATAATATACCGGATCTGACCAACATACGTTTTATCACTTTCCCGTTTATACAATCTGCTTCCGGGGTCCATCTGATCAATATCCTCGGTATTTTTCGAAAAAACGCTGCCCTGATAAAACTTTTGGACGAACTGACTACAGCAGAGAAATTCGATATTGCTTTTATTGACTATTATTTTTATGGACAATATATCCCTTATTTTAAAAAAAGGGGGATCAGGGTTATATATGGCACCCATAATGCGGAAGCCAGGCTTTATGTGCAGCGAAAGGCTGCAAATCTGAAGGACGCTTTTTACATCAGGTTTGAATATCTGGTGCAGGCCGCACATGAAAGGATCTTCTTTCCGAAAGCGGATACACTGATCGCGGTTTCCAGGGATGACGTAAAATTCTACAGCAAATTTGTTAAACCAGGGAAGATTATCTTCATACCCAACCTGCTTGAAAAGTCAAGTTATATGCTGAATGACGTTAAAAAGGAAAATTATATTATTATGTCGGCTAATTTTTATGCATTCCAGAATTATGTCGGTTTGGAATGGTTCCTCAGGGAGGTATGGAATGATAAGCTGAGCCGGAAAACGAGCCTGAAGCTTTATGGCCGCGGGTCAAAAAAGGTGTTTGATGAATTACGGTCCAGCTATCACCCTGAAAATGTTGAGGCCCTCGGTGAGATCGAGGATCTGAAACCCTTTATTGCCAATGCCCGGGCTTCGATCGTTCCTTTGCTTGACGGTGGGGGCACAAGGCTTAAATGCCTTGAAGCAATGGCTTTAAGGACGCAGTTAATCAGTACAACAAAAGGTACAGAGGGAATCGAACATAATGGTTCTGTGCTGATTGCCGACACACCGGATGATTTCAGAAATAAAATCATAGAAGTAATTGATAATAAGATAAATACTGTTGAAGAAGCTTACCGGATATATGAAGAAAAGTACTCGTTTGAACCGAACCAGCTTGTTCTGGCAGAACGAATCAAATCACTGATTAACTGAAGGTTGAAAAGATCTTGCCCATGAGCCTGCTGAAAAAAATTCTCAATAACCCCATTATTATGTCCTGGTCGGCACAATTCACCCGCTTCGGCAGTATTGTGCTGGTTACTCCCCTCATCCTTGTCAACTATGATTTAGTTGAGCAGTCGTTCTGGTGGCTTATTGGCAATATCATAGGATTTGCCCTGCTGGCTGACTCTGGTTTCGGATCTGCGCTGGTCCGTGCCGTATCCTATTTCAGGGCCGGTGAATCCAGGCTTCCGCGGACACGGGAAGAATATGACAACCGTGAAAAGATCGTTAACCAGGAACCCAACATTGAAAAACTCAGGGATTTGCTGGGTACAACCCGTCCGATATATTTCATCCTGGGTGCCCTGTCGGTGCTTTTACTGCTTGCAGGTACCTTTATCTTCCGGAATATTTTTACCATGTCCGGAAACCGGATTGATTTCTGGATCACTTACTTTTTGCTCATCCCTACATGTTATCTGATGATCATGACGATACGATGGTCATCTTTTATGCAGGGAATGAATGAGATAGCCAGGGAAGCCCGGGTGAGCACATTGATCGAAGTAGTCAGGATCATTGTGTTTACCGTGCTGCTATCGTTCAAATTGTCACCCATGTACCTGGTGATCGCCATGTTTTTTGCATCCATGGCACGGTATATCTACTTACGTACTTTTATAACCAAATGGTTTCGTGAGCACCATTATGAAATCAGGGGATACAAGGTATTCAACCGCGAAATATTCCGGTCGCTCTGGGCGCAGACATGGAGGCTGGCAGGTATTTTCTGGGGCAATTACATGGTGGAATACGGCAACACCTTTCTGATGGCACAGATCAAGGATGCCAAGCTCATGGCCTGTTTCTTTTTCACCACCAACATTATGACCTGGATCGCCGGATTCTCCAGAACACCTTTTTATGCCAATGTTCCCACCATATATAAGCTCGGTGCTGAGAAAAATTTCATAGCCATGCGGAAACAGGCCACCCGTTATATGTTCCTTGGGATCGTCATTATGGCTGGCTCATTCCTGTTTATCGGCCTGGCCGGAAATCCCCTCCTGAACTTTCTCGACAGCCATGACATCCTCAATACCGATACCCGGTTTGTCGGGACACTGTTATTTACGATCATGGCGCTGACCTTGTTTCTGGATATGCACTCCAGTTTGCATGCAGGCATCTATACATCCACCAATCATATTCCCTTCCTGGTGCCCTCGCTGGTTTCCGGGCTGGTCATCGTAGTAACGGGTTATTTTATCCTGCCCATATACGGACTAATAGGACTGATCCTTCTCAGGTTCCTGGTTCAGTTGTCTTTTAATAACTGGTATGCGATGTCATTATCACTGAAATTGCTAAATTGGCCCTTTAAAAGATATGTGGTTGAGTTTCCTGTTGAAGGAGCCGGATATTTTAAAGATCTGTTGCTGAACAAGAGATTATTCAGAAAAAACAAATAATGCAATAACGTCGATCGCATGCTTAAAAATTTTATCGTTATAATCGTTGTGCTGGGTTCCATGGCCTTTTTTCAACCGGTGTTCATCGACCGGCAAATGACCGGAATCATTCATATGGGCATAATCGCTCTGATCTCAATTTTGCTGCTGCTCTATTCCGTTTACGATACCAGCAAAAAGATCAGGGCAACCTTTACCTTTGAGATCGTCCTCCTGTTCTTTGCCGTTGGTTTAAGCATGATTGGGGCATACATCTTTCATTATCAGGATTTTCATATTACATTATTGGCGCAGCGTGCCATTTACTTTTTTCTTTTCTATTATTTGCTGCACCAGTTAAAGCCAAATCCCAGGTTCCTCATCCGCTTGTTTATAGCCATTAGTATCCTGTGGGCCATTTTGTATATAATCCAATGGATTGCATACCCGACTCACCTGTTCGGGGACCAAATGTTCAAAGACCGGAATACCATCCGGATCTTCCTCCCCGGCGTGACTTATTCCGTAGTCGCTTATTTTATTTGTCTGTTTAAGTTTTTACAAACAAATCACTATAAATACCTGCCTCCCTTATTTCTGTTATTGATGGTATTCGTGTTGCTGGGAACCCGGCAGTTGCTTGGACCGACTTTATTAATCACCATACTGGCTGTGATTCAAAGCAAAAAAGTCCATTCAAAATTTGCGATAGCCTTGCTGGGCCTTGCCAGTTTGATCCCGATCTATTTTATTTTTCAGGATATCTTTAATGCCATGATTGATGTTACCCGTCAACAAAGCATTTCGGTTACAGAGAATATAAGATTCAAGGCTGTATCGTTTTATCTCTACCGGTTTTCTCCTGGAAAACTGTCATTTATCCTCGGTAATGGTGCCTATGGCGGACATTCATCATACAGCATTATGATGGACAGCTACAGTAAAGTTTTTGGTTATTATCTGTCGGACATAGGAATTATAGGAGAGTTCATTTTATACGGTATCATATTCGCAATAGCCGAATTGATTATTTTGTTCAAGATGGCACTTATCAAATATCCTGAAGAATTCCTGTTCATCAAATACGTTGTTTATTCAATGTTTTTCGCCATTTTTGTCGGTTCCGGTGCATTTGGAACAGCTGAAGGGATTGTCATGATGTGTATTCTGTTCTATCTGGTGGATGTCTCAAAATGGATGAAAAAGGATGCTCCCGTTGCATCAGCTCAGCCGCAACAGGCTTGATTTTTTTGATATTACTGCGGATTGCGCCGGATTATCGCGAATTTAGTTGGCTCTGCGACAATTTTTTATACAGACAGTAACCAGGCGGGACTGGTTTACCGGTTAGCTTTATCCTCATAATTGCAACCAATGATCATCATAAACCGTATTGAATTACAAAATCTTTTATTGTCTGGTGTATGAGAATTGCCTTGCTGTTACCGGTATTTAATAAGCTAAACTATACGATCTCTTGTCTGAGTTCATTGTACGATGAGATCAGTCATGATAATCTGTTGGATTCCTTCAGGATCATTCTGGTTGATGATGGTTCCACGGATGGAACAGGCGAATATGTAAAACACCATTTCCCCTTTGTTACGGTTGTTAAGGGCGATGGCAATTTATGGTGGAGCGGTGGCATTAATAAGGGAGCTGAACATGCTGTTACCAACCTCAAGGTTGATTACCTGCTGCTATGGAACAATGACATCACAACCCACAACAATTATTTCGTCAACCTGCTGAAATTGCTTCAAAGTCAGGATAAAAGCACAATTTTTGGTTCCAAAATTTATATGAATTATGAAAACCGCACCCTATGGTCAATGGGCGGGTTCATTAAACCTTATATCGGGAAAATTGGCAATATTGGTTACAATAAGCCGGATTATCAACGTTTTCAGCAACCACTGGAAGTAGATTGGATCCCCGGAATGGGGACTGTCATACCGGTTGAAGTCGTCCATAAAATCGGATACTGGGACCAGGTCAACTTCCCCCAGTATCATGGAGATTTGGAATATACCTACCGGGCTAAAATCAACGGATTTAAACTGATTATATCGCCTGATTTGATTTTATCAAACGACACCCGTAATACGGCCATTGGACATGAAGGCAGCTTTAAAAAACTGCTGGGTTTGTTGCATGATAAAAGATCACTGTATAACTTTCATATAAATACCGTCTTTCTAAAGCAATATGGCAAAGGTCCATTCAAATATTTGCATCTCTCTGTAAGTTATTGCGTTCTGATATTAAGCTTTCTGAAATGGAAATGTTTAAGCCTGTTTAAAACAAAAAGCTAAATGGTATAACATGCACATCGTTATTATTCCCAACGGGTTTCAGGTTGACTATATGTTAAATTTGCTGTATGGCCTTTCCGGTAAGGTTGAAAGAATAGATTTTATTGGTTCTTCCATTTATCCTGAATCAAAGATCGATAGTCGGATTCATGTTTACAATCTGAGAGGATCCCACGATGACCATGTCGGAATTTTATCAAAAATTAACCGGATGGTCTCTTATTATCTGAGTCTGACAGGCTATCTTTTTAAGACGAATGCCGGTATTGTTCATACACAATGGCTAAGATTTAATTTTTTAGAAGGTATTCTATTTACCCTGATCATAAAGATGCTTGGGAAAAAAGCCGTTTATACAGCACATGATGTATTGCCACATTCTAAAAATAACATTTATAACAGATTATTATTCAAAATAATATATAAACTTCAGGACAGCATTATTGTCCACAGTGATTTTATTAAAAACAGGATCATTGATGAATTCAATATACAAGCCCAAAAAGTGTTTCTGGTCAGACACGGCCTATATAAAATCGCCGACTCCCCGGCAATATCCGGGGATAATGCCAGAAAGAAACTGGGGTATGATCAGCATCAATGTATTGTTTTATTCTTTGGAATCATTACAAAATATAAAGGATTGGATTTATTATTAGATGCTTTTTCGAGGCTTGAAAATGATTTGCCGCAGATCCATCTGTTGATAGCAGGAAGAGTGTCACAGGAGTACAGGGAAGAATTTAAAAATCTGATGAATATTCATACCAGCAAAAGAATTAATATAATAGCCCGGCATATCCTGGAAGAAGAAATTGAACTTATCTTTAAAGCAGCAGACCTGGTGGTATTGCCATACACTGAAGCCAGCCAGAGCGGAGTACTGTTTATGGCATATGCCTATGGGAAACCTGTCATAGCACCCTCACTGGGAGGTTTCCCGGATGATATAGAGATCGGGAAAACCGGGCTTCTGTTTGAACCTTTTAATGCCGTGAGCCTGGCTGCAGCCATCAGAAATTATGTTGATCAATGGAATAGTGACAGCAACTATATTAGGGAGTTTGCGCAAAAGAATTATTCCTGGGACACATCAGGTGAATGCCTGGTAAATATTTATAAGCAGGTTTAATAAAATCCGCATTTTATGAATGACCCTGTATCCATATCCGTTATCATACCTTCCTACAATTCGGTAAAGACTATTGGCTATACGATTGATCATCTGTTAAAACAAAGCGTTTTTAATCAAATCAATGAGATTATTATTGTAGATTCCTCTGATGACCATCTGACCTTAAACCAACTCACCCAATACAGCCATCCAAAGATCCGTGTTATCACCTCCGGGGTCAGAGTAATGCCGGCCATTCAGCGTAATATCGGAGCCAAATATGCAACGGGAAACTTACTGGCTTTTATAGATTCAGATGCCTATCCGGCAAAGGACTGGCTGGAAAAATTAATGGAAGCCAACAAAGCCGGATGGAAAGTAGGAGGAGGCAGTTATGTAGTACCTGAATTTCAATTAAAGAACAACATAGCATTAGGACAATATTACCTTGAATTTAATGAATATATTAATGCCGGCTCCTCTCGTGTTGTAAAGCTAGTGCCAACCTGTAACCTGTTTTGTGAAAGAGATCTTTTTAATCAGGTTAATGGATTTCTCGGGATAAGAGCATCAGAGGACACGTTGTTTGGCCTGAAGGTCAATAAAATCAGTCCTGTTATCTTCCTGCCCCAGGCAGTTGTTTATCATATTTTCAGGGAAAACCGGGATCATTTTTTAAAAAATCAGGAGTTAATCGGAAAATATATCTTCATTTACCGGCAGGCATTTTACAAAAGCATATATCTGGGTGATCTTCTCCCTTTCTTTATCCCGGTAATTGCGTTGGCCAAATGCCTGAGAATCGTATTCAGGATCATGAAAGCAGGCCCCCGTCATTGGATGGGCTTCCTGAAATCATTCTCTGCATATATGTCAGGATTCCGTCACTGGATAAAGGGTTTCTATAAAAGCCGGAAGGATAAGGAACTGGTTGAGGATTTAAAAAAACATATCACAACTTATTTAAATACCTAATTTGTCAGCAATGATAACAGTGAGACCCTATGGCGGATTGGCAAATCGCATGCGGGTGATTGATTCGGTTTACCGGTTGGCAAAACAAAACCATTCATCCATGAAGGTGGTCTGGGAATTATCCGGCGAATTGAATTGTCCGTTTCGCGACCTTTTTGAAACTTCCGGCGACTTGCACGTCGAAGAGGTGGTTTTAAACGACCTGCAAAAAAAAATGAACGAAGGCATCCGGCGTTTGTTTCAGTTCATAAAAATCAAATACCCTTTTGGTTACTCAACATGTTTGTATGACAAAGAAATATTACAGTATATTGAAACAGGTTATGATTTTAAAAAACTGATTGAAAGTACTCCTGATCTTTTTATCAGAACCGTTCATAAGTTTTATGAGGATGTTCATTCTTTTGCAGAATTCATACCGATCCCCTTGTTAAAAGAAAAAATAGACGGCTATGTGGCTCAATACACGGCCAATACCATTGGCCTGCACATCCGGCGTGCTGATAACAAGATGTCTATCAAATTCAGCCCCCTGTCCGGATTTCTTGATCTGATGGATGAATTTATCGCAAAGAATCACGATGCCAGGTTTTTTCTGGCAACCGATAGTCCCGGTGTGGAAGAAACAATAAAATCCAAATACCATGACAGGATTATAACACATCCTAAAATACTGGACCGGAATTCTGTTTTGGGTATACAAGACTCGCTGATCGACCTTTATTGCCTGGCAAAAACGAAACGGATCATTGGCAGCTTTTACAGTTCCTTTTCAGAAGTGGCAGCCAAAATCAATAATATTGAATTAATTCAGGTATATAAAAAGGATTAACCATTGGATCATAAGTATTATGGATTTATTCTCAAGAGGGAGATTGATTGCCGGCATGATAGACTTTTTGTTTCATTTTTCCGATATTGGTTTTATTATTTACTATTTTTAATCAATCCTGAAAACATCCTGCACATCAAATGGCACCTATAAACGCTGATTCAACCTATAAGCTCCATGAGAAATATTTTAAGGTTTTTTTATACCCTATGCCGGTTTTTTGGATTTGATCCTGTTATATTATGTAATAATGTGCGAGGTCTGCCTTTTTATATTTATTCCTTAGTAAAAATAAGAAAGCAAAAAGGGCAGGATTCGAAATTCTATTTTGGACGGCTATTACCCATTTATTTAGCGGATAGATTTTCTGCATCCGGAACTATGTCGGGTCACTATTTTTATCAGGATTTGTATGTAGCCAAAAAATTAGTTAACGATAATCCCCGGCGACATATTGATATTGGATCGAGGGTTGATGGATTTGTAGCTCATGTGGCTGTCTTCAGAAGAATTGAGATCATGGATATACGGGACCAGTTAAGCAAGGTTGAAAATATCATTTTCAGAAAAGCTGACTTAATGCAACTTCCAATTGACCTGGTGGATTGTTGTGATTCCATTTCAGCGCTTCACTCAATCGAACATTTTGGTCTGGGCAGATACGGGGATCCTGTTGACTATAATGGCCATTTAAAGGCCCTGGAAAATATTGCCAAAATGTTGCACTCAGGTGGGAAATTCTATTTTTCTGTTCCTGTTGGCAGTCAAAGAATTGAATTCAATGCACACAGGGTATTTTCCATTCAATACCTGCTTGATCTGATCACGGTGAATTTTTTCTTAAAGAGTTTCTCCTATGTAGACGACAAGGGTGATTTTTTTGAAAATGTTGAACTTACCCAGGAAGATATTAGTTCAAACTTTAATTGTGATTTTGGCTGCGGAATATTCGAACTGATAAGAAAGTAGTTTATGCTTATAATATTATAGAAGATCAAAGACTATTATTTCTATTATAAAATTACCAGCTTTTCAACAGAAAAGGTTTTTGAATCCAGTTCGATGTGCAGAAGATAATAACCTTTCTCAAGAACAGGGCCGGCATTATCGAAATGTAGTCCATTTTCCTCTCCTGAATAAAAATCGCGGCTATACACCGTTTTGCCTGTGAGAGTATTGATCCGTATCAATCCCTTTTTAAATAGTTCATGATGGGGGATCTTAAGGGTAAAGGTACCATCCGACGGATTCGGATATAGTATTAATTGATTTTCCGGTTCAAAGGTCTTAATTCCCGTAGCAGAAGTTTTGGATTCGACAGCACCAATGTCGGGCATATCACCAATAGGAACCGGCGTGCCGAAATAGTCAACTTCCTGCTGATATTCAATACCGGCATCGATCACAGGAGACTCCAGGCTCACGGAGAAATCATCATTTTCCGTATCGACAAACTGAGGATCATTTACGAATGAGTTTTTATCGGCCAGGCCCAGGTTCTGATATTCCCCGAAGTTATTAAAGGATCTTTCATTGATCCTTACCAAACCGGCAAAATCAGGAAAGAATACATTGTGATCTGATGTAAAATCTTTTTCATTGGTGGCAAACGCCAAACCTTTTAATTCCTCAAAATAGAATATGTTGTTATACAGCGACAATTTATTATCGATAAGACTCTCTATGCCTTCACTATTGGAATAAAAAACATTATTTATGATTTCGTCATTGGAATAATCTCCGTTGAATTTAACGGCCAGCGTATTGTTAATAAACAGGTTATAATATATCTTGTTATTCTTTGAATAAAGATCCAGACCACTTTCCAGATTTGCAAATTTATTGCCGTAGAAACTAAAATTATAACCGCTGGTAACCTTTACAGCACTTTTTGAATTTCTAATTTCGCAATTCCTGATGGTAACGTTATAACAGTCGGAGCCGAAAAAATACATGCAACTTAACGCATTGGGGGCATCAATGATCAGATTGGTTATTTTAATGTCCTGCGCATTGTATGCCCGGATAAAGAAATTGTCAGTTGCGCTTTTGATGACGGGTTTATTCCCGCTTCCATAGGAACTGATGGATACCTTGTTGGCCATTATATTAAGCGCATCTATCTCGCAAATGGTGTTGGCTTTCTGCAGATAAGCATAATCAGCTGTCCATGTCACATCCTTCCAGGAATCAAACGGATGGGCATAGGATCCGTTTTCCACCGGGTCATTGATATTTTCGGGATCAATATAAATAAAGTCACCCTTATAAATATAATTAATGATCAGCTGTGCAGTCGTGTTGCATGAGGGATTCCCGTTATCCGAAACATTAATGCTCAGATAAAATGTTGTATTCTCCGACAGGAACAGATCGGTATTATTCAGATAAACATCACCGGTGGCATTATCAATCATGAAGTTACTATCAACCGATGCCAGCGTATAATGCAAAACCTGCCCCGGATCAGGATCATGTGCGCTGATTTTTCCGATATGAACGACAAGCGGTTTTTCATAAGCGACATTCATTACCTGATTATTGAAGTCCGGCGGATGATTCAGCGCTTTAATCTGAATGGTGATCTGATTGCTGCCGCTCATGCCGGGTGTTCCATCGTCAACAACGCTTACCGTTATGACATAGGTAATGTCTGTAACGAAATCAATCTGGTCATTGGTCAGATATAATTGTCCCGTTCCGGCATTAATGCTGAAAATATTACCCGTATTACCTTCTGTTATGGAATATTTTAAGGTCTGTCCGGCATCAGGATCAGATGCGGCAACTCTCCCGATGACTTCTCCTCCCGGTTCGTTCTCTGATACAAAAAAGGTCTGTTTTGATATAACAGGTGGATGGTTAATGGCCGTCCCTTTTTGTTTGTAGAAAAGAATCTCGGAATAGTAGGGCTTAATGGTAACGGAACCCGAACGGATATTCCCGTTAACATCATAATATTCAGCATTATATTTTGTCAGATCAAATATGGAATCCTTTCGGGTCGGGTTATAGAGGAATAATACGAATTTATCCTGCGGGATGCCTAAAGACGACTGATAGATCCAGTTGGTAGGATTTCTCGAAGAACCGTATTCCAATCCCGTTGCAGCATTCCAGCTGCTGAGGTTGAAAGAGCTGTAAGAGCCCAGATCATAGTTCTCTCCCTTCACGATAATATCATCGTCGCCGGTATAAGGATCGAAGTATTTATTATATCTGAAAGGATTTGTATTAATGGATGACAGATTGAAAAATACCGATGCAAGCTCATCCTTATTGGGGCTGAAAACAACATTGTTGTATTCCACGGTGTTCCGGTTGACCATTTCGCCTTCATTGCCGTGATGATAGCTGTATTCATCAAGCCTGAAGGCCGAATTCCAGGGATATAACATATGGGTGGCAGGATTGACGATATTATTATAACGGGCAACGTTATCGTCGCATACATGAAAATATATGGCAATATTGGAATTGCAGATTGAATTGCTGTCAATATAGGTATTGCTGGTCATATAATCCAGGTAAACAGCATGAACGAATTTATTCCGGGCATCCAGAAATATATTCCTTGAAATGTGTTTGTTGAAATTTGTATAATCGCCTCCAACGTACACGGCCCCGCAATCTTCTAAGGTCATGCCATAATTCCGGATGAAATTATACCTGAAATTCACAACGGCATCGGAAAAATGGCAGTTGAAAGCAATATCAACTGAATCAAAATCATTGTAAGCAATGGTCGTTATGCCCTTCGCACGGTTGCTGAGTATGGCCGATCCGTAAAAGCCGTCACCGTTATCGGCACCTTCAAAGGCAAAGTTTCTGAACACAGAGTTTGTAATGGTCCCCGTGCCGTCGATCAGGTGAACGCCATTCCTCCGTCCTCCTGAGAAATAACATTGATTGATGGTCACGGATGAATAATCCGCGGCATCCACCAATACAAATCCCGCATCAAGAACTGAGCACGACTGAAACGAAACGGTTGATTTTTTAATGGAGAAATTCATCATGTTCGACCGTTCAAACTGAATATTATTGAAAATCAGATTCGTACAGTTATTAATCATTATCAATGTGTCAATTACCGGTGCTTCAACGATAAGCGAATTCAGATTACCGGAATAATACACCCACAAGGTATCATGCTGCTGAGCCCATTCGCCGTTCTGATCGCAGGCGTTAGCATGATTCCTTATCAAATAGGGGGTTTTATCATTTTTTAATGTATTGGGAAGACTTTCAAACTGCAGGGAATTGGCATAGTTTCCGGTAATCCTTTGTGTTGCCCATTCAAAAGTAACAGCTCTGGCGCACAGGAATCCATTTGACCATTGATTGGTCGTCCAGTTTTGCGTATAATCCTCCAGCCAGTTGGATGTACCTTGCGTTGTGCTGGTAAGATAGCCGGTATTCGGATACCGTGAGATTTCATAATCCTGGTTATTGATATACAGAAAGGGGATCACCCTTCTCGATGATGAACTATAATCCGGAAGAGATTTATCAATACATTTCCAGAGGTTGCCCTGCTGTGAAAAAGAAGAAACCTGCCGGCTGCCTTTCAGTCTGGGAGCCGGGCCTGCCCCATAAGCCATAAAGGATATCGGGCTTCCTGCAGTTCCGGATAAATTATTCAGTGTCAGGCTGACCTTGTCCCAGCTTGATCCTCTTTCAAGGTATACAATATCTCCTGCTTTAAGATTCCCGGCGATTTGCTTCAGTTTATCCATACTCCGCCAGGGAGAACCTGAACTGGTTCCGGCATTGTTGTCATTGCCCTTTACCGAAGAAAAATAATAGCCTGTACCGGCCACGTTAGCAACCGTCATGCCCTCCGCGAATGCTACAATAACGGTTGAATGTATGAGAAGCAGGATATATATGGAGATAGTAATCTTGAATATTTTCATTGCAGGAAGTGGGATCAAACTGGTTAATTAGCTCAAGATCAAAAAAATCGCGAAATCTTCGAATATACAGAACTACAAATATAGAAAAATTTTACGATCTACAGTATTAAATGTTTCAATTCTGGACCTTAATTTGACCTCATGCAATATAAGTAAAACGGGCAATCTCTCAGGATTGCCCGTTTATACTATAGTGTTTCTGTGAGAGTCCTTTAAATAGCGGCTATTTTATCGTCAGTCTTTTAGTGTACAATTTGTCATTTATCTGTAATACAGCGATATATGTTCCGCTGGGTTTACCGGAAATATCGATTGGCACGCAGGCTGATTCAGAAGAATTATGCGATTGGCTATAAACCGATTTACCGGTTATATCCTTCACCTGAATGGTGGAATTGCCGATATCCGATACCCCTACATAGAGATTGAACCTCCCGTCGGATGGATTGGGATATACCGATAATTCAGCCTCCAGGCCTTCAGCATCATGCTGGAAAAGTGCGGTTGCTGATCCCCTGATATTGCCTGTATTCTCAATCAAACCGATATCGGTAGCGCCGCCCAGCGGAACTGCCAGACCCAGGAAATCAAAATCCAATCCGACATTCATACCCGCATCCACGCCAGGCGATTCAGCCAGCAGCGCAAAGTTCTCATTATAGATATCTTTGAACATGGGATCCTCAGAAAAGGAATTCAGATCGAGCCCTTTATCCTGCTGATATTCATCAAGCGTTTTGTAGGACTTTGAAGCAATGGAAATAAATCCCTGTTGCTCAGGATAGAAGATATTGTGATCCGATATTAGCTTATCCACGCTGTGGTTTATGGCCACATCCCCCCGCTGGGTCAGGTAAAAAATGTTGTTATAGATGACCAGGTCGGCATAGGAAGCCGCAATGCCCTGATTATTATCATAGAATACATTATTGTAAATTTTTGCTGAGGACAGATAACTGGCAATATATACGCCGGTAGCGTTTCCGTTGAAGATATTGTAATATACTTCGGTGTTTTCAGCAAAGGAATAGATGGCATCTGATCTGTTATAGAATAAATTGTATTTAATAACGATGCTTTCCCCATCGATAATTCTGATCCCGTTTTCAGAACCCTCAAACTGACAGTTCTCTATCAGGTTGTTATTGCAGTTCTCACCCAGGAAATAGATGCAGCTTATAGCATCATTGGCAATGATATGAAGGTTTCTTATGCTTATATTGCTTTTATTAAAGGCACGAATGGCAAAGTCCCGGGTCTGGCTCACTATGAGCGGCCGCTCCCCTTCCCCGTAATCCCCCAATGTCACGCCTTCTGCATATATGTTGATCTTATCCACGCTCGCTGTTGTTCCCCTTTTCTGCAGATAAGAATAACCGGCTGTCCATTTAACGTCGTTCCATGCATCATAAGGATGCTCAATGCTTCCGTTTTCCTGAGGATCATCAGCATTTTCAGGATCAATATAGTAAGCCGTCAATACGGAAGCCCTGGCTGTTAAAACACTAACGGTTATGTAGGCGGTAGAATTCTTTGCCAAGGATCCGTTGTCCATTACCCGGACCTGCAAAACAGATGCAGCCACTTTGAGGAATTCGACGTTTGCTGAGGTCAGGTATAATTCTCCTGAACCCGCATCAAGTTGAAAGTGACCGTCCTGATTTCCCGAAATGATCTCAAAAGTAAGGGACTGGTCATTTTCAGGATCAGTGGCAACAACTTTCCCAATATAGGTCGATATGGATGAACCTTCATCGATCGTAAAATTCTGACTGTTTATGATGGGAGGATTATTGAACGGGTAAAGTTTAATCTCAGCCTGTCCCGAACCACGCTGTGACGGAGTGCCGTTATCCGATACGTTCACACTGAGTCTTAGTATCAATTCACCGTTAATGACCACGTTCCTGTTGGTCAGATAAAGCTCACCGGTCTCCTGATTAACGCCAATTAGTCCATCCGTGTTTCCTCCGGTTATCTCGTAATACAGCTGCTGATAACTCTCCGGATTGCTGGCCGGTATTGTTCCGATGATGCCATTATCAGATTCGCCGATATAATAGGTGTAGCTGATATCGGTGACTGCCGGTGGCAGGTTGGTAAGTGACAATGGTTCCCTGTAGAAAAGTATAACAGAATAATAGGAAGGCACAGTAATTGTTTCTGAATAGAGTGCCCCGTTAACATCCATATACCGGACGCCGGAGGACCTCAGATCAAAAACGGAATCCTTATCCGTTGGATTGATCAGCAGTTTAACGAAATCCTGCTGCGATACTCCGCTTGCAGATTGCATAGTCCAGTTGTTCGGATTTCTGACAGAACCGGTCTCCATGCCTGTAGAGGCGTTCCAATCACTAAGCCGGTAGGTGGAATAAGTGCCCAGATCATAGTTTTGTCCTTTGACAATGATATCATCGTCAGTGGTAAAAGGGTCGAAATACTTATTGTTTTTGGCCACATTTTCACCAATGGACTGGACATTCAGAAAGGCCGAACCCAATTCATCCTTGTTGGGGCTGAATACAACATTATTATTTTCAATGGCATTCCGTTTTACCGGACTGCCTTCACCGCCGTTGTTATAGCTGTATTCATCAAAGCGGAAGGCTGAATTCCACGGGTAAGCCATATCCTTGGCAGGGTATACTATGTTATTATACCGCACAAGGTTATCATCACACACATGAAAATTAAAGGCTATGTTTGAGTTGAGGATTGTGTTGCTGTCGGCAATGACATTGCTGGTCAGATAATCCATATATACCGCGTGGCAAAACATGCTGCCTGCATTCAGGATAATATTCCTTCTTATATATTTCTTGTAATTGGTAAAGTCACCCCCTACATAAAATGCACCGCAATCCTCAATGGTCAGACCGTAATTATTGACCACATTGTTGAAAATGTAATTGTCTGCATCCGACCAATGGCCGTTATAGGCAATATTAATACTGTCAAAGCGGTTGTGATGCACCTGGGTGATTCCGTTGCAATGCCAGTTAATAATACAGGACCCGTTGGCCTGCTCTCCGTTATTGGCCCCTTCGGATATCATGTTCTTAAAAACATTGCGGTAAATATTCCCCCTGCTTCCATTCATGATAATGCCGGCCCGCCTGCCATAGCTTAACACACTATTATTCAGGTCAATATAGGACCCGTTGTCAATGTATGCCAGGGCATTTCCGCCATCGGAAATGTTACAGGAAGCCAGGGTCACATGAGAATTATTAATCGATAAATTGGCCATAACGGACTGCTCAAATTGCAGGCCTTCAAACTTAAGGTACTGGCAGTTCTGAATGACAACCATGGTATCAATAACCGGGACTTCAACACGCTGAACATTCAGGTTATCAGCGTAAAAGATCCAGAGCGTGTCATTTTGCTGCGCCCATTCACCTCGCTGATCACAAGCGTTCCTGTGATTATTGATGATGTATTCCGTTGAGGACTTTGAAATGCCTGAAGGAAGCAGATCAAAATTCAACCGGGTGGATGTATTGGAATTAATCCTTCTGGTTGACCAGTCCCAGGATACACAATGGGCCGCAATCATCCCGTTTTTCCATTGATCATCATACCAGCCTTTTGAATCTTCAAGATAACTGTTGGTGCCGGAAGTTTTTGTAGTATATGCCCCTGTATTGGGATATCGGGAAACCCCGAAACGCTGGTCATTGATAAAAACATAAGGAATTATTCTCCGTGAATCAGCGATATACTCAGGCAGTGCCCCATCAATCTTTTTCCAGATATTCCCTTCCCTGGTAAAAGAATTCATTGTTTTACTACCCTTAAATCGTGGATTTTTACCGGTGCCATATGCCTTAAATGTAACCGGACTGTTTTCAGTTCCGGTTAAATTCCGGAATGATATTTTACATTCATTCCATTCCGAGCCTCTTTCAAAAAGCACAATATCACCTGCTTTCAGCGTACTGGAGATCTGCCGGAGCTTATCCATGGTTTTCCATGGCGTGGCAGAGCTCGTACCCGTGTTGCTGTCATTTCCATTAAGCGATGAAAAGTAGTAAGTTGCGGCAAACAGATCACCATTTTTGCCTTGGTTGAACAAACCCATGTCCAATAACGATAAAAACCCGTTAACGGCCGGTATCGTCCATAAAATCAGCGCGATAGTCTTTTTCATGACCGGTTGTTGTTTATACTTATTAAAATAACTGAAATTTTGACGAAAAGAACGTTTTCTTTGACAAGTATACGATTTTTGTTGACGAATGTTAATATTTCATCAATGATATTTATCACCGTTTTTTCTTTAAAAAACATACCTTTAGTTAGAATGTCTTCATTTTCTTAACCTTATGACAAATTTCCGGGAAGTTTCGTTACTGTCAAGAAATTTTGAAGGAATTTTTAAATTAAATTGATGAATTGATCGTTTTTCATCATTAACGCCATAATTTCATAGTGTTGCTGCAAACTGCCGGATAAAAAGGAACCTTCCTGATGATTATAGTACCTTTCTGTAAAACTTCATATTTTCGGATATATTTTAATTTTGATATTTTTCCGTGGTGAATATCATAAGATGATAGCTATGCTTTCAAAAATCAGAAAATATTACAGTATTTTCAGCAAATCAAGAATACAGGAAGGAGAGAACTTTCCCCTGATGATCCTGTTTACAAGGATCCTTTATTGGGTAGTGAAACGCCAAGGCACCGTGATTGATTTTTTTATCCTGGGATTGCATAAAAAAGGGGAAAAAATGGATGATTATATTTCGGAAAAGGAATTTCTGGCTATCCACGATAAACTCAATCCGCGCTACTATATATCCATACTGGAAGATAAATATGTGTTCGACAGGTTCCTGAAAAGCTTTGGATTCCCGTTGGCTGAATTAACAGGGCTGTTGGAAAAAGGCATCATCACATGGATACCCGGCCGGGAAAATGAACCTGTCGAAAATTTGCTTCATTACAACATGGATTGTTTCTGCAAGCTATGTACAGGATGGGGAGGCAGTAAAGTGAATCATCTGGTGGTTAAGGATGGAATCCTGACCATCAACAATAAGGTCAGTAATATGGCTGAATTAAAATCACTGACTGATGATGGTATTTATGTACTGCAAAAGACACTGCAACAGCATTCAGCCATGAACCGCCTGAACAGCTCCTGCGTTAATACGCTCAGAATTATTACCATCCATGACGGGAAAACCGTGCATAAGCATGGAAGCTTTATTCGTATCGGAGTCGGAGACAGCCATGTGGATAATATTTCATCCGGCAATATTGCCTGCGGAATCAGGGATGACGGATACTTGTTTGATGAAGCTTCTGACGGTTACCTGAGGCAGACGGGACTTACGCATCACCCCGATTCCCATGTAGCCTTTGGTTCATTCAGGATCCCCTTTTACCGGGAAGCCATCGAACTGGCCATTAACATGCATAAAGCCTTCCATTGTTTTTTCATCATCGGATGGGATATTGCCATAACCGATTCAGGACCCGTAGCTATTGAAGGAAATCCGCTTTCAACGCTCATCCTGGAGCAGGTTTTCGTTGGAGGCGTCAGAAAAGAATTCTGTCAGACTGCAGATCAGTACCGGTTAAACAGGAAACTGAATTTATCATAATGGAATGAATTTTGCAGTCATTTCCTGGTATTATTATTAGTTCATATATTGATCCCGGGTTTCTAAAACCAATACGCTCATCTTATTTTTCCGCTGATCAACCAAAAGTGATGGTTTGTCAAAAAGCTTATAAATAAAGAGCAAATCTTAAGTTTTTTCGAAATCATCCAAGTATTTTTGTGGCAGAATTGCGATTCGTTTATTATCACAATGCGAAATGACCAAGACGAAAAAAAGGAAAAAGGATAAAAGTGCTGTCTTTGCGATACTCGATATCGTCATAACCATATTGTCTTATTTTCTGGCATTTTTTCTTACCAACCTCATTAACTGGGAATATTTCAAGTTTACCAGGGATTATATCATCATGCTGATGCTGATAGTCCCCACCTGGATCGTTTTGCTTCAGACCCTGAACCTTACCCAGGTGCCGCGAACGAGATCCTATGGTTCCATCTTTTTTAATTTTCTGAATTTCAGCTCTATCGGATTTGCCCTGATGTTTTTATACAAACACATCTTCGGGCTTACAACCTTCAGCCATTATTTCATCATTACCTTCAGCCTTATTAACCTTTTTTCTTTGTATGGCTTCAGGCTGGTTACCTACAAAGTATTTAAGTATTTCAGGGCTAACGGGCATAACATTCACAATGTGATAATCTTTGCTGACGACCATTCCGATAAATTCCTCAAACCCATGCTTGAACATAAGGAATGGGGATTCAGGATATTGATGATCATCACCGACTCCATGATTATCCGCAAGAAATATGGAGAAAGCATAAGGATCTATCCCGACAAGATCAACATCAAAAACATTCTCGATATCGATATTATTGACGAGGTTATTTATTGCAAGGAAAAATTGGATAACGTCAGGATTCAAAGCCTTATTGATGTCTGTGAAGAGATCGGGGTAACCCTGCGCGTGCAGTCCGATCCTTCAAAGGTAAAAGCAGAGAATGCTCACGTTACGCATTTTGAGGACATCCCCTTCCTTACATTCATGAATACCCCCAGGAATTCCCTGGCCATGGCATGGAAATCCTTCAGCGAGTTCTGGATTGCCCTGCTCATCATTTTTATTCTGTCACCCATCATGCTGCTGGTTGCATTACTGATCAAGATCACATCCAAAGGCCCTGT
Source organism: uncultured Bacteroidales bacterium (assembly GCA_964456825.1). Classification (GTDB taxonomy): domain Bacteria; phylum Bacteroidota; class Bacteroidia; order Bacteroidales; family UBA10428; genus UBA5072. The sequence goes on from CAYWCR010000018.1 coordinate 37,194, forward strand.
AATATTTAAACAGGAAAGGGTTGGCCTGAGGGGACGTAAATTTTATATTTACAAATTCAGGACCATGGTGATGGATGCTGAGAAAATGAAGGAAAAACTGATGGCATTGAACGAGAGTGACGGCCCGGCATTCAAGATCAAAAAAGATCCCCGGGTCACCCCGGTTGGGGGCTTTTTAAGGAAAACCGGACTGGATGAACTGCCGCAGTTCTTTAATGTATTAAAGGGTGAAATGTCGCTGATCGGCCCGCGCCCTCCGCTCTATTCCGAAGTCAGAAATTATGAACGCTGGTATCTCAGGAGACTGTCGGTGAAGCCCGGCATTACCTGCACCTGGCAGATTATTCCCAACCGGAATGATGTGGTGTTTGAAAAATGGATGAAACTGGATATTCAGTATATCGAAAACTGGTCTATTAAAAAAGACCTTATGCTGATCTTCAAAACGATAAAGACCATCTTTAACGGCACCGGATATTAGACCCCTCCTGTTTTGAATTATCCATTTTGTAAATAAATAATGCCTACCTTCATACAATAGCAATGATTTTTGTATTATTTTGGCTGTCTGCAAAATTGATTTATTAAATTAGCAACAAAAAACAATGACCATGAACAGAAGCAGAAATCTCTTGATGTTGGTTTTTATGGTTCCCGTCCTGCTGTTATCCTGTACGCCTACCAAAAAATTGAAATATGTTGTGGAGCCGGCAGGTCCGACGGGCAAGAATGATTATTATAACGACCGGTCTGAAAAAACAATACAGCCCTATGATTACCTTTACATTCGGATATTCAGCCTGGATGAGAGGACTAACAATATTTTCAATGACCGCACCGGAAACACATACCAGACAGAATTGCTCAGTTATTCTGTTGATGATAAAGGCAATATTACACTCCCCTTCATCGGATCCATATTGGTAAAGGACATGACCATCAATCAGGCCAAGGAAAAAATAGAGAAATCCCTCGCTGCATATCTTAACAACATCTCCGTAGTGGTCCGCTACGTGAGCAATAAGATTACCGTGCTGGGAGAAGTTAACAATCCGGGTCAGATTTCCTTTTTTGACGAGAAAGTCACCGCCTTCCAGGCCATTGGCTTTGCCAGCGGGACCAATACCTTTGCTGACCTGACGAATGTTACCATTATCCGCGAGAAGGACAGCAAGATCAATTATCATTATCTGGATCTGACCCAGAAGAATGCTGTTGCATCCGAATTCTATTACCTGCTTCCCAATGATGTCATTATCATCAATCCCATCAATGCAAAATACCGCGGTTTAAGAGATTACACCCTGAATGTTATTGCCACGGTGATCGGTTCCCTGGCCGCAGCGCTTAATGCCATAAACCTTTACCAGTTAATAAAACAATGATTCATTAATTAATTTATATATGGATATGAAACAAAATGATGATGTTTTCAGCAACAACATCGATTATAAAAAGATCTTTTACAGGCTGTATTCTTACAGGAAACTGTATATCGGAGCATTTATAGTCTTTTTCCTGTTCGCGTTTTTATACAATCGTTTCTCGCCTGTCAAATATAAAAATTCGACTATCATATATATATCCAACGAAAATCAGAATGCTTTTATGGGAGGATCTCCCGATGATCTGATGCAGGGATTCGGTTTGTTTTCACCGCAGAATATAATCGACAATGAGGTGGAGATCATTCAGTCCTTCTCGCTGATAAAAAAAGTGATCAACGGACTGGATATGAAAGCCAATTATTTTTCCACCCGTAATACCCCCATTGCTTCATTGCTGATCAACACTCCGCTGGTCAGAAAAAAGGAATTGTTTGATGACTGTCCGATAAAAGTGGTGGTTGATCCTTCCGTACCCCAGGCTGTGTATCTGAAATTCAATATTTTGTTCCTCAACGAGAATGAATTCCAGCTTGAAGCTGACGGAAATCAGGTGTATCTGTATAATTATATTGATGACCAGGTTGTATCGATGGTTGAGGATATTTATTTCAAAAACAGGTTCCGGTTCGGTGATGAAATAAAAACCCGGTATTTTAATTTCCGGGTCCAGAAAACCGATTACTTTGATAAAAATTATACCAATAAAAACAAGCTTTCCTTCTATTTCAACAACACCAATTATTTAACCCTGGAGTTTCAAAGAAATCTCTCGGCAGAGCCCGTTTCCGAAAGGGCAACCCTCGTAAAGGTCTCTTTTAAGGGAAATCATCCCCAGAAAATAACGGATTTCCTTAACAACCTGGCCTCGGTTTATTTGGAAAGGAGCCTCGAAAAGAAGAACAAGATTGCTTCCAGCACGGTAGATTTTATTGACTCCCAGATTTCTGATATAGCCGACTCTTTGTCAACGGCAGAATCAAAATTAAATGCTTTTCGTACCAGCAGGAGCGTCATGGACCTTAGCTTTCAGGGTCAGCAGGCTTTTGAAATGCTGAATAAACTGGAATCCGAAAAGGCCAATTTTGAAGCCCAGCGCAAATACTATTATTATCTCAGGGATTATTTAAGCAATGAGAGTATTACGGATTTGCTGGCCCCTTCATCCATGAGTGTGGTCGATCCCATCCTTACCAATCTCATTACACAATTGCTGAATCTTTCTGCGGAAAGAGCCAGCCTGTTAAAAAACAATATTACCAATCAGCAGAATCTTTACATTTCGGATATTAATGCCCAGATTGACAACATCAGAAGGACGCTCAAGGAAAACGTCAACAGTACACTGAACACATTGAACATTTCCCTGAATGAAATGAATTACCGTATCTCCAAACTTTCCGGGCAAATATCACAGATGCCGAAAACCGAACTGCAATTGAAAGGGATTGAAAGGAAATTCACACTGAATGATGAGATTTACACATTCCTGCTCCAGAAGCGTTCAGAAGCACAGATTGCCCGGGCATCCAGCCTGCCTGACTATGAAGTTATCGATCCTGCCCGTATAGCGGTTGCCGGAGCTGTGTCACCGAAGCGGACTTTTAATTATATCGTTGCTTTGATTTTAACGCTGATTATGCCCACTTCGGTAATTCTTGGACGTGACTTCTTTAACAATAAGTTCTCACAACCTGATGATGTTGAGGCAATGTCTACCGTTCCTATACTGGGTAAGATCTTCCACAGTTTCCGTAAAAATAAAACGGTTGTTAACGATTATCCGAATTCCTCCGTTACAGAATGTTTCAGGGCAGTCCGTACGAATTTCCAATTCTTCTCTGAAGGCGGAAAGAAACAGGTTATTCTGGTTACTTCCTCCACCAGTGGTGAGGGAAAGACCTTCTGCTCCATGAACCTTGCCTCGGTTTTTGCCCTGAACGGGCAACGGACCGTTTTGCTGGAGTTTGACCTGAGAAGGCCTAAAATACACCAGGAGTTTGGATCCAGCAATATGATCGGTATCAGTTCCTATTTGATCGATAAGGCGATCATCGAGGATATCATCATGCCAACGCATATCCAGAACCTTGATCTTATTTCAGCCGGCCCTGCTGCACCAAATCCCGCTGAACTGATCAGCAGTGAACGGACAGCAGAATTTATTGACAAGCTGAAGGAGATGTATGACTACATTATTATTGACTCGGCTCCGGCAGGTATACTCACTGAAACCTACCTGCTGATGAAGTATGCCGATCATAATATATTTATTGTCAGACTTAACAAAACGATAAAGGAAACTTTCAAACAAACCATAAAAGGCATAGAGGCCAATAAACTTACCAACCTCAGCCTGCTGATCAACGATGTTGATATCAGCCGTGAAGCCTTTAAATATGGCTATGACAAGAAATATTACACCGATGACAGACATGTTGGTTTCCTGAGCAGTCTTTTCGGAAAAAAGACCCGTGAAGACTGACAATGAAAAGAAGCTGCCTGATAGCACTTGCCCTGATAACAATCCTTTTGTTATCAGGGCTTTTCATTTTTAAAGGGATCTATTCATTTCTGACACCGGTAAAAACCCTGCCTGCTCAGATCTTTGTTCTGGAAGGATGGGCACAGGATAAGAACCTGGAAACTGCTGCCCGTGAATTTACCAGCCATGATTATCAGTGCTTCCTTGTTACTGCTTATCCGTATTCAGAACTGCTGGTTATGGGATGGGAGGGCAAACTGGCTTTTCGCCTTCACCGGCCATTGAAACCCGGCCGGGCTCATATGCTGAACATTACCCTCAGTGGAACTCAGGCGTCAGGTGAATATGCCCGTTTCAGGATTTATGTAAATGACTCCCTGGTTGGAGCAGATGCTACAGCCAGGAACGAGAAATCATTTGTATTTCAATTGCCGGCATCAACACCTGTAGATCATGTTGAGGTTGCATTTATCAACGATGCTGTTGACAACGATGAAGACCGAAACCTGATCGTACACAATCTGCGTATTGACAATGAACTCTGTGACCTGAGCAATTGCACGATGGAATACAGCCGGAAAAACGATTCAGGAGAAAGCATGATAGTTCCTTTATTCAGTTCTTATGCTTTGCAGGCAAAGCACTATCTGAGTGCTTACGGAATAGATGACAGCCTTATTATTCCCATATCGGCAGACACGCTGATCAGATCAAGGACCTATTCAACTGCATTGGCCGTAAAAGATTATCTTTCCCGGTCAGGAATGTCCTGCGATGCCCTTATGATCATGAGCTACGGAGTACACTCGCGCCGTTCCTATATCAGCTATAAAAAGGCTTTTGGAAAAGAGACACAAATCGGGATCATCGCCTCTCAGGATGTTGAGGTCAGAAATGACAACTGGTTTAAGTCCCGTGCCGGAAGAAGAAAAATTTTCAGAGAGGTAACCGGAGTTTTGTATGCCTTTATATTTCTTTGAAAGGTCTTTCATCCTCTTCCCTTATATTCCCTGTATAACGCTTCCACCGGTGAGCTGCTGAAATAATCCATGGTGTCAATATTCATGATGGTCAGCACTCCTCCCGGCCAGCCTGCACCGGTATCCATCAAAACAATCTCGCAGATTTTTAACGGGGTTGATGAGCCATAGTTAATCGTAGGGGTATGACCCACAAATACTTTATCATATCCTGTAATGTTTATCTCCGCAGATCCGGAATGGTTCCGGAGTGCAGTATAAACCAACTCCCTGTCCCACAGAAAAACTTCCTCATCCTGATCTTCAATGGCACGTGCAGGATTAAATCCACCATGTACGAAAACCTTGTTATCAAGAATATAATACAGATGAGCGCCTGCTAATAATTGCACATGAGATTCAGGGATTTGCCCTTTATAACTTGCCATGGTTGCCTTTCCTCCCTGCTGTGTCCAGATTGCCGGGGCTTTGTGGTTTAGGAACCATTCCAGGGCCCATTTATCATGGTTGCCCAAAATATACACCAGGTTTTTGACCTTAAGCAATTCGTCGAAAACTTTATTCACTTCAGGCCATCCGTCACAAACATCTCCAAGGCAGATTAGCAGGTCATTACCGGGGTCAAAGGAAACCTTATCAAAGCATTCCGTGAGTGCTTTACAAGCTCCGTGAATATCACCTATTACATATCTTCTGGCAGGCAATTTTATGGGCTATTGCAGATATTGATTTACCAGGGCAACAATGCTGTTGACGGTATCGAAAGCCTCAGGGGTTGCTTTGCTGGATGGGATCTTTATTTTGAATTTGTTTTCCAGAAAAACCAGCAATGAAACCATGGAAAATGAATCGACATAACCGCTTGAGATTAAAGGCGTGTCATTGGTTATTTCAGTGTCATCATCATCAATGTATTCTTTTTTCACGTAATTCAATACCAGTTCCTTCATTTCTTCCGTATTCATGGTTGCCATTTTTATATTGTTTAATTAATTTATTGAATATTATTAGCCGGTCTTTCAGTCGTTTTCCAGGGAGGAAATATCACCGATCTCTTCTCCCCATTCTTTCGCATGAAGCACTCTCCTCATAATTTTACCACTCCTCGTCTTGGGCAGCTTATCCACAAATTCAATTTCCTGGGGCATGGCCACTGAAGATAATTTTTTCCGGATGAAGTTCATGATCTCAAGTTCCAGGTCTTTGCTGGGGGTGAACCCGGGTTTTAGCGTCACAAAGGCTTTTACCACCTCCATATTGATTTCATCCGGCTTAGCCACAACGGCCGATTCTCCTACTGCCGGGTACTCCAGCAGCGCAGATTCGACTTCAAAGGGGCTGACCAGATGGCCGCCCGTGTTGATTACATCATCGTCCCTGCCGATAAACCAGAAATACCCTTCATTATCAATGCTTGCCCTATCTCCCGACAAATACCACCCGTTCACAAATTTTTCCTTGTATTTTTCCTCGTTTTTCCAATAGGTCCGCATCATCGATGGCCAACCCGGTTTAAAAGCGATCAATCCGATTTTACCGGATCCCTGCAAAGGTTTAAAAGTCTTTGCATCCAAAACGGTGCCTGTTATACCGGGGAAAGGCTTACCCATGGATCCGGGCTTTACCTTCATTCCCGGATAATTCGTTATCATTATGGAACCTGTTTCTGTCTGCCAGAATGTATCCAGAAAAGGCATCCCGAAATTCTTTTCTGACCATATCACAGCCTCGGAATTCAAAGGTTCCCCCACACTGGCAAGATGACGCAGACAGGACAGATCAAAATTCCTGATGATCTCATCCCCGGCCTTCATTAAAGACCTGATAGCGGTAGGAGCAGAATACCAAACCGTAATCCTGTATTGCTCAATAAACTGATACCAGCTTTGCGCTGAAAAGCCTGAATCGAGCACACATTGGGTAATTCCCAGGCTCCAGGGCCCTATGATCCCGTATGAAGTACCTGTAACCCAGCCGGGATCTGCCGTGCACCAGTAAATATCATTCTCCTGAAGGTCAAGTACCCATTTGGTAGTCAGATATTGCGATATCAGGGAATAATGAACATGCTTGACGCCTTTTGGCTGTCCCGTCGTTCCGGATGTATAGTGCAAAACGGACGGCGATTCAGCTTTTGTTGGAAAAACATCCAGGTCTTCAACCGGGACGGCCTTTTCCAGATTAAAGGCAATCTCTTTTGCCTTTAGCTCTTTACCATCAAGGGCATCAATAACGATTATAAATTCAAGAAAAGGAAGTTTATCCTGGATTTTCCGAACCTTGGGCAAATGCTTTTTTTGGGTTATGATAGCACGGGTTTGTGCATTTTCCAGCCGGACAAATAACGATTCATCACCAAATGCCGAAAACAAAGGCTGTACAATGGCTCCGATTTTCAGTATGCCAAGAAATGAAAAATACAATTCAGGTATTCTGTCCATAAACAGGCAGACACGGTCTTCATTAACCACCCCGGTTTTTTTTAGCAATGACCCGATGGTATTACCGGCCAGACGGACATCATTGAAGGTGTATTTTTTTTCAGTCCCGCCAAAGCCTTTGTAATATAATGCAACCTTGTCTGCATTACCCTTCCGGCAAATCCTGTCAGAGCAATACCACCCGATATTGATAATATCGCCATCCTTGTATTCGAGTTCTTTGGCCGCTATTGACCAATCGAAATTCTTAAGTCTTTCTTCGTAGGAACCAATATTTGACATAGTTGATTATTAAAAGGTTAATTGAGAGCCAAAGTTAATTTATTTTCCAGACAGACACTAAAAAAATTATAACCACAAGAGTCCACAGCCTGCCCCGATCTATCGCTAATAATAAGTGAACAGTGAAACCTGCCGGCAGGCAGGCAGGAATGATTAGTGAAAAGTTATAGTATTTTCTTTGTTCTTTTATCTTTTATCTTATCCCTTATCCCTTTTCACTTAACAAGCATGCTTGCGTTCTCAATCACTGCAACCGATCCTTTTTCCTTACTGATCAGTCCGTTAACCTCTTCGGCATTGATTTTTCTTGTTCCCATCAATGTACAGGTCTCTTCATCAAAACCGGTTACCATAACAATATTAATACGTTTCGTTTTTGCCATCATAGCCAATGCTGTTCCTCCGTTGCCTTCGTATTTCTTTGCCAGTTTATCAAATACGTTATCCCAGCCACCGGCTTTGAACAAGGGCAGGAATGTGTTGGTGCCGATTCCGTCACGGCATTCGGCCAGGACAATCAGTGTACCACCGTCTCTCACAAATGAGGCCGCATTGTGAACTGACTTATGGGCCTGAATGAAATTTATGTCCTTCGGATACCCCCCTCCTGAAGCAAGCACACAATCATAGAGGACTTCCGGGTTGGTTTTATAATAGGTATTATGCTGATTGCAGGCACCCAGAAAATCACTATAGGCTGATCCAATATGCAACTGGCATACCTTGCCGTGGCTGTCAAGAATTCCATGAACAGAGATGCGCTGCGGCAACACGGCATCCATCTCATGCAGATCCTCGGCAACAGGATTCCCTTCAAGCACCCCGCACTGGCAGCCCGGTTCAAGCTTCCTGGATATCCTATTCAAAAAAAGGCTGTGGTTGTGATAAATGGACTCCCTGGAAGCCAGTCCGGGGAATAACAGCTTCCGCCCGCCACCAAAGCCGGCAAAATAATGGTGCGATATGGCTCCAAAAGTTATGAGCAGTGTTGACTGCAGAAAATCTTGCCGCACGATTACCGGAGTCCCTCTTTTGGTGGTGCCCAGCGTTGTCATATTGCCTGTATCGGAGCAGTCATGATGGACGAATTTGTATTTATAATAAATCTTCCCGTAAGCGTTCACGCTTTCTTCATCTGTCTGTCTCGGATGCGTTCCGTAAGCAATATAAAAAGTAATGTTTTCCTTTTTTGCCCCCGATTTCTCCAGGATGTCAACCAGCCAGGGGAGATAATTATTATACCCGCACAGCCTGGTCTTATCTGAAATGACAATGCCGATCTTGCTGAAATCCTGCGTGGTGGTGGATAATCGCAGAAGAAAATTGGTATAAAAGGTATCCCGGCTGATGGTATATTCGGGTTCCCGGATCTGCAGCATCTCAGCATTGTCAGGAACCTTAAAGGACAATACCTGGCTGCCGTATTTTAACGCGGAGTTCATGTCGGATGTTTTAAACAAATTTAGTTATTCCTGATTTTACTTATATGTTCTTGTGTGTCTTTTGTGGTTAAAATAATAACCGCACAAAAGCTCAAAAGTGAACAAAACAAATTGAATTTCTTCTGTTTTTCTTTGCCTTTTATTGAACGTGGATTAATTTTAGTCCTTTATAATAAACCTTTGGCCCAACCGGTAAATATTGCCGATACTCCTTTGATGAACCAGTATTTAAGCATCAAAGCCAAACACCCCGACGCTATCCTGCTGTTCCGGGTAGGAGATTTTTATGAGACTTTTGATGAAGATGCTGTTAAAGCCTCCGAGATACTGGGCATCACGCTTACAAAAAGGGCTAATGGTGCCGCATCTTATGTTGATCTCGCCGGTTTTCCCTATCATGCGCTCGACACTTATCTTCCCAGGCTGGTCAGAGCAGGCCAGCGGGTAGCCATCTGCGAGCAGCTCGAAGATCCGAAGCTGGCTAAAAAGCTGGTGAAACGCGGCATAACGGAAATGGTCACCCCCGGTGTCAGCTTCAACGATAACGTGCTTGAGCACCGTGAAAATAATTTCCTGGCTTGTGTGCATATTGAAAAAAGCGCAGCCGGAGTCGCCTTCCTCGATATATCCACCGGTGAATTTCTGACGGCCGAGGGGACTTTTGAATACATCGACAAGCTGCTGAACAATTTCGCACCCAAGGAAGTCCTTTTTGAGAGAGGTAAACAAAAACTCTTCCATGAGCTTTTCGGACATAAATTCTATACCTTTAAACTTGATGACTGGGTTTTCACGGAAGATTCAGCCCATGATAAACTCACCCGGCAATTTGAAACAATTTCCCTTAAGGGATTCGGTATCTCGGGCCTGAAACTTGGTGTCGTGGCAGCAGGTGCCATCCTTCATTACCTCGATATCACACAGCATCATCAGGTTAAGCACATCACATCCCTGTCAAGGATTGAGGAAGATCATTATGTGTGGCTCGACAAATTCACCATCCGTAATCTTGAACTGTTCCAGCCTATGCAGGAAGGAGGCACTTCTTTTATCGATATTATCGACAAAACATTGTCTCCCATGGGATCACGCCTGTTGAAAAGATGGATCGCCCTGCCGCTTAAAGACATTCAACCCATCAACGAAAGGCTTGACGTGGTTGAGTTTTATATCCGCAATCCTGAATTCCGTTCAGAGATTGAAGAACAAATTAAGAATATAGGTGACCTTGAACGGATCATATCAAAAGTTGCGGTTGGCAGGATCTCTCCCCGGGAAATCATGCATGTCAAAAATGCCCTGTCAGCCATAAAGCCTATCAAAGAACTCTGTTCATCTACCCGCGAGCCGGTATTGCAGCGGATCGCCGAACAGCTTAATCCCTGCCCCATCATCCGCGACAGGATTGAACATGAGCTGATGCCCGATCCTCCGGTGCAACTCAACCGTGGTGGGGTAATGGCAACCGGTGTATCGGCTGAACTTGACGAATTGCGGGATCTGTTGCATAACGGGAAGGATTATCTCCTGCAGCTCCAGCAGCGCGAAATAGGGCGTACAGGCATTTCCTCCCTTAAAGTAAACTTTAACAATGTTTTCGGGTATTATATTGAGGTCAGAAATACCCATAAAGACAAGGTACCTCCCGAATGGATCCGCAAACAGACACTGGTCAGTGCCGAAAGATATATCACGGAAGAGCTGAAGGAATATGAATCCAAGATCCTGGGGGCCGAAGAAAAAATCCTGGAACTTGAAAGCCGGTTGTTTAACGAGCTGGTGCTGGCCCTGGCCGAATATATCGTTCCCATCCAGCTGAATGCCTCGTTGATAGCCCGGCTTGACTGCCTCTGGTCGTTTGCCGTCAGCGCAATTGAAAACAATTACAACCGGCCTGTACTGACCGACACGGAAGTGATCGAGATAAGCCAGGGACGGCATCCGGTAATTGAAAAACAACTCCCGGCCGGGGAAAGCTACATTGCTAATGATATATTCCTGGACAACAAATCTCAGCAGATCATCATCATTACAGGGCCTAATATGTCGGGCAAGTCAGCCTTGCTCCGCCAGACCGCACTGAATGTGCTGATGGCACAGATCGGCAGCTATATTCCGGCACAGCATGCAAGCATCGGTTGCGTGGATAAAATATTTACGCGCGTCGGGGCTTCGGATAACATTTCCATGGGCGAATCGACCTTTATGGTCGAAATGAACGAGACGGCCAGTATTCTGAATAATCTTTCCTCCCGAAGCCTGATCTTGCTGGATGAGATCGGCCGGGGGACCAGCACCTACGACGGCATTAGCATTGCCTGGGCCATGGTGGAATTCATTCACGAACATCCCAGGGCAAAGGCAAAAACCATGTTTGCCACCCATTACCATGAACTGAACGAAATGGAGAATGACCTTGAACGGGTAAAGAATTACAATGTTTCAGTAAAAGAACTCGATGACCGGGTGATCTTCCTGCGGAAACTTGTCAGGGGAGGCAGTGAGCACAGCTTCGGCATTCATGTGGCACGCATGGCCGGCATGCCTAAAAGCCTGGTGAGCCGCGCCAACGAAGTGCTTGAAGAGCTGGAGAAGTCGCACCTGAAACACCAGCTGACCAAACCCGTTGCCGACCTTGCCGAAAAAAGGGAAGGATTTCAGATGAGCTTTTTTCAGCTCGACGACCCTGTGCTGAAACAAATAAGGGATGAAATTGCAAAGGCTGACCTCAATAACCTCACACCTATGGAAGCCTTGAATAGGTTATATGAGATCAAGAAGATGATCGGACTTAAATAGGTTCATTAAGAGATCATATTATGCGATGATGCTGACGCAAGTATCGCATCATGGCTTATGTTTAGCCAGGAATAATTTCAATTCCTTAAAGCAACCTTTTCGTTGCCACAATCATCTATCTTCCTGGAAAACCGCAATTAAAAATCCATCACTATGAAACCAATCTTACAAAATCCGGTCAGCCTGTTCAGGATATTAAAAATCAATATTTTATGTATATTGATGATGATTCCTGCAACAGTTTTATCGCAGGAAACTACAGAGGAGGATAAGACTACCTCACCTTATTTCTTTGTGAATGACAGCACCGGTACCGATCAGCTTCCGCTGAAAGCAACATCGGCAGAGGTGAATGTCTGCGGTGTCATTGCCGATGTCTGGGTGAAACAAACCTATTGCAACGAAGGTACCAACGTAATTGAAGCCATTTACGTATTTCCGGCTTCCACCAAAGCAGCTGTAAATTACATGCAAATGACGCTTGGAAACCGGATCCTGATAGCCAGGATCGAAGAAAAACAAAAAGCACGTGAGGAATACGAGGAGGCAAAGGAGGAAGGGAAGACAGCCACATTGCTGGAACAGAACCGGCCCAACGTCTTTCAGATGAACGTAGCCAACATCCTCCCGGGAGACACCATAGTCGTAGAAATGCATTATACCGAGCTTATCACTCCGGTTGAAAGAATATATGAATTTGTTTACCCTACCGTCGTGGGTCCCCGTTACAAAAGCCCGTCGGAAGATGGCGAAGGCTGGGTAGAGACCCCTTATTTTCACGAAGGGGAAAAGCCACCCTATACCTTTGAAATAAAGGTAAATATAAATGCCGGTCTGCCCATCAGTGAAGTCAGCTGCCCTTCTCACCCTGCCGCCAGGGTTTTCAATAACGGAGGAAACAGTGCAACATGCCTGCTCGACAGCACTGCCAGCGATGGCGGGAACAAGGATTTCATACTGGATTACCGCCTTTCAGGTGATGAGCTCAAATCGGGTTTGTTATTATATGAAGGAGAAGATGAGAATTTCTTCCTGGCCATGACACAACCGCCGAAAAGTCCCAGGGAAGACCAGATCCCGCCTCGGGAATACATTTTTATCATGGATGTTTCAGGCTCCATGTGCGGATTCCCGATTGATATTTCCAAAACCTTGCTGGTAGACCTGATCAGTAAACTAAGACCGACCGACAAATTTAACGTTCTTTTCTTTGCCGGAGGAAATGAATTGCTTGCTGAAAATTCACTGGCGGCCACCATGGAAAATATTCAAAAAGCCGTATATATGATCGAACAGAAAACAGGCAGCGGAGGGACGGAATTGCTTCCTGCACTGGAAAGGGCATTGCATCTTCCCTGTTCCGACTTTTATTCCCGCACTTTTGTTATCGCTACGGATGGTTATGTAAGCATTGAAAAAGAAGCCTTTGACCTGATCCGGAATAACCTTTCCGAGGCCAATTTCTTTCCCTTTGGCATCGGATCAGGGGTCAACCGTTATATTATTGAGGGCATGGCCCATGTAGGGATGACCGAACCACTGATCATTACAAGCCAGGAAGAGGCCTATATACAGGCTGAAAAGTTCAGGGAATATATACAATATCCCGTGCTTACTGACATCAAAGCCATATTCGAGGATTTTGACGTTTATGACGTCGAACCGCTGTCAATTCCCGATGTGATGGCACAGCGACCTGTTTTGCTGTTTGGAAAATACAACGGACTTGCAGCCGGGAATATTAAGATCTCAGGGCTGAGCGGCAGCGGAGCTTATCATGAAAGACTCTCCGTGAATGATTTTGTACCATCGGAGTCTAATGCTGCCCTGAGATATTTATGGGCACGATTCCGGATACAATTACTGGATGATTATGCCACCATTCAAAATTATTATGATAACGACAGTGCATTGATAAAGGAAATTACACAGCTGGGGTTAAAGTATAATCTGCTGACGAATTACACCTCCTTTATTGCCGTCGATTCCATGATCCGTCGTGACTCAGGCGATGTGGTAACCGTCAAACAGCCGCTTCCCCTGCCTGAGGGCGTAAGTGATTATGCCGTCGGAGACAGCTATGGAGCCACCACCGGGTGGAATACTTCAGCCCTGACTTCACACGGCAATAACAAATATTATTCTTATGGATCATTCAGCCCCAGCTATTGCGACAGCTGTTCATTCATTGATTATGCTGCCCCCAATCCTTTCTCAGCATATACCTTCATACGCATTCATATTGCCGGTAATGATGAGCAGGCGTTAAAAAGCATTGAAGTATTTGATTATTTCGGGAAAACAGTCTTCCAGGAAGATCTTTCTTCATTCGGCCCGGGCTGGCACAGTTATTACCTTACGCTTCAGCAAAACTTTAAAGAATTGCCGGCCGGGATATATTATATGAAACTGAAAATAGGGAACAGCTATGTAAGTATGCTCAGCATATGCAAGATTTAATATTGACCGGTTTTAATGATTACTGACTTTCTTTATCCCCCCGGCTCACCGGGGGGATTTTTCTTATCCCTTGGCCATACTCGTCCATCTTCACTCCCAACCCAATCCTCACACAACTCGTCCCTTGTCCCTTGTCTCTTGTCCCTTCTTGTCCCTGTATTCTCCAATGATCCTGTCCATCTCCCTGTTAATCTCTTCATCCACCCGCCGTCTTTTCCCGTCGGCGGCGAACCATTCAGCCGTCCGCTTTATGCCCTCACGGAAAGGAATGACTGCCTTAAATCCGGGTACGAAAGATTTGATCCTGCTGTTGTCAAAGACTACGCTCCAGCTTTTGTCGCCCAGCAAGGTGCCGCTTAAACGGGGGACAACGTTAGCGATAAAATCAGAGGGGATATGCACCATATTCGCTTCCGCTCCCAGCACCTCTGCAATAGTTTGGTAGAGCTTGTTCCAGGTAATTACCTCATCCGTAGTGATATGAAATGCCTTTCCGATGGCCTTTGGATTTCCAAGCAATCCAAGCAGGCCCCTGGCAAGGTCCTCCGCATGGGTCACCACCCAAAGCGATGTGCCATCACCATGCACGATGATGGGCTTGCCCTTCACTATCCGGTCAGCCAGTGTGTAACAGCCCCAGCCGCCGATGGCGACAGGAAAGTTTATACTGTAAGTTAAAGAAGGTCGAATAATGGTCGCCGGAAAATTTTCCTCGTGAAAAGCCTTCATCAGGCGTTCTTCGCATGCTATCTTATCGCGCGAGTATTCCCAGAATGGATTTTCCAGCGGTGTTTCCTCCGTGATGAGGTAATGCACCGGCGGTTTCTGATATGCCGAGGCTGAACTGATAAAAACGTACTGTCCTACCCTGCCCCTGAATAATTCAAGGTCCCGTTCAATATCCTCCTTCTTAAAGGCAACCCAGTCAACCACGGCATCAAATTGAAGACCCTGCATAGCCTTCCGGACCTCCTCACGGTGTTGAATATCAGCCGTCAGTCGTTTGCTTCCCGGGATCTCAATGGTATGCAAACCCCGGTTCAACAGGTAAAGGTCAATGTTTCTCTCAACCGCCATACGGCTTACGGAAGAACTGATGAAACCAGTCCCCCCGATGAATAATACTTTCATATCATTATATTTAAATACAAATCTCGCAATTATATAAGAAAATGTATATTTTCGAATTCAAATCATCGAATGTTTTAACCCGGGGATATGGATAATAAAAATGCAGTCATTATCGGAGCAGGGATCGGAGGCATTGCCACCGCTGTTTTTCTGGCCCGCAGCGGATATCAGGTGAAGGTATATGAGAAGAACGCCTTCCCGGGCGGAAGGTGCAGCGGGACAACCCGTGACGGGCACCGGTTTGATATGGGGGCCACCATTTATCTGATGCCCTCGGTTTACCGGTCGGTTTTTGAATCGATGGGATTGAAAATTGAGGATTGTTTTCAATCCCTTCCCTTGGAAATCCTGTATAAGGTTTATTTTGAGGATGGTACGGAAATACCCTTTTCAACGGATGGCGATATTATGAGATCCGGTCTGGAAAAAACAGAGCCCGGCAGTTATAAAAAGGCCCGGCAGTATGCATCCACCGGTTACCGTTTTTTCAATCTTGCCATGGAAAAGCTCATTGGCCGTAATTTTTATGGTCTTTTTGATTTTGTGACTCTCAATAACATGCTGTTGCTGATAAAACTGAAGACATATCTCAGGCATGCTGTGTATATCAGGAAATTCTTCAGACATCCTCACCTGAGAAAAGCTTTTACTTTCCAGAACATCTATGTCGGACAAAATCCCTATACCGCCCCGGCCTTGTATGCCATGATACCGGCAGCAGAGATGACGGAAGGATCGCTGGTCCCGGCCGGAGGCATGTTTAAAATTACGGAAACATTGATCTCAGCCGCAGAAAAGCTGGGCGTTCAATTCTTCTGCGGAAAGCCTGTCAGACGGATCAACGTGAATGAAAACAGGGCAACAGGAATTATGCTGGAAGACGGTGAGGAGATTACGGCTGATGTGGTGATCGCAAATGCCGATCTGCCCTATATATACCGGGAATTGCTGCCTGATAAACGGATTTCGAAACGGATTGACCGGATGAAATTCTCCAGTTCTGCTGTCGTAATGCACTGGGGTCTCGATAAAACATATCCGCAACTGGGTCATCACAGTGTATTTCTGTCGGATAACTACCGCGTTAACCTGAGGCGTATTTTCAGGGAGCATTCCCTGTCGGACAATCCGAGTTTTTATATTCATGCCCCGTCACGGACAGATCCGACCGCAGCCCCGGAGGGAGGGGATACCCTGTCGGTTGTTATCCCGTCGGGCCATGCGAATGTGAAAAAACCACAAAACTGGGACGAACGGAAGCAAAAGGCGCGTCAGTCTGTCATCAGCCGTTTGAAGAAACTCGGGCTTGACGATATTGAAGATCATATAAAATTTGAGTTCTCTTACCTTCCCGGTGACTGGGAGAATGTTTTTAACCTGTCGCGCGGAGCCACTTTTGGAAGCCTCGGCCATAATATTTTTCAGATGGGTTATTTTCGTCCCCATAACCGGCACAGGCGGTACAAAAACCTGTATTTCACAGGAGGCAGTACACATCCCGGGAACGGAATACCGCTGGTGCTGATGTCAGCAAAGCTGACCACGGAACGTATCCTGAAAGAAATGCAATAGGTGATATAAAATGGCATAATTTCTGTTAATTCCTTATCTTAACCCCGCATTTGAAACTAAAATAAGGCTTTTCATGGACCGGCATCACGAAGAATACCTAAACCTGTTCAACCGGATCGATTTTGAGAAGATCAAGGATCATCCCAATATTCTCATCGCGGCAAACTTCTGGGACAAAGAAAGATATGAGGCGGCCAGGACATGTTACCGGTTTATGCGCGCCATCGACGACCTGATCGATAACCATAAAACCAAACACCTGCAATTCTCAGCGGATGAAAAGAAACAATTCAGCCTGAATGTTCAGGAGTGGCTTGATACCATACGGCATACAACCAAAGAAAATTCACTTTACCAGGAACTTACGGAAACGATCACCCGGTTCCATATCCCCCATTGGCCACTGGAAGCCTTTGCCAAATCGATGGACTATGATATTCACCATGATGGTTTCGCAAGCCTGCATCAATTCATGGAATATGCAGGCGGGGCATCCGTTGCTCCTGCTTCTATATTTGTTCATTTATGTGGTCTCAGGGAAGATGACGGACAATACCTTCCTCCCCTTTTTAATGTAAAAGATGCTGCAATACCCTGCGCTGTTTTCAGTTATCTGGTCCATATTATTCGTGATTTTCAGAAGGACCAGTTTGATAACCTCAGCTATTTTGCTGACGATGTACTTGAAAAAAACGGGCTTCACCGGAAAGACCTGCGAAAAATTGCCGAGAATGGTGATGTCCCGCAGGGATTCCGGAAGGTTATCCGGGAATACTATGACATGGCTGATCAATACCGGAAAAAGACCTGCAGCATGATACAAACCATCTGGCCTTTCCTCGGACCACAGTATCAGTTAAGCCTGGAAGTCATTTTCAACCTCTACCTGATGGTTTTTGAAAGGATCGATCCCGAATCAGGGAGCTTTGCCATGGAGGAACTCAATCCGACCACCGGAGAAATGCGCGCCAGGGTGCTTGAAACAGTTAAAAACTTTCAAACCAGGCACAGCAATTGTGTAAAAATTTAAGCAGTTCTTTTGATGAAAGAAAAAAATCCCTACATTTGCACCCTCTTTGAGGTGCCAAACACAAAGTGGATATAGTTCTTGGATAAAGAATTATTGCGGAAATAGCTCAGTTGGTAGAGCACGACCTTGCCAAGGTCGGGGTCGCGAGTTCGAGTCTCGTTTTCCGCTCAAAACCCGATAGCGTATCGGGTTTTTTCATAATTTTGATTTTCTTCTGCCCGAATGGTGGAATTGGTAGACACGCAGGACTTAAAATCCTGTGGCCAGTAATGGCTGTGCGGGTTCAAGTCCCGCTTCGGGTACTAAAAAGCCCTTGATTAGCAGTAAAATCAAGGGCTTTGTTTTTTAGGGTGTCCAAAAGAGTACCTAAAAGTTATCCAGTAATATCAAAATGACCTTGTTTTTTCAATTAATTTCTTTCAACAAAGAGCCGTAAATTTGCCCGTCACTGGCCCTGCCTGCCACGTGTAGGCCTATGCCAGGCAGGCAGGTATATGCGGTGTTGCAGGCAGGCAAATTTTTAATCTTTTAGTTAGATATTACTGTGTTATGGTCATGAGCCAAGAGCCATTTGCCTTCTTGTTTTATAATAATATAGGTTTTAATATGACGTTCATTTTTATGTATTTTTTCATCAGGTGTTGTAAAGTCGTCTAATAAATGAATAACATCTGCTACCGCAACTGTCGGGGTTAGGAATCTGATTTCAATAGTTTCAATTTTCATTTTGACACCCTTTAAAAATGATTGATGAACCGCTCTGACCTCCTTTAATACATTATTACGACCTATACTGATACCGCCATTTGGATTGATATGTTCCCAATCAGACGTTGTATATGAACTTGCATTTTTAAAACTCCCTTCATTAAAATCATC
>CAYWCR010000019.1:0-17672 GCA_964456825.1 uncultured Bacteroidales bacterium
TGGTTATCGGCCATGGTGCTGGGTTTTATGACCGCCATCAGTCCCTGTCCCCTTGCAACGAATATCACTGCAATCGGATTCATCAGCAAAGACCTTGAAAACCGCAACCGTGTTTTTATCAATGGACTGATGTATACGCTGGGTCGGGCTATTACTTACACCGCCATTGCGTTTATCATATACCTGGGCGTTGACCAATTCAAATTTTCAGGTATTTTTCAACGCTATGGGGAAAAAATTCTGGGTCCGTTGTTGATCATCATTGGTTTGTTCATGCTGGATATTATTAAAATAAAATTCCCTGGTTTGAGCGGACTTACCTCCAGGATGCAGAAAAAAACCCGTTGGGGATATTTTGATGCGGTATTGCTAGGACTGGTATTTGCCCTTGCATTTTGTCCATACAGCGGCGTATTGTATTTCGGTATGCTGGTACCCATGACGGTGGCCAGCGCATCAGGATTATATCTGCCCATTATATTTGCAATAGCTACCGGCATTCCCGTGATCATTTTTGCATGGATACTGGCCTATACCGTATCAGGCATCGGAGGTTTTTATAATAAAGTAAAGTCTTTCGAAATCTGGTTTCGTCGTATCATAGCCGTGCTGTTTATAGGTGTGGGCATATATTACATCATCAGGGTCTGGATATAATTTTTTTACTATATATGTTCGCCTTTTTACGAATAGCGATCTTTCAGATCTCATAATTTTTACATCTTCAAACCTGCCTGACGGCAGGCAGGTTTTCAAATTATTGAATTTTCAAATGAAATAACATGGAAACAAAAAAAGAAATAAATATTCTCATCTGGATTATCATAATATTTGCATTTGCCTTCTTTCTTCCCATTGAAAGTGCCCGTTTTAATACAGCCCTGGCTGCCACACTTGATCTTGTAAAATGGTACGCCCGTGAGCATGTGGTGCTATGCCTTTTGCCAGCTTTTTTTATTGCAGGGGTTATCTCCGTTTTTGTAAGCCAGGGATCGGTTATTAAATACTTTGGAGCCAATGCAAAAAAATGGTTAGCTTATACGGTTGCGGCTGTATCCGGAACAATACTTGCCGTATGTTCCTGTACTATTCTTCCACTATTCTCAAGCATTCACAAACGTGGAGCAGGGTTGGGACCCGCCATAGCTTTCCTTTATTCAGGTCCTGCTATTAATATCCTTGCTATTATTCTCACTGCCCGCATTCTGGGCTTTGAAATGGGAATAGCCCGTACCGTGGGTGCTGTTACATTCAGCGTGATTATCGGATTGATCATGGCGTTCATTTATCGCAAAGAAGAAAAAGTTAAGAAAGAGGAGCAAATGAATATTGCCCAGCAGCCTGAAAAAAGGCCTATGTGGCAAACTGTCTTTCACTTCTTTGTTTTGGTGCTGATACTTGTTTTTGCCAACTGGGGAAAACCCGGTGCTGATGATACAACAAGCACCTGGTTTACCATCTGGTCTTACAAATGGTACATTACAGGATTTTTCAGCATTCTGCTTGGTTATTCCCTGATAAAGATCCTGAAAATAAAATGGCAATGGGTTCTTTATGCAGCCATCGCAATCATTGCTTCAGCTTTGCTGGCTTCAAACTTCATTGAAAATGCCAAACTGGTTCCGTTAGTACCCATGCTGGCAGGCATAATAGCATTAAGCATCATTACAATTATGGATAAAAATGATGCTGAGAATAAGGAATGGACGCTGGCTACCTGGGATTTTGCCAAACAAATTTTGCCCTTGCTTGCCATTGGTGTCGTAATTGCCGGTTTTCTGCTGGGTTCAACACACGATGGCATATCCATAGCCGGTGTGATCCCCAATGAATGGATTGCTGCACTGGTTGGGGGCAACTCGGTATTTTCCAACCTTTTTGCATCAGTTGTGGGGGCGTTCATGTACTTTGCCACGCTCACCGAAGTTCCTATTTTACAGGGTTTAATTGCCTCGGGTATGGGCAAGGGACCTGCCCTGGCATTGCTACTCGCAGGACCTTCCCTGTCACTCCCGAATATGCTTGTCATCAGAGGCGTCATCGGGACCCAAAAAACGGTTGTTTATGTTACATTGGTCATTATTCTTTCAACTATTGCGGGCCTCATTTATGGAGGAGTTTTTGGTTGATTTATGAAAATCTGTCCGGGTGATTGAAAAAGAGATAGAATATGTGTTTAATAATAAATATAAAGGAATGCATTCCAAAATCACATCCTCATTTTTCATGAAGAAAACTATGACGTATATTTGCGTTATAATTATTTTTGACGTATATTTGCGTCATAATATTCGATTATGAAATATTTTAATGAACTGAAACAGAATGATGACCTGAAGGAAGCCCTGTATGAAATACCGGCGAGTTTCTTCTTTGTATTGTTCTATTTCCTGTTTATTGAGCATGCCCTGCAGGGAAATTCTGTTCTGGAATTGATCCTCAGGCCTGCCTTATTCACCATCTTTTATTTTCTTGTTTTCTGGTTTTTTTATTCCAGGGCAACGGTTCATATTTTGCCTGTTGTTTCATTCATTGAGTCATTATCGAAAGAAAACTTCAGCGAATTTATGATTCGTATACCCGGTCAGCTCCTGGGCGCTTTTTTGGCGACGCTGGTTCATATGGCAGGCATAAAATACGGGACTGATGCTGACTTTGCTTTGCAGGTTGAACCATTGCATCCATTTTTAACCGGACTGTTTACGGGAATCTTATCCCAGATTATCTATCTGCTTTATTATATCTTCATCATCAAGCTTAAAAATAGATTTATTTTGCGGTGCTTGTTATTTTCTATTGGACTGGGCATCTTGTTTTTCATTATTTCATTTATGCAAAACGTTATTTTGCTGAATCCTTTCGGTATAGTATTTCATTATATATTCCAGGGAAATCCCTTAAACGTTGGAATGGTATTGACCGGCGGTATAGTTCATATTTTGGTACCTATGCTCTTCATTGGCGGGACCCATTATTTTATTAAAAATGTAGGGATATATATTAAATGAAAAAATAAGGATATGGCATACGCAAAGACAGCATTATTTGACAAACAATTGCAGCAGACAGCTGAGATTTTCAAAGCACTTGCACATCCCGCAAGGTTGCAGATACTTAAATACCTTGCTGAAATTAAAACCTGCATTACAGGTGACATTTCCGATGCCTTGCCGCTTAGCCGTACAACCGTCAACCAGCATCTGACTGAATTAAAAAAGGTTGGTTTATTAATGGGGCATATTGAAGGAGTAAAAACAAATTATTGCCTGAACCCTGATGTTATCAAAAATGCAGAACAGGTAATCAACGGATTTTTGCAGGACATAGATTGCTGTGACGGTGAGGCCTGTGAAAGTCTTCCAAAACAAAAAAATAAGTCATGAAGATTCTGATTCTTTGTACCGGAAACAGTTGCCGCAGCCAGATGGCACACGGTTTCCTCCAGTCATTTGACAACAACATCATAGTCCGGTCAGCCGGTACCGAACCGGCATCCCGGGTTAATCCCAAAGCCGTTAAAGTGATGGCCGAAGCCGGCATTGATATCAGCCGGCATGTTCCCAACAGGGTCGATCAATACCTGAACGATGAATGGGATTATGTCATAACCGTTTGTGATCACGCTAATGAAACCTGTCCTGCCTTTTTCGGAAAGGTGAAGGTTAGACTGCACCTGGGTTTTGAAGATCCATCCCATATGACCGGAACGGATGATTTTATATGGGGCGAATTCAGAAGGGTAAGGGATGAGATAAAAAATACATTTTATAAATTATTTATCGAACAAATAAAACCTCAAATATCATGAATGCAAATCAACACAATCTGAAACCGGAAGATCTGAAATTAATCGTAAAGGACAAATACAGTCAGATAGCCAGCCATTCGGACATGCAAAATAAATCTTCATGTTCCTGTGGTGCCGAATGCTGTTCAACTGTGGATTACACCATTTTTAGCGAGGATTATAAAAAACTGGCCGGATATAATCCCGAGGCAGATCTGGGACTTGGATGTGGCATCCCTACGCAATTTGCAGGTATTAAAAAGGGGGATAGCGTGCTTGACCTGGGCAGCGGTGCCGGAAACGATTGCTTTGTAGCCCGCGCCATTGTCGGTGAATCGGGTAAGGTTACCGGTCTTGATTTCACCGATGCCATGCTGGACAAGGCCAGGGAAAATTCCAGGAAACTGGGTTTCATGAATATTGAATTTGTAAAGGGCGATATAGAAGAGATGCCATTGCCCGACAACAGCTTCGATGTGGTTCTTTCAAATTGTGTATTGAACCTGGTCCCTGACAAAGCCAGGGCGTTTACAGAGATCATGCGGGTGATGAAGCCAGGCGGGCATTTCTGTGTTTCAGATGTGGTTATCAAAGGGAATTTACCTGAAAAAATACGAAAAGATGCTGAAATGTATGCCGGTTGTGTGGCAGGGGCCATAGATGCAGACCAGTATCTTGAGATCATTAATAAACAAGGATTTAAAAATACCACGGTTCACTCATTAAAGGAAACATTAATACCATCGGAACTTCTCGCCGGTATTATGACAAAAGAAGAAATTGCCGCTTTTAAAAAGGAGGGTACAGGAATATTCAATATAACGGTATCGGGTCATAAAGAATAATCTTAAATTTTCCCACTTTCGCCAAGGCTAAAGCGGACAAAGCAAACGCTCAAACTGACTTCTCCATGGAAAACACAACCAAAAAACTCTCCCTGTTTGACCGCTTTCTTACCCTATGGATATTCGTGGTAATGATGGCCGGTGTAATGGTGGGTTATCTGTTACCGGGCATTTC
Organism: uncultured Bacteroidales bacterium; assembly: GCA_964456825.1. GTDB lineage: Bacteria > Bacteroidota > Bacteroidia > Bacteroidales > UBA10428 > UBA5072. The sequence continues at coordinate 4,808 of CAYWCR010000019.1, forward strand.
CGGTTTCTGGAATTCGCTGAGCTCGGGCACAACCAATATCCCCATTGCCATTGGTTTAATACTCATGATGTATCCTCCGCTGGCAAAGGTTAAATACGAAAAGCTTCCCCTCGTATTTAAAAATGTAAGGTTGTTAAGCCTGTCCCTCACGCAAAACTGGATCGTAGGGCCTTTTGTCATGTTTTTCCTGGCCATACTGTTCCTGCATAATCATCCCGGACTCATGACGGGCGTTATCCTGGTGGGCCTTGCCCGGTGCATTGCCATGGTGCTTGTATGGAACGATCTTGCAAAGGGTGATACCGAACTGGCTGCCGGATTGGTTGCTTTTAACGCAATTTTTCAGGTATTTCTGTACTCTGTATACGCCTATATATTCATTACCCTTTTACCCCCTTTGTTCGGTTTAAAAGGAGCTGTTGTTGAGATATCCATCTCTGAGATTGCCGTAACCGTATTGATATACCTTGGAATTCCTTTTGCGGCTGGTTTGATTACAAACCTTTTACTTCGGAAATGGAAGGGCAATGAATGGTATTTTTCGCAGTTCATTCCCAAAGCATCCTGGCTGACTCCGATAGCCCTGCTGTTCACCATATTTGTGATGTTCTCGCTTAAGGGGGAAAAGATTATTGATTTGCCGCTGGATGTAATCAGGGTGGCAATACCCTATACCATCTATTTTGCTGTGATGTTCTTTGTCACATTTTTTATTGCCAGAAAGATGAACGTTGGTTATGAAAGATCGGCAACGCTGGCGTTCACCGCCGGCAGCAACGATTTTGAGCTGGCCATTGCGGTAGCCATAGCCGTATTCGGCATCAATTCACAGGCTGCATTTGCCACGGTCATCGGTCCGCTCGTGGAAGTGCCCGTATTGATTTTGCTGGTGAATGTTGCCTTGTTTTTCAAACGGAAATACTTTACAGCCAAAAAACAGTCGGAAAATACAGGGGTGCTTTTATAAGGATTTCTTTTTCTGGGGTGTAAAAACAAAAAAAGGTCTGACATTTTGCCTGCCAGACCTGTTGTCAAAAAATGGTTTTACACCTGTGATACGGCGACAGCAACGGCAACCGAGGCTCCGACCATCGGATTGTTTCCCATGCCGATCAGTCCCATCATCTCAACATGTGCAGGAACCGAAGAGGAACCGGCAAACTGGGCATCGGAGTGCATGCGTCCCATAGTGTCGGTCATGCCATATGAGGCTGGCCCGGCCGCCATGTTGTCGGGATGCAGGGTACGCCCTGTACCGCCTCCGGAGGCAACCGAGAAATATTTCTTGCCCTGCTCAATGCATTCCTTTTTGTATGTGCCGGCGACAGGATGCTGAAAACGTGTCGGATTGGTTGAGTTTCCGGTAATAGATACGTCAACTCCCTCTTTATGGTTGATGGCAACACCTTCGCGAACATCATCGGCACCGTAGCAATTAACCTTTCCACGATCTCCTTTTGAATATGCCGTGCGTTTTACCTCTTTAAGTTCACCCGTGAAATAGTCAAATCTGGTTTGTACATAGGTGAAACCATTGATACGGGCAATGATTTTAGCCGCATCTTTGCCCAGGCCGTTAAGGATAACGCGCAAGGGTTCCTTACGGACTTTATTGGCTGACTTGGCAATGCCAATGGCTCCCTCAGCAGCGGCAAAAGATTCGTGTCCAGCGAGAAATGCAAAGCATTTCGTTTCTTCACGGAGCAACATGGCGGCAAGATTTCCGTGACCCAAACCAACTTTTCGGTCGTCAGCCACGGATCCGGGTATGCAAAATGCCTGCAGCCCTTCGCCTAAGGTAGCTGCAATATCAGCTGCCTGGGTTTGTCCTTTTTTAATGGCGATGGCGGCACCCATTGTATAAGCCCATGCCGCATTTTCAAAAGCAATAGGCTGAATTTCCTTTACAATCTTATAAACATCCACACCTTTATCATCGCATATTTTTTTGGCTTCCTCAATAGAAGAAATTCCGTATGCATTAAGCACCTTGTTGATCTGCTTAATCCTTCTGTCGTAACCTTCAAATAATGCCATAGTAATTTCCTCCTATTCTTTACGTGGGTCAATAATTTTAACTGCATCTTCCATACGGCCGTATTTGCCTGAGGCTTTTTTGATCGCTTCATTGGCATCCGTACCGGTTTTAACCAAGTCCATCATCCGGCCCAGGTTTATAAACTCGTAGCCGATTATTTCATTATCGGCATCCAGTCCGATTTTTGTAACGTATCCTTCGGCCATCTCAAGATAGCGGGGCCCTTTGGCAGAGGTCCCATACATGGTGCCGGTAACACTTCTCAACCCTTTGCCCAGGTCTTCAAGTCCGGCACCAATCGGAAGCCCTCCTTCCGAAAAGGCAGTCTGTGTCCGTCCGTAAACAATCTGGAGAAACAATTCGCGCATGGCGGTATTAATGGCATCGCAGACCAGGTCGGTGTTCAATGCCTCAAGGATGGTTTTTCCCGGAAGGATCTCGGAAGCCATGGCAGCTGAGTGGGTCATTCCTGTGCATCCCAGGGTTTCAACCAGCGCTTCCTGAATGATCCCTTCCTTAACATTCAATGTCAGCTTGCAGCCACCCTGTTGGGGGGCACACCAGCCTATACCGTGCGTCAGTCCGGAGATGTCTTTCACCTCCCTTGCCTTAACCCATTTTCCCTCTTCGGGAATGGGTGCAGGACCATGATTTGCTCCCTGCGCAACACAAATCATGCCTTCAACCTCATGTGTAAAACTCATAATGATTGGTTTAATTTGTTATTATAATAGTATTTATTTCCGGGTATAAATATATCATAAAATTTTACTAAAAGGCCATGGAAATCTTTAATCCTCCTTCGCGTCCCGCTTCGGAGAATGAGAAGACGTGGTTAATTTCCTGATGCTCTGCATCGGAAATTTGAGTCCAGAGCTCTACTCTGGTTTTAATACCGTTTATCCGGTGTGCGATAAAATTAGAGAGAAGGGCACAAAAGAGCCAGAAGGCAGCGGCAACATATATGCTGATCATAAAAACCTCCTATTAATTTGAACATTAGCAGGAGTTATCAGCCCTTTCAGGCGGTTAATGGCGAACTCCATCACCGGGCGACAAAAATAGCAATTATTTGATAAAAAGAAACAAACCGCTGTAAAATGAATATCGGTAATTCTTGGTCATCTCAAATAAAAAATTACTTTTGTAAGATGATTGAACAATTGTTCATATTTGATATTCAATGAAAAGTCAAAATCCAAATCACCCTGAAATGCACTTTGTTGAAAAAGGAAAGGTTAAATCGGTTAAAAAGAAAATGAAGACCGAAAGGTTTTTTCACGATCTGGCCGAAACTTTTAAAGCGATGAGCGATCCGACACGCACTAAAATAATATATGCCCTGTGCCAGGAAGACGAATTGTGCGTGAGTGACATGGCTGCCGTGATCGGAACTACCAATTCAGCTATTTCCCACCAGCTTAGAACACTGCGAAACATGAAACTGGTAAAATATAATAAAGTGGGTAAAGTTACTTTTTATTCGCTGGATGATATCCATATCAATAATCTCTTTGCGGAAGGATTAAGGCATGTGGAAGAGAAATAGTTTTTTTGTATATAATAATTGAATATATGTTCACATATCGATTTGAATAAACAACATGATCGAAAAAAAATACAGGACAATTTTAACGGATGTAAAGGATGGCCATACCGGAATCATCGTTTCAATAGCCGGAGGAAAATGGGCGACGAAAAGGCTGGCTGACCTGGGATTGTCTCCCGGAACCATGATTACAGTTATAAGGAGATCATTGTTTTCGGGTCCTGTGCAGATTGAGGTTTGTGGTTCAAAATGGGTCATAGGCCGTGGGTTGGCCTCAAAAATTATGGTGGAATTGATATGACGGATGAAAAAAAGATCAGTATGGTTCTGGCAGGTCAGGGAAACACCGGAAAATCTGCCATATTTAACTATTTAACGGGGCTCCATCAGCATATCGGCAACTGGGCAGGGAAGACCATTGAAAAATGCGAAGGCACGCTTTTCTATAATGGTTATACCATTGATGTGCTTGATCTGCCTGGTATTTATTCCCTGACAACCTATTCTGTTGAAGAGGTAATATCCCGCGAATACATAATTCATCAACAACCGGATTGTGTAATAAACATCATTGATGCCACCAATCTTGAACGAAATCTGATATTTACGATCCAGCTCCTGGAGCTTGAATGCCCTATTATTCTGGCGTTGAATATGATTGACCTGGCAAAGAAGAAAGGAATCACGGTTGATTACAGGAAGCTTCAGGACATTCTTAACGTCCCCGTTATACCGACAATCGCTTCCCGTGGTTCAGGATTAACCCGGGTTGTCGACAACGTCATTGCGCTGAAAAGTCAAAAGACTGAGCACAGGATCCATCCCTATGGTAAAGAAATAGAAGATTGCATCGGGCAATTGTCCTTGTTGCTGAAGACAATTGACTTTCCCTATCCGGTCAGGTGGGTAGCCATCAAGCTGCTGGAAAAGGACAAGGATGTAACCAGACTGACAGCGGAGAAAAGTCCTGAAATACTGGAAAAAGTGAAACAGCTTTGTGAGAAGCTTGAGGAGATTCACGGGCACGATTCTTCCCTCGTGATTGCTGATGAAAGAAGCCATCTTGCCTACCAGATAACAAGGGAAATTGAGACTATCACAACCAACAGGAAAACATCCTTGAATGACAAACTGGATGCCATAACCACGCACAGGTTTACCGGATATCTCGTGATGATCGTGATCCTGGGCGGAATGTTCCTTACCGTGTTCACTTTTGGCAACTGGCTATCCGGGGAGTTTGATACCCTGTTCAGGAACTGGCACAGCTGGTGGATAAATACGATTGGGATTTCATTCCTTACCGCGTTGGGATGGGCGGCCATTGAAAGTGTCCTGGCCCTGGTTCAGATTGCCCTGCCCTATATTTTGCCTTTCTATATTTTGTTGTACCTGTTGGAGGACTGGGGTTATATATCCCGCATCTCTTTCCTGATGGACAACCTTATGCACAAAATGGGGATCCATGGCAAAGCATGCATTTCTTTTATCATCGGCTTTGGATGTAATGTTCCGGGGTGCCTCTCCTGCCGTATCATGGAATCGAAACGTGAAAGATTCATTACGGCTGTTCTGGTAACACTGGTGCCATGCTCGGCCGTTTCTGTTATCGTTTTTGGCCTTGTGGGAAAATATGTAGGGCTGTTATGGGCCCTGGGATTATATCTTTTTGCGATGATCATTATCTTTGTGGTTGGCAGGATATCCTCTAAATTGCTGCTTGGTGAACCGGTGGAACTGATCATGCCAATGCCCGGTTATAAAACACCTCAGCTAAAAACAATCCTTTACCAGACCTGGGATGCTTTGAAGGAATTCATCTTCATCGCAGCCCCCATTGTTGTAATTTCAGGGGTAGTAATTCAGGCTATTAACCTGGCAGGCTGGATGCCGGCTATCTCTTCGTTTTTAAGTCCGGTTACCGTTAAATGGCTTGGACTTCCTGCTATCACGGGTATCCTGCTTATATTCGGGATCCTCCGGAAAGAATTGATCCTGGTGATGCTGGCGGCCTATCTGGGAACCACCAGCTTTTCTGACGTGCTCAGTGCACAACAGATGATTACCCTTGCTGTGGTCAGCATGTTTTATATCCCCTGTGTTGCTACCATTTCCGTTTTGTGGAAAGAATACGGATGGAAAAAAGCGTTAGCCATTTGTGTGCTGGAGATCCTGTTTGCCATCATATTGGCAGGCCTGGTAAAAAGGATGCTGGATTTTGTTTTTTAGGGTGGTAATTTCATGGAAAAATAAAACAACAACACCTTTGCCCTGTATGACGGGGATAACCGTTTATCCTGCCCGTTCTTAAATATCAGCATTCCAGGGATCTTTAAACCCTGCTCAAACCAGGCGGAAGATATGCTGATCCTGCTTTTAACACTGCTTTATTCCGCAAACTGCATCAATTTTCAAAGGAATTGACTGAAATTTTATAGCCTTATATTTTGTGCACCAATATCTTTCGCATTATTAATATAGTTAATCCAGCTTCATTAAAAAACTTATTATTCCGGTATGAGAATAGGAAACAACTACTGCCTGATTTTGACTGGTTTCATAATCGGACTTGAAATATTGTTTAACCCGGGGATTGCCCAGTCTCCTTCATTTGAGACGTATATGAACCCTGTCATTCCGGGCGACCATCCTGATGCCACGCTTACCCGGATCGGGAATGATTTTTATACAACGGGCTCATCCTTTAATGTGACACCGGTAATTTACCATTCAACCGACCTGGTTCATTGGGAAGCCATATCCCAGCCTGTTAAAGCATCGTGGTCAAAATACGGTGATACGCCCGGAGGGGGATGCTGGGGAGGACATATTGTTTTTTATAATAACCATTACTGGGATTTCTTTTCGCGGGCCAATACCATGTATTTCGTGAAGGCGGAAGATCCCCGCGGGCCATGGAGTGAACCCGTGAGGGTGAATGATCCGTCAAACCTGCCGTATGGACTTGGATATGATAATTCGATATTCATCGACGACGATAACAAGTGGTACCTGGTTGTCAAGAACGGGCGGCCGAATGGCGGAATCGTTGAGCTGGGGAACGACGGACAGCCTACCGGTGTGGTATACGACCTCAACTGGTTGAATCCGTCGCCTGCCCATCCTTACAGTTGGGCAGAAGGACCGGTGATGTGGAAATACAACGGGTATTATTATTATTCTTTTGCCCGTGATCTGTCCGGCGGACAAAAGTCAATGAGAAGCCTTACCCTTACGGCTGACCAGGCTTCATGGGAAATGCTGGGCGATTTCTTCAATGAAAGCGATCCGCTGAAACCGGGCTCGCTCTATACCAGTCCGAATCATGCCTCACCAGCTGTAATGCTCGATGACAGCACCCATTGGGTCATCCATCCGCTATATGCAAAAGGTGAATGGAAAGGGCAGGGGAGGCAGGGATTGATGAACCAGGTCCGGTATGATGCCGATGGAAAACCGGTTGCCGATTACCCTGTTAATCAATGCTTCCCGGCACCCAAACTTCCGGGCAGCGGCATACCCTGGATGGTACCAAAATCTGATTTTTTCACTTCAGGTAAACTGGACCCGGAATGGTCCTTTTCAGGCTATACCCCTGATAGTACATACACATTGTCTGACCGGCCCGGATGGCTTCGCTTATCACCTAAGAGCAGCACAAAGGCCAATACCATTACTAAGAATGACGGGGAACACAATTATTCGCTTATCACCCGTCTGGAATTCGATGCAACGTCGGCAACCGATGAAGCCGGGCTTCAGATCATGAGAGGTGATGAAAAGATGGCTGTAAAATTATACAGTACTGTGAATGAATATGGTGAAAAAGTGATCATATTCCGTTTTAATGAACTGAAATTTGAGGCCGGGAATACAGCAGGGAATACACTGTGGCTCAAAATAATCAGGGTGAACCACAACATCACAGGATATTTCAGCAAAAATGCCGTTGAATGGATGCAAATTGGTCAACCCGTGGATATTTCGGCCATAGATTCTTATGCTGATTTTTCCTCCTTTATGGGAACCAGGCAGGGATTATATACATCGGGAAGCAATGCCTATTTTGACCTGTATATATACCGTGATGCCTATACACCGATCCTTGCGGAATGCCCCGCCAATCAATATGGTACAACACCCGCCAACAAAACGGATGGCATTTGCTTGCTTGACAGCATTCATCATAATGACTGGGCCCTTTATGCCGGTGTTGAATTCGGAAATAATGAATACCTGAAGGTACCGAAGGCCATTGAAATAAAAGCTTCCTGCGCCGGAGCCGGGGGGAAGGTTGAAGTGTGGCTTGATTCCATTGATACAGGAACAAAGGTTGCAGCGTGTGAGATCTTAAATACCGGAGACCGGAACAACGTTGAAACATTCAGGGCTGCTGTAAGCCAGGTACAGGGAAGACATGATGTTTATCTGCGGTTTACAGGCGCCGGAACAGAAAGCTTATTCACATTACAATGGGTACAATTCATTCAACAATAAACCGTGTCACTCCCGTTTTTATTTCACTGACTAGTTTTACTACATAAATCCCGGATTCCAGGTTTAATGATAAATGTGTTGTCTTTACAGGTACCGGATATCGCTTGTGAACTATAATCCTTCCGCCGGAATCCAGGATAACAAGGGAAGTGAATGGTAAATCCCATGAGATCTGTGCCGATGAATTCACCGGATTGGGAAATATGCTGACACCTGTAACCCTGTATTCATCCTGTTCTTTAACAGCGGAAATAATGCAGTTTTCTGCAGTTTCGCCGGGCCCTGACGGGATCATGCCCGTATTGGTCAGGTATAATTTATCAAGTCCTGCACCGTCTTCCCGGTAACATATTGTCAGCTTATGGTATCCGGTATCCAGATTATAGTTGACGACGGGTCCTCCACTCTGGTCATGCACATCATCCCATTGCCATGCTGAGCCGGCCGGAATACCATTCCAGTTGATCCAGCTTCCGTTGTCCATCCTCACCCAGAAGGAATCATCGTTGGCATTGGGTGTTTTTGTCCTTCCCCAGAGTTTGAAAGCACCTGATTCACTGACATGGAAGTTGTATATCAGATGATCGGAAGAATCCGCAGAGGGTTCAGCCAGGCTTTGGGTGCCGGCATGAACCATGACGCTTTTTCCATTGGAAGCCGCGGCATCGGTGAGCACATCCCAGTTAGATCCTGCAGAGGTGCATTCGGCTTCAAGCCAGACATGGGTATTATTCAAACTGTTTATGCTCACCATTACAGTATCGCTGTGCCTTGTACCGTCATTATCCGTAATGGTCAAAACAACAATATGACTGCCCGTGCCCAGCTCAATTTCATGGGTTGATTCCCACGATACCTGTTTTCCATCCATTGACCAGGAGTAATTTGCAATATTCCCGTCAATGTCAGAACTGCCGGTACCATCGAGCACAACCATTTCTTTCCCGTCGTTGTCGTTATCCGTAATATCCTGATCAGCTCCCGCGTTTGCAACAGGCGCTGTATTTGCTTTTTTTCCTGCATTGCCGGAATAAGAAGTAAAGGTGGTGATACTGCTGCCGTCAATGGTGGCATTAAATGCACCTCCCGTAATGATATAAGTGCTGTCATTGGTAACATCCTTATTCGCCGAGGTAGTATATTGGGTAAGGGTATTTACCACTCCGTTCTGCAGGATAAAGCCAAGGCTGATCTCTGCAGCATTTCTGTTTACCACCACCATTACAAAGCCGGAATCGGTTTTATAGGCTGTCGCATCAACGCCGGGGGCTGACTTAACGGCAGCGCCGATCCTGACCGAGCCGGGCCGGATAAATTTGGAAAATTGCGACATTATATATCCTCTTTTGGTAATATTTCCGGCATCATCGATAAAACCGTAAAACCTCCGGATATACCACCAGATATAAGCATTGAAATTGGCCTTCATGCAGTTGTTAATTTCAGTGGCAACGTCGAGTGCCAGCGGCCAGTCATTTGCCGAATGCTGACTTTCGGTAAAATGCTCTGTCATCCAAACTTCCTTGCCCTTATTACGGGCCAGCGGGTAATCTGACAGGCCGCCTCCGTAAATGTGGCCTCCAATAATATCGACATGCTTAACAGCAGCCGTGTCATTTAATATGGAATCAGTTAAAGGCCGTCTGAATTGAAATGACTCCGGAGCTATTACATGGACAGCTTCCAATTTTGAACCCTGTTCTTTTAAAAAATCAATGAATTGCCTTGCGCTCCAGTCGCACGATTCATAACTGACTTTTATATCGGGCTCGTTTTGAAGAGATATGGCATACAATGATGCACCGCTGTCTTTCATAAAAGAAGCAAATCGCAATAAGTGGTCTGCGAAGGCACCGTAAGATGCAGGCAGAAGGTAACCACCGACAATATTGTTGTTGCTTTTCATCAACGGAGGCGGCGACCAGGGAGTTGCGAAAACCATAGCGCCATGGTTTTTAGCCCGAAGCGCTGTCGGAACTTCCCTGTAAAACTGATTTGTATCGGTTGGAACCCGCATCCTGAGAACGGATAATCCCAGCTGACCGGGATTATTTCCGAAGGCTTTGTTTGCCTGATCCTCAGTCAGATCATCAATCCACGCGGGCAGATTCATTCCCCCGAAACCGGCAATGGTCTGGTATGTTGTGTTCATATCAATATCTACCGATTGGGCCGCAATATATGGAATATCCATAATGAATAAATTGCATAATACATAACATGAGATTATCAAGGTTCTCATAAGTATTCAATTTCAGGTTTATAATATCTTATTTAATTTTAGTTCGAACCATTTTTCTTTTGTTTCGACCTTCAATATATAAAAGGAAGGAGGCAATTCCACACCTGTATGATGAATGACATTTTTAAACGACCTGGTTTCAACGGTTTTTCCCGACAAGTCATATATCGTATATTTCCCCTCAGCATCCCCGATATCAATGGTAAATCCGTGAGAATACGGATTCGGATAGACCCGGCAAGCTTCATTATCCATTAAAGAATAATTATGGATATCCGAAGGATAAGAAGAAGGATCGGGAACAAATTGAATGGTATGGATATAAAAGGCATTCTCCGTGCCTGAAAACCTCAGATAAATATCGTGCTGACCGTTTATGCCGGAAATATCTCCGGAGAAAGTCTGCCATGTATCTGCACCGCCCGTGCCTGCAATCTGAATGGTAGCGATTTTCGTCCCCTCATTTTCAATATCATCCAACCATATTTCAAGATCTCCTCCCGAAACGGACGAGGCAGTCACATCAACTTTTACCGGTACTTTTTCACCGGTCCCAAGTTCTACTCCTCCCAACATCAGCCAGCCACCTTCAGCGGTACTGTTGGTCACAACTTTACCCGGGACTTTTGTAATCGTCTTAATCCCGTATGCATTATTAAATCCTGCTGCAGGCAGGGCAGAAAACCCGTCTTTGTATATAAACAAATCGAAATACGCCTGTTTACGTTCAGCATATAATCCATGTGAATTTCCCACCCATGAATTATAATTGGGCTGGCTTTTATCCAGATTTGCAGCATTGATAATGTTACCCACCCTAGTCCAGGAAACGCCGTTTGAACTGTAGTAGCCGGACAAATTATGCTCTTTTCTTTCGAGTTTCAGCCACACGACATTGCCAATGGTGTTTTCCGCCTCATACGTAATATTATTGAAAGTAAAAATAATTTTCCGGCTTCCGGAGTAGCCGCAAAAGAGCCTAACATTCACCGATTCATTGCCGTTGGTCAGGTAAATGCCTGCCGCCTGGCCTGCTTCATTTGCATCAATATCGACACGGGTAACCAGCGCATAGCAATGTCCGCCGTCTTTATGCAAGATATGGCTTCTGCCGGAAACCGGATTAATGCTTAACCAGCCGGGTCTTTCAGTTAAGGAATATCGGGTGACGGCGGCCCTGTTAAGAAAATGCCATGACAAATCAAGCGAAGTACTTTCAAAATAATCGGAACGCGGCAGTTTCCATGGGATCCCGGATTGCGGTAAATCGGGTTTTGTAAGCGATAAGGAAGTGGGAGCTGTTCCTGTGGGCTTGCCGTTTGTATCCCATGCAATCTGGTGCAATATTCCCTGGCGCCCCTGTCCGCTCCAGTCGTTTCCCCCTGCATTTTCATAACTGTGGGCTATGGTCCACCAGGTCCCGTCATCCAGCTGAAAAGGCTGAGACATATGATTGGGTGAACGCAGGCCGGCTAAGGGATCTGTTACAGGGGCAAACACGTTTCCCAGCGCTTCCCACTTTGTCTGATCTCCCGTAAGGCTCTGGGACCTGAGAACATATTGTCCGCCTGCAACATTACCGGCAATGAAATAGTAATACCATCCGTCCCGTTTGCACATTACCGGACCTTCTGCCCAGCTGTACTTACCGTCAGCATTGACCCAATCCAGGTTAATAACAGTATCTGTCAGATGGCCATTGGTTCCGATCTTCTGTATCCTGTTGGTGTATTGTCCCGGCTTAATTAACAAATAGGCGGTACTGTCGTCATCCACAAAAACTGAATTATCGTATCCGCTGGCGCCGGTTGTTGAGGTAGTATTCATCTTAACCGGAGCTGACCAGGGCCCTTCAGGGCTTAAGGCCTTTGAAAAGTACTGCCCGCCTCCGGCGGTATTGGAAAAATATATCCAGTATGAATCATAAAAATAGGTTATGGCTCCCTGCCAGATGCCATATGACGGAGCATCATTCAGTAATCCGCTCCAGTTTGACGGAATTACCCTTGAAATTTCTTTCCAATGCACCAGGTCAGTTGAATGCAATATCGGCAGGTATGGTGTGAAGTGGAAACTGGAACCGCAGTGATAAAAATCGTTTCCCTTCTTCAGCAAAGTAGGATCGGGATGATCACCCGGTAAAACAGGATTCATGTAGGTTTCAACAGTCTGGTATAAAGAAGCCGGATTTTCACTATCCCCGGGTAATGTGTCAGTTCCTTTATAATCGGTTGCCGGCGTTATGTATACCACACCGGCCTGGTCCGTTACTGAAAAGACAGGGCCCGGGCTCCCTGATTCTGCTTCAATAATAACAGGTTTGTTTTGAGTATAAAGATTTAAAAACAGTGTAATAAAAATCAAACCTGTTATAAAAAAGAATTTCCCGGTCATATTCTTTTGATTTTAAGTATTGAGCGTAATAACAATCCTGACAAACATATTTTTTTTAATGTTGTTGCCTGTAAGTTTTTGATCATTCACTGTGAGAAATGTTGCGACATTGGATTAATGAATTTTTTCAGGTCGTTATTTATTA
>CAYWCR010000019.1:17772-55418 GCA_964456825.1 uncultured Bacteroidales bacterium
ATTTTAACGGTTAGCATTATTTTTTATAAGGCAAATACCAGTTATTTTTATCCATTAGTTTATTATATACTGCTGATGCAACGGATGCATCGTCGTATTTAGCAGATACTTTACCGGCAAGATATGATTCACCCCTTCGATTTGCCACTCTAACAAGGTCAAACCATCTTTTTCCTTCAAAAGCCAATTCCATAGCCCTTTCTTCCATAATAATATCTTCTATGGAGTTCTGAATATCGGAAGCGGGCATTTCTTTCAACTTCAGCAATACGCGGTTTCGGATCCCATTGACCCTTCTCCATCCCGGAGGGGTATGGTAGCCATCGTTGATAATACTAAGGGCCGCTTCATAATCTCCCATTTGGTTAAGTGCTTCTGCCAACAACAGGTGGATATCAGCCGCTCTGTATATGATAATATCAGCTCCTGAAAATTCATTTGGATCCATGTTGTATTTACTCACCACCAATTGATTCCCTATTGAATCATACGATATTCCTTTTCCTCTGTAGGTATCACCTGTTGCATCTTTCTGTGTAGTTTGTGAATCAAATAAATTTACAATGTAACCGGATGGTTTTACCAAATATTTCCTGTCGGCAAAAAACAGATCTGAAAGCGGATTTTCCTGGTTATCCTCATAAGCGTATGGTACCACTGACATTACCTCTGATGTCTGCGCCATAGCGCGTACAAAAATATTCTGCCAATCTTCATCTTCAAATTCAGTCATTTTAAACCTGGTTTTAATATCGGCATCCCCGATAGCATTCATAAGATGCAGGATAGCATTCGGATAATCTCCCTTTTCAAGATATAATTCTCCTCTCAGGGCTCTTTCATAAATGAGTATTGACCCCAGGTCATTGACCAACAGATCCTGATAAGTGTACAAGGTATCTAAATGACTTATTAATGTATCAATCATTCTGTCTTTTGTATAATATTCAAACTGGTAATTTTCATCATATGAATTCATACTTTGAGGGATATAGGCAGCTTCACCATAAAGTCTTACAATAGTAAAATATGCCCATGACCTGAGACTTACCATGTCTAACGTCATTAATGCGAGCGAAAGTGAATCGAATTCTCTGTCATATGTCTGAATTTTTTCAAGATTATTCAGTACTTCGTTTGCATTCAATATGATCCTGTAATAACCTGAAGGGTCATTATATTTATTATCAATATCAATATTGTGACGGTTGATATTTCTTAAATCCACATCAAAATTCTCAGTTACGGTCATCAAATCCGAACGTAAGTCGTTCATTATGACTAAATTCGGTATAACTTCCTGTAATAGGGAATATGCCCCGACCGTTGATGTGAAAGCATCAATACTTGTTTTATAGTGTTGATCAGTAGTTATTTTATCACCGGGTACCTCATCCAAGAAATTTTCGCAGGATGATATAATGGCTGCAATGAATAAGATTCCTGAAGCTATTTGAAAATTTCCGTATTGATGTTTTTTCATTTTAAATAATGTTAAATTACAATTCAAAGTTTATTCCTAAAATAATGGACCTTCCGAAGGGTATTTTTCCAAAATCCACCCCTGCGTACATGATGTCGTTGTTATAATAAAATTCAGGATCGTACCCGGAATATTGGGTGAACGTTATCAGATTTGAACCGGTAAGATAAACTTTCATTTTCTTAAAGAACCTGTTGTTTGCCGGAATATCATAGGACAGGGTAACATGTTTTAACCGTATATAGGATCCGTCTTCAATCCACCGGTCAGAAAAAACATTATTCCCGGATGGATCACCATAAGCAATACGAGGTGATTTGGGATCCAGGACATCTTTATGCTGGTTGTAAAAATTATCGGCTGAATTAATTTTCATTGCCAAATAATTATAGATTTTATTGCCCGCAGCATAACCGATGTCAGCCGAAGCTTTAAACCTGCCTTTATTAAATGATGTGAACAATGCCCCGTAAACCAACGGCAGGGGACTGCCAATAGTTTTCAAATCTTTCTCATCAATCATTCCATCCTGATTCTGGTCCTTAAATTTTACATCACCGGCTTGCATTATTGTACCTTTTGGACCCACGATTGCATTTGCCTCCTCGCCGGATATATAAACGCCATCTGTTTCATAACCGTAAAACGCATACAACGGTCCTCCGACTTCGGTAACCAGTGTAGCAACTGTATTATTTTGTTGATCCTCAATTTGCGTTAAAATAACATTTCGCTCACCTTCAGCCAAATCCTGGTCAATAGCCGTTACTTTATTGATCATAGAAGCTGCTGTGAAACCAACAGTCCATAACGACTTTCCGGTTTTAAACCGGTAATCAGCAGTCCATTCAGCCCCCAGGTTTGCCATTTTTCCGGAATTATTATAAATATAAGGAAATCCATAGGCTGAAGATATCTTTTGTCTGATTATCAAATTATTAACAGTCTCATAAAACAAGTCAATACTGGTATTGAACTTTTGCCCGGCAGTAGACATATCAAAACCAAGATTTATGGTTGATTTTTTCTCAACTTCCATGTTTTCATTAGGGATTGACTCAAGTACGATGACGCCAACATCGGTAATCCTTTTGCCAACATAATACAACCTCGAATAATCGTATACATCGTTAAAAATATTGCCACTGGTTCCATAAGACACTCTTACCTTCAGCTCTTCATACCGTGATAACAAACTCACATTCCCTGATGCGAGGTTCCATGCACCGGCAACCGAGTAATACAAATTATACCGGTCATTTTTGTTTATAACTGAATTGCCATCCAATGTTAAAGATGCATTGAGATAAATCTTATCCAGAAAACTAAAATCGACCAGGGTATAATAAGAAACAAAATTCAATGACCTGGAGCTACCGGTTGTCATTCTCAGGAATTGATCTTCAGCTCCGCTACCTAATGTTGTAAAATCGTCGGTTGGAGAGTTTAAATCATAACCCAAATCGTATTCATAGGTACTTCTCATGATCCTGTTACCCAATCTTATGTCAAGAGATGAATTCTCATTCAGGTCAGCAGCGTAAAGGATCATAAAATTATTTTGCAGGGAGCTGAATTTTGTAACCAGTGCATTCATACTGTTTTTCGCCGAGTCTATTTCAACCAATCCCTTATCAGGAGTAAAAAGATTATCCCTGGAATTGTTATAGGTTAAATTTAAATTAGTTGAAACTGAAAAATTACTGGTGATATTATAAATGGCCTTTCCTGATGCCATAAACTGGTAATTCTTATTCTGTGCTTTGTAATTATGAGTAATGGCCAACGGATTGCTCACACCAAATGCTCCGACATCGTTAAGATATTGATCGTTTGTTGTGCCTTTAACTGAATAAGGCCTTGTTATAGGGGGTTTTAAGTTGGCTGCAAGAATGGGATTTGTTATATCACTGGCTCCTTGCTCCATTAAATAACTATCTGAAGTAGAAATCTTTACGTTAGGAATAAAAGAAAATCTTTTTGTTATATTGATTTTAGAATTGATACTCAGGTTAAACCGGGAATAACTGGTGTTTTCGATAATACCTTTGTGTTTAAGATACCCCACGGACATGTTCAGGTTACCGACATTATCCCCTCCTTTCAAGAACAGGTGGTATTTGGATAATAATCCGGAAGTAAATATTTCATCCTGCCAATTGGTGTTATTCGAATATAAACCTTCAGGATCATTACCGCCTGTCAGAAATGGAAACTTAACATTGATTTCATCCTGGGATAGCGCTGATGAAGCAATCTGCTGGCTTAAGTAATTATTAAATTGCTCAGCATTCATCAACGGCATTTTGTTGGAAGATGGTGAGGTAAATCCCTGGTAAATATGAACCCTGATAGCAGAACTGGTTTCCTTTTTTTCCTCAGTATTGATTACAATTACACCGTTAGCGCCCATCGATCCCAGATGCGACTGGGCATCTTTCATGATGGTTATATTTTCAATATCATCCATATCAACCATCTCTAATGGATTATGCACAAAACCATCAATTGGGCTTTCTTTTGGATAATGAATTTCGTGCAGGACACCGTCAATAATGACAACCGGATCATTCCTGCCTGAAAGGGTAGATGGACCGCGTATTGAAAACACAGATAAAGCGCCTGGCATCCCTGAAAGGGTATTGACTTTTACCCCTGCGGCTTTTCCCTGGATAACCCGTGCAAATGTAGTCTCGGATGTATTTTGAACATCTGATTTTGAAAAATATTCGAAAGATACAGGAATTTCCTTGGCTTTTTTATCAACATAAGGTATAACAACCAGATCATCCTTACTTTTATAATCAACGGGTATGATTTTAATATCGAGGTTATCCCGGCCGGTTAAATATAACTCATTACCCACAAAATCGGGATGTTTCGCAATAACCAAAGCATTGGTGTTAACATCGGACAGCTGAAATTTTCCGTTTTCATCTGTAGTAACACTTACGGATGTCCCTGAAATGGAAATTAATACCTGGCTGACAGGTTCACCTAAAACAGCGTTGGTCACAGTACCGGTTATGTTTATAATAGATTGCTCCTGGGAAAATAACAGTATTTGTATCGGTGTAAAGACTAAGATGAGAAAATATCTCATAACAACAGGATTGAATATTATTTTTTTTAGCATAATTTCTTTGTGTTAATCGTTAGCTGGAATGAACCGTGTAACTTTATTATTATTCAACAATGGGAACAAATTCAAGGTAATCCCACATTACGATCCCGGGAGTAATTGTTTTAAGTCTGAATGTATGTTCTGTAGTTATTTCCCAGTCAACATCGAAGATGGGGAAATCAAAATAACCGAAGTCATCATTCAGTACAATGACATCCTCTTTCCTCACACCATCAACATATACGGCTATATTGGCCCTGTTCCCGCCTTTTTTAAATCTGGA
Organism: uncultured Bacteroidales bacterium; assembly: GCA_964456825.1. Classification (GTDB taxonomy): domain Bacteria; phylum Bacteroidota; class Bacteroidia; order Bacteroidales; family UBA10428; genus UBA5072. The sequence continues at coordinate 22,663 of CAYWCR010000019.1, forward strand.
TATAATATGGTACCTGCCTTGCTTTATTTTCGGTATGGTGGCTTCCACTTCCCAGTAACCTTCGGCCATCACAATGCAGTCATTATAGGAGCAAGGTTCACCGGGTTTATAGTAATATTGCAGATAAGGCGCTGTTTTCCATTTTATTTTTTCAAATGAATTTTCCGGATCTAAAAAATTTCTCATTTCACTGCGAAAACAATCCAACGCCATGATATCCGGGAACTCTGTCATTTCAATATGAATGGTTTCAGGAGGAAGCATTGTTTCTTCCAGGATGGTGTTAACGGTATGCACAGCACCATTCTTGGCAGGGATGTTGGAGTATTTTACTATAATTTCAGTATATTCCTGTGTTACCGAATTAAGGTTTATTTTAAATATTAAACCCTCGCTGACAATATTCACTAAACTTTCTCTTGAAATAGTGGGGTATGTGTCATCCAGGATAGTTGAGGTATAATAAGTTCCTTCCAGACAATGGTAGTCCATATATCGGTAAAAACCATTGTTTAGATCGGTCAGTTCTCCAATTTTATCATCAAACCTCTCAATCAGTTCATCAACGTTGGTAATTCCTTCCTGGTTATATACCGAATCAGGAACGGCTAATATGGTAAACCTTGCCCTGACATTTACTTTTCCATAGGGAACATTAACTTGTTTTAAGGTATCAATAATTCCTGTACGTTTTAAACCTTCAACAAATATTTGAAAAGATCCGTTTTCCTCAAGAATTTCAGCACAAGTTTTATTTACTATATCAATTACCCTGTTAATCCTGTGTATTATCCCGTTTGCTGTTTCCTCATTCTCATCGGTTACAAAAGACTCTTTATTAATAATAAGATATCCCAGCCCATCTACAAAGTCGACATCTGCAATCAGGAAATCACCAAGTCCGTTGGTTTGAGGAATGCTTCCGGGAGGAATATCTCCGGTTTTATAAATTCCGGGAATAACATGGTTCAACACAACATTTCTCCAATAAACAGAATCGCTGTACTCTTCTATCGAATTTATCCCCATTTTGTCATAATAGGCAACCATGGCCTCATTGTCGGGTAAAAACAATGTGTAAGGTCCTCTGGTACTCAACAAACTGCTCATGTTGCCAATATCCATGGCCTTTTTGAATTCAGAATATATGGAATCTCTTGCCGTTATATATTCTGTTATTTGCTGCTCGGTTGATCTGTTCTTCCAAATCTGAATCTCTTTTTCTTCACAGCCTGACATGATGAGCGGTAATAATGCAATAACATAAATTGCCTTACTCATAGCGCTGCTTTTTATATATAAAAATTCTTTCATGGCATTTCCATTTTATCGGTCGTAATAGGGATTTTGATTTAATTTATCATTGTACTTGATATCATCTTCCGGAATTGGAAGGTAGAAACCATTGGGATCCAATATCCTTCCCCGTAAAATCGGTCTTTTTTCCTCACTGGCCTTACTTAAAAGAATATTGATGACCAGCGTTTTATTTTCAAACATGTTCCTTTTGGCAAACCTTAACAGGTCGAACCATCTTTTACCCTCAAAGGCAAATTCACGTGCGCGCTCATCAAGGATTGCCTTTCTGAATGCTGATATGGATTGATCTATAAAGACTGCAGGACTTCCTGCCCTTAAGGCAACTTCATTGATAAGCTCCTGCGATTCGGAAAATCTGTTCAATTCAGCCAATGCTTCAGCTTTCATCAATAATAGTTCAGCATATCTGTAGTATATGTAATTTGCATCTTTTTGACTATAATCCCGTCTTAACCCGGTTCCTTCATTATCGATAAGCGTATATTTCGATATCGGTCCGTATCTTTCATTTGCAACACGTATATCGCTTGCTAAAAACAATTCCTCCTGAACCCAATCATAAAAGGTTGCCCTTGAACCGCCCACGATTGGCAGGAGCACTTCATATATGGGGTTTGTTTCCTTATTGGCTTCACTGTATTGTACTTCGAAAATACTTTCTTTTGAATTCCCTGGTACATATATTTTAAACCAGTCTGTTTCATTTTCAAGCGAATATAAATTGGAGCCGATAACCTTATCGCAATATTCTATACATTTTTGATAATCTTCTTTCCAAAGATATACATCGGCTAACAAGGTTTGAATCGAGTATTTATTGGCCCTGCCTTTAAAAAGTGTCAGATCAGACATAAACTGGGCCGTGTTTTCATCAATGTTATCCATAGATACCGCAATGGTTTCGGCATATTCCAGATCACTGATTATCTGGTTAAGAACAACAGATTCATCACTTTCTTCAACATAAAAATCCACGGTATCTGAACTCGAGGCAGACAATAACAACGGAACATCTCTGTAAAGACGAACAAGGTAAAAATAAGTTAATGATCTTATAAAGAGCATTTCAGCATGAATCCTTTGCATTTCTGTTTCGGTGAAAAGCTTATCGTTTTCCAATACCTCAGGCATAAATTGAATCAGCGTATTGGCCAGATTAATGGTGAAATAATACTTTTCCCACTTGACCTCCGGGTTGTCATATTGTATATCGGATTCAGCTATTTTAACATAGTCACCGAATTGGTTAGGATTAAAGTATATCATATCGGCTCTGACCTCACCCATCATAAGTGACTTTAACGAAGTTTCCCTGAATGCATCGTACGTTGCTGCTACTACAGCCTCAACATCCCCTTTCTTTTGCCAGAATTCCTGGCGTATTAATTTATCCTCAGGTTCCAGTTCCATCCAGTCTATACAGGAACCCAGCAGGGACATTAAACCAACGGTGATAATAATAATATGTAATTTAAATTTGTTTTTCATCTTGTACTGCTTTAAAATTAAAATGTAATGTTCAGCCCGACAATAATTTGTTTGCTCGGAGGGGTTCTGCTGTTATCCTTTGGCAATAGTTTAGGATCACTGGGTTGTGCCACATCCGGATCCTGTCCCAGGTATCTTGTCCATGTAAACAAGTTATATGCCGTTGTGTAAATTCTAAGCTCCCTTAGCCTTAGCCGCTTGCAAATCTCATCTGATGGTTTGTAACTGAAAGACATTGTCTTTAACCTGAGAAACGAACCATCTTCCACGAAACGGTCTGATCCCATCCAGTTGTATCCGTCCCCGCTAAGCGCCCTGGGCATGTCTGTTTCATCACCGGGTCTTCTCCATCGGTAATTCGTAGCCACACTTTGGTTATCGTCATAATACATATTTTCGGTATCCATCCTGGTTTTATTGATAATTTCCTGGCCTAATTTAAAATACATGAATCCATTTACTACAAATTCACCTTGTTTAGTAATATAGGCAATTCTTGGCCCAAAACCTCCCATGAAGCCAGGATTCAGGTCACCCAAATAAACCAGGTCAAGTTCATCGATTACCCCGTCGTAATTTTGGTCCTTGTACTTAGCATCACCTTGCCGGAATACATAACCTGAACCATGGATCATTTTCAACGGAACATCTCCGATATCATAAATCTGATTTCCGTTAATATCGGTGGCAACAAGCTCAGAATTATCTTTATAAACTCCAAGGTATTTATATCCATAAAATCCCCCGATGGAATTTCCGGGTTCTATACTGATCTTATAATTTCCGTTATTAAGCATGTTACCATATTCCAGCGCATAATTTTCAGGCATTTGGATAATAATATTCTCATTGGAAGATAAATTAAAAGTTGTCTGGATATTAAGTTTCTCTCTCTTAACAACAGTAATGTTAGTAAAAATCTCCCAACCACGGTTTTCCATTGTACCACTGTTCTGGGCTATTTTGGCATACCCGGTATAGGTGGGGATATTAAAATAATCCAGGTATAGGTCGGTGGTGGTTTTAATATAATAATCTGCTTCCAACGTCAGGCGATAATTAAAAGCTGACAACGTAAAACCGGGGTTAATCTGTTCTATGTTCTCCCACTTCAGGCTGGTTAATTCAATTCCCTCAGGCCTGACACCGGCAATACCATTGTAACTATAAGCTGAATTAGCCGCATAACTGTTAAAATATAAATAGTTGCCCCATGGTGTATTTCCTGAAACACCCCAGCTAAACCTTAATTTAAGGTCATCAATAGCCTTGATTTTATTCAGGATAGGTTCTTCATTTATTCTCCAGGCGAGAGATACAGAAGGGAATGTTCCCCAACGGCTATCCTTACTGAATTTAGAAGTTCCTTCATAATTTAACCCAAGCGTAACGATATATTTATCATCAAATTTATAATGTAACTGACCGAAAGTACTGACAGATCTGAAGGTTGATGAACCGGAACTGAGGCTGACAATATCCACATCGCCGGTGGCTTCCTGCAAAAAGGGTGAGGCTGACCGGCTTGTTTTAATGTTGTATGATTTCGAAGTTTCATCTTCTGTCCTCAACCTTAAGAGGGCAGAGAATTCGTGTCTGTCATTTAGTTGGGTTGAATAGTACAATTGGTTGATAGTCTGCAGGTTATTCTTTTTAAAGGACTCTTCACTTGCCTGGTTTGACATATCATCATCAATACCAAAACCAATAGCTTTATAAGGAAGGAACTTCTTACGTTTCTGATCAAAGAAATCCATCGTGATGGTACTCTCGAAAACAAGGTTCTTTATTATCTGATATTTAATATTAAATAAAGCCCTGGTATTATCCTGCGTTCGATTATGCTGACCCAGGTTAGCAAAAGCCACCGGATTATACATATCCTTTGCATCTCCTTGTATGGTATAGGATGGTGTAAAATAATTACCTAAAATATTATCAGCTGTATCCCTTTCATATACCGACATGTTCGGCATTTTTTTATAAGCAACGGTGCGCACGGTTTTATCGAAATCTCCGTTTTTATAATCCCTGTTGTCCCAGTCATACGTTGCATCCTGGTCGTACCGGGTAAACATAATATCGGTTTTTAGCTTTATCTTATTCGATAAGTCATAATCCAGCGCTGTACGAAGGTTTATTTTATCAAGTTTTGTATTGATGGTAGTACCTTCCTGGCTCATATATCCGGCAGAAATGTCATATCGTGTTTTATCACCACCACCCCGTACTGAAAAGTTATTGTTTGCAGTATATGCAATACGGGTGATTTCCTCAATCCAATTCGTATTTTGTGCATAGTTTTTATCTTCAGGATCAGGTAAGTTAGATGGATCGTCAGGTCGGATTTTATTAAAATGTGCTTCTGTTATAAGTTTTGGATATTCATAGCCATTTAACATAGGAATAGGATCGGGTTCCTTTGACCTTGTAATGGTAGAAGTATATGAAAATACCGGAGTTGACTTAAATCCCCTTTTGGTTCTTATACTTAACACTCCATTTGCTGCTTTCGAACCCCATACCGCTGTTGATGCTGCATCTTTCAGTACTTCAATAGATTCAATATCCTCAGGGGCAACGTCAATAAGGCTGCCAAACCTTTGCACATCAGCAGTTCCGAAATCAAAATTATCATCGATGTTTGCATCATAAGGGATACCATTTACAAGGATCAGTGGTTCGTTACGGGCATTCAGGGAGGCTGTCCCCCTGATACGGATATTTACACCGGCACCCGGGTCTCCGGAAATAGCCGCTATATCAACACCTCCAAGTCTACCTTGCATCATCTCTTCAATCGAGGAGGTCATTAATTCGTTCATGTCTTTCATTTCGAGCCTGGATACAGCAGTAGCCCTGTCCCGAATGGAAATAATCCCATCGTTCCCTATTTTATCGGCCGTTACGACAACTTCATCCATTTTTATAGATTCCTCTTTCAGATCGACATTCAGTTTGTTTCTGCCTGCAAGTTCAAAAACCTGCGTGGTATACCCAAGATAAGACACCTGAACAGTTGCATCCCTCCTGCTTACGGTCAAAGTAAAGTTACCGTCAAAGTCGGTAGTTGTCCCTGAAATAAAACGTCCGTCTTTATCAATTTCAACAACGTTAACGCCAATTAAAGGCCCTTTATCGTCTTTTATCTGACCGCTTATAATAACCCTGGTTTGTGCTGACATATTAATACTTACTGAAAAAAGTATCAGAAATGTGCGAAACACTGTTAATAATAAAGTTCTCATAGCTGGGTTCCTGTTATTTTTCGAAATATTTATTTAGATATTAGCACTGTCTTTATGCTGTGAGCAATACCATCTCTTACAAAGACATTTGCAGTGGTATGATCAATGAGTACTTCTTCTCCTGATCCATCAGTAACAATCATTTGTTTTGGTTCAGATTGAACCTTGAGTTCCAGCGGTATCCCGGCAGAGTCAACAAACGCGGTTTTATAGTCATTAGAAACAGTATTGAAATCGGAAATTAACTCATTGGCTACAAAATGATATTTTAAAAAGTTACCAAGTTCTACTGAATCTTCCGGTATTAAATTATTGGACTCGGCATTAGCAATTGCATCATTATCAGGTAGAAACCCTGTCCAATTTTTATACGTCAGCAAGAACTTCAGGTTTTTATAATACAAATCAGGATCATCTTCGTCAGGAACAGAATCAACCAAACCAGCCTTGTCAAGAAGTGAATAAAATCCGGAGTAATTGTCATTGCCGTAGATATACCTTGCAAAATCTTCTTTTGCGGGTTTAATGGGATTATCTAATAAGTATAATACTCCATTAATATTGCTGTTAGTAGCTTCCACCACATTAATTTGTTCACCGGCTTCCCGGTTACCTCCGGCCATAAAAGTATTATTGTTAACATAAACACCTGTACCATTAGCGGTATAAATAATCCCTTCGCCGGAAAAATCATCAATCCCCTTATAAATGATTTGGTCATAAACAAAATCTATAAGATCTTCTTCTTCCATATCTACCCATATTCCAAAAATATTTTGTTGTTCAAATATCTCTTTCAGCGTGTTATATCGGATACCATAGGCTAAAAGCCTGTCATTATCCGCAGCAAATACTGTAACCGGTACATCCGGATACGAAAGGGTCGGAATAACACCAACGACATTAAGGGCACGTAGGAAAGTTGAATATTTATTATCTGTAAAAAGTGGACCCGGGGCAGTTTTGAAAGCTAATGGTTCTAATACCCTGTTTATTTCGTATAGGGCGCCATTACTACACATGGTAGCATCGGTCACATCTTTGTCGAGGTCGAAATCTATCGTTTCACCGTAAGGATTCAGGAATTCATTTCTTATTTGTGATGGGAATACCCAGTTTCCGGCAATATGACCATTCAGTAAATAAATTATTGTTTCTCTTGGTACACTGTCGATAGAAGCAAATTTACCGGTCAAAAAAGCATTGTCAAGATATTCCTGCATAACATCATCCGTAGGTATATAAGCGGTGTAAAAATTGGTTGCTTCATAACCAAGACGCTGCGGGCCATTTTCAAAGGCAATATCTCTGACATCGGCATATGCCTTTGTATATATATCATAATCAATGCCAAGCTCAGTTGTAGGGGTATACGTTGCGAACCGTTGCATCAGATCGTAAAAAACCCCGTATTTGTCCTGGTTGTTTCGCAGGTATTCATCAATACTCGGCGGTATCGGAACAACCTGGTCGATGTAAAAGATGAACCCGTTGGAACACTTTGCTTCTGGTCCGGTCACTGCGGCATTAAACCACTGAAGGCCGGTCCATGTGGAGTTCGGGAAAAAGTACAAATAATCCGAACCATCCGTTTTGCCTCCAATATCTCCAAAAAGATCTTCTGATATACAGGGCATCCATTTATGGTTATTTACAATGGCGAGTTCCAGGCCCTGATAATCGGGATTATATTTTACCACCTCTTTTTGAATGTAATATTTCGCAGGTAAATCCCACCTGAAGAAACGGGACAGGTATTCGCTGGTTGAATCCTGCCAACGGTCGTTTATATATTAGTAGATCAGTTGATCCCTGGAACGACCCTTTCGCAGCGAAAGTAAAGCCATTAATGACTTGCATTCTCTTTTCGATAATTGTCCAACCGAATCGACTCCCCTGCCGGCCAAAAATTCTTTGAAAGCGTCATCGTTGGCAGCAAAAAACGTATAGACATCACTTTCGATAATATCTCTGTATTCGGCTATTTCTGCTAATCTGATTAAAATGGTGTAATTGCCATTTTTCTCTAATGTCTCGAAAATAGAACCTCCCAACCACTCAGGAGTTTTGTAAGGCTCTTTATCAATTTCACATGAATTATAAATTGACATTAGAATAATAGCCAAAAAGGTGTTTTTTATTATTCCTTTCATTGCCGGTGTTTTAAAACTTATTTAATATCCTAATATTAATATAAAAAGCGGATAGTATATCATTATTTATACTAATAATTCTGATGCATGAAGAAGCTTTGCATCTGTCGATGCAAAGCTTCAAACTGATACTAACTGATCTAACCTATGAAGAAGTTTTGCATTTTATTAATGCAAAATTTCTATGAAAACTAAAAGTAACCGTAATTCTGCGGATTCGGATCAGGGGGATCAATGTTGTCGATATGGGATTGCGGAATGGGACGGAACCGATGAAAGACATTGATAGCTCCGACTGTCCAGTAATTATGGGCTTCGATTCTTTCCTTGAAATAATCAGCGCCATAGCGTGCCAGAAGGTCGAAACGATTCATCTCGCCTGCCGTTTCATGGCCCATTTCGTCAAGGTAGAAATCAGTCAGCTGCCGGTCAGAGAAACCGCCCAGGAAACCGGCTGTTACAAGCATATCGTCTATGGTTGCAGCAGTTCTGGATTCATAGGTGCCGCCATCGTATTTCCAGTAGTGGAAGGATTTTTGCTCACCTTCTTTCCAGGCTGCACGATAACGAACCTTGTTAAGGGTTTCAGCAGCATTGGCAAAATCTCCTTTTCTGGCATAGGCTTCTGACAGCAGGATATAGGTTTCGCCCAGACGCATACGGATAAAATTCTTAAATCCGGCCTGGTCTTGTATGCCTGCACGACGGTTATCGAGATGTTTTATCAGCGTAGGGAATTGATTGGTGATAACATCATATCCGGACACATCGCCTCTGGAAGTAGGCACTAAAATTGACTGCATGGGCACATACCAGTATTTTTCCCCGGCCCTGGCCAAAGCCAGTTTCTCCCGGGGAGTACCACCGGCAAACCGTTTGGAAACATCCTCTATAGACAATACAATAGCGGTATCGCCCACGGTATATCGTTGTTCACCTTCAGTCATACCAATATCTGCAGGATCAAATGAACCCGCTGCATTCGAATAAGATGCCCAAGGCACGTCTACATTTTCATCGTTACAAAACAATACCCATACATGCGATTTGTAAAGCCTTGAATCAACAAGCTTTCCCAATTTTCCTGATGCATAGTTCCTGGTTGCATAAAGGCCATCCTCAGCATAATAATAAGGGGTGGGACAAAGTCGTCTCCAGGGGCGGTCAGTTAAAAAATCACGGACCCTTCCGACATTGTTCCCCCAGGTAATTTTATCACCATTCTCAAGAGCGGTAGTTAAAGGATAATTTTCCAGCTGGGCCGTATATAACATATGCAACCAGTTTCCTTTACCATTAACATCGGTAACATCCGTGTTATTATAGAAATGATTCGTTGAAAAATTTATCGAGAACACGATTTCCGGCCCCATATACTCGGCTACCAGACCCTGAGTCGGATCCCAGCCCCAAAGGTCAGAGAAATTATCGGCCAACACGTGACTGCTGCCGCTTCCTGCTCCCTCGCCATAGTTGGCAACCCGGCTGGCAAAATAAATCACCGAGTCGATATCGGATTCCTTGCCGCCACGATCTTCGTTCATATTGGCATCCGACTGGTTTTTTGCATACTTATCACAATACCGGAACATGTATGCCTTTGCGAGCAAATGTCCTGCAGCTCCTTTGCTTGCCCGCCCCCAGTCACCGGTTACTTTTCCGCCGGCATCCGCCCAGGGAAGAAGTTCCCAGGCCTGACGGGCGTCTGTAATGATCAGATCCCAGATTTGCTTTTGCGGCACCCTGAAAAAATCGGTTTTGGGCTTATCGGTCGGGGTAACATTCAAAGGAACATTGCCAAAGTGGATGGCCAGTTCGTAATAGTAATAAGCGCGAAGAAAGGAGGCTTCGCCTTTCCGGATTGGTTTTACTGTTTCAATCATTTCTGTATTGGCCTCTGCATACTGTAAGGCAAGATTGCACGAGGCTATCCCTTTGTAATTATTGTTCCAGAAGTCCAGTAACAGCTGGTTGGTGGGAGTCAGCGCCGAAGAAAGATATTGGCCAAATGCATCGCGATGGGAACCATCGCCACCCAGCATATAAATATCGGTTCCCATATCTTCCAGCGCATATTGGGTTTCAAAACCGGCACACCAGCGGGTTTGCTGATAGCATGAAGCCACCAGGGCATCTAAACCGTCGGCTGTTTTATAATAGGTATAATCAGCGTTGTAACCTTTCTCTTCGAGGAAATCCTCGCAGGACAGAAATGGCAACATGAGTCCTGCCCATAATATTATTTTCTTAAGTGTTTTCATTTTTAGTCAGTTAGAATGATACATTCAGTCCGAACATATAAACCCTCATGGTGAACGGGGCATCCGAATAGGTAACTATTTTGCCATCCGAATTTCTCTGCGTCCCGATGGCGCCCTCAGGATCGTTCCCTTCAAATTTCGAAAACATGTATGGATTTTGGACTTTCACATAAATACGGGTCCTTTGAATTCTTGCCTTGGTTGTCAGAGAAGCAGGCAGCGTATATCCCAGCGTAACATCTGAAATTTTCAGAAAATCTCCTTTCCAGTAATACATGGCGGTGATGTTACTGGGCATTTGCATATCAGCGTGAGGTGCCAGCCACTTTGTATCGGTGTTGGCAGGCGTCCAGTATTCATTCTTAAAGGTATTTCCCCTGCCTCCCAGTCCTATGCCCGGATCCCAGTATACGGTTTGCCCGAAGGCGCCATACATGAATACATACAAATCAAAAGGACCATACTTGAAAGTATTGGCCATACTGACGGTCTGTTTTGGCATTTTTGACCCTCTTATTTCCCGGTCCTCAGCTGAAATCCTGTAGTCGCCGTTCAGATCCTCAACCCGGAGATCTCCGGGATTAAATCTTGAACGGTTTGCCCTGAATTTTCTCAATTCATCCATATCTTCCCTGGAATAGCCCCATACGGTTGGAAGGGCAACATAATCATAGTAAGTATCAATCGGATGGCCGACAAACCAGTTGTTCGCCAGATCTTCATCCAGCCCTGAAGCCAGCATGGTAATTTCTTCCTTGTTGGTAGCAAACGTTATATCCGTTGTCCATAAGAATTTTCCCGAATTGACATTGATCGTATTAAGACTGATTTCAATCCCCTTGTTTTGTGTTTCACCGATATTCTGCATGATGCTTGTAAAGCCTGAAACAGCGGGGAGTGAGCGTTTCATTAGCAAATCATAGGTACGTTGCCTGTACATATCGATGGTCCCAGCCAGTCGTCCGCCCAGGATGCCAAAGTCGAGTCCGATGTTAACCTGCTCTGTTGTTTCCCAGGACAACGCTCTGTTTGCAAGCGTATAGGGCTCATATCCCAGGATACCTGTGGTCTTATCCCAGTTATAGCGGCTCACCTGGATCTGCCCTTCCGTGCTATAGGGGTCAACAGCCGAGTTACCGGTTACACCATAACCCAACCGTAGTTTGAGGTTGTTGATGGTTTTGATGTTTTTCAGAAAATTCTCCTGGGAAATACGCCATCCCAGGGCCAGTGACGGGAAGGCCACCCATTTATGGCCTTCGGCCAGGCGGGAAGAACCATCGTACCTGAGTGAGGCGGTAAGCAGGTACCGGTCCAGTAAGGAATAATTGATGCGCCCTAACCACGACATCATGGTCCATTGCGTATAATCACTTGATACAGACTGTGATGATGCAGAACCAAGATCATACCACACCTGGTTTTCAAATGGAAGATTATTACCTTCCTGGGTAGTGGGTTCGGTAACATATTTCTCGTTCGACTGAACAAAGGTTAAATTGATGGAATGGGCTTTAATTTCCGTTTTGTAATTCAGAATGTTCTCAAAATTCCAGCCACGGTTAAACCAGTTGCTTTGTTTGGCCCGCGGATTACCCAGCCCGGTCACGGTTGAAAAATGACTGAAAAATTCCTGTTCCTGCTTTATATAAAGCGAAGTTCCGAAATTCGCCCTGTATGTTAAGCCTTTAAACAGATTAACATTGATATAAAGGTTAGTAATAATGTTGTTACTTTTCTTTTGCCGTTTTACACCGTCAAGATCATAAAAGGAATTGTATTGCAAGGGTTCACCGCATGGGTGGGGGATAAGGCCATAGGCCGGATCACCATCCTTCGTGACATCATCATCCGGAGAATACCAGGGTGTTCCCAGCGGATTCCAGAAAATGGGAATACCTTTACCGTCATTCCAGTTAAGATAAGAGAAATCTACATTTCCCCCCAGGTCAATCAGTTTACCCAGGTTCTGATCTATATTCATATGAAGATTATACCTTTTACGGAACGACTGAAGCTGAATATCTTTCAGATCAAGATATGCACCTGAAATATAATACCTGGTTTTTTCGGTTCCTCCCCTTACGTTGATACTATGCGTCTGAGAGGTGGAATGATCGCGAAAACCGGCCATTTGCCAGTCAAAACCACGGACTTTTGAAGCATCCCAGACTCCGTCAACCCATCCCCGGCTTAATGATTCCCACAGGTAAGGATCCTGGGTAAAATAACCCATGCTTTGGTCCTGTTCATAATCAGGCACGGCAGAACTGTAACGACTGCCCGGATCCAGCTGGTAGCCACCGATGCTGTCATAAACATAGCTCCGGTTTCCTTCCCTCACCAGGTCGCAATATTCGCCAACATCCATCGCACGGCGAATACGGTCGAGTTTTCCGATGCTGAAATAAGTGTCATATTCAACCGTTACCTTGCCTGCTTCCCCTTTCTTGGTAGAAACCAGCACAACCCCGTTGGCTCCTCGCGCACCGTAAATAGCGGTAGCAGATGCATCCTTTAGGATTTCCATAGATTCGATATCGTTGGGATTTATCGATTCCAGTCCGCCGGTCAGCGGAAATCCGTCGACAACGAACAACGGATCATTGGTGGCTCCTATCGACCGGTTCCCGCGTATCCGGATAGTGGCTGTTGAATTAACCGTATTGCCGGATGTGATCACAACTCCGGCGGCCTTCCCCTGCAATGCCTTTTGAATCGAAGTAGGTGCATTGGCCATCAGCTCATCGGATTTTACCGAAGTTACTGCTCCGGTAAGATCGCTTTTTTTGACGGTACCATAGCCAACCACAACAACTTCGTCCAGGCCTGTGATGTCAGGTACCATGGTCATGTTTATTTCCGCCCGGGTTCCGACATTGATTTCATCGGATAAATAACCAATAAAAGAAAATACAAGGATTTCATCAGGCCCGGCCAGTAATTCATATTTCCCGTTAACATCGGTTACTGTACCTCGCATGGTTCCCTTAATAAGAATGTTTACCCCCGCCATGGGAGAGCCCGACTCGTCAGATACCAGACCCCTTATTGCTGAGGTCTGCCCATAGCTCCGGAAAGAAAAAAGCAACAGTGGCAACATTAGTATTGCCATCAGCAGTAACCGGTTTCTTTTCATCATAGATTAATTTTTAGGTTAGTAATAATTAGTTCAATCGGGATTTTCATGTTTGGTCTTTGTGACCAAACAAGTTTCCGTTTCTATTGTCAAAATTCCAGTCAGGGTGTCGTCATTATCATGAAATGTCATGGCCTGTATGAAATCAACCAGCTTAACCTGGCATGAAGCATGGAAATCTGAGAGGCATCATTCGTTAAATAATCCACCGGTACAAAAATCGTTTTTTCACCCAGTTGGTTATTGTGACTTTGATACAATTGTTGTAAATTTTGATACATCCTGAATTATGCCATTTGCTTTCAGTCGTGTGCGGAACTCCATAATGATAAGTGCTTAAATTATTGATTAAAAATGCGATAGACTATAAATAAGTATTAAAAATGCCATAAAATGTATCCAATATCATAATGAGAGAAGAATTAAAGGGGAGAGAGGGGCGAAAAATCAGTTTTCGAATAATTTGTTAAGGGTCTCTTTTTCTTCCGATTCGGTATACTTAAGTACAAATTCGGTGGGAGCCATCCCGAAATAATCTTTAAAATTATTGGAGAAGTAGGAGTGTGATGAAAAGCCTACTTTGTAAGCAACATCCGAGATGTTTACCTTGTTATTAATGAGCAGGTAGGCGGCCTGTTTTAACCGTATGGACCTGATGAGGTTACCGGGGGAAATATTGATGTTTTCTTTCAGTTTCCGGTTCAGGTGCACCCGGCTGAGCCCTACTTCCCGGCTGAGATCATCGACACTGAATTCCGGGTTTTCGATGTTTTTCCGCACGGTTTCTATAGCCTTTGCGATAAGGCGGCTGTCAGGCGAACTTACCTTGATCCTTTCAAAATCGGGATTAACATTCGAGCGGTATTTGTTCCTGATCATATCACGCGTTTGTATCGCCTGGGCAATGGTACTTTTTAGCAGATCAAGGCTGAAAGGTTTGGTAAGGAAATGATCAGCGCCGCTTTCGATACAGTGACGCTCATTCTCTTCGTCCGTTTGCGAAGTGAGAATGATCACGGGCAAATGATTGGTTTCCGGATTTTTCCTGATCTTCCTGCAAAGCGAGATCCCGTCTTCCTCAGGCATGACTATATCAACAATGATGGCATCGGGCAGCGTTGTGGAAATCACTTTCCATGCGTCTATGGCCTTATTGCAAACTTCAACATTGTACTTGTCAGAAAGCTCCATCCTTACATATTTTCCCAAATCGACATCGTCGTCAACAAATACCAGTGTCCGCTTCGATTTGCTTTTTTTTGCAACAACGGCAGCCTCTTCATCCTGAGGTAGTTCAATATAATCTGTTTCCGGGTGAAGTTCAACATCGTGCCGGATCTTTGTGTAAATGTCCTTGTTCGGATCAGCATCAGCAATTTCTTCCGGAGACAAATGCTTATTCGTAAGCGGGATATAAACGATGAATGCTGCTCCGTTTTCAGTATTTACTGCATTTATCTTCCCATGGTGCAATTGGACAATTATTTTTGCCAGATGCAGTCCGACACCTGATCCGCCTGCTGTTGTGTTATCGCGGCTTTGATAGAAACGGTCGAAGATACGTTCATTTTCGCCTTTGTCGATTTTGCTTCCCGAATTCTCGATACTGAGCTCAATATAATCCGCCGTATTAAGGGGTAATCCTTCATTTGATTTAGGCCTGATGGTATCCAGACTGATCAATATATAACCATGATCGGGGGTGAACTTAAATGCATTGGAGAATATATTGAAGAGAACCTTATCGAAATTTGCCCGGTCGATCCAGCATTCCAGTGATTCAAAATTTGCTACCAGCCGGAAATCTATATTGCGCACAATGGCCAGTTGTTCGAACGATTTCATAATATCCTGGATGAAATAGATCATATCGGTTTTTTGAAATTGCATCTTAAGCTGCTGATTGTCAATTTTCCGGATATCCATAAGCTGGTTAAGCAATCGGAGTATCCTGAGCACGTTGCGGTATATTAAATTGAGCATCTCCTTACGCCTGCTGTCGGTTTCCGATTCATGCATCGATTTTAAAGGGTTCATGACCAGGGTAAAGGGGGTTCGGATTTCATGGGTCAGATCGGTGAACATCCGAAGTTTCATCTCCTTCTTTTCGAGTTCCAGACGTTCCTGAATGCGGACTTTTCTTCGATTGAGGAAATTCACGAACTGCCATATTAATAAAGCAAGCAAGACCGAATAGATGAGATAAGCCCAATAAGATTTATACCACGGAGGCAGGATACGAATATTTATTTTGTTGTATACGGCATTCTGATCTTCTGAGGATCCTTCGAAAAAAGCTTTCACCCGAAAAGCATAGGATCCTTCCGGCAGGTTTGTATAAGTTGCCCGCCGATTCTTCGAATCAGTATATCTCCAGTCGTTATCAAATCCATCCAACCTGTAACCATACACCACTTTTTGCGGATTGGCATATTCCAACACCGCAAATTCCAGTGAGAAGACATTCTGGTTTTTCTTTAAGGTGATCTGATGTGCCTGTGAGATATGACTGTCAAGTATATTCTTCTTACCCAGGGCATCATTATAATTTGCAGCCTGACTGAGCACGGTAAGCTGGGAAAAATATATTTTGGAAATGAGCTTTTCTTCGCCTTTAATGTTGTCAGGATAGAAAGCCGTAATTCCGTTAATGCCACCAAAGAACATTTTTCCATCGTTGTCCATGTAACTGGCTTTCATCCTGAATTCATTATCCTGCAGTCCGTCGTATGCATGAAAGTTTTTGAAAGTTTTTGTTTGTGTATCGAACCTGGATAAACCATTAATGGTGCTGATCCATAAAATCCCCTTTGTGTCTTTTAACATAGAACATACCAGGTTGCCTGGCAAACCATCATTTTTAGTATATAATGTAAGTTTGTTTATTTCCTTCTGATAATGGAACAAACCATCGGGTGAACCAAGCCACATGGAACCACCTCCATCTTCAAACATGGAGTTAATGTTAATTCCATCGGTTTTACCTGCCAGATCAACATGAATCTCTACACCGGTCTTTGTGCTGAAACAACTGACACCTTCTGTTTGCCCCACCCATAAATTGCCCGCATCATCGAGACAAAGTGAACTGACCCATACCAGTCTGTTTATATCAGGAAATGCTTTTAACCGGTTATCTGAAAATGACAAAACCTTCACCCCATGTCCTAATGTCCCCAGGTAAAGCTTATCGTTTTTACTGTCGTACAAAGAACAGATCACTTTTTGTAGTTCAGGATCGTCACTATATGCCTTAAACCCGTTGCGCGGGCTATAGCTTGTAATTCCACCCATGTAAGTTGAGATCCACAACGTACCTCGCTTGTCAGCCGCTATGGAAAGTATAGCATTATTGGGAAGGGGTGTATTATCTTTTGTATAACGGATCTTGGTTCCATCTTTTGGCATGCAGAAGAGTCCGCCACCATCGGTACCAACCCATAAGTTGCCGCTATTATCCCGGGTTATGGAAGTTACACAGGCTATGTTTGCACTCATGGAACCCATTGATGCCGATAGTTTTATATATTCAAAATCGTTGGTTGACCTGGGGATTAATAATAATCCCTTTTGAAAAATACCGGCCCAGATGTTTCCCTGTGCATCCTGCATAATGGAATGCACTTTGCAGTTATCAAGATCAATAGGGGCATACTGAAAATCCGGATTAATGATTTCTTCGAGTTCCCTGTCGAATTTTTTGAGTCCGGTATCTTCAGAGCCTACCCAGATGTTAAGTCCGCTGCCATTCCCCTTCTTTGTTTCAGCCAGTAATGCCCGGATGCGGTACGCTGATGCTGATTTTCCCTTAGGTCTTCTGATGGTGCCCAGCGATTGGTCGTAAATAAAGATGCCATGGTTGTAAGTACCTATTAATATATTCCGGTTAACAGGGTCTTCGGTAATAGCCGAAACAACAATGTTGTCGGACTGTTCATTCAAACCGGGGTCCCATTGCAGTTTATCGATCTCCTTTTTTTGAAGATTGACCCTGAAAAAATAACCCTGTTCAGCATACGACCATAAAAAACCTTCGTTATCAAGGAATAACGTTCCGAGGAAACTGGTACCATATAGTTCTTTTAATGCTGTGGTGGTTTCAGTATCGATCTGTTGGGTTTTCCCATCGTACACCACTACTCCCAATCCGGCTACCGACACCAGCAGTTTTTCGTGTTCCTTATCCTCTGTAATCGACGTGACATAGGGGGTGCCTGTAAAGGAAGGGTACTGAAGCGAAAATTCGCTGAAACTGTTGTTTTCACGGTTATAAATCTGTAATCCGTTTGCCGTGCCTATCCAGGTTACTCCCCTGCTGTCGGTGTATATTGTTTTGACCAGGTCACTGGAAAGTGTGCCTGCCTTGCCGGGATCGTGACGAAATGTTGCAAAGCGCATTCCGTCGAAATAGCTTGCCCCGTTTTCTGTCGCAATCCAGATATAACCATAATCGTCTTGAGAGACTTTATGGATCAGGCTATTGGGCATACCTTGTTCAGAGTTATAAAAACGTATCCTCTGTCCTTGCACAAACAAGGGTATGAATACCAACAGTAATCCTGTAATAAAAATGATCAGTCTTCGAATCACAACCTGTTTATTTGCATATTCCTGTCTCACCTGAAAATACTGTAAAAAGCAAAATTATCTAAATTCATGGCAGATAATAGGCTCAGGGGTTAAAAAACACTACAGAACTGCAAATAAGTTATCAGCGTCCATTAGAGTTTAATCACCATCTTTTTACCCATGTAGGTTACTATTTTATCATAGCTTTCAGATTCATCTGTTATTCCAGTTCCCCGGTCTTTCTCAACCCTGACAATGTTGAATTTTAGCGCTGCAGGCATTCCGCTGAATGAGCCTTTTCGGTCGCCGATGGACAATGTTTTTTTAGTATCGTCCCAGGTGAATGTAATGGTTGAATACGCACCTTTTTCGTAGTTGTAATTGTCACCTTCGTCTTCATACAATGTAAATACTCCGTTTGCACCAGCATAAACACGTATTTCAAGTATATCGGCAGGATTTTCACCGGTGTATTGAACAACCGGACCCATTGGTACAATGGACCCTGCTTTCACAAGAAGTGGTATTTTATCAGGAGGAGCATCTGTTTTGATGGTCTGACCGCCGTTAAATCGCTCTCCAGTCCAGAAATCGTACCAATCAAACGACTGGGGCAAATAAACATTCCATGCTGTTACACCAGGTTCGGTAACAGGGGCAACGAGGAATGATTTTCCAAATAAAAATTGATGGGGTTGTTCAACAGCTGAACCATCTTCCCTGAAATCCATAACCATTGGGCGCATAATGGTTGAACCGTTTCTGGTAACCTGCCAGGCTTCGGAATAGATATACGGTATCAGAAGATAACGGAGGTTCAGCATTTTACGTATATTCTCCTCAACAGTTTGTCCGTATTTCCAGGGTTCGGTTTCGGACATATAACCATGAACGCGGAAAATGGGGTTAAAGGTCCCCCATTGAAACCATCTGACAAGCAATTCGTGATAGTTTTCATTGGTATACTGGGCAGGACCAGGTCGGAAAAAACCTCCAATGTCAGTTGTCCAGTAAGGTAAACCGGAAATAGTAAAATTTAAACCGGCTACAATCTGTCGTTTATAGGTATCCCAATCTCCGCCGATATCGCCCGACCAGTTTATGATACCATACCTTTGCTGCCCTAAAAATGCTGATCGGGTGAGGATACACACCCTTTTGCCGGAAGTTACTTCGCGTTGCCCTTCGTAAACAGCCTGGCTGACCATCAATGGATAGGTCAGGCGATAAAAATCGCCTAAACCGGCGTAGGTTCTTTCACCTTTCAATGCATCGTTTTCGGGCTCAACGGCATCCATCCACCACGAATCGACACCATGGTCGAACATGTTCTCTTTCAGGGTATTCCAGTATTCTTTTCGGGTTTCGGGATTGAAATAATCCAACCATTTGGTTCCGGGAATGAAGCGTTCTTTTGCTGCATATTCCTTTCCAATATCCGAATTTTTATCAGGGTTCGACCAGATGGATATGTTGAAATGGGCATTCAGATCGTGCAGTTCTTTTATGAACGCTGAAGGATTGGGGTAATTCTTTGCATCGAACTGTGGAACGCCCCAACCCAGGCTGCCCCAGTATTGCCAGTCCTGCACAATCACATCCATCGGAAGTTCACGTTTACGAAACTCCTTAACAGTTTCAACCAGATGTGTTGCTGAAGTGTAACGTTCGCGGCATTGCCAAAACCCGTATGCCCATTTGGGAAACATGGGGGCATTTCCGGTCAAATTACGATACGAAGCGATTACTTCATCGGCCGACCCTGAAAATACTATATAATCGAGCATTTTGGCATTTGGTGAGCGGAAAGTCGTGGAATTGTCTTTCAGTTTCCACGACAACGCAGGTTGGTTGTCGGATTTGCAGACCAGCTGCACTTCGTGGACGCCTGCTTTGAGATTAACCAACACCCCTGCTGCAGGTGGCAACCACATATTGCTTTGGTCAATAACCGGGTGACCGTCAATTACTACATAATGCCGGTTGCCCATGCTGCCCAAATCGAGAAAGATCGAATATTCGCCATCTTGCTGCACTGAAAATTTACCAAGGTAAAGCGATTGGTTTTGCGATACTTTTAGTGTCCCCGCCGTACTTGTAACTTCAGCCACATAGTCGCTGCCATCGGCCTGCCCCTGTTTTTCTAGCGTTACGAAATTATCGGCAGGATTAAAATCGGTAAGCCCATACTGGTGCCAAAGCAAACCATAGCCTTTGTTAGAATAGATAAAGGGAATGGCAATCTGGCTGTTTACCTGGGTCAAACGACGGGTAACCCCTTTTAAGTTATAATGCCCGTCCTGGAATTGGCCTAAGCCAAAAAAATATTCATCGGCAGGCGATTCGAAGCTTTGCTCAACAAAATAGCATGGTTCGCCCATCACAGAATCGGGAATCAGTATCCGTGATCCGGTTTTTTCGCTTAAGAATATTTTCCCGGAATTATCGGTAAAAGTCAATGTTCCCGATTGTTTATCTAAAACAACCGTAATACCTTTCACTATAATCTCAAGTTTTGATGGTAAATCAGAAACCTGAAATACAGGGTTCGGGATTCCGGCGGTTAAAATTAATTCCGGAAGAGTTCCTGCAGTTTCTTTACAATACCTTATTCTTACAGCATTTTCAGACAGGGGACTTATGCTAAGGATCCCATCTTCAAGCGTTATATCAACCCGGTCAGATGACTGTATAAAATTTTTGACAGTTTGTCCATTACACAATACAGGAAACAGGCCGATTATTACCAATAGCTTTAAATTCATTCTTTATATTTTATTTGTGAATTTTAGTATAAATTAATGGTTATGCAGCTAAAACTTAACCATTACTTTTTCCCCTTTGTAGGTAACTGTTTTGCTATGGGTCAAGTCAGTATTCATTTCGGTTGGCACCCTTACAATATTGAATTTACGCTCAGTGAGCATTCCCTGGAACGAACCCTGGCAGTCGCTGATTGTTAAGTTGTTTCTTGCATCATTCCATGCAAAAGTAATGGTTGAGTACACTCCTTTTTCGTAATTGTAATTGTCGTTTTCGTCTTCATACAAGGTGAAATTTCCATCGGTACCAGGATAGATCCGTATTTCCAGTTCATCCCATTTTTTCTCTGTGGCATATTGTACGTCAGGTCCGATGGGAAGAATTGAACCTGCTTTAACATAGATTGGCATAATATCCATAGGAGTTTCCCTTGTCAGGGTTTGTCCGCCGTTTTGCTTTTCTCCGGTCCAGAAGTCATACCATTCTGCTCCTGCAGGCAGGTAGATTTCCTTTGATTTAACAGTGCTGAAATCTTCCTTCCTGTCTTTTGAATACATCGGACTGGTTACAGGACAAACCAGTATTGATTTACCAAACATATACTCATCGTTTATATCCAGTGCATTTTTATCGTATGCAAAGTCCATCACCAGGGCGCGGGTCATACTCGACTGGTTGGCTGTAACATCCCGCGAAGTTGAATAAATGTATGGCAATAAGCTGTAGCGCAGGTTGATGTATTTTTCAATGGCATCAAATATAATGTCTCCCTTTTTCCCAAACTGGTAAATTTCGCGGGGTGCATCGGTACCGTGTGAGCGCATCATGGGGCAGAACGTACCGAACTGAAGCCAGCGTGCGTATAGCTCACGGTACTCGGCGTCGTTAAGTTTATTTTTAAAATTCCATAAAAAGAAACCACCGATATCGCTGTTCCAA
Organism: uncultured Bacteroidales bacterium; assembly: GCA_964456825.1. GTDB lineage: Bacteria > Bacteroidota > Bacteroidia > Bacteroidales > UBA10428 > UBA5072. Next base: position 44,543 of record CAYWCR010000019.1, read on the forward strand.
TAGGGGATTCCACAAAGTGAAAAATTTAAGCCTCCCGAGATCTGGTTTCTTAAAGCATCCCACGACGCCACTACATCGCCCGACCAGGTATTGGCACCGTAGCGCTGCTGGCCGGCAAAAGCTGAACGGGTAAGAATGAAAATCCTCTTGTCTGAAGAAACAGAGCGTTGATGTTGTGATAGCCCACCAACGGTCATCAAGGGAAAAGCATTCCGTACTTTGCGGAATGAACCGAGATATGTTTTATTATCGAAATCGGAGGTTTTGAATTTCAAATGATCAGGCTCTGATGAATCCATCCACCAACCATCCATGCCCAGTGAAAAGATCCCTGCGTTGAGGTATTTCCAGAAAATATCGCGGGCCTGCGGATTATAAGGGTCGTAAACCTTAACTCCTGAAGGATAATCGGGATTAGGCGGCCATTTCTCCGAACCCGATTCGGGCCAGGTAACAAAATTAAAGAGTGCGCCTATGCTGTCTAATTCCCGGTAAGGTTTTGTATGAGGTCCAAATGAATTCCAGATGGAAATAATCATATGAGCATTCAGGCTATGCACTTCATCAACCATTTTTTGAGGATTATAGAACTCGGGGTTCAGAAATTCCATGGCATTCCAGAGGTAATTATTGCCCCAGTATTGCCAATCCTGAATGATTCCATCAAGAGGCACACCCAGTTCGCGGTATTTTTTAACCACCCCTACCAATTCATCCTGACTTTTGTAGCGTTCTTTGCTTTGCCAGTAACCATAAGTCCATAACGGGAACATGGGTACCTGTCCTGTAAGGTCGCGCATACAGGCAATTACACCGTCAGCATTTCCGCCAACCATAAAATAGTAATCAATGCCATCGCCAACTTCGGAACTGAAGGATGTTTCGTACTGATCGTCGCGGAAAATAGTAGGTGAATAATTATCCCAAAATAATCCGTATCCTTTTACCGACTGGAAAAAAGGTATAAAGTCTTCTGTATTGTTTTGTATCATCCGGAGTTCCAGGTTGCGTTGTACCATTTTACCTTTTTGCTGAATACCCAATCCATAAATGGCCTCATCTTTGTCCAATACATAAGCCTGTCTCACAGCGTAAGTTTTAACTCCGGCATCATCAAAACCGGTAAAAACTGCTCCGGATTCTTTTTCATTCAGCAGCATTTCGCCTTTCAACGTTGAAAATGAAATCTTACCACTTTTCAGGTCCAGTAACACCAGAAGTTTTTCACTTTTCAGCGATAGTTCATCTCCCTGTTGTTTTATATTTATAGCTGTTTTTTGCGGGGTTTTAATTACCGAAAGACTTTCTTTGGTAAATGCATTGCCTTCAGGCGATTTCAATATCCTGACAGTTGACGGGCCATAAAATTGAATTTCAACATCAATAGAGTTGATACTGGATTTTATGCCAAAATCAGTTATCTGATAGGGTTGTGCATAACAGCCGATATATAATAGCACCAGCAAAATGTTTGTAAAAATTATTTTACTCATACCTTTAATTTTTAGTCTAATATTCAAAATCAATTTTAAACACAGTAGCCAATTCATCCATATAAGATGAGTCAGGCGTTGTCAGTGTCAATTTTTTATCTTTCACTGACCACTTCAATTCAACCCCGCTTCCTAAAACAGATACCCGTTTAATTTTTGATTCAATAGCGGTGCGAATTTCAATCTCTTTATTGGATTCAGGAAGACCGAGTGAATATACAAATAAACTCTTTTGGTCTTTTGAAACGGAAAAACGGATATCATTCTGATTATAAGCAATAGTGGCTGTTTGTCCGCCAAATATACTTGCCTCAGATTTAGCAATGCCATAGCCATAAACTGAATAGGCCCTGGTTTCATAAACCGCTTCTTTGTGTTTTTCAATCCATTGGCCTATGGCAGATAATACATCCCGCTGTGTGTCAGGGATAATCCCATCGGCTCTGGGTGAAATATTCAGCAAAACAATTCCCCTTTTGCTCCATACATCAATCATATTCCTGATTACCAGGGACGGATCTTTATAGGTTTGTCCGTTGGTATAGCACCAGCTGCCGTGACTAATGGTAATATCTGTCATCCAGTAATCATCGGACAGTTCGGCTTTCCCGCCTTGCTCCATATCCAGCATGCCGACATTTTCAGGCAGGTCTTCTTGTTTATAGGCAACAATCGGTTTCTGGCCCCGGGATGCAGCTCTGTTAAAATGATGGGCAACCATTTTCTGCCGGTAGTTTTCAGGAATAATATCGAGCCACGAGTCGAACCAGATTATATCCGGTGCGTATTCATCCACCACCTCTTTTATTTGGTTTAGCCAATATTCATAAAATTCACTCTCGGGCATATTCCCATAAAGTAACCTGAGTTTCGGGTCGGTAGTAGAGGTGATATAATCGGGGTGATAGGGGAAATGGCTGTCCCACCCCGGATCGGGTGTATTCTTGGCCCATTTTGCCGTATCGGTGGCATACCGCTGAAGCAGCCTTTCGTGATGAAAGGTGGCAATGGTTTTCATATCGCGTTTCTTGAGTTCAGCAAATAATTGGCCCAGAATATCCTTCTCAGGACCCATTTCCCTGGCATTCCATGGATTCACCTTACTGCCCCACATGGCAAACCCATCGTGGTGTTGTGCTACAGGACCGGCAAACCTGGCGCCTGATTTTTCAAATAAATCGGCCCATTCTTTTGCATCGAAATGTTCAGCAGTAAACATAGGGATAAAATCGTGGTAGTTGAATTCGCTTAACGGACCATATGTTTTTTCGTGATGACCAAAGACTGTCCCTCCCCAGTCTTTTCTGCCGGGAACGTACATCCATCTGGGGTACCATTCATTATCATACGCGGGTACACTGTACACGCCCCAGTGAAAGTAAATCCCAAACTTGGCATCTTTAAACCACTCGGGTTCCCTTTCAATAGTTGCCAGAGATTCCCATGTTTCTGCAAAGGTTGCTTCGGCTTCTTTCGTTTTCGGTTGTGAATTGTTTTTGCAGGAAAGGATACTCAGCAACACACAAATAGTAAGAACCCTTTGCGTTACTTTTCTATTCATTTTTCTATTTTAAAATGATGGTAATCGTTTCAATTCTTAAATCTTTAGTTTCTATAATTGCAAACCTAAAAGCGAAAGCATTTTTTCGCCATATCTTTTACCAAGTATGCGATACCCTTCAGCTGTGAAATGCAAACCATCGGGTCTGCCAGGACATCCGGCAGAAGAAATCACATGAGCGTTGGGGATGACATCTGGTAACTGTGCAATAAACTGGTTAAACCCTGCACACCTGCCATTGTATTCTGCACTTAACAACTCGCCGGCCAGCAATGGGACGTTTTGGGGATTAAGATTCAGGTCAGCCATCAGGGTGTCATAAATAGCTTTCACCTTTTGTGTCCAAAGCGAATCGTTGGGATTCGACTCTCCCTGGTGCATCAGAATCCCTTTGATCACACCATCCTTTTGTGCCAGTTTTGCCATTTCGACAAGCTTTCCGTAAGGATTACCCCCATAATTTTTTATCCAGTTCAGCATCCAGCCTGGGGCTGTTTCAACATACGACTGGTAGTTTTCTTTATCGAACAGTTCAATTTTGCAGCCTCCGACAGAAACATTTATGATGCCTACTTTTATGTTCGATGGTAATTTTTCGATTAATGTACGGCCAAAATAATCAGCCGGAGAAATACCGGCATTACAATCACAGATGGGTGGTGTTGCTGTGTACCAATTCCCCGTTTCCCGCCCTTTGTCGGGGCAATCCATTGTACTCATCATTTGAAAACGTTCATCAACAATCGAGTCTTGTGCCTCAGCCCGCGCTGCACCTCCCATATTCGATTGTCCAAAGCACAAGTAAATATGGAAATCAGGATCCTGAGAAAAGGTTAAAGTACTTGAGAAAAGGAAAAGGGTAAAAGCAATTAATTTATACTTTGTATTCATTTTTATTGATTTTGTTTTTTGCAACATTACTGAGCCCATTCTCTACCCTCCGGACTGCGCCGCCATTCAAAATAAGCATCCAGTACTTTAAGTGAATTTTCGCCTGGCACCGGACCCGTATGGGGCGTTGGCCCAAGATACATGACCTGGGGATCTTCCTGGCTGAAAACAGGCCAAAGAGGTACACCATCACCATTTGGATGTCCATATTTAGCGAAATTAGTCCAGTATGTTCCCATTGCCTCCGAGATTTCAAGATCGGATTTGGATGTTTGTGGATTTGCAGGATCGAGGTGCATAAATACGTAAGCCACATCCTGGCCATGTGGAGAGCCATAGCCAAATTGAGGTGAACCTTCGGGATATTCGGGGTGCTGGTCGAAATAGTAATAAAAAACTTTCGATTTTCCTGTTTTCGATTGCAGACGCGCCCAGCTCCAGGTATGCCAGCCAAATGCAGCGTCGCGGGCAAGGTCTCGTGCAGATTTCGGAACCGAATTTTCTCCAACGGGATAAGCCTTAATGAGGTCGTCGGCAAATTTCCCGTACCGTGCTTTAACTCCGGCAATGTATTCTTCGGGAGTTTTTTCCCGTGAAAAACTTGCACCTTCGTCAGAGTTATAACCAATAAGTACCGGAATATCGTTATATTTTCCGGCTGCATAAAGTTTATACTGGTCATCGGGTATTACATACCCGTCAACAATTGGCCAGGCGCTTCCCATGCCCCAGCCCGAAGGCAGTTTGCCGGCATCCATTTTTCGCAAAGCGGCTATTGATTCTACCCCTGCTTTTTGCATATATGCAACACCTGCTTCCTCGGCCTGTTTAAGGGTCTTCATATTTTCGCCGGGGTAAGTGGTAGGTCGCGTCGGCCCAAACGAGCCACCACTTTGCGAAATGGCTCCATGAATTAAACCTTTAGCCAAAGGTGAAGCGCAAAGCATACTTACAGAAATACCTCCGGCCGACTCGCCAAAGATGGTTACCCTATTTGGGTCGCCGCCAAAAGCCGAGATGTTGTTCTGAATCCATTGCAGACCTTCTATCTGGTCGAGTAAACCGTAGTTGCCCGAAACACGGTTGGGATTCTCAGCACTTAGTTCGGGATGTGCCAAAAAGCCAAGCTGTCCCACGCGATAGGCAATACTCACCAAGACAACGCCTTTGCGTGCCAGGTGCTCTCCATTGTGAACCGGTTCCGATGTTGAACCAAAGCTGAAGCCACCTCCGTAAATCCAAACCAGCACCGGCAGCTTTTCTTTAGGAGATTTGGCCGGTGTCCATACATTTAGATACAGGCAATCTTCGCTTTTGCCCGAAGGTGGGTTCCCTCCCTGCATGGGTGCCGGGGTATATTCGGTGGTTTGTTTCACGCCTTCCCATTTTACAACAGGTTGAGGCGCTTTCCATCGCAAATCGCCCACGGGCGGCGCTGCAAAGGGAATTCCTTTGTATATGGTCAGATCCTCGGTTACTGTCCCCTGTATAATTCCGCCATCGACCTTCACTTGTCCGGGTTGAAGTTTTGAACAAGCACTTGTACAATGTATCAGTGATGCAACAAGCAAAAAGTGTATCTTCTTCATTTTTAATTCTTTCTATGATTATTCTTTTCCCAAAGGTTCGGAAGGAACCTGTAATATAAAAGGTGCCGCCAGGTGGCCCAGTCATGGCCGCCATGCCCACCTACATAGTATTCGTGTTTTATGTTATGCTTTTCAAGCACTTCGTGCAAAACCAGACATCGCTGTCCCATAAAACCCTTTGCCTCTTCGGTTCCCTGCCCCACAAACAAATAATCCACTTTTTCATTCACGCCGGGATCGTTTAAAAAATGGGCCAGTGAAGTTTCGGCATTTACATCACCGGCACTGAGAATGCCAAAATTCGCAAACAGGTCGAGCGAACGGAAACCGACAAACATGCTGTGGCGTCCGCCCATCGACAAACCCGATATAGCACGCCCTTGGGGTGACTGTATTGTGCTATAGGCTTTGTCAACCAATGGAATTACATGGGTTCTCAACTCCTTTTCAAAAATATCGAAGGTCAGTTCAGTGTGCCGGGGATGATTTCTGTGAATCACCTGATTGTTGGGGATGGCGATGATCATGGGTGCGGCTTTTCCTTCCGCCAGCAGGTTGTCCATGATAAAATTCACCCTGCCGTCGTATACCCAGTTTGATGGGAGTTCTCCGCTTCCGCCCAGCAAATACAAAACCGGATATTGCTGTTTCGGGTTATAACCGGGAGGTGTGTAAACATAGAGTTCCCGTTCACCTTCGGTAACTTCCGAATGATAAATATGCCGGGTTACATTTCCGTGGGGTACTTTTTGTGCATCGTAGTATGCCGGTCCGTCGCCATGCACAATCAATTGACTATAGGGAGGCATGGCCGTAAAGGCTGCACAGGTATTGCTCGGATCGGTAATCTGAACACCATCGACATTGATGTGGTAAGCATACATATCGGGTTTAAGGGGTCCAACCGTCAGTGTCCAGATACCATCTTCACCTTTGGAAAACGGTACCTGCTGACTTGCATTTCCAAGTGCAGTGAGGATTGCCACCCCTGCCAGTTTTACTTCCTGGGCTTTCGGAGCTTTCAGGCGGAAGGTCACTTTTCGGTCGTCATGTACTTGGGGTGAATTCAAAGGGGCACTGAAAGGGATAAGCCCTTCCGTATCTTTTTGCGGATTATAATCGAGATTGACGTTGGCTTGTTGCCCACATACAAATACCGGCAGCAGCATGGGCAGGATGATCAAACATGGAAATAATTTTGTCCCAATATTCATTGTATTTATTTTAATAATGATGTAATGCAACCGGGAATGGAAATATCGCTATTTAAAAAGAAGCGGTGCAAACTGGTAAAGGCTGCGTCTCCAGGTTTGCCACTCGTGTGCCGTTTGCGGTGAAACATAGAAATGCGCGTTCATTCCAAGCCCTTTAAGCTTTTCGGTATTCTCTTTGGGATCGCCGCCAAAGCCGGGCCTGCGGTTTTCAAGTTCGCTGCTGCCAAAGCTGATAAACACAAGTTTAACTTTTTCCTTAAAACCGGGTGCATTTTCAACATCTTCAGTACTTATGCTTCCACCGCTAAACATGCCCATATAGGCGAAAACATCGGGATTGGCCAGGGTGATAACACGGGTTTGCATACCGCCCATGGATAATCCGGCCATTGCCCGGTGTTGTTGATCGGCCAGTGTACGGTAGCTGGCATCAATCATGGGAATAATGTCGTCCAGCAATGTCTTCATGAAACCATCGGCCCAGCCTTTGGGCGGCCATTGTCCGGCAGGACGCTCACCTCGTGGAACCGAACGGTCTCTTTCCGGCATACGCCATGATCCGTTATCCATTACAATGATAAAGGGTACGGTTTTTCCCTCAGCTATCAGGTTATCCATGATAAGACCAGCTTTGCCCTGGGCTGACCAGCCGGTTTCATTTTCGCCGCCACCATGTTGCAGGTACAGCACAGGATAACGCTTTTGAGCCTCCTTATCATAGTCGGGCGGTGTATAAACAAAACAACGGCGCATTTTATCGTTGGTTTTCGAGAAATAAATATGTTCCCGCACTTGTCCATGGGGTATATTTTTGAGGGCATAAAAATCCTGGTCTTTTGCCGGAACTTCAATCCCGCTGCCCCAACGACTTGCTCCGTAATAATAAAGGCTTCCCGGATCGGGGACAGAGGCACCGTTGATATTCAATTGGTAATAATGAAAACCTTCGTCCTGAGGAGCCGATTCACCAGTCCATACGCCACTGGTATCTTTTGTTAAATCGTATTTTACGGCGCCAATGTCGAGTTGAACCCTTGTTGCTTCCGGTGCAGCAATCTGAACACGTACACGCCCTTCGGAATTTACCTGCGGATATTCCTTTCCTTCCTGATTTGCAGAAGAAGGTTTAAAGTCTTCAATAACATTAGACTGAGACTGCGCAGAACACAATCCGCCAGACATAAATGTTGCAGCCAGGACGATTCGAATAAAATTTTTCATGATAATTTTTGGTTTAATTATGGTTATACTAATGTAATCCATTATTCACAATGCGCAAATAATCAAACGACACATCAAAGGGTGTATCCGGTTTAGTGGTATCTGAATTGAACCAGAAAGTATTTTTCATGTACTGGGTTGAACATCAACGATACAATTCCGGCAAATACCAGCAATTTTATATTTAATGTTATTTTGCTCATCAGGGAATGTATTTTTCTCCAAGAACCAGTTTGTCACCAGAATCGTCAATTTCGTAATACCGCGGTTTACGGGGGCCTTCACCTTCCGCATGATGGATTATTAGCAACCGTTTACCTTCAAAAGTGGTGAACAACATTCCATGTCCGGAATTGTCGCCAACAAATGGTTTGGGTTCCTGAATCCAGGGTCCGTCAATAGTTCCGGATTCTGAATAGCATACACCCTGATTATACCTGCCTACACCCCAGCTTGACCATAACATACCTAACCTGCCGGTTTTTGTTCTGAATAGCTGAGGCGCATCTGTTACCCAACCATTGAGTTTCAATCCATACGTCATCTCTTCGTTTGCCACCATTTCGAGAGCCCAGGGAGCTTCGCTGGCATGGAAAAGCAATGTACGTTCGGTAATCGTACTGCTTAAATCGGGTGAAAGTTTCACATATTCCATGGTGCCGTCAATGGTTTGCATCCATTCATTAACAAAAACAAAATACGGAATACCGTCTTCATACCAGATCGTACCGTCAATGATGTCGAGGTGATGAGGAAGGTAGTCGTAGTTAGGATCAGGATTAGCGAGTTTATATGGACCTTCAGCTTTGTCGGCTGTTAAAATCATGGTTTGATGACGATAAATATTGTATCGGCGTGGAACAACATCCACCAACTCCTTCCGGTCACCAAAGGTTGCGGCGTAAAAGTATTTACCGTTGATCTTATGGATTTCGGCAGCAGCAACAAAATTAATACCTTCCATCCATGTTCCTCTGGTGTCATAAGCGCCATAGGGTCCTGTCCAGTTTTTCAGGTCAGTACTCTTGTATATAGCACCGCCGCTACTTGTCAGGTAGTATGTTTTTGTTGCATCGTCAGCCAGGATAAACGGATCACTCATATTCAACGAATCAATGTGTACGGTCTTGATTACGCGCATAGTATCTGTGACGCTCGCGCTTGGTCTGTTTCTTCTTGGCGGGGGAGTAGTTTCCCCCGGCTTAGGTGTTGGTGGCATTCCAAAACCTTTCGATCCCGGAGGGGCTGGAATTGTTATCGTGGGAACAAGTTTTTTCTTTTCTGTAGTTTGTGCTTCAATTGATGTAATTGCCACCATTAAACAACATAATACAGCCAACGGTATATGAATAATTTTCTTCATTGACGCTTTGTCCGTTAAGTTTATAAAACTGTAATTTTTGTCATTTTCAAATTTTTATTGTCGGAACTGTTGCCATAGTAAACTTCGTATTCACCCGGAGTTATAGCCATTTTGTTCTGATCCCAGTCGTAAAATTCATAAGATGAAGGTGGCAGGTTTATAATGGCACTGTTTGTTTTTCCTGCCGCCACGTCAACGCGTTGAAAACCACATAAGGTTTTAAGCGGGCCTTCAACATCGTTCACTTTTCTCACATATACTTGCACAATCTCAGTACCATCGCGCTTACCCGTGTTTTTGACGGGCACTGTTAACTGCACCGTTTCATTGACTTTTATGGTTGTTTTACTGATTGTTGCATTTCCAATTTCAAAATGGGTATAGCTCAACCCATAACCAAATGGAAAAAGGTGATTGGCAGTGTAGCGGTAGGTACGGCCTTTCATCGAATAATCCTCAAAATCGCCCAGGCTATCAGAGTTTTTGTAGAATGTTACAGGCAATTTTCCCGATGGGTTGTAATCACCAAAAAGTACATCGGCAACCGCTTGTCCGCCTGATTCGCCTGCATACCACGCCTGTAGGATGGCATCGCAGGTTTGGGTTTCGGGTGTTAAGGCAATGGCCGAACCGGAACAATTTACAAACACCACTTTTTTACCGGCCGCTTTCAACGCCTTTATACAATTGCGCTGAACCGAAGGCAATTCAATATTGGTGCGGTCACCACCCTTGAAACCCGGATAGCTAACGGGCATCTCTTCTCCTTCGAGGTTACCCGAAAGTCCTCCGACAAACACAACCGTTTCAATGCCTTTTAGCTTGTTAACGAGTTCGGTAAAGTCTACATCCACTTCTTTTCCAAAATTGAATTCGATGTTGGCCTGCCAGTTATGGAGCTGCGCGTAACGGATTTCGATGCTGTATTTTTTACCGGCTTCTACCTTTAACGGAATGCGTGAAGGCAGGGTGCGCCAGTTATTATATATTTGAACCTGTTCTCCGTTAACGATCAGTTCGTAATAACCGGTAGCTCCGCCTTTAAACACCAATTCTTCTGAAATTTTCGCGATGAATTCGGTTTCAAATAAAGCGGAAAAACCTTCAAGTTTAACACCCGAAGCAAATTCGTGTTGGCCGGCAGTGGTCATTTTAATAGGGTTTGCAATCTGTTGCGTGATTACCACATCACCTTTCAGATCACGATTGTTCCAATAGGTTGCTTTAATTCCGGGTTTTCCTTCAAACGAAAGCTGATCGAAATAACTTTGGGTTACTTTGTCTTCCACCAAATCGCAGCCTTTGTCATACAAGATTTTGTTTTCAGGAAGCTTTGTTTTAATCCCATCGAGAATGGAAATGGTGCGCACCGGTGTACCGTTGTAGTTTCCCCACAACATCACTTTGTCATCGGCATTGGGGCCAATCACAGCAATTTTTTTCGACGATTTCGAAAGGGGCAGCATGTTGTTTTCATTCCGGAGCAGTGTCATTGTTTGTAGCGCCATCTCGAGCGCCAGTTGGCGGTGTTTTTCGTTGTTTAA
>CAYWCR010000020.1:0-1261 GCA_964456825.1 uncultured Bacteroidales bacterium
ACATACAGGTTAACCGCCTTGTATTGGTCCCCTTCCAATGTAAGGTTCACAGCGGGAGGGGTATTGTCGACATAAAATTCGAATACTCTTTTGCCTGAAGTCTCACTATCGGTCCCGGCAGAGACAGCAGCGCCAATAATCTGCACTTCTTCCCGGTTCGAAAGATTATCCACTGCATAAAATGAAATGCTGCTTTTCCCGTCTGCCAGCCGGCTTGCAGGAACAGGCACCGTATAAGGAACCTCCTGGCCCTGGTTAATGCGGTAATAGATCGTTTTAACGCCGGACATATCATCCGTGCTTTTTAATACTATGGAAGCCCTGGATGATACGTAATTCTTAATCATCATTCCGTCAATGGTAAAACTGGTCACCGGTGCACTGTTATCCAGCGCAAATTTTCGCTCCTGCTCTTTTTCCCTGTTGCCGACCTGGTCGACCGAATACCAAGCAAGGGTATAATTACCGTCATCCTCCAGTGTAACAGGATGGGCATATTTTTCAAATGATTTGCCGTTCAGCGAGTAATAGGATGCTGATACTCCCGATACAGCATCCGTTGACGATAACGCAATCTCCACCTTCCCGCTGTAACAGGACAGGCCATTGCGTGTGAACGTGCTCTTCCCGGTCATTTTGGCCCGGGTGACCGGAGGATTTCCGTCGGCATATACGTCAAATACTATATCCATCTGAGGATTTACGACCTGCCTGGAAACCGTATCAACTGCCCAGGGAGAACGGATGGTATTTCTTCCCTCGGTATCGAAATACATGGGATTGGAATACCTTTTCGAACTGTCACTGGTGAGCCGGTATGCCGTGGCATTTTCTTCGGGAGAGGTGGATATCCACAGATATACCGGGAGTTGTTTGTTGACAAATAATTTACCCTCCGCATCAACATGTATGCATGGCTTCTCCTGATCAGGCTTCTGTCCGCTCACAATGCCGGACAATACCGTGATCATACAAAGAAATGTTATGGTCTTTTTCATACGTTTACTTTTACATCTTCAATTTACGTTGAACTCAAAGTTATGTTTCAGCTTTAGCCTATCCTTTTGCAGGTATTTTATTTAAAGTGATTAATGAAGACAATCAGGAGATAAACAGGGAGATTTCCGGTCCTGTGAAAAGAAGCCGAGAAAACGAAGACCTGATCATGAAAACAGGAAAAATACAGGGAGGAAGAATATGAATAATGAACAAGAAATATCGAACACCGAACCTGCCTGCCGGTCAGGCAGGCGCCGAAGAT
>CAYWCR010000020.1:1361-54866 GCA_964456825.1 uncultured Bacteroidales bacterium
TGCTGCTCATATCCAATTACGTTGCCTGGCTGGCGCTGGCCCTGCCAATCATAATTCAGGGTAATGCAGGAGCATGCTTCAGGCAAACCCGCAAACACCTTCTGTCTTCCATGTTGCTGGGTTTCCTGAATCCCTTTGTATATTACCTCATATTATTCAAAGCTTATTCATTACTGCCGGCCCAGGTTGCCCAACCCATTAATTTTATCTGGCCCATCATGCTGATGCTGCTCTCCGTTCCGCTGCTCAAACAAAGACTTCATTTCATCAGCTTTATGGCTTTGCTGATAAGCTTCAGCGGCGTTGTGCTATTGTCCCTGCAAGGACAATTGGATATTTTCAGCATTAAGGAACCTGTTGGCGTTATGCTGGCGTTGTCATCCTCCGTGATTTGGGCTCTGTACTGGATCTTCAATATGAAAGATGACCGTGATGATCAGGTCAAACTGATGACTAATTTTCTCTTTTCATCGGTTTATATCACCATTTACTGTTTTTTAACCGGGGAATTGACCGGGATTTCCCGCTTCGGGATACTTCCGTCTGTTTACGCCGGCTTGTTTGAAATGGGGATCACCTTTGTCCTCTGGCTCAAAGCCCTTCAATATGCCACAACAACAGCCAGGGTCTCCAGCCTCATTTATATAACTCCCTTTGTTTCATTGATCTTCATTCATTTTATCCTGCACGAAAAAATCTATCTGACCTCCATAACAGGCCTTCTGCTGATCATTGCAGGTATCATGCTTCAACAATATGGCGTAAAAGAAAAAAAATAATGAAAATGTTAACGATATTTGTAATGACAATACCCCAACGGGGTTTTCAACACTCCGCCGCAGTATTATCACAATAACCATTTTTTCATCATGGGTATAAGCACCATCATTCTGGGCATTGATCCCGGGACCAACATAATGGGTTACGGTCTGATCAGAACAGGAGAAAGAGAGCCCTTGCTGGTGGATTTTGGTTGTGTTGAAATGCGGCAGCTTAATGACTATTACGAGAAACTGAGATGCATTTTCGAACGGACCCTGCAGCTGATTGATGAATATAAACCTGTTGCCCTGGCCATAGAATCCCAGTTTTACGGAAACAATGTCCAGTCTATGCTGAAGCTTGGAAGGGCGCAGGGTACAGCCATCGCAGCCGCACTCTATCGCTCTGTGCCCGTGTTCGAATATGCGCCCAGAAAAATCAAGCAGTCCATAACCGGTTATGGAAATGCCTCGAAAGAACAAATAGCAGCTTTTCTGCAGAAGATCATGAGATTTGATGCCATTCCCGACAAACTCGATGCTACAGATGGCCTGGCCGTGGCCCTATGTCATTATTATCAGCAGGGGAAAGCCCCGTCATCCGGAAAATACAAGGGATGGAATGACTTTATCAGGAAGAATCCGGAACGGTTGGGTTAATCCAGCGCTTTGCTGATCTTTTCAGCTATGCCGGCAAACTCCTGTGGCGTCAGTTTCAGTTTGGGCCTGGCGAAATTTATATCCCCAAGGTCATTGATGGGAATCAGGTGAATATGGGCATGCGGAACCTCGAGTCCCAGCACTGCGATCCCGACCCTTTTACAGGGCATGGTTTTCCCTATGGCCAGGGCGACCTTCTTGGCAAAAACCGAAATGCCTGCCATGCTTTCATCGGACAGGTCAAAGAGATAATCGGTTTCTTCTTTCGGTACCACAAGGGTGTGGCCTTTTACCAGGGGATTAATATCCAGAAAAGCAATAAAATGTTCATCCTCCGCAATTTTATAGCAGGGGATTTCACCTTTTATGATGCGGGTAAATATAGTGGCCATAAAGGATTGTATTAGGAATTCAGATGGATATTTCAATGATCTCAAAGGGGATAATGCCCATGGGCACTTTTATTTCCACAAAATCCCCGACCTTTTTCCCGATGAGTCCTTTGGCTATAGGAGTACTGACGGCAATTTTCCCCTGTTTCAGATCAGCTTCATTATCCGATACGATGGTATATTCCATCATGGTATTGTTTTTTGTGTTCCTGATCTTTACCCGGTTCATAATCTGAATCCTGTCCGTATCGATCTTGGAACCATCAATGATCCGGCAATTGATAATGGCTTCTTTGAGCTTGTTGATCTTCATCTCAAGCATGCCCTGAGCTTCCTTGGCAGCTTCATATTCAGCGTTCTCAGTCAGGTCGCCCTTGTCCCGGGCATCCGCAATGAGCTTGGATATGATCGGCCGTTCTATGCTGATGAGATGATCAAGTTCATCCTTAAGCCTTTGCAGCCCTTCCTCTGTAATATAAGAAACCTTGTTCATAAAGAAACCTCCCTGATTAAACATCGAAAAAAAAAGAATTCCGAAATACCTTCCGGAACTCTTTCCTCTTTTCTGCTATAATAAATAAAATAGTTCTAAGTATGGTTGTTATTTAAATGTAATAAAGGATTTAAGAATAGGTCTAAATTAATCAATTCCCTTTTCTTTTCAAAATTTCTGAATAAATAACTGCCTTCCTCCAGTCAATTTCCTCATTGTCAGCTACTTTATCAATATCTTCAACGCCCTTAATTTCTGAATCACTGATGGGTATATAAATATCAGACATATCACCAATGGCCGCATCGGATATGGAGTCAGACAACATGGATTTTTGTGTCAATTCAAAAACAGGCATTCCTTCACGGTCAATTTTCTCAGCATCCAATCCCTCCTTCTCCGCTTTATCGGACAGCTCTTCCGATTCAAAACCTGCCTTTTCAACGAAAAAACCTTCTTCCTCTATACGGGTTCCATCCTCCTCCACATTTTGTTCTCCCGGCTCCGGAACAGGTACTGGCTTTGGACTGGGATTGGCCAATTCAGGAATGCCTAAAATCTCAGCCAGGGGTCCAAGATCAGGCATGATGTCCGGCATGGGTCCGGTTGAATTATCCCTGGGAATGCGCCTGGATTGTGACAGGCGTTTTTGTTTGTTCCGGTATGCGCTTGCCAGCAACCCAACAACACCAATAACAATGTATATTATGAGTTCAGTGATGTCATCCATATGAAAGTGCTGTCATTTGTTCATTAATTCATATACCCTGCAAATATATGCATTTGAGTCCACTCCGAAAAGCACCCCTGCATATTTCGTCACCTATCGCTTCGGCTTTTTTCGGCAGAACTGCTTTACCAGCCATCCTGTCTTTCCTTCCTGGTTGTATCTCCGCGCCCTCTTATCCGTTTCCTTCATTCGTTTTTGCGTAGCCTTGGTTTGCATCTCCCTCCGCTGCTTAATCGTTTTCTTACGGGCCTTCTTATAATACTTCTTTTCAAGCTTTTCGACCAGCTCTTTTCTTCTTTCAGCTTTTTTTGCCGTCCTTTCCTGACCAAACAATGCTGAAAGGGAAACGAAAAGAAATACAATTACCAGCCCAAAGATCCGTTTATAGTGGAAATGCATTAATTTTGTAATTCATTCAGCTAAAGCATTGAAAAATAGCAATTTTTTATATAAAAGCCTATTTTTTGCCGCATTGTTTTTGATCCTTGCACCGGGTTGCGTTGAAGAGATCGATGAAGTTGTTCCTGATGTTCCGGTCAATGTCACCCTGGCGCTGATTCATTACAATCTTTCGCCGGCCAGTTCATTGATCGTGACCAACGGGATGGTTTCAGCCCTGTCCCTGGGATATGATAACAACGGGATCATCATATACTGTGATGTCAGTGAGTTTTATGCCTATGACAGAACCTGTCCCTATCATGTAGAGGAAAGCATAGCGGTTGAAATTTCAGACAATCCGCTGTATGCCGAATGTCCTCAATGCCATAGCCTGTATCAGCTTTGGTTCAGCGGATTCCCTACGGATGACAGCCCTTCAAAATATCCGCTTAAACAATACCAGGCCACTTATTTACCCAACAGCAATTCCCTGCATATATACAACTAATTGAAATATAATATTATAGAAACACTGAACAAGGAACGCTAAATATCGAACCTGCCTGCCGGCCAGGCAGGCGCTGAAGATAATGCAAAGAACACATTATCTTCGATATTCACGATTTCGGTGTTCCTTGTTCGATATTCGAATCTGCCTATATCTCAGCTATGTCCGACAGTATCTCTAATACCTGTAATGATCGGGCTTATAAGGCCCTTCCTTGGGGACTCCAATATAATCGGCCTGTTCTGAAGTCAGTTTTGTAAGTTTCACCCCTAACTGCCCAAGGTGGAGCCGGGCTACTTCCTCATCCAGCTTTTTGGGAAGCCTGTACACGCCAATTTCATAGCTGTTTTTCCACAGATCAAGCTGGGCCAGTGTTTGGTTTGTAAAGGAGTTACTCATCACAAATGATGGGTGGCCTGTTGCACAGCCCAGATTCACCAGGCGCCCTTCGGCCAGCAGGAATATGGCATGGCCATCAGGGAACAGATATTTATCCACCTGGGGCTTGATATTGATTTTCTTTATTCCGGCCATGGCATTTAACTTGTCAACCTGTATTTCATTATCGAAATGGCCTATGTTGCATACGATTGACTGGTCTTTCATTTGCTTCATGTGCTCCAGGGTGATCACGTCGCGGTTTCCGGTGGCCGTGACGAAAATATTGCCTTCTTTTACAGCATCTTCCATAGTGGTCACCTCAAATCCTTCCATTGCGGCCTGCAAGGCACATATCGGATCGATTTCCGTAACCAGGACCCTTGCCCCATATGCTCTCATCGATCGTGCACAGCCCTTTCCCACATCACCGTAACCCAGTACCACGATTGCCTTGCCGGCGATCATCACATCAGTGGCACGCTTGATGCCATCGGCGAGTGATTCGCGGCATCCATACAGATTGTCAAACTTTGATTTGGTGACCGAATCATTTACATTGATGGCAGGTACGAGCAGCTCACCTTTCTCCATCATCTGATACAACCGGTGAACACCGGTGGTTGTTTCCTCTGAAACCCCTTTCCATTCACTTACCATGCGGTGCCACTTCGCAGGATCTTCCTTCAGGTTTTTTTTCAGCAAGGCCAGGATCACACCTTCTTCAGTGCCGGAAGCTATTTTATCGAGTGTCGATGCATCGTTTTCAGCCTTGTATCCTAAGTGTACCAGCAAGGTGGCATCCCCGCCGTCATCCACTATCAGGTTAGGACCCTTGCCGCCCGGAAATGTCAGTGCCTGATCAGTACACCACCAGTATTCTTCCAATGTCTCACCCTTCCAGGCAAAAACCGGAATCCCGGCTTTTGCAATGGCTGCGGCAGCATGATCCTGGGTGGAAAAAATGTTGCAGCTTGCCCATCTTACATCGGCACCCAGGGCAATCATCGTTTCAATCAGCACGGCGGTCTGGATCGTCATGTGCAATGATCCGGAGATCCTTGCCCCCTGTAAGGGTTTCTGACCTTTATATTGTTGGCGGACAGCCATCAATCCGGGCATTTCCTTTTCAGCAATCTCTATTTCTTTCCGGCCAAATTCCGCCAGCGTAATATCTTTAACCTTGTAAGGCAAGGCTTCAACCATGGTTTTTGTGTTCATCCGTTTGATTATAATTAATTTAATAAATTCATTAATGATTAGGTGTCTTTAAAACGTGCCATTATTATTTTTTTGTCTTCATCCAGTTGCTTTATCAGATTATTGACCGATGCAAATTTAATCTCATTCCTGATTCTATCCTTAAAAAAAACAGTTATTGACTTCCCGTAAATACTTTCCGCAAAATTAAAAATATGAACTTCCATGGTCTGTTCGTGGGCCTGGCTTTCTATGGTGGGCCTGACGCCAATATTGGCCATCCCCATGAGCACCCGGCCCTCATATTCAACATCAACGGCATAGACTCCGTTTCTGGGAATTAATTTCTTGGCATCATTCACGGCTATATTGGCGGTAGGATATCCAAGTTTCCTGCCCATCCGGTTACCGGCAATAACCTCTCCCTGAATAAAATATTTATACCCCAGGGCTTCGTTTGAAAACACCATGTTGCCCAGGGATATATTGCGTCGGATAATGGATGAGCTAACATCCGAATTGTTGATGACAACAGGATTCATGCGTTCGGCCGAAAAACCGTACCGCGATGAACTCTGAAGCAGGCTTTCAAAAGTGCCCTGCCGGTCCTTTCCAAAATGATGGTTGTATCCAACCACCACATGGTGTGCCTTTACCCTTTCAACAAGGTAAAACCTGATGAACTCCTCGTAGGTGGTCTGGGCAAATTCCCGGGTAAAGGGAATAATCAGCAAATGGTCAATACCATGGCTACGCATAATCCGTATTTTTTCCTCCAGGGTAGTGAGCAACCTCAGTTCAGTATTATCCGGATTCAATACTAACCTCGGATGAGGCCACAGTGTAATAATCACTGTTTCACTTCCATACGTCGAGGCCAGCTCCTTCAGCCTTTTAATGATTAACTGATGACCGACATGCACGCCATCGAAGATACCAATGGTAGCCACGCTGTTACGGCTGTGAAACAAGGATATGTCATGGCAAACATTCAAATGCTGTCGGTTTTATGATTGACATTGCAAAAATAATATTTACCGTTTAATTTTTATGTTATGAAAAATCAGTAAATTGGATTTCCATTAAATGCATTGATCAATATCCATATTCATGAGTATGCAGGTGCCCGGAATTGTTGCCAGGGATCCCTGGCTTTCACCCTTCAGTGATGTCATTCGTTCCCGTTCAAAAAAAGCCCTCGCGAAAGAAAAAGAGCTTTTCACCGGGCAGCAAAAAATAAGCGACTTTGCCACCGGATATTTATTCTTTGGCCTTCACAGGTCAGCAACAAAATGGATTTTCAGGGAGTGGGCACCCAATGCATCTGAATTATTCATGGTGGGACAATTTTCCGACTGGAAAGAGAAACCGGAATTCCAGCTCAGGAAACTACCCCATGGGATCTGGGAAATTGAGATCCCGCTTTCGGGCATGCATCATGGTGACCTGTATAAATTATCTGTCCACTGGCCTGGCGGACATGGATTCAGGTTGCCCTCTTACGCTACCAGGGTGATCCAGGATGAGAAAACCAAGAATTTTGATGCCCAGGTCTGGAATCCGCCCGCCCAGCATAACTGGAAAAATACCGTAGTGAAGGCTAATGAAAAACCTTTGTTTATCTATGAAGCCCATATCGGCATGGGGACGGAAGAGGAAAAAACCGGCACATTCAGTGAATTCAGGGAACTTGTCCTCCCCCGTATTATAAGGGCAGGATACAATGCCATTCAGTTAATGGCTATTCAGGAACACCCGTATTACGGATCTTTTGGCTATCATGTGTCCAATTTTTTTGCTGTTTCCTCCCGGTTCGGCACTCCCGAAGACCTGAAAATGCTCATTGATGAAGCTCATACTGCAGGCATAGCGGTTATTATGGACCTGGTGCATTCCCATTCCGTAAAGAACGAACTGGAGGGACTTGCCTTGTTCGACGGAACCCACTATCAGTATTTTCATAACGGCCCGCGCCGTGAACATGTTGCCTGGGATTCACTATGCTTTGATTACCACAAGAATGAAGTACTGCATTTTCTCCTCTCCAACTGCAAATTCTGGCTCGATGAATATCACTTTGACGGTTTCAGGTTTGACGGCGTCACCAGCATGCTGTATTATGACCACGGCCTTTCCCGAAACTTTACCAGCTACCAGATGTATTATGACGGAGGACAGGATGAAGACGCCATTTCCTATTTCATCCTGGCCAATAAACTCATCCACCAGGTTAATCCTTATGCTGTGACCATAGCGGAAGAAATGAGCGGTATGCCGGGACTTGCAAGCCCGCTGGACGAAGGAGGATACGGATTTGATTACCGCATGGCTATGGGTGTTCCGGATTACTGGATTAAACTGATAAAGGAAGTTCCTGATGAGAACTGGGATGTTTCAAAGCTTTACTATGAACTTATCAGCAAACGGAAAGACGAAAAGACAGTTTCCTACGCCGAATCCCATGACCAGGCATTGGTAGGTGATAAAACCATCGTATTCAGGCTGATGGACAAGGAAATGTACTATTTCATGAACAAGGCATCGCAGCACATTGTGGTGGACCGCGGCATGGCCCTGCATAAGATGATACGCCTGATAACATTGGCTACAGCGGGAGGAGCTTATCTCAATTTCATGGGAAATGAATTCGGCCATCCCGAATGGATCGATTTCCCGAGAGCGGGCAATAACTGGTCATATTACTACGCACGCCGCCAATGGCGCCTTGTTGACGATACCAATCTGAAATATCATTTGCTGGGCGATTTTGATCGTGATATGATCCTGCTCTTTAAAGAAAATGACATACTTACCCAGGAAAATTGTTATCTGTATCTCGATAACAGAGGTGACCAGGTACTGGCATTCAGCCGGAAAGGATTTCTTTTTGTTTTCAATTTTAATCCCTTTAAATCATTCAGTGATTATGGGATCCGCGTGGATGGCGGAAAATACAAAACCGTTCTCAATACTGACAACCTGAAATACGGCGGATTCGGAAATATCGATGAATCCATCGTACATTTTACCCAGCGCTCGGGTAAAATTTCTGCTCCCGATTTTCTTAAGCTTTATCTGCCAAGCCGGACGGGGATTGTGCTGAAACGTTTGAAAACGCCGAAGATTTATTGACCGGGGTAATAGATCTGTTGGGGCATAACATATTTTGTCACGGCAATCGGAACGAAGTTGCCATGAAGAAATAGAATCAATCGGAAGATTTAGATATTAATCTTAGTTTACTCTTCCCAGCTGCTGTTTTGAAATACTTTTCTCTTATTCTGGCATGTTTTCTATCACAAGCCTTTTCAGTGTATATTAGTTTGAAAGGCCTGTAAGGTTTGGTCGTCCTATTAAAACCAAATTGGTGTTGGTTTACACGTCTCGAAAGATTATCTATTATCCCAACATAGATGTAGTTATGAGTTTCACTACAAAGAGCATAAACATAGAACATATGGCGCTTAACTTAATTACAAGTACCCGGAGCCGGAATCGAACCGGCAAGGGAAAACTCCCACTGGTTTTTGAGACCAGCGCGTCTACCTATTCCGCCATCCGGGCGTGTATAAAAGAACTCTAAAATCCGGAATCGAACCTGCCTGCCTGCCTTGCAAGGGCCAACGCCAGGCAGGCAGGCCGGCAAGGGAAAACTCCCATCCCGATTTGATCGGGACGCGTCTACCTATTCCGCCATCCGGGCATTTAAATAAAGAACTATCGAATCAGGTTTGCAAATATAGATATTTGTTTTTTCAGGCAAAACGAAAACAGCAAGAACAAATTTTAATTTTTCATTCATAACCTTACAAAAAACTTTTAACTTAACCGTCAAATAACTATTTCATTTAAACAAACCATAAAAAGAAACCGCCATGAGTATTACAACCACTACTATTATTATCATTGTCATTGTCTTTATTTTCCTTTCCGGAATCAGGATAATCAGACCCACCCACAGGGGACTGATTGAAAGACTTGGGAAATACAACCGCTATGCCAATCCGGGTTTTCATTGGATAATTCCGATCATTGAAAGACTGTTCCAGGTAAATACAACGGAACAAATGGTGGACGCAGACCCGCAGGAGATCATCACCAACGATAATCTGAATGCCCGGGTGGATGCCCAGGTATATTTTAAAGTGAAAAATGACGAGGAAAGCGTTAAAAATTCGACCTACAACGTGAACAACTATAAATTGCAGATCGTAAGCCTTGCCCGCACTACCCTGCGTAACATTATCGGTACGCTTACGCTGAAATCGGCCAACAGTGAAAGGGGCAAGATCAATGCCGACCTGCACAGGACGCTGAAGGAAGAAACCCAAAGCTGGGGTATTGATATCGTGCGGACGGAATTAAAGGAAATAGATCCCCCGAAAGATGTTCAGGAAACCATGAACAAGGTGGTGAAGGCTGAAAATGAAAAGATTGCAGCTGTTGATTATGCTACCGCACGCGAGACTGTTGCCGACGGCGAAAAACGCGCCAAGATAAAGGAAGCCGAAGGGATAAGACAGTCCAAGATACTGCAGGCCGAAGGCGAAGCCGAAGCTATTAAACTGGTGAACGAGGCAGCAGAAAAGTACTTTGTCGGCAATGCACAGATACTGAGAAAGCTACAGGCGTTGGAAACATCCCTTGCAAACAATTCCAAAATAGTCGTTCCAACCGGATCCGACCTGGTGAACGTAATAGGCGAAATGGCCGGGATCGTGCCGATGTCGAAAAAGGGGTAATTCCCATTTGAAAATTTACAACTAATTGAATATCGGGCAACGAACATCGAACACTGAACCTGCCGGCCCGACAGGCAGGCTCTGAAGATAATACAATGAGCATATTATCTTCGTTATTCGGCGTTCAGCGTTCCTTGTTCGATATTTATATTATTCATCCTTCACGCCGGCAGCGATATCTCCATTACCGTTTCCTTTCCGGGAACGGAGCTTGCCCTGATGGTCCCACCGTGCAGCTGAACGATCTGCCTGCAAAGGCTTAATCCTATGCCCATCCCCTTTTCCTTGGTCGAAAAGGAAGGGACAAATACCGATTCGATGGCTTCCGGTCCGATTCCCTCACCATTATCGGCAACCTGTAAAAACAGGTTGTTGGAGGTGCCTTTATAGACCCTGATGGCGATCATCCCGCCGGGCTTATTTATGGCCTCAAGGGAATTCTTTACCAGGTT
Source organism: uncultured Bacteroidales bacterium (assembly GCA_964456825.1). Lineage (GTDB taxonomy): Bacteria > Bacteroidota > Bacteroidia > Bacteroidales > UBA10428 > UBA5072. The sequence continues at coordinate 12,059 of CAYWCR010000020.1, forward strand.
GATCAGTACCTGTTCAAGGAGCTTTTCATCGGCTTTCATCATCATGCATTGCTCTTCCGTTTCCACCTCCAGGCGTATGCCCTGTTCAACGAATTCCCTTGAAAAGAGCACCCCAACGCGGTCCGTCACTTTCCTGATGTCAAAGGATGTGACCTTCAGTTCAGGCAGGGTGGTAAGGCTTTTAAATCGCTCCATAAAATCGATCAGACCCCTGCCCCTTTCTTCAATAGTCTCAACACTTACGGCAATATCATCAATATCTTCACCGGTGATCTCCTGAAGGCTTTTTCTTACTCCGCCCTTGTTCAGCCTTCGCCTGACAGCGGTAGTGAGGGTTGTCACCGGGGTAATGGAATTGATGATCTCGTGCTGCTGTATCCGGATTAGCTTGCGCCAGGCATCAATTTCTCCCGCCTCAAGCTCGGGTTTAATATTCTGGAAACTGACCAGGCTTACAGCTTTTTCGTCAAACTTCAGCAAGCTGGTTTTTACGGCAAGCATAAGAAAACCTTTTCCCTTCTTAACCTTTACCGGTGATGAATAAGGCTGGCCGGAACGAAAAAAAACGGCAAGCTCAGGATACAGGTCTGTCAGTGCGGATAATTGTTTTATGTCATGTATTTCAAGCTGTTCCCTGGCAGCCTTGTTCAATATAACCAGATGGCCACTTTGATCGCAGGCTATCAGGCCTGTATTGACCTGTTCCACGATTGCCCGGAGATAATGCAGATGCCTTTCCCTGTCTATCCTTGCTTCCTGCAGTTTCTGGTTCATTTTGTCCAGTTGATAGGTCAGTCCTTTAAAACTTCTTTCAATCCGTTTCCGGGAAAAGGCAAGTGTGGTATCATTCTCCTGCAGGAAGATCAAAAAATTGGCAAGATCACGATTGATCTTATTTAAAAAAACAATCAGGTAAATGGTTTGAAAAACCAGCAGGATAAAAAAGAAGAACGTGGTGGCTGGCCGGCCGGTTTGTGTATAAAACCAGATCAAAACAAAACTGTTGAGGCTGATCAGGATCACCCTGACCACCACCCAAACGAAATAAAGGCTGTTTTTCATATTACACCGATTACTTTTTACCGGTTACCAGATACATAGCATGCTCGTCACTTGTCACTCGTCACTCGTCACTATATTCCATACTCCCTCATCTTCGCGTACAGCGTTGTCCTTGAAATATCGAGAATCCTGGCCGCCAGCGAAACATTGCCCCGGCATTTCTCCAGGGCTTTTATTATAGCATCCTTTTCAATGTCAAAGAGACTTGACAGCATTGTTTCTCCGGGGGTCATAATGATCTTATCCTTCAAGGCAAAATCTCCGGGTTTCAAGACATTTGAATCGCAAAGGATAACGGCCTTTTCGATGGTATGCTTCAGTTCCCTGATATTCCCGGCCCATGTATGTTGAACGAGGGCATCATAGGCAGCCCCGTTCACTTTCAGCAGGGGTTTTCCGTATTTTGCAGCATATTGCGAAAGAAAATAATCGGCAAGGCCGGGTATGTCTTCTTTCCGCTCCCGCAGCGGCGGTAATTCTATTTGTATGGTATTGATCCTGAACAGCAGGTCTTCACGAAAGAGATTTTGCTGTACAAGCACTGCCGGATTTTTATTGGTGGCTGATACCAGTCGGATATCAATGGGGATGGATTTACTGGAGCCCACCCGGGTAATTTCCCGGTTCTGCAGAACACCCAATAATTTACCCTGGGTCGGCAGGGTAAGATTTGAAATCTCATCCATGAACAGCGTGCCACCTGATGCCGTTTCAAACCGTCCCGCCCTGTCCTCCCTTGCATCGGTGAAGGAACCTTTAAGGTGGCCGAACATTTCGCTTTCAAAGAGGGTTTCACTGATAGACCCCATGTCAACTGCAAGGAATATATCTGCAGCACGGTTTGACCTTCTATGTATTTCTCTGGCAATAACCTCTTTCCCGGTCCCATTCTCACCGATAATCAGGATATTTGCGTCGGTTTGCGCTACCTTCTCAACAGTCTTATATATCTCTTCCATAACTTTCGAGCTTCCCCTGAATATCTTGAATTGCTTCTCAATATCCTCATTCATCTGCTGTTGTTTTACCTGCAATTTCTGAACTTCCATACCGGAATTCCTGAGCCTGAGAGCATTCTTTAGCGTAACAATAAGCTTTTCTGCTTCCCAGGGTTTGGCGATAAAATCGGTAGCGCCTTCTTTAATGGCCCGCACAGCCAGGTTGATATCGCCGTATGCGGTTATCATGATCACAACAGCCTGGGGGTCGCGTTTCAGAATCTCCGAAAGCCAGAATATGCCTTCATTCCCTGAGCTGTCCCCCGACTTGAAATTCATATCCAGGAGGATGATATCATAATTGCCTGAATAAAGCAATGCCGGTATCTGATTTGGATTCTTAAGGAGTGTGATCGCCTCGAATTCAGGCTTCAGCAGTAACTGCAGCGAATTCAGGATCTGTAAGTTATCATCAACAATGAGTATTTTGCCAGACTTTTTTGCCATGTGTTTCTCATCTCATATTAAACCTGACAGCCTAATTTTCAGTAAAAATATTCAAATTGTTCATTTATTGAACAATAATTGTTCAGATATTTTACAATTGTTAAAGACTGAATTCCTTTTAAATATTATAATCTACTGATTATTAATGGAACTATCATTATGGCATTTATATTGCCCTGTTTAAAAACGGGGAGAAAAAATTAACTACAAATCATTAAAACTTATTAGTTGAAAATCACGAACCTTAAACTGATCCTCCGGACATTATACCGGAACAAACTTTATACCCTGATCAATATATTGGGCCTTTCCATTGGCATGGCCAGCGCCATGCTCATCTTTCTATGGGTTCAGTTCCAGGTGAGCTTTGACCGTTTCCATACAAACGGCGATTCCCTGTACAGGGTTATCCAGGATCAGTTTTACACCAACGGAGAAGTATTCCATGTACAGGTCACCCCTACGGGACTGTCGCATATACTGAAGGACAATATCGCCGGAATTACCCGCTCCACACGGTATCAGAATGAAAAGGTACTTTTCCAGGCCGGAGACGACAAGTCCATTGAGGAAATTCAGTTTGTCGATCCCGATTTTCTGGCCATGTTCTCCTTTCCGTTGCTAAAAGGCAACCCAAAAACAGCGCTGGAGGATCCCCACTCTATGGTCATTTCGGGAAAAATGGCCGGCAAATACTTCGGCAACAGGGATCCCCTTGGTGAAGAAATTTTGCTGGAAGGGAAATACCCTTTCACGATCTCAGGGGTCATTAAAGACTCTCCGAAAAACTCGGAAATAAGCTATAATTTCCTTATTCCTTTTGCTTTTTTCAAGGAATTGGGCGTGAACGTGGAAGACCTGGGCAACAACTGGATCTATACTTTTGTCCAGCTGTTACCCGGAATTTCTGCCGATACGGTGAACAATACCATTGAAACGCTCAAGAAGAAAAACTATCCGCAGGCTGAATCTGTTTATTATCTCCAGCCCCTGAAGCGGATGCACCTTTACTGGATATGGGGCGGAGGTCCCATTAAAAATGTCAGGCTCTTTTCAGTCATTGCTTTGCTGATTATTTTCATCGCCGCCATTAATTTCACCAACCTGTCAACTGCCATGGCCGGAAGAAGGTTCAAGGAGATCGGCGTGAAAAAAGCATACGGCGCCGGGAAAAGCATATTGATCCTTCAGTTCTACGCCGAAACTCTTATACTTTCGTTGCTGTCATTGTTTATTGCCCTTATTCTGGCCGAATCCTTTTTGCCCTGGTACAATTCACTGCTGCAAACCGAGCTCAGGATAAGCTATAAAGACTGGAAACTGATCGGCGCTGTTACCGGCATTATGTTGGTAACCGGGATACTCTCCGGCACTTATCCGGCTTTGTTTCTTTCGTCATTCAAACCGGTAAAGACATTGAAAGGCCCGGATTTCACCCATAAACGTTCCTTTCTGAGGGAAGTCCTGGTGGTACTCCAGTTTTGTCTTGCCATTGTGCTGATCGTGAATACGATCATCATTAAAAAGCAACGTCAATTCATGCAGAAACAGGATCTGGGAATTAAAAAGGAGAATATCCTGTATGTACCGGTAAGAGGAGAACTTTCAGCAAAATATGAACTGTTCAAGTCTGAACTTCAGCAAGATCCTGCCATACAAAGCATGACGGTTTCCATGCACCTGCCGTCCGGGATCTGGTCAAACAGCGGCGGATACAAATGGCAGGGAAAGCCTCCGGAGGTAGATCCCCTGGTCTCCAATACCACGGTTGATTTTGATTTCGCAAAAACATTCGGCATTAAAATGCATGAAGGGAGCTTTTATCCTCAGAAACAATATTATGATACCAATCATATTGTCATCAATAAGACATTTGCCGATATCATTGGACTGAAGCCGATCCTTGGCCAGGTGATCGAGATCTGGGGGATGAAACTGACTGTGGCCGGCGTGACGGAGGATTTCAATTTCAAACCCCTGTTCAGCAAAATTGAACCACTGGCCATGTTTTGCATACCCAGAAACTATAATTTTCTGTTGCTGAAAATATCCACTGGTGATATCAGGCATACCATAGACAGGATTGAGGAATTGCACAACAGGATAAACGGCAATTATCCTTTTGAATATCATTTCCTGGATGAGGATTTCGGGAACCTTTACAAGAGTGAAATAAGACAGGGAAGGGTATTCAACATATTTTCCGTTATAGCGATCTTCATATCCTGCCTGGGATTGTTTGGCCTTTCTTCCTTCATGATGGCACAACGTACCAAGGAAATCGGGATACGAAAAGCCAACGGCGCCACCGCGATAAACATTATTTCACTGCTGAACCGTTATTATACCCGGTGGGTCATCGTCTCCTTCATTATTGCGGTCCCGGTTTCCTATTTTCTCATTCGAGCCTGGCTTAAGAATTATGCATACCGTACTTCCATCAGTTGGTGGATATTTGCCCTGGCAGGTGTGATCTCTCTTTTAATTGCCCTGGTAACCGTGGGCTGGCAGAGCTGGACTGCAGCCAGGAAGAACCCGGTGGAGGCGCTGAGGTATGAATAGTCTGAACTGTGATTTATATGATTAATATGATTACCATGAAAAAATAATACGACTTTGAATAATCATAGTCCATCATAAAAATCACATTAATCACAGTTCAGACAACTTCATGCCCTTCATAACAATCACATAAATCCCGGTTCAGACAATATTTTATTACCTTTGAATTTCATTACCTGTTTGGTATAAAAAATTTGCAGACCGGAAATGAAATACTTACTATTAACACTTTCTTTTAATTTGTTCATTGTTGCTCCGGCATGGCCCAGCAGCGAAACGGAAAGGCTCCTGAAAGAGCTCGGGCAGTGTATTCTTGACAAGGAAAAATACCAGGCTCAGAAGCAGGGAAGGATACAGGCACTGGTTGAAAAGCTGCCCTCATCCGGAAGCGACAAGGTTGTGACACTCGGAATATACGAAAAGCTTTTTTCCGAATACAAATCCTATATATACGATTCAGCTTTTAAATATGTCACTTGTATAAACGAACTTGCCGATGAATCGGGGAATCGCAGCCGGATCAGCAGGGCCCGCATCATGATGGGTTTTACCCTCCTTTCCTCGGGCCTTTTCAAGGAATCACTCGATATGCTTTACAGCATACGTCCTGATCATGCCGATACCATAATCCTCGGGGAATACTACTCCGTTATTGCCCGTACCTATTATGACCTGGCCGATTATGACAATGATGATCATTATGCAAAGGTCTACCGGCAAACCGGGAACCTGTATCTTGATTCGGCCATTCGACTGCTCGATGGTCAAACCCCGGAATATTGGTCAGCCATGGGATTGCGAAAAATGAAATCGGGCGACCTCAAAGGATCTTCCGATGCCTTTAATTATCTTATCTCCAGGTATGACCTGCCTGATCATGAACTGGCTATTGCCACTTCAAGCCTGGGGTATGTGTATTCATTGCTGGGTCGTACCAATGAAGCCATTGACATGCTGATACAGGCAGCCATTGCTGACATTAAGTCCTCTACAAAAGAAACCGTGGCATTAAGGAATCTTGCCGTGCACCTGTATAATAAAGGTGATATTGGCAGGGCTTACCAGTTTATTAAGATCGCCTTCGATGATGCTACCTTTTATAACGCACGGCACCGGAAAATAGAGATCGGAGCTGTACTGCCGATCATTGAAGGGGAAAGGCTATCCGCTTCCGAACGGCAAAAGAAACAGCTTATGTTATACTCGGCGCTGATTACCGTATTGTCCTTACTCCTGATTGTTTTTGCCCTCATCATCTATAAGCAGTTAAAAGAGCTGAAAAAGGTCAAGCAAAAACTTCAGGAGATCAATACTGATCTTCAGAAAATGAACGATAGCCTGGAGGAAGCTAACAAGATCAAGGAAAAATATATCGGTTATTTCTTTAAGGTGAACTCCATTTATATTGAAAAAATAGAAGAATTTCAGAAAATAGTACACCGGAAAATTGTCTCCAGGCAATTTGATGATTTGGATGATTTAATTAAAAACAGCTATTTTAAAAAGGAGAGAGAAAACCTTTATGTCAATTTTGATAAGATCTTTCTTAAAATATTCCCGCATTTCGTTGAGGAGTTTAATGCGCTTTTCAGGGAAGAAGACAGGATTGTGCTCAGGGAGGATGAATTGCTGAATACCGATTTGCGCATTTTTGCCCTTATGCGGCTTGGAATATCGGATAACGAGCAGATCGCCAAGTTCCTTGATTATTCGGTCAATACGATCTACACCTATAAAACCAAGATCAAGAACAAGACCATTGTCCCCCGTCACGAGTTTGAGGAGCGTATCATGTCTATAAAAGCAATATAGAAGAGTTTACAGATTTACTATTGACCATGGGTTCTGCAATATTTTAAGATTTAAAGGTTTGAAGATTTGAATTTTCCCCTCCCTGGAGGGGTTGTATGGACCATAGACATGGTATACAGGGGACCAGGGACATAGTATACAGTATTACAGATTCACTGTTCACCGCTTTCCCTCCATAAAACGTCTATATTTTTTACCCCATTTCTTTTCTCTATTATTCTGAATAACTGATAATTACTTTGATATCCCTTCCCTAAAAATCTATATTGGCCCTGTAAAAATTCTCTTTGGCACTGGGTTAGAATAAATTTGAATTGCCATTAAAATCCTTCTTTCAATAATCCCGGAATAATTAAAGAAACTAACCATTAAACTTAAATAACGATGAAAAACACTTCCTTTTCATGCCATAAACCAAAACCGGGGAATGCTGCAACAAAGCATTTGCTTGCTTTGGAATTGCTTGGTTTATTCCTATGTATTGGCATCAGTAATCTGTCGGCGAATAATACCCGGCATTCCCATAACGGGAATAGCGAAACTACCCGTGAAAACCTTCAGGAGATACTGGTTAAAGGCAGGGTTACGGATGCAGAAAATCAGGAACCCCTTCCCGGAGTCAATGTCATTGTCAAGGGTACTGCAACCGGTACGGTAACCAATCTGAATGGTGAATACCAGATTGCTGTGCCCGGAGCCGATGCTGTCCTTGTCTTTCAGTATGTCGGATATCTTGCTGAAGAAATTGCTGTCGGGGAACAGACCACGGTGGATATACAGCTTGTGGTTGATATCATTCAGCTGGGTGACGTGGTTGTCGTCGGTTATGGTACCATGAGAAAACAGGACCTGACAGGATCCATAACATCCGTGTCTTCAGAAGAACTGCACCAGGGGGTCATTACCACCACTGAACAGATGTTACAGGGGAAAGTGGCAGGGTTAACGGTCATTAAGGGTTCGGGAGATCCCACACAGGGAGCTACCATGCGTTTAAGGGGAGGAACTTCATTAAGTGCCAGCAGCAGTCCGCTGGTTGTGGTCGATGGTATCGCCGGTGTTGATATAAACACGGTACAGCCTTCGGACATTCAATCCATTGATGTATTAAAAGACGCGTCAGCCGCTGCCATTTACGGTTCAAGAGGGGCCAACGGCGTGGTTATCATAACCACCAACAAGCCTGAAAAAGGAAAACAGCTTCTTGAATACAATGGTTACGTTGCCTTTGGCAAGCCTTCGAATTATCTCGATCTTCTTACTGCTGACGAATGGAGGCAGAAGGTGGTAGAGTATAATAAAACAAGAGCCATCGATTGGGGATCCGATACCGACTGGCAGAAAGAAATTACCCAAAACTCGGTTTCACAGTCGCACACGTTATCTTTCAGCAATGCAAATGAGGGCGGAGGATACAGGGCGTCAATAACGTATCTGAACAACAAGGGCATTATTAAAACCAGTTATCTTGAAAGACTGGGTGCAAGCCTGTCGGGTTATGCCTATGGCTTAAACGATAAACTGAAACTTGACTTTGGTGTGCATACCGCCTTCGACGATTATACTCCCGTCAACAATGCAGTTTTTGAAAGAGCCTATAATGTTAACCCTACAGCCCCGCTGTTGGATTCAACCGGTGCCTATTTTCAAACCGAGGGTAATGTAGCCGAAAATCCCGTTGAGATATTAATGAATGTTAATGACAATAATACTACCAAGCGAATTCTTGGATTTGCCAAAGCTGAACTGGAAGTATTGAAGGGCTTAAAGGCAGTGGTAAACACTTCCTATGAATACAACACGCATCAGGGCCGATATTACCTGCCGACTTATTCACGTTTTGGCACGGCCGATGGCGGATATGCCAACCGGTCACTGGGCGATTACACCAACCTGCAGCTTGAAACATATTTAACCTATGAAAAGGAGCTGCAGTACGGGCATAAGATTAATGTAATGGGTGGATATTCTTACCTGGATAATACCTATGAAGGATTCAGGTCTGAGAGACGAAGCTTTGATACCGATGTTTTTTTGTATAACAACCTGGGATCAGGGCTGGATTACCGGGCCAATGATGTCAGCTCCTATAAGGGCAATGCCAGGCTGATTTCCTTTTTCGGCAGGATCAATTACAGTTACATGAGCCGGTATATATTAACGGCAACCCTGCGGAGAGACGGTTCAAGCCGTTTTGGTGAAAACAATAAATGGGGTCTGTTCCCGTCGGTAGCCGTTGCCTGGCGAATTTCCGATGAAGCCTTTATGCGTTCAGCATCCGACTGGCTGACCCTGTTCAAGATGCGCGCCGGATACGGCATTACCGGCAGCCAGGACGCCATTGGTGAATACAAAACACTGGGATTGTTAGGCACCGTTGGCGGCAAATATTACGATCCGGTTACGGAGAGCTGGAAAGCATCTTATTCACCGGTTCAGAACGCCAATCCTGACCTGAAATGGGAAACAACTACCCAGACAAATATTGGAATCGATATAGGCCTTTTTAATCAATTATCGGCCACAATCGATCTGTATAGCAAACTTACCAGCGATTTGCTGTTTACCTATTCCGTACCACAACCTCCCAACCTTTACCATGAAACACTGGCCAATGTGGGAGAGCTTTCAAACAAGGGCATCGAAGTCACACTGAACTGGAATATATTGCGGCAGGAAGATACGCGCTGGGACCTTAACCTTTCAATGGCCAGAAATATCATGAAGATTGAAAAATTATCCGGGGGCCTTTATGAAACTGATGCTGTTCAGTCAGGTTCACTGCATGGTTTAAGGGGTATGTCAAATCAATACGCCCAAACCATCCGGGAAGGATACGCTGTCGGAACTTTCTGGGGCCAGGAGTGCACCGGACTGAATGAAAAAGGCAAATTTCTCGATATCAACGGAAATGTCCTTGATTCACAAGCCGATTCCCTTAACAGGGATTTAGGCAATCCGCAGCCTAAATTAAGCCTGGGTTTAAGTACAAGCGTAACCCACAGGAATTTCGACCTGAGCGTTTCTGCCTATGGCCTTTTCGGTCAGAATGTGCTGAATGCAACAGCTATGTCAATGAATGACCAGACCCGTTTCCCCAGTTTAAATGTGCCGGACAGGATGTTTGCAGACTCCATTACGTCAGCGCCAACCTTCAGCAGCTACTGGATTGAGAATGCATCTTTTTTCAGGCTGCAGTCGGTAACACTTGGCTATAGTTTCCGTTTCAAAAACATAGGTATTGAAAGACTCCGGATCTATGTCATGGGCGAAAATTTATTCGTCATTACCCAATACAGCGGCCTTGATCCTGAGATCAAAATTGAGGAATATGATACATCCATAGGAAAAATGAATGCACTGAGAAATCCGGGGATCGACCGGTATGATATATATCCAAGGCCAAGGACCATTTCTGTTGGCCTGAGTCTCACCTTTTAATGGCCCTGAATAATTATATAAAATATGAAGATGAGTCAACCGATAAACCATAATAACATGAATTCAAAATCAATCATAATAGCCATGGCTTTTGCCTTAACAACATCAGCCTGCACCAATCTTGAAGAAGAATTTTTCAGCGTAGTTCCTTCTTCTGAATACGGGACCACATCAGGTGAAATAAAAACAATTGCCGGCAGTGCATATGCTTCACTCCGGGGTTTTGCCGATGCCGTTTCCAATTGTTACCCGGCCAGTGAGTATGTATATTTTCTAATCGAAACCGTATCGGATGAGTTTTGTGTCCCGCAACGGGGATCAGACTGGTATGATAACGGAAGGTATCAGGATGCCCAGATCCATGATATTAAACCGGACAACGCCATGGTATTGAGCGCCTGGAAATATTGCTATGCCGGCATCTCGACCTGCAATTTCGTTATTCAGTCTATTGAACAGTCGGGGCTTCCTGAAAACGAGGAAGCGGTTGCGAAGGCTGAAATAAGGGGAGTAAGAGCATATTATTATTACTTATTGCTGGATTGGTTTGGAAATGTACCTATTTCAACCTCATACACCGAAACAGAATTACCTTCCCAGTCAGGCAGGGCTGATGTATTCGCGTTTGTTGAATCGGAATTGCTTGATATAATCGATTTGTTACAGCCTCAGATTGAATATGGCCGTTTTACTAAAAATGTAGCCTATACCTTGTTGGCCCGCCTGTATATTAATGCTGAAGTTTTTGTTAATAATGCCCGCTGGCAGGATTGTCTCGATGCCTGCAACAACGTGAGCGGCTATACGCTGGTAGGTAATGTGTTGGATAATTTTATTACCGAGAATCAAAATTCAGATGAAATCATTTTTGCCATTCCCTATGATCATACCGAGGGTACCGTTGGCAATTATTTCCTGTCATTGACATACCACTACAATCACTGGCAGGCTATTTCAGCGTCTGCCGGAGGCTGGTCCTGGTCAGTTAATGGTCCCTGTGCACAACCGGGTGTCTATTCCTCTTTCGAAGCGGGTGATGAACGCATTGCCTCGATGTGCGAGGGTATTCAATATAATATTGTAACGAAGGAGCCCATATTGGACAGGACAGGTGCGGTACTGAACTATACTGAAAACATTGAGAATTTCTATGATGCCAGGGAATATGAGGGAGTCAGGATCAGCAAGTACCAGACCAAAGAGGGCGACGTTGGCGAACGCGATAACGACTGGGTGCTCATGCGTTATGCTGAAGTCCTAATGATGAAGGCTGAGTGCCTGGTAAGGCTGGGCAGGGCAGCGGAAGCCTTTCCCATAATTACGCAGATCAGAACACGTTCCGGTCTTACTTCCACTCCCAATCCGATAACACTGGAAGTACTGGACACAGAATGGCTGCATGAATTCTTATTCGAGGGTATCCGCCGTTCGGTGAACATCAGGTTCGGAACCTATTTTGAGCCCTGGTGGGAGAAGCCCAATACGACACCGGTTGAAAAAGCAATATACCCTATTCCTGCAACCGAACTGGTCAAGAACAATAAGCTGGTTCAAAATCTGGGATACTGATTTTACACCAAGATTTAACAGTCATCTGTTCTAATTTCATAAAAACGCATGATGAAAAAAATAATAAACCTGTCAGTCGCATTCGCTGTTTTCTTTATCGCAGGATGCAATAAAGATGACGAACCCAAACCGGAACCAACACCTGAGGGTCCCGTTGCAGTAGTAAAAACGGATTCAACTAAAATATGGGTGCACTATATGCCCTGGTTTGAAACACCCTTAACCAGCGATAACGGAAGCTGGGGTATTCACTGGACTATGGCCAATATGAATCCTGATAACATGGATGGTGACGGCAGAAGGGAAATCGCTTCTCATTATTATCCTTTGATCGGTCCCTATGCTTCCGGTGACAAGGATGTAATAGAATATCACCTGCTGCTGATGAAATATGCCGGGATTGACGGGCTTATCATCGACTGGTATGGTTCTTCAGATCTATGGGATTATCCGCTCAACAGGAGAAATGCAGAAGCCGTCATCGGTATGCTGGATAAGGTGGGATTATCATTTGCCATAACCTATGAGGATTATACACTGGAATCGCTGATCAACAATGCCGTTATTGATAACGCCGTTGATGGAGCCATTGTTGACCTGGAATACCTGGAACAGAACTACTTCAATAAAGATTATTACATCAGGATTGATAACAAGCCGCTGATGACGGTTTTCGGTCCACGGTATATACAAAACGAAAGCGACTGGACTACAGTGATGCAGGGTATTACCGAAACTCCTGTATGGTTATCCCTCTGGTATGAGTCGGATGATATGGGAAGCAATGCAGACGGAGAATTTTCATGGGTATATGAAAATAATACTCATCTGCAGAATTTCTATAGCAATCAGGTTCAAAAATTTGAAGTTGTTATCGGCAGTGCATATCCCGGATTTAAAGACTACTATGCCCAGGGCGGCTGGGGATCGAACATGGCCTGGAACATTGACCATAATAACGGTCAAACCCTGCAGGAAACGCTGGAAATGGCAAGAAACAGCGGAATGGAATACCTGCAACTGGTTACCTGGAATGATTTTGGGGAGGGAACCATGATCGAGCCTTCATATGAATTTCAATATGTCATGCTGGAAAAAGTGCAGCAATTTACAGGGGTAATCTATACCAAAGCAATCCTGGAGAAAATATATGACCTGTATACGCTTAGAAAAGAGTATTCGGCCCAGCAGAACGAACAGGAAAGGCTGGATAAGGCTTTCACCTATTTTGTATCGCTTCAGACTGACAAGGCAGTGCATATAATCGACAGCCTGAAAGCGATTCCCTGATCATTTGCAGCGCTATCGACGGGAGTAAAGTCAGTGCAGATTTTTTCGAATTCTTTTTTTCACATCAATTAAAACCGGATGAAAGATTTAACAATAGCATTGGCCGGGATCGTGTTTTTCATCGTTGCTTCCTGCCAGTCACATTCGCTTCAGCAAATAGCCACGGGGTCATCACCGGATGGTAAAATAGATATTACGGTTGAAGTCATCAGGGGCCAGGTATATTATACCGCATCAAAGGACAGCACCCTGATTATCGGGAAATCGAAACTGGGTTTCGAATTTAAAGATATGGCCCCCCTGGGTGACAAGGTGGATATTGTAAATGTGACATCCGGCGCTTTTAACGAAACCTGGGAACAGCCCTGGGGAGAGAAGCGGCTGATTGAAAACCGGTATGATGAATTAACGGTCAGCCTTCGGGAAAAGAAGGGAATGAAACGGTCATTCAACCTCATTTTCAGGATCTTTAACGAGGGATTCGGTTTCCGTTATGAAATTCCAAAGCAGGAAAAAATCGACTCCATTATCATAATGAAGGAGATGACCGAGTTTGCCATGACCGGAGATCATCATGCCTGGTGGATACCGGCTTATAAGGACAGGTTCTATGAAAGTCTTTACCGGAAAACACTTCTCAGTGACATGGGAGATACGGTATGTACTCCCCTCACCATGGAAACCGGATCCGGTAAGTATATAGCTATCCATGAGGCGAACCTTACTGATTATGCAGCCATGAATCTTTATTGTGTTGATTCCTCAACGCTGGTGTGTGATTTGACTCCCTGGTCAACCGGTGAAAAAGTGGTGGGACGGGCTCCTGTTATTACCCCCTGGAAGACTGTGATTATTGCAGATGCACCCGGGGATCTGATAACTTCTTATATGATCCTGAACCTGAACGAGCCCTGTAAAATCCCTGATATTTCATGGATCAAACCCGGCAAATATATCGGGATCTGGTGGGGAATGCACCATGGCATGTATACCTGGTCGCAGGGTCCGCTCCATGGGGCCACCACGGCAAATACTAAAAAATACATTGATTTTGCTGCTGCAAATGGGATGAACGGCGTACTGGTCGAAGGATGGAACCGCGGATGGGATGGAGACTGGTCCTTGCACGGTGATTCCTTTAGTTTCACCGAACCCTATCCCGATTTTGATATGGAAGAGGTCACGCGATATGCTGCAGCGAAGCATGTAGGGCTGATCGGACATCACGAGACCGGCGGGGCCATTACAAATTATGAAAACCAGCTTGAGGAGGCATTCAGCCTTTATCAGCGGCTGGGAGTGAGGGTGGTGAAAACCGGCTATGTTAACTCCTTCCTCGATGGCAAAGAGAGACATAAAAGCCAGTATGGTGTCCGGCATTACCGGAAAGTGGTTGAAACAGCTGCCCGGTACCATATTATGGTTGATATTCATGAACCTGTCATGCCCACAGGACTGCAGCGCACCTACCCTAACCTGATGACGCAGGAAGGAGTACGCGGCCAGGAATGGGATGCATGGTCAGCTGATCGCGGCAATCCGCCGGAGCATACAACGATCATACCATTCACACGCGGACTGGCAGGACCCATGGATTTTACACCCGGCACCTTTGACTTCAGCAATCCCGTGCTGCCGCAGACAAAAGTTCAAACCACATTAGCCAAACAACTGGCCCTGTATGTTATACTGTACAGCCCGTTGCAGATGGCATCGGACCTGCCTGAAAACTACGGCAACAAAAAAGCCTTTAAGTTCATAAAGGCAGTGCCTGTGGATTGGGAAGAAACGCGGATACCGGATGCGAGGATCGGCGATTATGTTATAACAGCCCGGAAAGACCGGAATTCCGAAGACTGGTACGTGGGGGCCATCACCGATGAGCATCAGCGGGAACTCACCCTTGACCTGTCTTTCCTGATGCCTGATAAGACATACCTGGCACAGATCTTCAAAGACGGTGACAATGCAAACTGGGAAAATAATCCAATAGACATCGCCATTACGGAAATCAGGGTAAATTCATCACAGCAATTAACCATGAAGCTGGCTTCCGGCGGCGGGCAGGCGATAAGGCTGAAATGCCTTTCTCCCTGAAGCCTCCACATACTTTTCCTCATTCTTTTTCTCATTCTGTTTCTCTTTCTCATGCTGATTTTTCTGGTTAACTTCTCTTCAATTTATGCTGCTTTTTACTCCATTTTGAACTAATTTTGTTGTTCGAAACACACCCGTTTTCTATATAAAGAAAGTTTTGATTGTTATTCATTAACGGAACTGAAGATTTTGCCTTTAAACTGTAATTAACATTAAATGAGGTCTTTACGAAAATATTTTTGTAAACTATTGAAAATCTGAATGTTAAATTATTATAGATTTTAAGATATTAAGGTCTTTTTGAATTTTTAAATTAATCACCAGTTTATCAAAACGTTGAAAAGCCGCGTTAATAACTATTCTGAAATGTTGATAAATACGATTGAACCCACTTTGCTTCAAAATGTTTCTGTCTCTAAATTGCAGTATCATCAGGATTATTTCCACAGAAACTTATCTCGCGAATTTTCAACGTATTAAAAAACTGGAACAATGCAGGCTGAAGGAACCGGAACCGAAAAACTTACTCAAGTGTCAACTGAAACCAAGAAAACTGTGAAAGAGTCATCTGACAAGGGAAGAAAAACCTATGCCTATGAAGAAGCCCTTCAGTCCACCCTGGAATACTTCAAGGGTGATGAGCTTGCAGCAACAGTATGGGTCAACAAATACGCGCTGAAAGATTCGTTCGGTAATTTATATGAAAGGGACCCTGATCAGATGCATTGGCGCATTGCCAGTGAGATTGCAAGGATTGAACAGAAATATCCGAATCCGCTCAGCGTTGAGGAAGTTTACGAACTGCTCAGGGAATTCCGTTATATTGTTCCGCAAGGAAGTCCCATGACCGGTATTGGAAACCATTTCCAGATCGCTTCTCTTTCCAACTGTTTTGTTATCGGGAATCCCGGCGTTTCCGATTCCTACGGTGGTATCATGAAAGTCGACCAGGAACAGGTGCAGCTCATGAAACGCAGGGGTGGTGTAGGCCACGACCTTACCCATATTCGTCCTAAAGGAACGCCGGTATTGAATAGTGCGCTCACCTCAACAGGCGTGGTGCCTTTCATGGAACGTTATTCCAATTCCACCCGCGAGGTGGCCCAGGATGGCCGGAGAGGAGCCCTGATGCTGAGCATATCCATCAAGCATCCCGATTCGGAAAATTTCATCGATGCCAAGCTGGAACGTGGAAAAGTTACAGGAGCCAATATTTCCGTTCGCATCGATGACGAGTTTATGAATGCCGTAGTAAACGATGATATTTACACTCAGCAATTCCCCGTGGATGCTGAAACCCCATTGATTAAAAAAGAGATCCAGGCCCGGACCCTCTGGGAAAAAATTGTTCATAATGCCTGGAAATCTGCTGAACCCGGTGTGCTCTTCTGGAATACCATCCTCCGGGAATCGGTTCCCGATTCCTATGCTGACTTTGGCTACCGCACCGTTTCAACGAACCCCTGCGGAGAGATCCCATTGTGCCCTTACGATTCATGCCGGTTGCTGGCCGTGAATCTTTACAGTTATGTTGAGAATCCTTTCACTTCCAAGGCAAAATTTAATTTTCCGCTGTTCAAAAAGCATGTGCATTACGCCCAGCGAATAATGGATGACATCATAGACCTGGAACTTGAAAAAATAGATGCCATCCTGGAAAAAATAAATTCGGATCCTGAGGAGGCTGAACTTAAAAGGGTAGAAAAGAAACTCTGGGAAAACATCAGGGTAAAGGGAGAAGAAGGCAGGCGGACCGGAATAGGCATCACCGCTGAAGGAGATATGCTGGCCGGCCTTGGCTTACGCTATGGCAGTGATGATGCCATTGATTTTTCTGTGGAAGTGCATAAAACCCTCGCTATTGAAGCCTATCGTTCTTCCGTTGAAGTGGCTAAAGAAAGGGGTGCATTTACCATCTACGATTCGCATCTTGAAAAAGACAATCCTTTTATCCTGCGGCTTAAGAATGAAGATGAACAGATGTACCGCGACATGGTGAAACACGGACGGCGGAATATTGCCCTGCTCACCATTGCTCCCACCGGGACCACCAGCCTGATGACACAAACCACATCGGGCATTGAACCGGTATTCCTGCCGGTTTATAAACGCCGCAGAAAAGTAAATCCCAATGATGCGAATGTCACCATAAGCTTTGAAGATGAGGTCGGCGACAAATGGGAAGAATTCAATGTATTTCATCATAAGTTCGTCACATGGCTTGAGGTCAACAATTATGACATAGAGGAAGTTAAGAAGATGCCGGATGAAAAACTGCAGGAAATTGTTAAAAAGTCACCTTATTATAAAGCTACCTCAAATGATGTCGACTGGGTGAGCAAGGTGCGCATGCAGGGTGAAATTCAAAAATGGGTCGATCATTCCATCAGCGTTACCATCAACCTCCCCAATCATGCATCTGAAGAGCTTGTCGGCCAGCTTTATGTCACCGCCTGGAAAAGCGGCTGTAAAGGTGTCACGGTATACCGCGACGGCTCCCGCACCGGTGTATTGGTTACCAAGGATAAGGATGAGGAACAGCCCAATGACGGCACACGCTTTAAGAGGCCTAAATTACTGGATGCGGAAATTATCCGCTTTAACAACAATGAGGAAAAATGGATTGCCTTTATCGGGTTGAAAGACAACAAACCATACGAAATATTTACCGGTATTGTGGATGATGAAATGTTCCCGATCCCGAAATCAATAACCCATGGACAGATCATAAAAACCAAGGACGAAAACGGGGTGTCAAGATATGACTTCCAGTATGTCGATAAATACGGGTATAAAAATACACTGGGCGGGCTTTCGCATATGTTCAACAAGGAATTCTGGAATTATGCAAAATTAATATCCAGCGTGCTGCGCCATGGCATGCCGATTCCCGATGTCGTTAACCTGATCTCGTCCCTCAGACTCGACAGCGATACCATCAACACCTGGAAAAATGGCGTTGAGCGTGCCCTGCGCAAATACATACCCAACGGAACACGGGTGAAAAAAGGCAAGGTCTGCACCGAATGCGGATCCGACAGTCTGGTCTACCAGGAAGGATGCCTCAGGTGCACTTCCTGCGGTTCCACTAAATGCGGCTGATAGTTTCTGGCACAAGTTTTTCATAATTAAGGGAGAAAAGAGGAAGCATGATGCAAATCAGCTTTCTCTTTTTGTTTTGCAGGATAGCCTGAACAACTTTCCGGCGTCGGAGACCCGGAAGAGTCTGCAGGCTTTCCATACGGCAAATGGTTTATATCCTTCCGTTCAGGGGATTATCTCAACAAGATTACTTCTTCTCGTACAAATTATCAGGATCGTATGCCACTTCAGCTGTTTTGTATTTGCATAACATCGCACCGGCAGTAAACGAAGAGTAATTATAGGGAACAGGAGAACAGGTTCCGTCAAGTATGCTCTTCACGCAGGCAATCTGCTCACTTATAAAAGTCTTTTCCAGGGGAGTGTTATGGCCGGGCATGATAATATTGTATTCGTCCCTGCGTGCTTCAATCTTTTGCAGGCTTTTCAGATATGTTTCCAGCGGATAACAGTCCTTCAGAAACAACCATACCAAAGCATTGGTATTGTCACCGGCAAATAATATTTTGTTATCTGTGTCGAGCAGGCAAATACTTCCGTGCGTGTGGCCGGGCACTTCAATTACCTCAAGTTTTCTGCCTCCCAGGTCGAATACATGACCTTCCCTGACCGGGATGAGGGAAGGAAGAACATTATCGTGGGCACTGATCAATTCAAAATCACCGGGATGGGCATATAGTGTTGAAAATTGATAATCGCTACCTGTATGATCGCCATGCCCATGCGTATTTACCAGCATAAGCGGAAGATTTGTCAATGTTTGTATGTACGCTTTCAAATCCCCGCTGCCATAACCCGCATCAATAACCAGGGCACTGTCTTTGCCTTCAACCAGATAAATGTTGACTGTATTATTTTCAACGATTGCCCATACCTTGTCAGCCACCTTGTTTGCTTTATAGCATTTATTGGTGTCCTGACCATGGATAACCGGAGTTATCATAAAAAACAAAACTGCAAAACAAAGCGGTTTTGATGATTGCAGAATTTTCATTTTGTTTTGATTATGGTTACATCAACAAAAGTATTCAAAACAACTGGATTTCAATAGTATTAACCAGGTTAAAATCTTCAAACTCGGGTCCTGCTCCCCAAAGCACCGCCTGAATGACTTCAGTCGGGCAGGTATCAGGGCCATTATTGGCCAAATGAGGCGTAATGCCTAGTTTTTAATAATTCGGAATATTTTATTTAAACGATTTATTTTTATTAATGTATAATAGTCTTCAAAACATCCAAAACCAATATTTCTGTATTTAACGCCCTCCAATGATGATCCCATAAAATCAATCGTTAATTTTTGGCCCGAATTTTCTTTAATTAATTGATCTATCAGGAAGAAAATTAAACAGTATTTTCTCCCAATATTATAACTAAAAGTCTGAATCATGATACTTTCATCAATTCTGATAAAACCAGCTCCTCCAATTGCAGTTTTATTCATGTCATATGCAACAAATGTTTTCAGACAATTCTTTTCCTCTAACTTTATTAGAAGATTTAAATACTTCTTCTTTACTTTCTTTTTTACTCGTATTCCCTTACGTTGAATCGAATCTAGTTTATATCGGTATAAATCGTGACAAGACTGATTCCGGATCTCAAAATGCAATTTATTTCTTGAAAATTTATCTATATTTTTTATATGGTTGGCTTTATATCTTTTACGAATATTTTCATATTGTTCATCAATTGGCAGCTGGTGATAGACTTTTTTTATCATTTGCTGAACCAATGACTCATCGCAAATAAAATTTTTTGAATTAATGGCAATCTCTATTAGCTTAAACTTATTGGGGATGGCTTTAATGAAATCGTCGATACAAAAAGCATCATTATTTATTACAGAGAAAACACCTAATTGCGGACTAAAAGGAGGTTGATACAAGTATGATATTCCAAATTTCCGGTTTCCGGTTAGTGGCATTATAGCTTTGTAATCCCCATAAATCAGAGCATCCCAATCAGGAGAAACAATATCCAGATACCATGAATATGCATAGGGCAATTTATTAAATGAACTATGGATAGTATTATCCCACTTTGACTTATTGATTTCATTATGAGTTACATATCGTATCATTAGGTTTTCAAAAACAGCCTTAATGAATCTTGTATTCGTCGTTTGCAGCATCTTTTTAGCCTGCCCTGTTATGGCTCATTTTGCATTTCCGGTTGCATGAACTTAACGTCAATGCGGATATAAGTCCGATCAGTAAGATGCTTTTCGTGGTATTTTTATTTTTATAAAATATCATTTGCTTATTTCAAATACCGGTTCAGGAAATTCACCACCTTCCCAAAAAATCATTTTTCAGCTACTACAAGCATCTCAAAATCTTCGGTTGTCAATTCGTTATTTCTCGAAAACGCTCCCAGTTTTGCCCCACAGATATCAATTTTTTTGTATCCGAGCGATTTTAATAACCAGGATATCTCGCTGGGAACATAATACCTTTCACTGCAATCAAGGGTTTTTTTATTGCCGGAATCATCTTCAACTTCAGTGATATTATGGTCGCGGAATGTCATTAAATCAAAAGTGTTGCTCCGGTAAGTTGCATTTCCATCCCCGCTTGTTGAAGCACAGAATTTTTCAACAGAATGATATAATGGAAATAATCCGTTCAGTGTCGTGAATATAAATTTGCCGTGCTCTTTCAGTGATTTTGTCACGCTCATCAATATCTCATAATTCATCTCGTCGGTCTCCATCAGTGGAAATCCTCCTTCGCAAAGCATAATAGCAACATCATATTCCCCGGAAAAAGGCAATTGCCGGGCATCCTGTTGTTGAAAATCAATCTTCAGGCCGTGATCCATCGCCTTTTCTTTTGCCCTTGCCAGCTGACTTTCGGACAAATCAATACCGGTTACATTATATCCCCGTTTGGATAATTCAATGGCATGCCGGCCTGTTCCACAGCCAACATCCAATATCTTCAGGGTCTTGTCTGAATTTAATTCTTTTTCGATAAAATCGCACTCACCTGATGTACCCTGAGTGAAATTTTCATTATCATACTTCTCTCCATAGTTTTCAAATAAGGATTCATACCATTGTTTTGTTTTCATATTTTTACTTTTCTGTTTAGTAATTTATTCAATTTTTTTAAATGACGCACAACGTTTTGCACAAATAAGCCGGTCACGGGGACCCGGGATTGGTTCTATCCGGTGTTATGATCGGTTGGTTTTAAAGCAGACATATAAAAAGAAATTTTTACTAAATATACATTAAAAATATCTTGAAGTCAATTACGTAATAACCGGCACTGCAAATTCAAATCGTTCAACCTTTCCTGTTTTATAATTATAATATAATCCACCTGTGTTATATCCTGTATCAGTATTGATCAGTTCTTCATTAAAATACCAGTCGGCCTCCATATTTAAAACGGAAAAATTACTGTCAGGAATTACGGGAACATCATATAAAAACTGCGCGTAGGGCTCAATTTTCAAACGCAAATTGGGATTTATGCTTATGTCGTAAGCAAAAACCCTCAGGAGAACGATGAATGTTGAATGATTACCTTTTTGCTGATAGCTTTCCCTGATAAGTTGGATAATTATTAATATTTCCCTACATTTAGTTCACATTGATTATGATATCAATTTTAATAATAGTTGACAAAACCGCTTCAAAAAGACCAATGGTACCAATTAAATGCGGATTGCAAGCGTTTTTTCAACTTCTTTAAATGAGTTGGCAGCAATTTAAAAAACTCTGATGGATATTAACATTTTGAAACAGAAATATGAACAAGGAATATATACTATATAATTTAAGAGATGCTTTAAAGCAACTAGAATCCATTATAAAAGATATTGAGAATGATAGTGAGTATGAAATTGGAGAATATATTATTGATATGCAACATTTATACCATCATATAAATACATCATGGAATGCTAGAGATGCATCAAAGGCTGAAAGTGAAGAATGTTCTGAAGAAAACTTTGTAAAATGGAGACAATTCCCAATTGACATCTATATGGGTATTTAACTGATAAATACAATTATGACGCGTTTCAAAGAGCTACAGAGAATTGAATTAGCAATAAAAAATAAAAATCAAGATGAAATTAATTGGGCTCTTAATTACTGCAAATCAAGACTAAAAATAGCCCGATTGAAAACTCATATAAAACATTGGGAAAAACTCATTATCAAACTAAGTGATTCAATTGGTCTAAATAAATAAAAAATATAAATAAAAAACTGCTGCCAACACCGCATATAGTTCATTGCCGGCAAAGTGCTCTTTCGAAGGTCAGTTCATTTTGGTTCCTCTTGTGTACCCGGACAAGTGGGCGCTTTGAACCAGGCAACGAACCATATGCGAAAACGTTGGCACTATATTAAAAACACACAACAAATTATGAGAAAACCAATTTTAACATTTATCGGACTAATAATCCTGACAAGTTCATTCGGACAAAAAGAGCTCTGTAATACCAAATCTGAAAAGCATAAACAAGTATGTGGAACAAAATATTTTCTGATACCTCCGACAGGATTTATTGCTGCACCTAACTTTCAGGGATTTCAACAATTAAATAGCGGTGCTTCTATTTTGTTAATGGAGATACCTGGACCTTATATTGAGACAACAAAAGGTTTTAATGAAGAAGGCTTAAAAACACAGGGTGTTATTCTCAGGAAAAAAGAAGAAATAAAGGTCAACGGCCTTCAAGGTATCATTCTTACAACCGAACAATTTGCATATGGAACAAATTTCAAAAAATATATTTTAGTGTTTGGGGATTCTGAATTTACCACTATCATAAATGGAACATTCCCAAATGAGATAAAAGACCTTGATATAGATATTTTAGAGTCGATGTACTCAATTGCATATGAGGCAGACTTGACAATTGACCCGTTAAGTGCAGTGCCATTTTCTATCAACACAGAAAACACCAAATTGAAATTTGCAAAAAACATGTCGGGGTCACTTTTGTATACCGTTGATGGTAAAGTTCCTACTGGGTCAGAAGATAAAACATCCTTTATTGCTGGATTATCTTTAGCTAATATTCAAACCATTGACAAAAAACTGACTGCAATCAACAGAATAAAAAAATTGCCTTTTACAGAAATAAAAATTGTTGAAGAACAAATTCTGCCAATTGAAATTGATGGGATTTCAGGTTATGAAATTGTTGCAGATGGATATAATGAATCAGGGGTAAAAGAAATGATATTTCAAGTTATGCTATTTACTGACAATGGCTATTATATTATGATTGGAACAACTCAAAATGAATTTCAGAACAATTTAGATTTGTTTAAGAAAGTTTCAAAAACATTAAAAAGAAAATAAAATATGGGTGCCAACAAGCGGTATAAAACATTGGGGTTAGTGCGGTTATGCAAACATATTGCATCGCATAAATGTTTGTATCGGGGGATACAGACGCAGTCCCTGCTCCCCAACATTTCATACCGCAAAACGTAAGACACCTAATAAACGGTATTAAACCCCAGAGTAGAACTCTGGACTCAGATTTCCGATGCAGAGCATCGGGGAATTTCACCACGACTTCTCGTCCGCCGAAGCGGGACGCGAAGGAGGATTAAATTGCTTCGAATGATAAAATTCACTTTGATTTGAATAATATCCAAAGTTCAAGGCAGAAGTTTGGCAGCCTCGCAGCGTATTAATTATTTTTGCAAATCATTGATAAGAGGAAAATATCCTGGCAGAGAATGAATTATTTTATTTTCCAATCCTTATGACGCCGAAATTCACGGTGAGCGATGGGTATTGTTGCTATTCTTTTATCAATTTCCCACTTTGTATTATTTGATCACTTATTATTTTATAAAAGTATATCCCCTTTATTAATCGTTGTGAATTTATACTTTCATTATTAATAATTGTTTTTGAAAATATTTTCCGGCCTTGTATATCATATAGTTCTAACTTTGTACTACCGTAATGATCAGGAAAATTTATAATGAAGTTTTGAGAAACAGGGTTTGGAAACACGGATACTTCATTATATTTTGATTTATCACAAATTACTGAGGGGTTTAATGTTTTATAAGAGAATGGGACTAATTCATCATCACCCAGTGAATCATCTGTATTAATTACGATCATAATGAGTATATCACTACCCACGGTAACTGAATCTTTTGTAAGAACCACTTTATTCAAATCATCCGGCATGACACTTTTTATTTCTAATACATCTCCATCATTATTCGTTGAAATAAAAACCAGTCTGAATTCAGAATTTTCATCCCCATAAAATTCAATGGGAAAAGGATCTTGTGTTTGCAGATTAAAAAGGAAATATTCCTTTGCATATGAAGCTAGCTGGCCTTCATATAATCCAAGTTTTGCATCAGTGCATATTTTTTTCGGGGATTTAAAACAACTGATGACATTTATCGAATTATATGAATAAATACCATCAGCATAATTGGTATCATTAATGTAGTTTGCTATTACAAAGTCTTCAAAAAAATCATCAAATGATTTATTATACCCTAACTCATTTAAAGTATGCTCAATCCCTTCCGTCCCGTTACGTTGATTTTTTAATAGAGTCTTGATAAAATCCCATTCCCCATATTGATCAAATAAATAATTTAAAAATAATAATGGATCATTCATATATGACGTATAGAATGAAAGTTTTGGATAATTAATATATTCAATATCCGGTCCCCATGGAATAAAATCATATTTAAAATATCCTGTGCCAAAGCCAGCCCATGCTTCATTTATCCAGGAATCTTCCCAATATTTTTCAGGATTATTAACCGGTTCGGGTGAATGGTCATATTTCCAGGTTATCATATGAATTAATTCATGAGCAATAACTGAAAAATATTTTGCGCCATATTCCAAAATAATTGAATTAATATATAGAATTTCTCTTTCAGAACTATGTTTATGCCAACGATTATATATCATAGTATCGGGCATTAATTGTGCCGGGTCAAAAAAACCACCCCATTTCACCGTATCAAGAAACAGAATTATGATATTTGAATCATTATCAAATTCATCAGGAACAGGCCCAAATGCTGTTGTTAATTGTGGATAATAAATATTATCAAAAACATTGGTAATAGAATCAATTAAACTTTGAGAAGGCAATGTTGCTCCATCTGCAAAAAAAATGTAGCAATGTTTCCCAACCTTCTGGCAAACAACATCAACTAAATATTGGGGTTCATTGATTAAAGGCTCGTAGTCAATGTTGGTTGATGTCCATAATTTTAGTCTGTCTCCTGATTGTATTTGTCCATATATATTCGTAAAATCAGTAAATAAAAATTTACATATGATAATTGCCAAAAGCATTAATAAGAAATTCTTTCTCATTTTATTTGTATGTAAAAAATATTATAATCGTTATTCTGCTATATTACATATACCATTTAAGTTACACTATCCCTTATTTATATAAAATATTTTTACTTGAAACGTATTGATAAATACTTATTTTTGGTCGGACCAGGCTCTTGTATAGAATAATATTGTTTTCTTATTCGATCAGCTATATTGATTCATCCCTGCCCGTTCGACAGGCGGGGACTTCATCTGCAGGTTTTTTCCATATCGCCATCATTATATTTGCATTAACTTCTATTGTTTCAATTACTTTTGCATTATCCAGTTCAAATAAAATCAAGTTTTAGTTTATCAATTCACATATTTTTTTCTTTTACCACTTTGATATAGGCTTTCAAGAAATGGTGATAATCACCGAATTGAGTGTATAATAACTGGAAAGAAGAGCAATTGTATCCAGACTGATCCAGCGGGCACCGTTGTTTTCGTGCTTCCTTCGCCAAACCTGAATTCCAAATGTTCAAAAATAAATCATCACATACGTTACCCAATATTTTTTCATCAAAAAGGCAATATTTGACATCCCCGTTTGAATCAATGAAAGCTGCAACCGTACCACAGGGACAAGCCTCCTTAAAAGCATTGCATGGATGTGTGCCGCAGGATAGGTTATGACGGCCAGGAATCGCATACATACATGGTTGCGTAATTTCAACAACGGTCTTATTTCCTATTGAAGCATTTATTAATTCGTATTGTGCATTTGCCAGGTCTTCACCTGAAATGAACTCACGGGTCAATCTGGCTTTTGCCATGCCATCGGGGAATAAAGCCCTGAATTTAAATTTCGAAACACCAAGCAAGGAAACCAACCGGTATGTTTTGATCACATCATTTAAATTGGAGCGACATAAAGAATATCGGACGGAAACATCCATTCCTGCCCTAACGGCAATGCTAATACCATTAATTGTCTTCCTGAACCCTCCATCATCGTTTCGCAGCCAACTATGGAAAGTATCCCATCTTTTGTGAAGATCATCCTCATAACCACATTTCCCCGATGAATCGAGTCCGATCTGAACCCTGGTAACTCCCGCCTCTCTCAATTCATTACATACATCCCAATTCAATTCCCATCCTCTTGTAACCAGTCTGACTCTTACACCCAGCGACCGTGAGAACTTTGAGATATTCAGAACCTTATCTTTTTCAATAAGAGGCTCTCCTCCGGTTAATGTTATACGATCCAAATCCGGATTTAATGCATGTACCTCTTTTAATAATTGGATGAAATCATCGGACGACAGCCGATCAATATCTTTTCCTGATTGATTATAACAGTGCCTGCAGGCCCCATCACATTTACGGGTAACTGCAAATCGAAGTTCGTCTGGTATAATAGCTGCTGTCTCCATATTTACCTCCGTTGAATCTTCTTATTTTCGTTTTATCCTATTTGGACAGTATATATGATTAAATCATCCGCCAGTATAAATTATATTGCATCGAATTGATTCTGTTTGGAATTTTATCCATATATTATCAGGTAATAATATAGTAAATAATGATGGCTGTTTAAGAACAACCCCTATTGGTTACCTCAGTAATTACATCAATCAATTGGTACCCAAAGGTAATGTATAAATTTCAACGTACAGCTAATTCTCAGACAGCTAATAATTCTTTTAGATAGGGGAAAATAAGGGAGATAAAAGAGCCAAACAATGCTGACTTGGCAAAAACGACAAATAGGGTTTTACCCTCAGACTAGAATCGGATCATTATCGGTTATTATGTGGTTTGCTGAATAATCTTGGAACAACCTTAACGATGACATCTGAACCTGACCGGCAGGCAAAAAAGATGCGTTCAAAAGTTTTCCGCCACATGCTTGAAACAAGGGGGTGGAAATACCGCACTTTTTTGCGCTATCTCCGTTTCTTCAAATATGCTGCCTTTGCCCGGACCAGAGGAGAATTTCTTGAATCGTATTATACCCTGATGCGCTACCTCGACGATGTCGTGGATGGAGATGTACCCTTGCCTGAAGGTTATTCGAACGAAAGTGAATATCTGTCTGAGAAAATTGAATTTTCAAATAATCCTGTTAATCCTAAGGATGAGGTTGACTACCTGATGTTGTACTGTTTTAAGCTTGCGGAAAAGTTCGGAGAAGATTTTCAGGCAGAAACAAAAGACATTCTGAACTCTCTCTTGTTTGATGCAGAACGGCGCGGCAAAGGGCTGATTTTTCCGGAAGAAGAACTGATCAATCACTTTTATTTGCTTGATATTAGAGGAACTATAAGAGCCACATTGAAAGTCTTCAAAGATGATCCGGAAAAGTATAAGATGCTGGAACCCCTGGGAAAAGCCTGTCGCCATCAATATAATATAGAAGATTTTGAAGCAGATATTAATGCTGGTTATGTAAATATTTCCATTGAAGATTGTCAGCGTTTCGGAATTAAGCAGGAGAATCTTGACCATGGTTCTTCCCCCAGTATAAGATCCTGGCTGCTCCATCATGCCGGGGAAGGAATGGCTTTTCTTACAGCGCACAGCCGGTTAATGCCAAAAGCGAAATTTTCACTGCTGCAAAGAGCTGTTTTCAAAGTTGTTTATGAAATCCCTGCAAGGAAGGTATTCCTGAAATTACTTTCAGAAACTCAAAATCAGGATTCAAAAACAAATTATGGGTGAAGAAGAAATAAAGCATATACCGGGTGGAACTTTCCACCTCAGCAAATGGTTTCTCGACTTTATTGGAGATCAGGGAGAGGCTATGATTTTCTATGCGGCAAAGCTCACATGGCATGGTTGGTCAGCTTCTTATACGAGTTGGCTTCGTTATGATGCGGCGTCCGGAGTAGATCTGAAATCCAGATTCCGCCATGTTCAGATACCGCAGTTAAAAGACAATATGATAACATGGAACGATCCAAAATTCGGAGTATCAGGAACGTGGGAATCAACGGCGAAAATGATCCAATCCCTGATTTTTGATTCCGAAGAAGGTTCGCTGGATTGGAAATGTTTTCAGCCGGCCTCGAAAGTTCAATTGAGAATAAACGATAAGGTTTTAAAAGGAAGCGGTTATGCAGAACAATTGATTCTCACCGCTCTTCCCTGGAGAATTCCAATGGATGAATTACGGTGGGGACATTTTGGTTCTGATGAAAACAACATGGTGTGGATTGAGCTGAGAGAAAAAGACAAACGGCAATGGCTTTGGTTGAATGAGGAGAAAATTGAAAACTGCATCATTGAAGATGATCACATCGTATTGCCGGAGAAGGACCTGGTTTTGAATCTCGATCAGGGAATACGGCTGGAATCAGAGAAAAAGATTTTCTCAGTAGTGGAAAAACTCATCCGCTACATTCCGGGATTCAATAAAGTAATGCCCCTGAATTTTTTGATGGCTGACGAAATTAAGTGGTTCAGCAAGGGTCATCTTCAGGAACACAGCAAGAATATCGCAAGCGGGATGGCAATCCATGAACTGGTAAACTTCAACGCTTTTTTACCATGATCCTGAAAGCAGAAAATATTGCCAAAGCATTCGGGAAAAACAAAGTTTTGAAGAATGTCTCCTTTAAAATGGGTCCCTCTTCCTTGTATGGAATTGTGGGTGAAAACGGGTCCGGAAAATCAACGCTGTTGAAAATCATTGTAGGTGAATGGAAATCTGACCATGGAACTATATCAGTTAAAGGCCGGCTCGGATATTGCCCGCAAAGAACATTGCTTTTCTCGCGGCTCACTGTAGAAGAACACTTCCGTTATTTTGCGGCGGCTTATGGAATTGAAAAGACAGCATTATTTAGCAGAACCGAATTACTGATGCATCATTTCAATTTCAAAAAATACCGGAGCGAAAGGATCGACCGTTTAAGTGGGGGGACACTGCAAAAAATCAGTCTTGCTATTGCGCTGCTTCATCAACCCGATTTGCTGATTCTCGACGAGCCTTATAATGGATTTGACTGGGATACTTACTTAAGGTTCTGGGATTACACAAATCACCTTAAAACGGAGGGTTGTGCCATTCTTATCGTCACACATCTTATTACTGAAAAGGAACGATTTGACAAAGTTTATAATCTTTCAGACGGACAACTGACATGAATGCACGGCGAATCATAACAGGGCTATCCATGATTCTCAAAATGCTGGTTCGGAGAAGGATTATTCTCATCTCGCTGGTAGTAATTCCTGTTGCTTTCCTTACCGGTGTTGAGTTGACAGCTTCCGAAAAGATTATTCCATTCCGGCTCGCATCACTGGATGAGAAGATATTCATTGAGCATTCCCAAAAAGGTATTGCCCTGGTTTTTTTTGCTGTTGCAAACACCGGTTTCCTTGTTTCCTTTCTTGCCTTAAATCTCATTCAGATTGATAGTGACGTTAATCGCAGGCTCGTCATCTGTGGGTATCATCCTTTCGAATTACTTATTTCGAATATGCTATCTCTTTTCCTGGTGATTTTTTCCATAGCCATTTACATTGGCTTGCTCATTCACGGGTTCGTTTCAATCAAACACCTTCTCCTGTTTATTTTCGGCCTGACGTTAATCGGATTCGTTTATGGATGCTATGGATTGATAATCGGCAGCATGATAAAAGGAAAACTCGAAGGAATACTGTTGGTTTTTTTGTTGGCGAATATTGATGTGGGTTGGCTTCAGAATCCTATGTATTATGCTGAAGCTCATAACAATATTATAATCAGATACCTTCCTGCATATTATCCTTCCCAATCAGTCATTATTGCAGCCTTCACCGATTATTCCGTTTTTAATGCAGCATTTTATAGCATCCTGATTGGATCCGGTTTTTTGATTATATCCATGCTGATATTTTATAATAAAATGCGTCTGAAAAAATGAAACAAATCAGTCACTTTTTGGGCAAACTGCTATATTCAATTGCCTTTCTCATCTTTTTACCGGCAGGTTTGTGGTATTGGGCAAAATATTCCCGGTACTTAATTACATTCCCGGCAATTGAATCCAGGCCGGTAGGAGGAATAATGATGGTTGCCGGAGGCTTATTCATGTTGTGGGCCATGGTTGTTTTAATACAATCCGGCAAGGGATTACCCATGAATGCTTATCCACCAGTCAGGTTTGTTACGAATGGCCCTTACCGGCTGTTCAAACATCCCATTTACTGGGGTTTCGGAATCCTGATGGTTGGTTGTTCCATATTTACCGGCTCAGCAAGCGGTCTATGGTTTGTATCTCCTTTAACCATACTCGGAATGATAGCGCTTGTTTTAGGTTACGAAGAAATTGATCTGAAAAGGAGATTCCCGGATCAGATAATTAAGACTATGCTGGATCTCCCCGAAAAACAGGACGTATCCCTTCATTTAAGAGATCGTCTTGCTTCGCTGCTATGGATATTTTACTTTTTAATGTTCAGTAATTTTACGATTATAAAATTGACCGGAACCACCCCACCTTTGTTCGGAGAACCGCTAATTAACTATTCAGGCCTTGAAAATCTTTACCTGCCTTTTGTAGGCATGGTTTTTTTAATCATGATACCTTTTTTCCTGAAAAGAAAAGATGCCCTCAGAGCCTGGTTATATTCAGGAATACTCTCTTTGTGTTTATCTGTTTTCATTGCTTTGCTTTATCCCGCTTTCGGAGCGCAATATCTCCCCCCTCACGATTCGGCTCTTTTTACGGTTCCGGTTTTTTTGATATTTATTTCATTAAAGGCAATTTTCCGCCAATCATGGACAATTGCCATCGCCTTCACTGTCGTTGCGTTAATACTTGTGATCTTCCAATTAATTTATAGTCCTTCAGCGATACTTTATTTTGCTGATTCAATCTTAATATTTTTGCTTTCAGCATATTACCTGAGAATTTGGGATTTTCTGAAGAACACCGCTGAAAAAATCGCCAATTCATGGAAAGAGTGGACTTTCGGAAAAGTCAGGGTGATTAATCATGGCTTCTATGTTGGATTTGGTGCATTCTTCGGCGTGCTGCTTGCCGGAATTTTAGCGGGTAAAGATTACGCATGGGCTATATTGGTCTTTACCCTGATCGTGACCCTGTGCTCTGCACTTTGGGCCCAACTTATCGAGGGCTCTGAAAAACTGAAAAGGCCTTTCGGCTATTATGGCGGATTGGTTGGAATTCTATTTGGAAGTCTTGCTGTTTGGGCAATGGGATTTAACGGTTGGGTTATTATCGGAGTTGCTTCCACAGTAATGCCATGGGTGCAGGCTATAGGACGGTTACGATGTCTGGTAAATGGTTGTTGTCACGGAGGGCCAACCAATAATCCGGTCGTCGGAATCCGGTATTTCCATCCCCGTTCAAGGGTATGTAATATTTCAGGTTTGAAAGGAGAACTGGTTCATCCTACGCAACTTTATTCCATTATATGGCTCTTTTTTGTCGGCTTAATTTTGTTCGCACTATGGAACAATGGGATTCCTTCCTCCTTTATTTTTGGCCTTTACCTGATTTTAACAGGCCTTGGTCGTTTTGTGGAAGAAGCTTACAGAGGTGAGGCACAAACGCCCTCCATAAAGGGTCTTCACCTGTATCAGTGGACTGCAATCTTTTCTGTCATTGCAGGCATCATAATGACAGTCATTCAGGTAGAACCTGCTATTATTCATCCGGGCTTAAGTTGGGAATCTGTTTTGGTGGCAGTGATAAGTGGTTCCTTCCTGTTTTTTGCAATGGGAGTAGATTTCCCATATTCGAATGTGAGGTTTTCAAGGTTGGTTTGATGATAATAATAACCAATGATAAATGTTTCTCTTATTGAATTTACAAGAAGATTAATTAAGGGCGGCGGATTATCCCTTAAAGGAATATTGCTGCTTCCTGTCTATTACCTGCAGATGATTCCAGGGCTTCTTTTTACATTGCTGCAATTTCTGCTATACGGGCAACGCATAAAGAAAACGATCATTTTAAAAGATCCTGTTTTTATACTGGGTCATTATAGAAGCGGGACTACCTATTTGCAGAAATTAATTACAAGTGACAAGCGGTTTGGTTTTCTCACGAACTATGATGCATTATTCCCAAATTCCAATCTTCTTTTTGGAAAGAAGATTCAACAGGTGTTTCAATGCATTATAAATTTTTTCAAAATCAAAAACCCTTTCTTTCATAACAGCATCGTGCAACTTTCAGATCCGTGTGAAGAAGATGATTATCTTATGAATAAAGCCTCTGCCTATACAGCATACTGGGGGCTTGTTTTCCCAAAACGCTGGCGTGAATGGCTTAATGGTTCACAGCAATTTATGATGCAAGAGTATTCTAACGGCTGGAAAAGAGAATACCTGAATACGATCAGGTATGCCACGTTCAAGAATCAAGGGAAGCAGCTTGTTTTGAAAAGTCCGCCAAACACAGAACGTATCCACATACTGTTGCAGATGTTTCCGCAGGCGAAATTCATTTATATTTACCGCAATCCATTTCACCTGTATTATTCAATTAAAAATATGTGGCGGAATGCCATACTCAACTTTTACAGCGTGCAGAAAATTTCTGATGCGGAGCTTGATGAAATTGTATTTGACCACTTTATTTATCTTACTGAACGGTATGAAAAAGACAAGCAATTTATTCCCGGGGGAAACCTGATTGAAATATCATATGAAGCATTAAAAGCGGATTCATTCAGCACCATACAAAAAATTTATTCCAGGATTAATCTTCCCGATTTTGAACTGGCAGCCAATGATTTAATGTCGCGACTGGAAATGGAAAAGGAGTACCGGATATTTCAATATCAGTATAGTGACAATATCTTTAAGAGAATAGAAGACAGGTGGGGAAAGTATATCCGTCAATGGAAATATAAAGCCAACTGATGCTTATCATGAGAACTTTATGAATTTATATTTTGATGCTGAAATTTTTTGCATCCAGGCCATTTGTCCACCCGTGCCATATTATTGCAATTATAGTCATTATCTTTAAATTTTTAAAGTTATATTTTTATAGCTGAAACTGTATTTTAAAAAATTGAAAGCGACTAAAAAAGTAAAACTAATGCCTGATAATTGTTGTTCCGGCTTATTCCGGACCCAAGGTGATGTAAAAAGAAACCTGCTGTTTCTTTTGGCGTTGAACTGCTCTTTTATGGCATTTCCGCAGCAGGATTCAGCTGAAGATATGAAAGACCCCCGCGGAAAAATGATCCCCTGGGAAAAAGGAGCAAGGGAAACCGGGAAGTACAGGAACCTGTTCCTGGAAGCAGGGTACAGCCAGGAAGCGATCGATGCCAGACTGGCCAAAGCATATCACGACCTTTTTGAAAGCCCCAATAAAGTTTACTTTGAAGTGGGTGACTCGATGGGCTATGTTTCCGATCTGAAAAACCATGATGTACGTACCGAAGGCGTTTCATACGGCATGATGGTGGCGGTGCAGCTGAACAAAAAAGAGGTGTTTGACCGGATATGGCGCTGGTCGAAGCACTACCTGCAGCATAATGGCGGTCCCCGCGACGGGTACTTCGCATGGTCGGCCAATCCCGAAACCGGCAAACACAACTCAAAAGGGACTGCTTCCGATGGTGAATTGTATTTCGTTACCACCCTGTTGTTTGCCTCGAACCGCTGGGGCGACGACACCGGGATCGATTATTACGCCGAGGCAAGGAGAATACTGGATGCCATGTGGAGCAAGGACGGAAGCCAAGGCATCAACAACATCCTGAACGTGGAACACAAACAGATCAGCTTTGTCCCTGAATCGGAACGGTATAATCTCACGGACCCGTCGTACCATTTGCCGGCATTTTTCGAGGTGTGGGCTGAATTTGCCGGCGACGGGCATGAGCAGTTTTACCGTGACTGTGCCGACACCGCGCGCGTCTTTTTGCAGCGGGTCTGCCATCCGGTTACCGCATTGAACCCCGATATTTGTTTATACAGCGGGAAACAGCCGGAGAATTTTCCTTTCCGGGCCGCTTTCCGGTATGACTCCTGGCGGGTGCCCATGAACATCGCCATGGATTATTCATGGTATGCCAAAGACCGTGAATGGCAGAAGGATTACAGCCGGCGTATACAGAATTTCCTCTTCAGCCGGGGTATCGACACCTTCGAAGACCAGTTCAATATCGACGGTACCCTGCCCAACTGGATCCTGCCCGCCGGGGGAGTTCAGAAATTACGCCACTCCCTTGGGCTGGTAGCCACTTCCGCAGTCGCCTCGATCATGGGCACACAGGAGAAAAGCTGGCTGTTTGTCGATGCCCTGTGGAATGCTAAGCTCGAACCATACAGCGACGGTTATTTCGACCCCTATTACGATGGACTGCTTTACCTCTTCAGCCTGATACACCTGAGCGGTAATTACCGGATCATTTTACCTGAACCCTGACAGGGCTTAAGGATCATTTTGAAATTCGTTTATATTTTACGCGATCGTGATATCCGGGGACCAGTTTACGTTCACTTAATTCCGTTACTCAAATTCCATATTTAACCCGTATCATTTCAGTCAATTTTAATACATCCACTTTGCATCATTGTCTATTACATCCCTCATCCGATGGACGGCAATTTTATATATAAGTTCTTTCGGGAGAGGTTTATCGTAACTGAATTGAATGGTGTCTTTGCCGGTTTTGTAACCTGACAATTCTTCCCTGAAGGGTTCCAGAGCCGGACCTGTCGGCATAAAGTTCAGATGGCCTTTAAATGCTGCATACGAGAAAAGAATTCTTCTTTCCATAAAAACAGGGCTTCCCCATTTCAGCATTTCTGCGGCATTGGGAGCGACCTTTTTTAGAATCGAGCGAATCTCCCTTAATTTCTCCTGAGCATAATCCGGCGCCGCATTGATATATTCATCCACATTGGTTGGTTTCGTCCTGGTCATAAAGTATTTTTTAATTCATTTTCTTTTCAACCATGCTTCCGGAACCGGGATGATGCATATATTCAGCGAGCGGCCGTCTTCTGAAAGCATGGCTGACTGTATCTGGATCCGGGTGCCATCGGGACTGAAAGTGGGATGCGGATGATCGGCCGCAGTGACCTTATGTCCGGCTGACAATAACATCATCTCATGCGTACGCCTGTCGATAAGGTAAATCTCACGTGAAAAATTGTCTCCCGCAGCGAAACGCCCGTCAGCGGAACCGGTCACGTGCCAGAATCCGCTTCCGTATGGGATCTGCCCGGCAATGGTCATCTCACCTGTTTTGATGTTTAAGATGCCCAGCCCGGTCGGTTTAAGCCGCGTGCCTGAAATTCCCCATCCTGGTTCTTGTCCCGGATTTGCAGGATCCGGAATGGTGTCGGCAGGATCAGCATCTGCACCGGTATGTTGGATTTTCCGGTGACCCAATATGGCAAAAGCAACTTCATCAGGACCGATCACCGCTTCATGCGTAACCCATTCATAGGGAGACTCCGGGTAAAGCGGCCTCAGCCCAGTGCCGTCAGCATTTACGGTCCAGGTTCGCTGCGGTGCCTTACCACCGGTCTCCCAGCAGAAGACGATCTGCCCCGGCACCCAGGGATTGCTTTGGATATGGCCTACCTGAAAGGGAACAGACACAACATACCGGATCTCGCCGGTATGGATATTCATGCCGGCTATGCCACCCGGCCCCGCTCCCATATTCCGGGGTCCGAAGTCGGGTTCAATGGCATTGCCCTCCGGTAGGTGATCCCGGGCTGCATTTTTTCCGACCTGAAACCAGACCCATTCTTCACCGCCATCCAGGGCCATATTCCCACCTGCCTGCAAGTCAGGCGGCGTGGTTCCGCATATGCGCTGATAGGCAGCAGCATCTTTCAGCATCCCTGTTTCACTGTCAGCCAGCAAAGCAGCCAGATCAACCTCGATGATCTCCATGGATCCTATTGCCGTGTCTTCACCAGCCTTTCTCATATAATAAAGCTTCATCGACTTGCGGGCAACATTCAGCATGCTCCTGAAACATCCTTCCGTAGCCTGCACCATCACACCGGTTTTTTCGTTGACGGCAATGGCCTCACCATTAACACGCCGTGACCTGAAGATAAGCCACTCTCCGTCGGATGTCCATGGATTATGGGTTGGATAGATCTTATGATCCCCGGCAGGAGTGCTGGTTAAAAAAATAAGCTTCGTTCCGGTAACAGGATCCTTCATCTCTTTCCGCTCCGGAGGAAAACGCTTTCCTATCTGTGCCGGAAGGGGAAGGCATGTGAATAGATCAATGATCAGCAAAAGGATTACAGTACTGGTCTTAATTTTCATTTCCCTTTATAAGATTTAAAACAAATTCATTGAAAACCTTATTTCCCTCCTCCAGGAATTTCACCTCAACAGGAATGTAATATAAATTTGCACTGATATTTTTCAATTCACCGCCCATCTCCCTGAACTTCACGGCATCTTTTTCGGTGGTGACAATGATCCCTGAACCTGCCGGTATTTCCGCGAACCTGCGTTCTATAGCCCGGATATCTGCAGGTGTATAAGTATGATGATCATTAAATGAAATGGAGATCAGTTGTGTTGTGCAGGTCATTAAAAGATCTTTCAGGGGTTTGTTGTTGGCAATGCCTGATACCAGCAGTATGCCGGGATTATGTTGTTTTTCCGGATGCATCGTGAAGGCTTCGGCTTTATCCCTGAAAACAGGGAGGATATTGCCATATTGATACCCCGTGAAAAACACCGGTTGCTGATGCCGCAAACGCAACCTCCGTATAAACTCCCGGCGTTGCACTTCGCTTATCTCAGGGGGACATTTGGTTACAATAACCACATCTGCACGGTTGATGTTACACCGGCTTTCCCTCAGATTGCCCATGGGCAGCAGGAAATCCCTGAAAACTGGCCTGGTGTGATCTACCAGCACGATGGATAAACCGGGATTTACCCGGCGGTGCTGAAAGGCGTCATCCAGTATGATGGCCTGCAAACCGGGAAATTTAATGGTCAGCTGACCGATGCCATGAACCCGGTCATTGTCTGCAGCCACTGCCAGTTGCGGGAACCGGTTATGGATCTGCATCAATTCATCACCGACTTCTTCGACCGTTGAGCCGTCAACAGCCATTCGAAAACCTTTTGATTTTCGCTTATATCCGCGGCTTAATACGGCGATTTGAAATTCACGGCTCAGCAGGTTCAACAAGAATTCAACATGGGGAGTCTTGCCCGTGCCTCCGGCGGTGATATTACCGACGGATATTACCGGCAACTGAAATCTTACGGATTTCCATATCCCAAGATCAAAGAAGAGATTGCGGAAAAAAACAACCATTCCATAGATCAGCGACAAAGGGAAAAGGATTACCGCGAAGTATTGCCGGATGCTTTGCATTGATCAATAGATCTCGAATTCAAACGGCAGACGGGCCATTACTCCTCCCGAGTTTAGCACATTTTTTAAATGACGGTAATATTTATATGCCGGGCCCAGTTCCGCCTGTAAATGTTTCAGGCTGGTCTCGCCTGACAGTTCGCTGATGATTTGTTCCAGCGGATCCTTTAATTTGGGAAGCTCAACGATCCTGTAGTGTTCAACACCTGCTTTTTCAGCAGCTATCTCAACAGCCCGTGAAAGGCCTCCTATCTCATCCACCAGGCCGATCTCCCGGGCATTTATCCCGCTCCATACCCGGCCTTCGCCGATACTGTCAACCGCTGATTTCTCCATAGCCCTGCCCTCAGCTACATGGGAAATAAATGTTCCGTAAAAGTCGTCAACCAATTGCTGCATTGCCTGTCTTTCCTCTGCATCAAGGGCTCTGAACGGGGTTCCAAAATCGGAATGGCGGTTGGTATTGACAACATCAGTGGAGATGCCCAGTTTATTATTGAAAAAATCTTTTGCATTCAGCAGAACACCGAAAACGCCTATTGAACCCGTAAGGGTATTGGTATTGGCCAGGATGGTATCGGCAGCTGCCAGGATATAATACCCTCCTGAAGCGGCAACATCACCCATGGAGGCAATCACGGGTTTTACGTTTCGGGTAAGGTCAAGTTCGCGCCATATTACCTCTGATGCCAGCGCACTGCCACCACCTGAATTCACCCTCAATACGATAGCCTTGACTGATGAATCTTCACGGGCTTCCCGGATGGTGCCCGACAGGGCCTCAGAACCGATATTTCCCTCATTGCCCTTTCCAATCACAATATCGCCGGAAGCATAGATAACAGCTATCTTGTTTTTGGCCAGGCCCTTTTGAGCCCTTGTCTTTGGCGCTTTAAGATATTGGTTATGGCTCACGAAATTAAGTTTCCGGGTTTGCTTTACCCCGGACAAAGCGGTCAGGATTTCCAACGCCTGATCCTTGTAAAGTATGCTGTCTATCAATCCCGATTGATATGCTTCCTGCGCACTTCCGAGCGACATTTTGTCGGCCAGTGAATTGACTTTATCCGCAGGAATTCCCCTTTGCAGCGAGATTTCATCCACTATATTTTTCCATATGGACCCGGCGTAAGTTTCAATTTGTTCCCGGTTTTCCTTGCTCATCCTGTCATTGATCAATGGTTCGACAGCGCTTTTAAACTTACCGTGCCGGATAATCTGCGGTTCTACATCCAGTTTTTCCAGCGCCTTTTTAAAGAACATGACCTCAACACTGAGCCCGTTAAAATTCAAATCCCCGACGGGATTCATGAAGACCTTATCGGATGCGGAAGCAAGGTAATAGGCTGATTCGGAATAATAATCACCGTAACTGACAATAAACTTCCCTGATTTTTTAAAGTCTGTCAATGCATTGCGGATTTCCTGAACCGTCCCTACTCCGGCTTGCAGCGTGGAAAGCTGAAGGTATATGCCGCAAATATTGGAGTCTTTGGATGCTTTGTTTATATTGTTCAGCAGATCATTGAGTCCTATCTGGTAACCCACTCCAAAAATTCCCAGGTCCAGGCCGGGCAAAGGAAGGGATGGTTTCCGGTCAACGATGGGCTGGTCAATTTTCAGCATCAGGATGGAATGAGGTTTAACCTGGAAAGGTTTATCCTGAGAAGATACTATGGCACTTATGATGCCAAAGAATATGAAGAACATAATTAAACCCGCCAGCAATACGCCTAAAATAGAGGCTAACAAATATTTAAGGAAGCTTTTCATAACAATGATGATTTAGTTTAAAGGACATGACAATATTACAAAAAGCCGTTAACCGGAACAAGGAAAATGAATATTTTGGGTTAACTTAGCTGACAGGAAAACATGTTTTTACTGACATAATCGCAATGCGACATTCAGAAACAGCCTATCTGTTATTCGGCAGTAACCTGGGTGACCGTTCAGCCCAGATTAAGGAAGCTATAAGCAAGGTTTTGGAAAGGGCTGGACAACTTGTTGCCATGTCTTCGGTTTACGAGACCGAACCCTGGGGATTCGATCATGAGATACCCTTTCTGAACCAGGCCATGAGCATCCTGACACCTGAAACCCCCGGCAAACTGATGCAAAAGCTGTTATCGGTGGAAAAGGATATGGGCAGGGTAAGAAAAATGGGGGGATATCAAGCCCGCAATCTTGATATTGATATATTATTGTATGGCATCGATATTATTGGGCAGCAGGATCTGGTCATCCCCCACCCCCTGCTTCGTGAACGCCGCTTTGCGCTGGTCCCGCTGGAAGAAATTGCTGCCGACGTCATACATCCCTTAATGCATAAGAGTATACGGGAACTGCTGCAGGAATGCAAAGACCCCGGCTGGATACGAAAATATACCTGAGGGGAATGCTGTTCCTAATAAAAGAAAGGTCTTATATAAAATGGCAGATGTTTCAAACGGATACATTGAAAATGACTCTCCGTTGCTCCAAATCCGGTATATACTTCTGGGGTGTGCATAGTATTCCTGAACTGAAAGTTTAAGGTGACATTGGTTTCCGAGTATTTTTCAATAAAACGGTCATACAGCAGCAAATGCGCATTGTCGGCAATGGCCTCTTCGGTGGCGGCTGTAAAAAGCAGCATAACATTGTTGTTTGACCACACAAAAAGTGCAACACAACCCAGCATATTCACCTGATTGAAGGCTCCGTACAATTCTCCCGTTTTATACCTTATTACAGCCGAGGTCAGCATCCTGAGCAATTTATAGTCATCCGCCGCTATAGCGGCATCCTGTTTTATCTTTTTATTTTTTATGAGTGTAATTAGGTCATTGGGGGCAACTCCCCGGATAATACTGTATTGCCTGGCAGCGGCAAGATGCAATTTGTCTCTGCATTCCGGCGAGTATTCCCTTACCGTTCTGAGATATGGCCTTATCAGATCAAGTTCAAAGCAGGTTTCGTGGTGAAGTGGCACGATACCTTCAGGCAACGGTGTATACTTATTAATATTAAAACTGATAACCTGAAACCGCTCTTTGAGCAGTGTAAGGAAAGCAGCGGTTTGGCTCACGGTAATCTGTTCGGGAGAATATATGCCGAGTTGATTAGTAAAAGGGGGCATGAAAATCATCATCTGCCCGAGTTTCTTTTTCACCGGCAGGGGCATTACGGTTTTGTAATCCCCTTCGATCAATGCATCCCATTGATCGCAAAACAGGTTAAGATACCATGAATAGGCCTCAACCGATCCGTTAAAAGAACTTTTTATGCATTGATCCCATTGCTGGGTTGCAATATCTGCATGACTGACATATTCGACCTGATTCATCCCCATATGGCTCATGTTGTTAGCTACAACAGGTTTTCATCGGCAAAACTGTAATATCG
Source organism: uncultured Bacteroidales bacterium (assembly GCA_964456825.1). Taxonomy (GTDB): domain Bacteria; phylum Bacteroidota; class Bacteroidia; order Bacteroidales; family UBA10428; genus UBA5072. Next base: position 53,478 of record CAYWCR010000020.1, read on the forward strand.
CTTCCCCGCAATAATGACATGATCAAGTAAACCAATATCCATGAGGGATGAAGCTTCCTTAAGCTTTCGGGTGATTTGAATATCTGCCTCACTGGGCTGCAGGTTGCCCGAAGGATGATTGTGGCAAAGGATAATGGAAGAGGCCAGCGCCTCAATGGCAAATTTCAGGATCATCCTTATGTCGGTCACTGTTCCTGCAATTCCGCCCTGGCTTATTTTTCGTTTTTCGATGATCTTATTGGACCGGTTCAGCAACAATATCCAGAATTCTTCATGCGACAGGTCCACAAGATGCTGATAAAGCACCTCATAAACATCGCCAGATGAGGCTATTTTCAACCGGTCTGAAGTTTCACTGAGCTTTCTTCTGCGTCCCAGTTCCAGGGCTGAGACTATGGCAATGGCCTTTGCCTTGCCAATGCCCTTTATTTTCATAAAATCAGAAACGGTAAAACGTCCCAGCTGATCGAGGTCATTGTTGGCATTACTGAGTATACGGCGCGCCAGTTCAACGGCTGACAGATTCCTGGTTCCAGAACCTATCAGAATGGCTATCAGCTCGCTGTGGCTGAGACTCTGGATACCATGCGTCAGTAATTTCTCGCGGGGGCGGTCTTCAACAGCCCATTCCTTGATGCTTTTCCCACCTTCTTCACTCATTGCCTGTAAAAATAACGATTTGCCAAGTTATGCTTTTCTGATCTATTTATAAAGCAGGAAAATAAAAAAACCCTCCTGAATTATCAGAAGGGTTCCATGAAGTCTGACTAATATCCTTATGAAAGACCGTTTACATGTTTATTCAGTGATGACTTCAGGTTGGAAGCCTTCTTTTTGTGGATAATATTCTTCCTGGCTAATTTATCCAGCATGGAATTCACCTTGGGTAACAACTCTCCTGCAGCCGATTTTTCTGTCGTGTCGCGCAATTTCTTAACCGCATTACGCGCTGATTTGGCATAATACTTATTGTTCTCACTCTTTTTTTCGGTCTGCCTGTTTCTCTTCTCAGCTGATTTATGATTTGCCATGGATTAAATTTTAAACAAAAATTCTTAAAAAGTGGCGACAAAAATAGTATTTTTTTCCTTACATAAAAACAATTGCTGGAATATTATGCTTTGACAAATTGGCATTTTTTAATGATATTTAAGCATTTTACCCCTGATTTTTCAATCCTTCAAGGCATTATTTTTATGTTAAAATCTGTTTGGAATCAAAATTATTTTACCTTTGCACACTCTAAAATTTAGTAGGTTTTAAAAGAAGTAACTTTATGCCCGTTAAAATTCGATTATCAAAAAGAGGCCGTAAAAAACTGGCCTTCTACCACATTGTGGTAGCTGATAGCAGGGCGCCACGAGATGGCAAATCCATCGAAAGGATTGG
>CAYWCR010000021.1:0-52325 GCA_964456825.1 uncultured Bacteroidales bacterium
TCACACCCGAAGAATACATGGGCGATGTGATCGCTGATTTTAACCGCCGCAGGGGACAGATAACCGGTATGGAATCAAAAGCCACTTCAAGAATCATTAAAGTTCACGTTCCGCTTGCCGAGATGTTCGGATATGTGACCGTGCTGCGATCCAATACCTCAGGACGGGCGACCTCCACCATGGAATTCTCGAATTATGCAGAAGTTCCGCAGGAAATCGCCTCCAAGGTAATTGAAAGTGCTACAGGGATAAAGACATTGGTATAATTGAATTAATATTATATACATGAGCCAGAAAATAAGAATAAAATTGAAATCCTACGATCACAATCTGGTGGATAAATCAGCCGAAAAAATCGTAAAGACCGTGAAGTCCACCGGTGCCGTAGTAAGCGGACCCATTCCGCTGCCTACGCATAAGAGGATTTTTACCGTGCTGCGTTCTCCGTTCGTCAATAAAAAATCGAGGGAGCAATTTCAGCTGTCCTCCCATAAAAGGCTTCTGGAAATATACAGTTCAACCCCAAAAACCATTGATGCACTAATGAAACTCGAGCTGCCCAGTGGTGTTGAAGTTGAAATAAAGGTTTGATAATTTTAATAGTCTAAGCAATGCCAGGATTAATTGGTAAGAAGGTCGGAATGACCTCAGTATTTGATGAAAACGGCAACAATGTTCCCTGTACCGTTCTGGAAGTCGGGCCCTGCGTCGTTACCCAGATAAAGAGCGTGGATTCTGATGGCTATAAAGCCATTCAGCTGGCTTTCGACGAGAAAAAAGAAAAGCATACGCCCAAAGCCATGATGGGCCACTTTAAAAAAGCCAATACCACGCCCAAGCGCAAGGTGATTGAACTGAAGGGATTTATTCTTCCCTGGAAGGTGGGCGACACCATCACCGTGGATTATTTTAAGGACGACCCCTGGCTTGATGTTACCGCTGTTTCGAAGGGAAAAGGATTTCAGGGCGTGATGAAAAGGCATCAGTTTGGAGGAGTCGGCGGTACGACACACGGTCAGCACGACCGGCTGAGAGCCCCCGGATCACTTGGCGGATCATCGTATCCCTCGAGGGTTTTTAAGGGACTGCGTATGGCCGGACATATGGGTGACAGAAAAATAAAAGTGATCAACCTGAAAGTGGTCAGGATCATACCCGAGAATAATTTATTGCTACTCAAAGGATCGGTTCCGGGCTCAAAAGGATCCTATGTAATTGTACAAAGCCCCGATAGAACTTAAAAAGTATTGAACAATGGAAATTGCAGTATTCAGCATAGCAGGAAAAGAAACCGGCCGGAAAGCGGAGCTTAAGGATGCGGTTTTTGCCATCGAACCGAATGACCACGCCATTTACCTCGATGTAAAGCAATATCTTGCCAATCAGCGTCAGGGCACGCACAAGTCAAAAGAAAGAAACGAAATCTCCGGCAGTACCCGTAAAATAAAACGGCAGAAAGGTACCGGCGGAGCCCGTGCGGGCAGTATCAAGAATCCCCTTTTTGTCGGCGGAGGCCGTGTTTTCGGACCCCAGCCACGGGATTATCGCTTTAAGCTTAATAAAAAGGTTAAGCAGCTGGCCCGTAAATCAGCCCTTACCTACAAGGCCAAGGACAATGGGATCAAGGTTGTAGAGGATTTCTCGCTCGAAACGCCCAAAACGCGTGAATATGCCTCGATCATCAACAACCTGAATATCGGTGACAAAAAGTCCATTCTGGTCCTTAGTGAACCGAATAAAAATATATATTTGTCGTCCCGGAATTTACCCAATACAAAAGTTGTATTATATTCTGAATTAACTACTTACGATATTCTGAACAGTACTTCGCTTGTTTTTGTGGAAAGTTCGCTCGAGAATATCCAGAAGAGTTTATAACACTATAATCGGAATACAATGGATATCATATTAAAGCCCGTAGTAACTGAGAAAATGAATCTTAAGGGAGAATCCTTAAGGCAATATGGATTTTTAGTCGATAAGAGGGCTAATAAAGTCCAGATCAAACAAGCCGTTGAAACATTGTATAATGTTAACGTTGAATCGGTTAATACCATGCGGTATGCCGGAAAGGAAAAATCACGGTTTACCAAAACCGGCTTGATCTCAGGAAAGAAGAATGCCTATAAAAAGGCTATGGTTACATTGCGGGAAGGTGAAACAATTGACTTTTATAGCAACATCTAATTTAAACGTATGGCTGTAAGAAAATTAAAACCTGTTACACCGGGTCAGAGGCACAGAGTTGTTGCAACTTTTGATGACATTACAAAATCATCACCCGAAAAAGCATTATTGCAACCGCTGAGAAAATCCGGTGGCCGGAACAGTGATGGCAGAATGACAATGCGTTACATCGGCGGTGGGCACAAACGGATGTTCCGTATGATTGATTTTCTGAGGAACAAGGATGGTGTGTCTGCAATAGTAAAATCAATTGAATATGATCCGAACCGGTCGGCCAGGATCGCCCTGTTGGTCTATGAAGACGGAGAAAAACGGTATATCATAGCCCCGAACGGTTTGAAACCAGGTCAGAAAGTGCAGTCGGGAGCAGGTGCTGCCCCTGAGGTAGGGAACTGTCTGACGCTGGCTGAGATACCGCTGGGGACCCTGATTCACAGTATCGAACTTCATCCGGGCAAAGGGGGAATGCTGGCACGCAGTGCAGGTTCATATGCTCAATTGCTTTCGCGCGACGGGAAATATGCCATTATCAAGCTGCCTTCGGGTGAATCACGCATGATACTGACAACCTGCAGGGCTACCATAGGAACGGTATCCAATCCGGATCACAGCCTCGAAAGATCGGGTAAAGCCGGCCGGCACAGATGGCTTGGCATCAGGCCCAGAACCAGGGCTGTGGTTATGAATCCTGTTGATCACCCGATGGGTGGTGGAGAAGGAAGAGCCTCCGGTGGTCATCCCCGGTCAAGAAAAGGCTTATATGCAAAAGGATTCAAAACCCGCAGGAAAAAGAATCCTTCCAGTAGGTTTATTGTTGAAAAAAGGAAAAAATAATTGACTGAATATGAGCAGGTCACTAAAAAAAGGTCCCTTTATTGAATATAAGCTTGAAAAGCGAGTATTGGATATGAACAAATCCGGTAAGAAATCGGTAGTTAAAACCTGGTCGAGACGATCTATCATCTCACCTGATTTTGTCGGACACACGATAGCTGTTTATAACGGGAATAAATTCATTCCTGTTTATGTCACAGAGAACATGGTAGGCCACAGGCTGGGTGAGTTTTCTCCCACCCGTATTTTCAGGGGCCATGCCGGTAAACAGAAAGTAGTATAACGGGTAAAAAATTGAAATCATGGGTGCAAGGAAACGCATAAGTTCAGAACAGCATAAAGAAGAAAAAAAACAGGTGGCTTCTGCCCGGCTCAATAATTGTCCGACCTCTACCCGGAAGATGCGGCTGGTTGCCGATCTCATCCGCGGAGTGGAAGTCAACAAAGCCCTTGATGTATTGCGTTACAGTACAAAAGAGCCTTCGAAGAAACTCGAGAAACTGCTGATGTCAGCCATAGCAAACTGGCAGAAGAAAAACGAGGAAGCAAGAATTGAGAAAAGCAGCCTGTATGTAAAAGAAATTTTTGTTAACCAGGGCAGAACATTGAAAAGGCTGCACCCTGCTCCCCAGGGAAGAGGATACCGGGTCAGGAAACGGTCGAACCATGTGACCATTATTCTGGACAGTGCAAATACCAGTCAACAGGAAGTTGTAAGTCAAACAAATTAATATTAATGGGACAAAAAGTAAATCCTATAAGCAATCGGTTGGGAATCATCAAAGGTTGGGATTCCAATTGGTACGGAGGAAGGAATTATTCCGAAAAACTCGTGGAAGATTACAAAATCCGTGAGTACCTGACTGCCAGGCTCGCCAAGGCCAGCATCTCAAAGATAGTGATCGAGCGCACGCTGAAGCTGATCACGGTAACTGTTAACACGGCCCGGCCCGGTATTATCATCGGGAAAGGCGGCCAGGAAGTTGACAAGCTGAAGGAAGAACTCCGGAAAATCACCAACAAGGAAGTTCAGATCAACATTTTTGAGGTGAAAAGACCTGAGCTGGATGCCACTATAGTGGCAAACAACCTAGCCCGGCAGATCGAAGGCAAGATTTCCTACCGCAGGGCGATCAAAATGACCATTGCCTCCACCATGCGGATGGGAGCTGAAGGTATTAAGGTTCAGATCTCGGGACGTCTGGGTGGTGCTGAAATGGCCCGCACTGAGATCCTGAAGGAAGGACGGATACCCCTTCATACCTTCAGGGCAGATATTGACTATGCGCTTGGGGAAGCCCTCACAAAAGTAGGTTTGCTGGGCATCAAGGTATGGATATTCAAAGGTGAAATCTTTGGCCATCGTGACCTTGCCCCCAACATCGGTGCAAAAAGCGCCAAGCCCAAGGGCAGTTTTAAAAAACGCAGAAAATAAATAGTAACATATTTTTAACAAGCATACACCATGTTACAGCCGAAAAAAACCAAGTACAGAAGGCAGCAAAAGGGAAAAATGAAGGGTAATGCCCAGCGTGGGCATGAATTAGCCTTTGGTTCATTCGGTATCAAGGCTCTCGATTCAGCCTGGATAACCGGAAGACAGATTGAAGCAGCCCGTCAGGCAGTGGCACGTCATATGAAACGTGAAGGACAGATCTGGATACGGATATTTCCCGACAAGCCCATCACGAAAAAGCCTGCTGAAGTGCGTATGGGAAAAGGAAAAGGTGCCCCTGAAGGGTTCGTGGCTCCGGTAACACCCGGCCGCGTCCTGATCGAAGCAGACGGAGTGCCTTATCAGGTAGCCAAAGAAGCGTTGCTGCTGGCAGCCCAGAAATTTCCCATCGCCACCAGATTTATTGTACGCAGGGATTATATCGGTAATTAATAAAGAAAGAAAATGAAAACTTCTGAAATCAGGGAATTGTCCATCAAGGAGATAGAAGAACGGATAGAAAACGAAAAGAATTTTTTATTCCGTCAAGGGTTGAACCATTCTATTTCTCCCCTTGATAATCCATTGAAATTGAGGGAATCAAGAAGAAATATTGCCCGGTTGAATACCCTCCTCAACCAGAAGAAAAGCGAATCAAAACAAGCTAATCAGTAACCCATGGAAAAAAGAAATTTACGCAAGGAAAGGATTGGGGTCGTGGTCAGCAATAAGATGGCCAAGACCATTGTGGTTGCTGAAAAACGCAAAGTAAAACATCCCATTTACGGGAAGTTTATCAACCGCACCACCAAGGTTATGGCCCATGATGAAAAAAACAGCTGCAATGTCGGCGACACTGTCAGGATCATGGAGACCAGGCCTCTCAGCAAAAACAAATCATGGAGAATAGTCGAAATTATTGAAAGAGCTAAATAATTATGATACAGCAGGAAAGCAGACTAACGGTTGCAGATAACAGCGGTGCAAAGGAAGTACTTTGCATCAGGGTTCTCGGAGGAACCGCAAGACGTTATGCAACAGTGGGCGACAAAATCGTGGTCACCGTAAAGAGTTCCTTGCCCGCCAGCGAAGTGAAAAAAGGAACCGTAAGCAAGGCCGTTGTTGTGAGAACCAAAAAGGAAATCCGTCGTGCTGACGGATCATACATCCGTTTTGACGATAATGCCTGTGTATTGCTTAACAACCAGGATGAAATCAGGGGAACCCGTATTTTTGGTCCCGTTGCCCGCGAACTCCGTGACAAATACATGAAAATAGTTTCGCTTGCACCTGAAGTGCTTTAATTCATAAACATTGAAAAGATGCAGAAGAAAATAAATATCAAGAAAGGCGACACGGTATTTGTCAATACCGGTGAATACAAAGGCCAGCAGGGAAGAGTACTTGAAGTGATAAGGAAAAGCGACAGGGCTATCGTGGAAGGCATTAACCTGGTCAGCAAACATACCAAACCCAATGCCAAAAGCCCTCAGGGAGGGATAATCAAGAAAGAAGCCTCGATCCATGTTTCCAATCTTATGCTGGTTGACCCCGCTACCGGGAAGCCAACCCGCATCGGAAAAAAAGTGATCAAAGACACACTTGTCAGATATTCAAAAAAAACCGGGGAGGAAATTAAATAATGACTTACATTCCGAATTTAAAGAAGAAATACTTCGAAGAGATTGTACCGGCCCTGACCAAGGAGTTCGGCTACCGGACAGTCATGCAGGTTCCGAAACTTGAGAAAATAATAATCAATCAAGGTGTCGGACAGGCAGTTGCCGATAAAAAAATAATCGATACCGCCCAGGAGGAATTAACCCTGATTACGGGGCAAAAAGCCATTCAGACTATGTCGAAGAAAGATATTTCCAACTTCAAGCTGAGGCGCAAAATGCCCATTGGCTTAAAGGTAACCCTCCGGCGTGACCACATGTATGAATTTCTGGAAAGGTTGATCGCTGTTGCTCTTCCCCGCATCAGGGATTTCAAGGGGATCAACAATAAATTTGACGGCCGGGGCAATTATACCCTGGGCATTTCCGAACAAATCATATTTCCCGAAATTGACATTGATAAGATCACCAAAATCCTTGGCATGGAGATTACCTTTGTAACTTCAGCCAAAAAGGATGAAGAGGCATTTGCTTTGTTGCGTGAGTTTGGTTTACCCTTTAAGAATATTAAAAAGAACTAATTTCTATGGCAAAAGAATCATTGATAGCCCGTGAAGTGAAGCGGAAAAGAATGGTGGAAAAGTATGCCGCCAAAAGGGCTCTGCTCAAAACCGAAGGTGACTTTCAGGCCCTTAGCAGGCTTCCGCGCAATTCAAGCCCTGTTCGCCTGCATAACCGTTGCAAGCTTTCCGGAAGGCCTAAGGGTTATATACGGCAATTCGGCATCAGCAGGATTGCTTTCCGTGAATTGGCCTCAAAAGGCTTAATTCCCGGAATTAAAAAAGCAAGTTGGTAACAGTATATTAAAGTCTAAAACAAATGACAGATCCAATAGCAGATTATTTGAACCGGTTACGCAATGCCATCCTGGCAGGACATAAAGTAGTTAATATACCCGCGTCCAGTCTGAAAAAGAATATGACCAAGATATTGTTTGACAAGGGATATATTTTAAACTACAAGTTCATGGATGAAGGCCCCCAGGGAACCATTAAAATTGCGCTGAAATATCATCCTGAGACCAAACAACCTGCAATCCGGTCGCTGGAAAGGATAAGCACGCCCGGGCTCAGAAAGTATGTAAGCGCTGAAGAATTGCCGAGGGTTCTCAACGGCCTCGGAATTTCCATCCTTTCTACTTCCAAAGGCGTTATGACCGAAAAGGAAGCAAAAACGATGAATGTAGGCGGTGAAGTATTGTGTTATATATATTAATAGGGAGGAAAATTAATGTCACGTATAGGAAAACTTCCGATCAGCATACCCAAGGGGGTAACCATTACCGTCGATAAGGATAATACTGTAACGGTAAAAGGCCCAAAGGGTGAGTTGCAACAAAAGGTTGATCCGGATATTAAGATAGAAATCCATGAAGGACAGGTTGTATTATCCCGTCCTACCGATCAGAAAAGGCACCGTTCCCTGCATGGCCTTTACCGGTCCCTGATCAGCAATATGGTAACCGGTGTCAACAAGGGATATAAAATAGAACAGGAAGTGGTAGGCGTGGGTTACAAGGCCGAAGCCAAAGGGCAATTGCTGGACCTGAGCCTGGGGTATTCCCATGATATTGATTTTCAGTTGCCGCCCGAGGTGAAGGTCGAGACCCGTACGGAAAGAAGAAGCAATCCCGTCATCACCCTTACCAGCACTGATAAGCAACTGATCGGTCAGGTAGCTGCCAAGATAAGGGCACTGCGCAAACCTGAACCGTACAAAGGCAAGGGTGTGAAATTTGTCAATGAGACTTTACGGAAAAAAGCAGGAAAAACTGCTACAACAGCAACCAAGTAATTTTATAATAATACGGTTATGGCTCTTACAAAACTGGAAAGAAGGACAAGAATCAAGCTGCGCATCCATAAGATTATTCGCGGCACCAAAGATAAACCCCGTTTATCGGTGTTCAGAAGCAACCGTGGAATATACATTCAATTGATTGACGATTTGAGCGGACAAACCCTGCTGTCAATATCATCAAGGGACAAGGAAATAGCAGCAAAAACCGGGATCAATAAAACCGAACAGGCAAAGCTTGTGGGTAAAATGGCGGCAGAAAAATCAAAAGCAGCCGGCATCACCGAGATCGTTTTTGATCGCAACGGTTATCTGTATCATGGAAGAGTAAAAGCACTGGCTGAAGCGGCCAGGGAAGGTGGACTTAAATTTTAAATTATCATGTCAACGGCAAGTATTCGAAGAGTTAAAACAACGGACCTGGATCTTAAAGACCGCCTGGTCAGTATACAACGTGTGACCAAAGTCACCAAGGGTGGACGTACGTTCAGTTTTTCCGCCATCGTTGTGGTAGGCAACGAGGATGGTATTGTCGGCTATGGCCTGGGGAAGGCCAATGAGGTTACAACTGCCATTGCAAAAGGCGTTGAAGATGCCAAGAAAAACTTAATCAAAGTTCCCGTTTACAAGGGTACTATTCCGCACGAACAAATTGCAAAATACGGAGGAGCCCAGGTATTTCTCAAGCCTGCCACCAGCGGTACCGGTGTTAAAGCCGGAGGCGCTATGCGCGCTGTGCTCGAAAGCGTGGGGATTAAAGATGTACTGGCAAAATCCAAGGGGTCTTCCAACCCGCACAACCTGGTTAAGGCTACCTTCAACGCCCTGATCCAGATGCGTGACGCATACACGATAGCCCAGCACAGAAATGTCCCGATGGAAAAAGTATTTAACGGATAACACAGATTAACCATAAACCCATGTCAAAAATTAAGATCGTACAGGTAAAAAGTAAGATAGGCGGCACCTTGCGTCAGAAAAAGACACTTCAGGCCCTGGGCCTGAGAAAGACCAATGGTTCCGTTGAAGTTGAAGCCACACCGCAGATTCTGGGTATGGTTGAGAAGGTAAGACATCTGGTCAAAGTAACTGAATTATAATCATAAGATATTTGCAAATCATGAATTTAAGCAATCTTAAACCGGCCAAAGGTTCGGTTAGCAAAGGGAAAAGACTCGGACGGGGTCAGGGATCCGGCAGAGGTGGCACATCGACCAAAGGTCATAAAGGACACCAGTCACGTTCCGGATATAAAAGAAAAATCGGCTTCGAAGGCGGTCAAATGCCATTGCAGCGAAGGGTGCCCAAATCAGGGTTTAACAACTTAAGCCGGGTCGAATACAAGGCTATTAATTTGTCTACCCTCCAAACCCTTGCTGAAGGTAAAAAACTGGAAAGCATTGATATCAATACACTGATTGAGGCCGGATTGATTGCCAAGAAAGACAAAATCAAGATATTGGGCAATGGCAAGCTGACGATCAAACTTGACGTTAAAGCACATGCTTTTTCGAAATCGGCAGCTAAAGCCATTGAATCATTACAAGGATCAGCTATTAAAATCTGACTGAATGAAAGCATTTATCCAGACTCTTAAAAACATATGGAAGATCGATGAGCTTCGCTCACGGATATTATTTACACTGGGAATAATCCTGGTTTACCGGCTGGGATCAAAAGTTGTCCTTCCCGGTGTTGATCCGGCCATGCTTGAAGAATTTTCCAGGCGGACGAGCCAGGGCGTGATGGGCCTTCTGGATATGTTTTCAGGAGGTGCTTTTTCCAATGCCTCTATTTTTGCACTGGGTATTATGCCCTATATCTCAGCATCCATTATAATCCAGCTTCTCACCATTGCAGTTCCCTATTTCCAGCGACTGCAAAAAGAAGGGGAAAGCGGGCGCAGAAAGATCAATCAGATTACCCGGTACCTTACCGTGGCCGTTTTGATCGTCCAGGCCCCTTCCTATCTGACTCAAATCCCTGATCAGGCTAAAGTGTTAAGTCCGGTCTTCTTCCAGGTCTCCTCCATCATCATTCTGATTACAGGAACCATTTTTGTGATGTGGCTGGGTGAAAAAATTACCGATAAGGGAATCGGGAACGGCATTTCCCTGATCATCATGATTGGGATCATTGCCCGTATGCCCTTTGCCATATTCAGTGAACTCGAGGCCCGGCTGACAGGTCAGGGAGGCGGCCTGGTCGCATTTCTGATTGAGATTGTATTCCTGTTCCTGGTGTTCATGGTGAGCATCTTACTGGTTCAGGGCACCAGAAGGATACCGGTGCAGTATGCAAAACGCATTGTCGGCAACAAACAATACGGCGGTGTGAGACAGTATATCCCCCTGAAAGTAAATGCAGCCGGTGTTATGCCCATCATCTTTGCCCAGGCCATTATGTTTCTTCCCCTATCTTTCGCACGGTTTAACACGGGCGAAGGGATGTCGAAGTTTGTTTCTGCCTTTATCAGTTATACCAGTTTCTGGTACAATCTCGTATTTGCCATACTGATCGTACTCTTTACTTATTTCTATACCGCCATCATTATTAATCCTACACAAATGGCCGAGGATATGAAGAAAAACGGTGGTTTTATACCGGGGATCAAACCGGGAAAGAAAACCGCCGAGTTTATCGATTTGATCATGTCACGCATAACCCTTCCCGGATCCGTATTTCTGGCATTGGTTGCCATCATGCCTGCTTTTGCGACCCTCGCCGGTGTGCAGCCCAGCTTTGCCCAGTTTTACGGAGGGACTTCCCTGCTGATCCTCGTGGGTGTCGTGCTGGATACGTTGCAGCAGATTGAAAGCCATTTACTGATGCGGCATTATGACGGCCTTATGAAATCAGGCCGTGTAAAAGGAAGAGCCGGAGGAGTTGCTTCCTCCATTTAATGATATTACAAAACGTTCTTTGATGATAGCAATCAGGACAGCGGAAGAAATTGAAATCCTGAGACAATGTAACCTGTTGGTCTCGAAAACATTGGCCGAAGTAGCCCGGTACATCAGGCCGGGGGTCACTACCCTTGAGCTGGATAGGAAGGCCCATGAATATATCCGGGACCATAAAGCCATTCCGGCCTTTCTCGGATACAAGGGATTTCCCAAGACCCTCTGTACTTCGGTTAACAGCCAGGTGGTTCACGGAATACCCTCTTCCTATGTGCTGAAAGAAGGCGATATCGTTTCGATTGATTGCGGGGTAATGCAAAACGGTTATTTTGGCGATTCTGCCTATACCTTTGCGGTAGGCAGCATAACGGAAAAGCTCAGGAACCTGCTGAAAGTTACCCGTGAATCACTGTACCTCGGAATCCAGGCAGCCATTGAGGGAAACCGCATCGGCGACATCGGTCAAGCGGTTCAGGTTCACTGTGAAAAAGCCGGATTTTCCGTAGTCAGGGAGATGGTCGGACACGGACTCGGAAAATCCCTGCACGAACCTCCTGAGGTTCCGAATTACGGAAAAACCGGGAAGGGCGTCAAACTGCAAGCGGGAATGGTGATCTGTATCGAACCCATGATCAACCTGGGGAGAAAAGACATCGTTCAGGATGCCGACGGCTGGACGATCCGGACATCGGACCATCTGCCTTCCGCACATTTTGAGCATGCTGTGGCAATAAACAAAGGTGAGGCCGAAGTGCTTTCTACCTTTCAATATATAGAAGAAGTTTATAAACCAGATATTTTCAACGAATAAGTTCACCTTATGTCGAAACAACCGTCAATCGAACAAGATGGCATTATAAAAGAAGCTTTATCCAATGCCATGTTTCGGGTTGAATTGCAGAATGGACATGTGATCACCGCACACATTTCAGGAAAGATGCGGATGCATTACATCAAAATCCTGCCCGGCGACAAAGTAAGGGTTGAAATGTCGCCATATGACCTGACAAAAGGAAGAATTACATTCAGATATAAATAAAAGTATAACCTTTAAGGCTATGAAAGTAAGAGCATCCATTCGAAAAAGAAGTCCGCAATGCAAAATCGTTCGCAGGAAAGGACGTCTTTATGTGATTAATAAGAAGAATCCCAAGTATAAACAACGCCAGGGATAATTGATAATATTTAATATAAAGTATTTATGGCAAGAATTGTTGGTGTAGATTTACCTAAAAACAAAAGAGGCGAAATAGGCCTGACCTATATATTTGGTTTGGGCCGAAGTTCCGCCAGGAAAATTCTGGAACAAGCCGGAGTTGATAAAGACATCAAGGTGAAGGATTGGACGGATGACCATGTTAACAATATCCGTAAAATCATCAATGAGACCTTTAAGGTGGAAGGTGAATTGCGTTCGCAGGTCCAGCTTAATATCAAGCGGCTTATGGATATCGGATGCTATCGCGGTATCCGCCACCGCCTCGGGCTTCCGGTAAGGGGACAAAGTACGAAGAATAATGCCCGTACCCGTAAAGGCCGGCGTAAAACTGTTGCAAACAAAAAGAAGGCTACCAAATAAGGAATAAACTATGGCAAAAAAAGTAGGAACTACCAAGAAAAAAGTAGTAAAGGTTGATCCCGTTGGTCAGGCACATATCCATGCCTCCTTTAATAACATTATTATATCCATAACCAATGGACAGGGGCAGGTAATTTCATGGGCTTCGGCAGGCAAGATGGGATTCAAAGGTTCGAAAAAGAATACCCCCTATGCCGCTCAGGTATCCGCAGCAGATTGCGCAAAAACTGCATATGACCTTGGATTGCGCAAAGTAAAGGTTTATGTAAAAGGGCCCGGATCAGGCAGGGAATCAGCAATACGAACCATTCATACATCCGGCATTGAAGTGACTGAGATTGTTGATGTAACACCTATGCCGCACAACGGGTGCAGACCTCCGGGAAGAAGAAGAGTTTAAGCATGTACAATGAATGGTTTGAAAAGTATTTAACAACAAAATAACAATGGCAAGATATACAGGACCGACATCAAAAATAGCCAGAAAATTTGGCGATCCTATTTTCGGACCGGATAAAGCACTGGAAAAAAAGAATTATCCGCCCGGTCAACATGGCATTAACAAGAAACGCCGGAAAATGTCAGAGTATGGCATACAGCTCAAGGAAAAACAAAGGGCGAAATATACCTATGGAATACTCGAGCGTCAGTTTGCCAATGTCTTTGACAGGGCCTCGAGAAGCAAGGGTGTAACCGGTGAAGTATTGCTTCAGCTGCTGGAATCAAGACTGGATAATGTGATATTCCGGTTAGGCCTTGCCAACAGCAGGGCAGCAGCCAGACAACTTGTTTCCCACAGGCACATTGTGGTCAATGGTGATGTTGTCAACATTCCTTCCTTTACACTGAAACCCGGCGATACCGTTGGGGTAAGGGAAAAATCCAAATCTCTTGAAGTGATCCAGCAGGCTTTGGCGGGACATCGTCTCAGCGTATCCTGGCTGGAATGGGACTCAAATCAGCTGGCCGGGAAATACATCAGCCGGCCTGAAAGGGATCAGATCCCAGAGACTATTAAAGAACAACTTATCGTGGAATTATATTCTAAATAATTGTAATTACTATCCTATGGCCATATTAGCTTTTCAGAAGCCTGACAAAGTAATCATGCTCGAATCGGATGAACGGTACGGAAAATTTGAATTCCGCCCGCTTGAACCCGGCTACGGCATAACTTTTGGTAATGCCCTTCGTCGTATCCTGCTGTCTTCACTTGAAGGCTATGCAATAACAGCAATTAAGATCGAGGGTGTTGAACATGAATTCTCCAGCATCACAGGGGTTATTGAAGATGTTGTTGAAATTGTCCTCAACCTGAAACAGATCCGCTTTAAAAAACTTGTCGATGATGTTCACGACGAAAAAATTGCCGTAACCATTACCGGACAGGAAGTATTAAAAGCCGGAGATCTTAGCCGTTTCCTTACCAGCTTTGAAGTGCTGAATCCCGAGCAGGAAATCTGTCATATGGAAACCGATGTTGAACTTCAGATGGAATTCCATATCAACAAAGGCAGAGGATATGTCCCCGCTGAGGAAAACAAGCCTTTTGACGCGGAATTTGGTTTAATACCGGTGGACGCTATTTTCACCCCCATTAAAAACGTTAAATACGCTATAGAGAATTACCGTGTTGAACAGAAGACCGACTATGAAAAACTGGTTATCGAAATTGTAACTGACGGGTCCATACATCCAAAAGATGCACTGAAAGAAGGGGCAAAAATACTGATCTATCATTTTATGCTCTTTTCTGATGAAAAGATTACCCTTGACGCCGATGAAAGAGCCGCTAATGAAGAATTCGACGAAGAAATACTGCACATGCGCCAGTTGCTGAAATCAAAACTGGTAGACCTTGATCTGTCGGTGCGGGCCCTCAACTGCCTTAAGGCAGCCGAAGTCGAAACCCTGGGAGACCTGGTAAAATTCAACAAGAATGATCTGCTGAAATTCAGAAATTTCGGTAAAAAATCACTGACGGAACTTGATGAACTACTGGAAGGGATGAATCTCTCATTCGGTATGGATATTTCAAAATATAAACTGGACAAGGATTAATATTTCTGTCCGCAACAATTGATGGTATTACTTAAAAAAGATTTGTGAAATGCGACATAATAATGCTACTAATCCTTTAGGCAGAAAATCAGCCCACAGAAAGTCGATGCTGTCGAATATGGCATCTTCCCTGATCCTGCATAAAAGAATTAAAACCACAACCGCGAAAGCAAAAGTGCTCAGGGTCTTTATCGAACCTATTCTTACAAAATCAAAGGAGGATTCAACACATTCCAGAAGAAGCGTATTTTCAAGCCTGAAAGATAAGAAGGCGGTTCATGAACTATTCAAGGAAGTAAGCCCGAAAATTACTGACCGGCCCGGAGGCTATACCCGTATTCTGAAAATAGGTACCCGCCCTGGAGACGCAGCTGAATTATGCTATATTGAACTGGTTGACTTTAACGAAAACATGCTGACGGCTAAGGAAACCGCTGCAGGCAAGACAACCCGGCGTGGCAGAAAAGGGACAGCCAGGAAAAAACAAACCGAGGCCGGTACGGCTCATGCTGCTGAAGCAAAAGAAAAAACAAAAGCTTCAAAGGCGAAACCGGCTGAAGAGGAAGCAACCGGCAAACAACCGGAAGCGACCGATCAAACTGAACCGGAAAGCAAAGAATAAAGCGGTAGCCACAAATCATATCCCCTGCAGGGATAAAGATGCGAACATCTTTATCCCTTTTTTGTTTTAAGATCTGTACAAACCTTTTAAACCCATTTATCCGTTATGGATGGATTTTAGAATCTGTTATCGCTGAATTATAATGAAAATTAGTAGTTTTGATTTTGAAAAATAATTAATAATAAACATCATTATGGGACAAATTGCCAATGTTCATGCACGTGAAATACTTGATTCACGTGGAAATCCGACTATTGAAGTTGAAGTTACCCTTGCCAGTGGCTTTACAGGCCGTGCCGCAGTTCCCTCCGGTGCTTCCACCGGCGAGAACGAAGCCCTTGAATTGCGGGACGGAGATAAAAAAAGATACCTTGGCAAAGGAGTCCTTAAAGCAGTTGATAATGTCAACACAAAAATCGCCAAGGCAGTCACCGGTATGATTGCTTTCGACCAGGTTGGCATCGACCGCACCATGATTGAACTTGACGGTACAAAAACCAAGAGCAAACTGGGTGCAAATGCCATCCTTGGCGTATCACTGGCCGTGGCAAAAGCTGCCGCAGCCTATCATGATCTGCCACTATACCGGTACATCGGAGGTACCAATGCCAAAGTAGTACCTGTCCCCATGATGAACATCATCAACGGCGGATCGCATTCTGATGCGCCTATCGCTTTCCAGGAATTTATGATACGGCCGGTCGGAGCCCCCAATTTCCACGAAGGGCTAAGGATGGGTGCCGAGATTTTTCATTCACTGAAAAAGGTTTTGAAAGAACGCGGATTGAGCACTGCCGTGGGAGATGAAGGCGGATTCGCACCCGCGCTGAAAGGAACGGAAGACGCGCTGGAATCCATCCTGAAAGCTATTGAAGGGGCAGGTTACAAACCGGGCAGGAAAGCTGACGGAGGACAGGTTGCCATAGCCCTTGATTGCGCTGCTTCCGAATTCTATGCAAACGGGAAATATAATTACGCCAAGTTTGAAGGTAAAAAGGGAGCCATCCTGACCTCAAAAGAACAGGTCGATTACCTTGCGAAACTGATGAATAAATACCCCATCGATTCAATTGAAGACGGTATGTCTGAACACGACTGGAATGGATGGAAACTGCTGACGGATAAAATCGGAAAAAAAATCCAGCTTGTCGGGGATGACAACTTTGTTACCAATGTTGAGTTCCTGAAAAAGGGTATAGACATGGGCTGTGCCAACTCAATTCTGATTAAAGTTAACCAGATAGGAAGCCTTACTGAAACATTGGATTGCATTGCTATGGCGCACAGAGCAAGCTATACTACCGTTATTTCCCATCGTTCGGGTGAAACTGAGGATGCTACCATTGCCGATATCGCAGTAGCTACAAATTCCGGCCAGATCAAGACAGGATCACTCAGCCGCTCCGACCGGATGGCCAAATATAACCAGCTGCTCAGAATCGAGGAAGAACTGGGGAAAAGGGCTATTTACGGTTTCTGAACCAGTGTCAAACAAGACCTGGCTGGTTTTTGAAACCTGTCCGTTTCATTTCAGAACTGTCAGACTCATTCGAAAAATGTCTGACAGTTTTTTTTTATGCAAAAGAACTGCGTTAAAAGATCATAAACCCTGTAATTATTTCCGTTTTGGTTTTGCTACTTAGCAATTGTTAATTAAATTAGATAATTCAATAATCATGAAACTTTGTTATCCTGGATGAATAAAGTCAGAATCAAATTATTGCTGCTTGGTTTATTGATTACCAGGATATTATTCTCCCAGCCATACCTGAAGCCCGAAGTATTGTCGCTCGACAAAGGATTGCTGAACCCGACCATTACTTCTCTTGTTACCGACTCAAAAGGTTTTATCTGGACCGGTACCGAAAATGGTTTGTACCGGTACAACGGTTATCAGTTTAAATGGGTAGGCCATGCTCCCGGGAAAGCTGGCATAATAGGATCAAAAAAGATTATCAAGATTGAAAAAGACAGCCATAATGATAATCTGTGGCTCCTGACGGAAAACGGCATTGAATTGTATAGCCGGAAAACCGGTGGTATGACATTATACTCAAACCAGCTGATCCATCCGGAAAACCTGCCGGCAAAATCCTTTATAGATATTCACCTGGCAGCTAATCAGAACATCTGGGCTATAACGGATTCCCGGCTTTTTAAAATTATTCCCGGATCTGTTGTCACTTCTTATCCCATTCCGAATGAAAGCATAAACATACCCACCTGTCTGACCGATGACAACCATGGTAACCTTTGGATCGGAACCCGCAACGGAATGCTTGTTTTTAACATGAACGCCGAAAAATTTACGGAATTATTCTCTGAAAGAAGGGAAACCGGAGTGCTCATGACGGACAATTTTGTTACAAACCTGTACATTGACAGCAAGGAGAATTTATGGATTGGCACCCTCAGCGGCCTTAACAGGTTTGATCCGGTGGATATTACCTTTGAAAAGCTTTACCCAGTTAAGGTTCCCCACCGGCATCCCGGAAATGAAATACGTTGTATCCGGGAAGATAACCAGGGCAATCTTGTTATCATAACCGCTGATGGCATAGTGGGTTACAATCATCTCAGCAGTAAATTCCTGAACCTGGGGATACAACTGCCCGACCCTTCCTACAGAACACAGCTGACCTCTATTGTTTGTGACCAGCAGGGCATTTTATGGATCGGTACGCGCCGCGGAATAATTAAGATACGGAAAGCGCCCGTGGAGATTCATAATGTTACTTCAGGTGACGCGAGCGGCTTCGATTTGCTGGAGAATGACATTACTGCCGTATCTGAGGATGCCCGGGGGATGCTCTGGTTGGGTTACCGGAATGCCGGCGTTTCGGTCACTGACCGTTCCGGCAACCGTTCATTTTCATTCCGCGCTGGAGTGAACAGCCATCTTTCCGGGAATGCCATTCAATCATTCTATACCGATAAACTGGGCAATTTTTATGTCCTCTCTCCCCATTCCATTGATCAGTACAATTCCTCCCGCCGACAGTTCGAATCCATTCTTGCATCCTTTCCCGTTCCTTACAGCAATGTTTTCGACAATCTGCAAATTCAGGCTATTGCAGAGGACAGCCTGAATAATTTCTGGATTGGCACCAATAATGGACTGGTCTATATCGATCTTCTCAACAGGACCTGTAAAACACTCAGTTGCCTGAAACGGGGACAGGACAGCCTGACCCTTGATGTCATATATGCCATGGACATGGATCCGCTCAACAACCTCTGGATGGGGACCGACAACGGATTGATCCAGTACAATATCATGCACAACAAGTTCAGCAGGCTTACGCCCTATGACAAGGATTTGCTGAACACCGGCCATAAAAAGGTATATACCATTGCCAAAGGAGGTGAAGGCACCTACTGGATAGGGACTTCAGAAGGATGTTATCAGTTTGATATCCTAAAGAATACCTTTTCAGCAGTTTTATCAAGCCCCGACTTGTTGAGTGCCGAAGTCATGTCGGTGACAACCGATCCATACCATAGCCTGTGGATGACCACCAGCCTTGGCATTTTTTATTATAGCCCTTCCACGCAATCGTTCCGTCACTTCGACTTCATTGACGGCCTCGACAATTATGGATTCAATCTGAACGCTTCCTCGGGAAACAAGGGAAAAATAGTCTATTTTGGCGGGAAGAACGGACTGACGGTTATTCAGAATGATTCGGTATATACAACCCTCAGTGCTCCCCCTACATCCATTACCGGTGTTACCTTGCTGCACAAAGGGAAAGTATTCAGTGAGTTTACCGAGATCCCCGATACCATAAGCATACCCTTCGGAAATTATGCCATGAAGATTGAGTTTGCCATGACTGATTTTAGCCGCCCTGAAAAAAATCAATACCGTTATTCCATTGCCCAGCAGGGGAAAGAAGCAGAAATTATTGAACTGTATACGTCCAATAGCATTGTGCTGGGAGGACTCAGCCAGGGCAATTATAAATTCAGTGTCATGGGGTCAACCAGTAACGGCGAATGGAATTCCAAACCTGATGAACTCGTCATTATGGTTGAAGTACCCATCTGGAGGTCCAGGCCTGCCTTCACCATTTATTTCACCCTTACCCTGGCCCTCCTTATTCTTATGTTCCGTTACTGGGCAAGACAATTGATCAGGGCTAACCGGGAATACAAGGAAAGGGAAAAAATTGCCCGTCAAATCATGCTCCAGAAGGAGGAACTCACGTTAAAGAACAAAAGCATTACCGACAGCATCAATTATGCCCGCAGGATTCAGAATGCCATGCTGCCGCCCTTAAAACTGCTTAAATCCTATTTTCCGCAATCCTTCCTTTTTTATCTGCCCAAAGATATTGTAAGCGGTGACTTTTACTGGATAAACAAACTCTATAACAAAATATTCATATCCGCAGTCGATTGCACCGGACACGGAGTACCGGGTGCATTCATGTCCATTATAGGTTTTGAACTATTCAGGAAAATCACCAATATAGAGGGGCTGACAAGACCTTCCGACATTTTAAACAAGCTGAATGAAGACTTTCATGAAATTTTCAGGGACGTGGAAAATGTTGTTCTCCGGGATGGCATGGATGTTGCCTTCTGCGCTATCGATATCAATGATATGATACTCGAGTTTTCCGGTGCCTTTAATCCGTTATATCTTATCAGGGACAACAAGATCACTGAGATCAAAGGCGACAGGTTTGCCATTGGCATTGACGAAACCAATTTCAAAGACCAGACTTTCAAAAACCATATGATCCCGCTGCAGGAAGGTGATCTGATCTATATATTTTCAGATGGCTTTGCCGACCAGTTTGGGGGTCCTGAAGGCAAAAAGTTCAAATACCGCCGGTTCAGGCATTTGTTGCTCAATATCCACCAGCTACCCATGGAAGACCAGCGAAACATCCTGGAAACAAGCCTGCGCGAATGGAAAGGAGACCATGAACAGGTAGATGATGTAATGGTGATGGGGATTAAGGTGGATTTTTAGGAGAAGTTTGAAGTTAGAAGTTAGTAGTTAGATGTAAGTAGTTAATTCAAGTTGCCAGTAATAAATTATAAATGTCTTTGTTCTTGGTTCCTGGTTCTTTTATTCATTCACCTCAAGCAGGTTCTTCATCTTCTGTACCAGGATATCCACGTGAAATGGCTTGCTGATATAATCATTCATACCGGCAGCCAGACAGGTTTCCTTATCACCAGACAAAGCATTGGCAGTTATGGCAATAATGGGCGTATGGGAATTGGTGGCTGATTCGAGCTCACGGATCTTTTTTGTGGCTACAATACCGTTCATCACCGGCATCTGGATGTCCATGAGAATAAGATCGTATTTGCTGGTACCGAATTTATCCAGGGCTTCCTTTCCATGATGGGCAATATCAATGTTCTTAACCGCATTTTTTAGGCTGAGAATGATGATCTTTTGGTTGATCGCATTATCCTCAACCAGTAAAATGCTTGCGTCGTTAAGGTCAATTTTGCGTTTCCCGGGGATGAGCTTGTTGCTTTCCTTTTCTGGTTCTGCCTTGCGCGAGGCAAACCTGGCGTCCTTTTTTAATTCAATGGTGAAACGTAGAATTGTCTTATTATCTTCACTGATAATATCGAGGTCTCCTTTATAATACTGAATAATTTTCCTGGCTATGGTAAAATCCAGGAAAAACTCATCCAGCTGATCCATGCCTTCTGCGATGGAAGAAGGATCAGGCTTGCCATAGAAATTGCCGAATTCATCCCGTTCAATCTTAAGGGAAGGACATTTGAGGGCAAATTCGAGTTCGGAAACCAATTCACTTTCCCTGACCTGGTCGACATCAATGATGATCGTAATATTTGCCTTGGTTTCCGATTTAATGATGTTTTCAATGATATTTAAAAAGATTTGCTTGATCCGGATGGGATCACCGATAAAATAACTTCTGATGTTTTTTGAAATATTCAGCTCAATCCCGATCCTTTCCCTGTTCTGATCACGGAACAGCTTAAGGGTATTATTGATGGTGGAAAACAGATCAAAACTGACCTGGGCACTCAGCTCCTTCTCAATTTTGACCTCAGAGACTTTAACGATATTGTTGACAACATTGATCAGGTTGTTGGTTGAGGCAATAATGGTCTCAAACATATCCCTGAGATCGGGATCCAGTTTGGACTTGTTGATGAGGTTTGAAACTACGGTAAGGTTATTCAGCGGGGTTCTGATCTGGTGGGAAAGCTTTGATATAAAATCGTCTTTCTGACGGCTGTCGTTGCGGCTGTCCAGGATGGATTTCTCAAGCTGCTGACGGCTGTAATCATCAATATATTCATACAAAAATATAAGCAGGTACACAATAATGTAACCGCTGATAAGGCCAACCGTAAAGCTTAGGCTGTATGCCGGGGCAAGGTCATAATAATTATGCAATACAATGACCCCGGCCATCATCAGGAGGTAGATTAAGGTTGCCAATTGTCCCCTTTTCAGGCCGTAAACGGGGATAATTATCAAGGGGAACAATACAATCCAGAATATCTCCAGGGTATTGTCCCGACCCACAAAAAGCATACCCAGGAATATCAGTCCGATCATACCGGAGATCAGCAAACCACACAGGCGGTATCTCCGGGTATAGGCCAGCAATATTGCATTGCCAAGAGAAAGTAAGGCGGCAATCAGTAATATGATTGAAAATATGGAAACGTCCTTAAAAAGAAGTATGGCACCAAAGGCCAGGAAAGCGATAAAACTGATCAGGCTTAAAGCAAAAACAATGACTGTCTTATTGATTATCTGAAGATCAGCATGTTGCTCAAGCTTGCCCGAGAACCGGTTTAATAGCTTCGTTAATATTTCCATTTGTAAGGAGAAATGCGTGCTTCTAAAGAATTATAAATATAATAAATATTGTCATTCATTCAGAAAGGGATAAAAACATTATGAAAAAAAAATGATGCCCGCATAATAAAATAATGGATAAATTTGTTAATGGTTAAGTTATTTACACCGGCATGAAGAAAGCAAGCAGCATAGCATTGTGGTTTTTGATCTTTGCCTTGTCACCCCTTCCGGGACAGCAGGATACTGCCAACAGGGTAAAGTATTCGCCTGATTTTAAATTCAACGAAGGCGTATTTCTGAGTTTTGAGCAAGTTAAGCAGAACAGGCCTGTTGCAAAATCAAGGATCGTTACCTCCATCGCCTACGATGATCCGGATTTCTTTGACAGATTACTGGAAAACAAAAAGATATACTTCTTTAACGACCTGGGAGTAAAAGAAGAAATACCGGTCAAAAACATATGGGGCTATGCACGAAACGGAGTTTTATATATTGGCCTTAATGATGGATATTACCGGATAACCATTATCGGAAGCATCTGTCACTTTGTGGCCAATCTTACCACCTATAATCCCAGTTACGGTAGTCCTTATTCCTATCCCTACTACGGCGGCTATTATAATTATTATAATCCTTACGGAACGTCGCCCGGCAATTATACTTCCACTGAAATGCGGCAGTATGTCCTGGATTTTAAAACGGGCCGCATCATGGAATACAGCGTTGAAAGCATTGAAGTGCTTTTAATGTCCGACCCGGAACTGCATGATGAATTTACCGCCCTGAGGAACAAAAAACAGAAGCAACTTAAGTTTTTATATATCAGAAAATTCAATGAGAGGAATCCCTTATATTTTACAAAAAATTAACATCTATTTATTATGAAGAGGATCTTGTCAGGTTTCATTTTTATAGTGCTGGGCGGAATATCATTTTCCCAGCAATATGTTCCCTCGCGCGAGGATGTTGATGCTTTCTATACAACCAAAACCCTGGTTGTGCTGGAAGACAATCCTATGCTGGAGTATAATTATATCATCAAGGAGATCATGGAAAAGGAATGGACCATTACGGAATATGACTTTATTTCTTCCGGTGAATTTGAAGAGAAAAGAAAAGATCCGCAGTATTCCTTTATTTACCTGGCCCAGGTTACCTTTGAAAACGATAAAACCGATGCGGCATACCGTTTCCTTCACCTTTCACTGGGGGGCGATTATTTCAGGATGAATGAAATGCCCGATATTGTTGCCGTACCCCTTGCCTATTACAATGTTGAAGAAGATAACTATGTCTACAAACTGGCCGTGCTTTTGAGGTTTATGCAAAATCACGCCAATCTTATCAAAGCGCATCCTGAAATTATCTCGGCTAATGTTTTTAAGCATTATAATGACAGCATCCGGGACATCCGGGATAAAACGCTGTATATTCTTGAAAATGAACTTTCAAAGAATGTGAATTCAGCTGCCCGTATAAAAAAGATATATCCCTACCCATTCAAAATAGCCACCAAAGAAGAGATTGAACAGGCGATCGAAGAAAGAAATCCCGATATTGTGTTTCTGCATAAGGTCGGACCGGAGGGCACCAAAGTGGATGCCCGTTGTTATAAGATCATCATCGGAGCGGCTGATGCCAATTTTTACTATTTTGATTATCATAAGATCAGTGATAAAGATCCGGATGGTTTCCTAGAAAGTGATTTTAAAAACCTTGTCAAAAAGTAAAGATTCACCGGCGCGGTGACCAAAATCCCCGGTGTACCGCAAGATGTACCGGTTATGCGCTGAAAACCGGGTCCTGTTGAAATGTTTTGGCTTTTGTAATAGCATAGAAACATAAGTTTTACTAATTTCATTATCAAATTTTTACCCGGCATTTTAAAAATGTATACCGTTATCCCTATGAAGAAATCAATATCCCTGATGTTCCTGTTTCTGTTCGCATGCGCAACAGGATTCCCTCAAGACAATATCCGCATCTCCGAATTGCTGCAAGAAGCAGATGAGCTGATTGCCGCCAATAACCTGGGGGAAGCATTAGCAAGGACCCAGGAAGCCCTGGCTATATCAGGCAATGATAAAAAGGCGTTACAATACCGTATCAACATATATTATCTGATGCAGAACAATAAAGAAGCCATGAAATATGTTGGTGAAGCGTTGAAAAGTTATCGTCAGGATCCTGAATTCCTCTATCTGCGAGGAATTATCAACAATTCCAATGGCAAGTATGCAAAAGGACTTGATGATTTTACCGAAGCCCTTAAAACAGCCAATAATGATGATTATTATAGACTTCTGCTGAACAGGGGCGTTGCCTATCAGAATCTTTTGGAATACGAGTCAGCCATGGCTGATTTTACCCAGTCGATTGAGCTGAACGACACCCTGGTAAGCGCTTACCATGCCAGGGCTATGCTGAATTATGAAATGAAGGATTATGCGGCCGCTGTCATTGATTTCAACAAGGTATTGGAGATGGGACAGGAAAATGCAGCCATTTTGTTTAACCTGGGGATGTCGCATTTCCGGCTTGAAGAAAAGGACAAGGCTTGCCCGCTGTTGCAGAAATCCTGTACCATGGGAAATAAAAATGCCTGCCGCATGTCACTCATGGAATGTGTGAAGTCAATCCCCGACGTCCCCTGACTTACTATAGTCGATCCCTGTAAGCAGAAAAACCTTACCTTAGTGCTTTGATACCTGCGATGGACCTATCTGTTATCATAGTAAACTTCAATGTAAAATATTTTCTGGAACAATGCCTCCATTCCGTTTATAAATCCACGCAAAATCTTAATGCAGAAATAATTGTTGTTGATAATAATTCCGTGGACGGATCCTGTCAGGTGATCCACAATAAATTTCCGCAGGTCATCCTTATGGAGAACAAAGTGAATGTGGGTTTTTCAAAAGCCAACAACCAGGCTATCCGGAAAGCCCGCGGTAAATATATCCTGCTTCTTAATCCCGATACCGTTGTGCAGGAAGATACCTGTTCAGCCTGTATTGAATTCATGGATACCCATCCCGATGCAGGATGCCTCGGCGTAAAAATGATTGACGGGAAAGGAAATTTTTTGCCGGAATCAAAACGGGGTCTTCCAACCCCCCAGGTTGCCTTCTATAAAATATTCGGATTGTCTGCATTGTTCCCGTCATCCACCAGGTTTGGCCGGTACCATCTGGGATTCCTTGACAAGGACCAACCGCACCAGGTGGATGTGATATCCGGAGCCTTTATGTTCCTGCGCAAAAGCGTTCTGGATCGCATCGGTCTCCTGGATGAGGATTTTTTTATGTACGGGGAAGATATCGATATCTCATACCGCATAACCCAGGCAGGATTTAGGAACTACTATTTCCCTGGCACCACCATCATTCATTACAAGGGAGAAAGCACCCGAAAAAGCAGCATCAATTATGTCATAGTCTTCTATAATGCCATGGCCATATTTGCACAGAAACATTTTTCGAAAAATATGGCACGGACCTACAACTTCTTTATTCACCTGGCCATTTACATCCGGGCTGCCTTCTCCATCCTGCGCAGGTTTTTCCTTGCCATACTGAATCCTGCCCTGGATGCTGCCGCCATTTATGCAGGATACCGGTTATTATTACCGGTATGGGAATCCAGGGTTTTCGGGCAGGAAGGATATTACCCTGCCCCCTATATGCATGTTGTGGTGCCGGTATATATATTAATCTGGTTACTGTCCGTCTATTTCTCCGGGGGTTATGAAAAACTGGTCAAGATCATTGACCTGTTGCGCGGAATATTGTTGGGAACGCTGGCTATTCTTTTAATCTATGCACTGTTACCTGAAAATCTGAGATTTTCAAGGGCCCTGATCCTGATGGGAACGGGGTGGGTCATTATTTCAACCTTATGCATCCGGTTTCTCCTAAGCCTCATGGATAAATCACATTTCAGAATAGCATTCTTCCGGAACCGGAAGCGCATTATTATCATCGGAAACGAAAAAGAAGGCGAAAGGGTTTTTTCCATTGTCAGGCAAACCCAAATAAAGCCCGAACTTATCGGATATGTAAGTCCTGATGAGTCCTATAGTCACCAGGTCTTTCTTGGCTCAGTGAACATGATTGAGGACATGGTAAAAATCAATAAGGTTGACGAACTCATATTTTGTGCCAAAGATCTGACCTCGCAAACCATTATCAGCACCATGCTTAAGTTTACCAATGCCGATCTGGATTTTAAAATAGCCCCTCCCGAAAGCCTTTCGGTTATCGGCAGCAATTCTATCAATACTGCCGGCGACCTTTATGTGGTTCATTTTAACACCCTTTCGAGGAGCCTGAACCGCAGGAAGAAGAGGATCCTTGATATACTGCTTTCTTTACTCCTGCTGGCTTCTTCTCCTATTGCCGTTTTTTTCATAAAGCATCCCGCGCAATTCATCCAGAACATTTTTACCACCCTGTTCGGTATTCATTCCTGGGTAGGATATCAACCCGTGAATGGTGAAACGATCTCAGCTTTACCCCGCCTGCGACCCGGTATTTTAACACCGGCCTGCAAGCTTGAACGCGCCGATCCCGACAACATCCTGATTGAAAAAGTTAACATGTTATATGCCAAGGATTATTCCATATGGAATGATCTTAATATAGTCTGGCATTGTTTCCGCATGCTGGGTTCCCTCCCCAGTATCATCACCCATGGTTTCCCTGAAGAAAACTGAGTTAAGAACCCGCCCCGGATTTAGGGATGGCTGACCTTGACCGATGGCCTTAACATTACCGCGATGAATGACCAAAAGCCAGTCCCGGTGATTCTAAAATACAGTATTATAAACGCCTTCTGATAAAAAGTTGATAAATAGCCATTCTTAACAAGCAGGTTATAATGCAAAAATTGTTTAATTTTTTTAAATTTGTTCAGCAACAATCCTTTTTTATGAATAAATTCAGATCATCCCTACCCTTCTATTTGCTATTCCTGGTTTTCGGTTTTGCCCTATCACCCTCATACGCCCAGGAAGAAGATGCCAAACTCAAGGAGATTTTTCTGGAGGCAGAATCCTACTTCCTTTTTGAAGAATACAAGGACGCGCTGCCTTTATATCAGCGTATTTTAAATACTGATCCTGAAAATTTCAGCCTCAACTTTAAAATTGGAGTTTGTTACCTCAACGATGTTTACCAGAAGCATAAATCTATTCAATATCTTGAAAAAGCTGTTCAGGGTACCAGTGCGGATTACAGGCAGAACAACTTTAAGGAACGGATGGCCCCCCTGGAGGCTTATTATTACCTGGGCAATGCATACCGCATCAACAACCGCCTGAATGAAGCCCTCGAAGCCTACAACCATTTTAAGCAAGTACTTGATCCGGTTATTTACGATACAGAACTGGTCAATGAGCAGATCAAAGCCTGCAAAGTCGCCACTGATCTTCAGTCGAGGCCTAATTATTACATATCGGTTAATATGGGTGAGCTTGTAAATGAGCGTTTTGAAGAAGTCAACCCTGTTGTCTCAGGCGATGAAAGCATTATGGTGTTTAACCGGAAACTGCAGTTTTATGATGCTGTTTTTTGTTCAGAAAAGAAAAACGGCCAATGGTCTGAACCGGTTAACCTGACACCTTCTTTTGCGGTTGACGGCAACAGTTATTGCACCGGTATATCCTATGACGGCAAGGAGTTGTACGTATACAGGCTCGATGAATTTGATGGTAATCTGTATGTCAGCAAACGCGAAGGCGAAAACTGGTCCAAACTTGTCAAACTTAACGACAACATTAACACCAAATACTGGGAATCTCATGCTTCCCCGTCAAAGGACGGAAAAACGCTTTATTTTACAAGCAACCGGAAAGATGGTTATGGAGGACTTGATATCTATAAATCAGAACGGACGCGCGGAGGCGATTGGGGCCCCGCGATAAACCTCGGCCCGGTTGTTAATTCCAAATACAATGAAGAATCCCCTTTCCTGTCCGAAGATGGGAAAACTCTATTTTTCAGTTCGTTAGGCCATTATAACATGGGAGGGTATGATATTTTTTACAGTTCAAGACTCGATAACGGACAATGGTCCAAACCGGTTAACATGGGTTATCCCCTGAATACCACAGGAGACGATATCTTTTTCTTACCGGTCAAAAACGGTGAATACGCCTATTACTCCACCTATGATGCAGCCGACAGCTATGGCCTTGCCGATATATATAAGATGGAGGTTTTTTCTGAAAGGCATCCCCGGAAATTTATTCTGAACGGGATTGCCCGCATTGAAGATGAAGTAAAAGTAGATTACAGCAAGATCCAGGTTTCTCTGATTGACCGCAAGACAAATGCATTGGTTGACCAGGTCTCGGTTGGCCAGAACGGTTCTTTTACCCTGGATGCAACCTCCGGTGAATTTGATATGATCTTCCAGGGTGAAGGCATCCAGAAGACCTCAGAGGCCATATCGATCCCCGTCAATAATCCTTCCAATATCATTTCCTACACCTCTCCTCTGATTGCCCCTGGCCTTGCAGCTCAGACAAAAACGGATATTGCCCAGGGTCCGGAGGAAGGTGAAAAAATCATTCCCACCCTGATCAGCAATTTTGATACGATGGAAGTGTCAAGTGGTGACCCTATTCCAATAAAGCTCGAACTGGAGCGAAACAGCAAGCTTAAGATAGAGACTTATCTGAATGGGTTGCTCAAAAAGACCGAAGAATTTGATATCACCCGGAAGAAATTCATTTACCTGTTTTCACCAGAACCGGGAAATAACCTGTTGCGATTGACCCTTACCGATGAAAAGGGTAACGTTAATTCCCGGGATATCAAAGTTAATTACGTGCCTTCAGCCGAAGAACTGGCCAAAGCCCAGCAGGAGAATTTGCAGGTCAATCCTATTGCTGATTTTTACAGAAGCCTTGTCGGACTTTCTTCCGGCAACCTCAGAAAATTTCTGGAGAGCATAAATCCTGATTCTCTTGGGATCACTTCAACCGTTGATTTATACAAATATCTCATCAGCCAGGCAGCAGCCCATGGATATACGGTAGAGGAAGTAGATAGCTTATTTATCAGGTTGCTGGCCGGAAAAGACAGCAATATTCTCCGGCAGGAATTGCAGCATCTGGCATCGGGCAATTTAAAATCTTCACTCGACACGCTGGACGTTAAGTCCCATAACCTGTTTACATCGGATGCGCTACTGGATCTCATGTATAATTCCGCTTCCGAGACTTCGTATTCCCGTTCAGACCTGCGACGGCTGCTGACAGCTACATTATCGGGCGATAATGATATATCGCGCCTGCAGAAGATCCTGAATGAATTTGGCGATGATTCCCTGACCACCGTGGTGAGGCGATTAAATTCAGCCTCGCTTGGGCTCAAACAACCTGACAACCTGATTGATTATCTCTTGCATCAATATCCTGCCCTTGAGGGCAATCTGGATGCCACCCTTAAGCAATCCGCTGCCAGCCTCGATCTGACCTTCCTGCACCAGGGACTCATATTTCTCTCCGGAGACAGCCTGAAAAAAACACTGAACCGGGTGAACCTTGAAAACGCTAAAATCTCCACCGCAGAAGATCTGATCGGATATCTCTGGAATAAATCAGCATCCGATGGCTATACTAAGGAAGAGCTGATAAGCAACATTGACCGGATCAGGAAAGATCCCTACAGTGTCGTCGAGTTGTTCAGGGAACTTCTTTCGGCCAGGGCCACCGGAACCCTTAAGACTGTTATTGACGAACTGGACATCCGTGCCATGCATATCGACACCTTTGAGGAATTGCTCGATTATCTGATAAGGCAGTCCGAGTTTCATGATTACAACAGGGAAACAGTATACAGTCTGTTGCTGGATATTATCCGTCCGATGAATCTTGAAGATTTCATTGCTTCCCTCAGGCGCCATGCAGGTCAAGCAATAATGGATGCCCTTGACGTGTTAAACGCCGATCTTTATTCAACACCGCTGGAGGTTATCCAGTATCTGATCAGTTTGGCAGATGAACATGGTTATTCCGAACGCGATATCCTTAACCTGTTGCTCAAACTGGTACTGGAAAAAGGGCTTGGCATTGATGAATCAGCCAGTGGCAAGGGTTTCATTCATTTTTTCAGCACACCCGGATTGACCCGAAACCTGATCCTGGTCAACGGAATCATCCTGCTTATCATTATATTCCTTGTATTCCGTAAGAAATCTAAAAAAGAATAACGATAGCGATTATTATGATCCCGTACCTTCCTTTAAAAATAAAAGTGCTGCCGTTATTTGCCATGCTTTTTCTGACAGTTAATGCCCAGAAAATAGTTCCCACCCATGAGGATATTTACGCAGAAGCCGAAGAATACATCCTTGCCGGGGAATACAATGAAGCATTGCCCTTGTACCAGTCCCTTTACGAAAAGGGATTCACCACGGCCAATCTCAGTTATAAGATCGGTACCTGTTACCTCAACCTGCCTGGCCATAAAGATAAGGCAATACCCTATCTGGAAGATGCGGTAACGAAAGGTTCATCCTCCTTTTCAGGGAAAGAACTGACAGAAGAAAATGCCCCGCTTTCTGCCTGGCTTTACCTGGGAGTAGCATACCGTCTCATTTATAATTTTGACAAGGCAAGGCAGACCTTTATGTCCATGCTCAGGCAGATTGATACAGCTGACCATCAGACACGGATGCTGCTGGAATATCATATTAACCGTTGTTACAACGCTGAGGTGCTGATCCAGTCTCCAACCATTGTACGTTGGGATTTCCTGCCCCAAAACATCAACAACCAGTTCTCCAATGTCAATGCATTGACGTTGCCTAATGAGACAACCATGTTTTATATGGATCAACTTAAGTTTTATGACGCTGTGATGCAATCGGTAAGAACAGGAGATGGATGGCAGGAACCCCTGAACATTACACCGCTGATAAAATCTGACGGAGATCATATCATTACCGGCATTTCCGCTGATGGCAATACCCTGCTGTTGACTGAATATGATCCTTACAACAGCGGTGAAATTTTCTCAAGTGAATTCAAGGATGGTAAATGGTCGCCCGTTGCCAGACTCAACAGCAATATTAACACAAGATTTAATGAAACCCACGCCAGCCTTTCAGGCGACAGAAAAACACTTTTTTTCACCAGTGACCGTAAGGGAGGCTTTGGTGGACTTGACATCTATAAATCTGAGATGGGACCTGATGGCTGGGGCCCGCCGGTAAATCTGGGACCTGTGATCAACACTATTTTTGATGAAGAAACGCCATTTCTTACCTCCGATGGCAAAAAGCTCTTCTTCAGCTCCCAGGGACATTATAATATGGGCGGCTTTGATGTTTTTTTCAGTGAAATCGGAAACGGCTCCTGGCTTACCCCTGCTAACATTGGATTTCCGATAAATACGCCCGATGATGACCGGTTTTGTTTCCCCCTGGATACCGGATCCATTGCCTATATGTCAGTTATGGATAAAGACAGCCGGCAATTCGATATCTGCAGGTTTGTGGTGACAAAATATGCGAATCCTGCACGCTATACACTCAACGGGAGAATTGAACAGGAACCGGACCAAAAGAAAAGGCTTGATGATATTCAGGTAACCTTTATCGAAAAAGATTATGATGACACCCTGGCAACTCAGATCATCGATAAAGAAGGAAAATACAGCCAAAAGCTCCCTCAGGGTGATTATATTCTGACTTTTACAAAATCCGACGGAGACCTGATCGATTCCAGGGAGTTCAGCATACCCCCTAACTTCCCGCAGGACCAGCTGGTTTTCAATACCCGCATATCCGTTGTTGAAGTCCTCCCTGTTATTGCTGAAGAAAGAATCTCTGCTGAAGAAAGAATCCCCGCTGATACCTTTCGTCTGGAGGATGTCCTGTTTGCTTTTGATAAAAGCTTCATCTCATCGCAATCAACGGCATATTTGAATACCCTGGCCGACCTGATGGCCCGTTATCCTGAGGCACTGCTGCAAATAACCGGATTTACGGATGCAGCGGGAGCAGAGGATTATAACCAGAAACTCTCATACAAACGCGCCATGGCCGTAAGCGATTTTATCAAAAACCGGCAAATCAATGCCTCACGCTTTGTCACAAAGGGAATGGGTGAGGCTATGCCGGTTGCCTTGAATTTCCGTGCCGACGGCTCCGATTGTCCCGAAGGCAGAAAGTATAACAGGAGGGTGGAAATACAGATCACCATGCTCCCCCAAAGCTGGGTGGTCATAAAAAAAGATGCTGTACCAGTTCATTTGAAAAGCCAATAGACATGAAGGAGATTCGGTTTCAGCATCGTTTCCGACGCTCCCATAGAGCGTTACTTTATAAATGAAAGGCATTTGTTAGCAATGCATGATTATAATTGTTAAATTTGTTTAGATTAAAACCCTTCTCCATGAAAAAACTTATACTATTTACTTTAATTTTTTTGACCGTGTTTCGCTTGACCGGTCAGACGATGAGTAAATCTGAATTAAAAGAGTATTTTCTGGATGCAGAATTCTTTTTTGCCCAAGAGGAATATAATGATGCGCTGTATGATTACCTGGAACTTTATAATAACGGCTATAGCGATAATGCCAACATCAATTACCGCATGGGGATATGCTATTTGAATATGATAGGACAAAAAGAAAAATCAATTGCATTTCTTAACAAGGCTGTGAATAATACATCCCGTAGATACAGAAACGGATCTTTCACAGAAACCCGGGCGCCTGTTGATGCCTGGTTGTTCCTGGGCAATGCTTACAGGGTAAACAATCAGCTTGATAAAGCGATAGAAACCTACAACCAGTATAAAACGCTTACCAGGTCGGAGGATGAAATCAAATATGCCGACCAGCAAATAGAAGCATGCCAGATTGCTATAAAATTCATGAGTGACCCGGTAGCTATCCGTAAAACGAACCTGGGCTCACCGGTTAATACCAATTCTTCAAATTACAAGGCAGTGCTTTCAGGCAATGGCACAAAACTAGCCTACATGAACGAGCTGCCGTTTTATGATGCCGTATATTTTTCCAGCTTTGAAAACAATGGCTGGACCGACCCCATTAATATAACCCCGCAGCTGCAATCAGACGGTGATCAATATGTTAGCTCACTCTCCTACGACGGGACTACCTTGTACCTGACCCGGGAAGGTAATTTTGACAGTGATATACTGGTCAGCCATTTTGAGGACGGCGCATGGACAAAGTCCGTTCTGATCGGCGGGAATATTAATACCAAATACTGGGAATCGCATGCTTCCATTTCAAAGGACGGGAATACCCTTTATTTTACCAGTAATCGAAGAGAAGGACCCGGGTCCATGGATATTTTCAAATCTACCCGCAATACCCTGGGCATATGGAGCGATCCTTTACCCCTGGGGGAAGAAATCAACACCGCGCTGAATGAAGATACCCCTTTTATCACCGATAATGACAGCCTTTTATATTTCAGCTCCCAGGGCCATGTCACCATGGGAGGATATGATATTCAACGATCAAGGTTATCCCCTTCCGGCACATGGTCAGGTCCCGAAAACCTGAAATATCCCATCAATACCACTGACGATGACCTCTTTTATTTTCCCTGGCACAATGGCATGATCGGTTATATTTCACTGGTTGAAAAAGATGGCCTGGGCAAGGAAGATATTTATGCCCTTCAACCGCAAACTGATAAGCCTTATGATGTTGTATTGACAGATATAATCAGGGATGAAAAGCTGGTTGTCACAAAAGACCTGGTGGCCTTACCGGAAGAAAAACAAGCCGTTAAAGCTCCGGAAAAAACCGATTTAACGGAGAAACCGGCCGAAACAGTTCAGCCTGAGCAGATGGAAGTGATTGAAGAAAAACCGGTTGAGCAAGCCCGGCCTGTTGCTGAGGCAGAAGCAGCCGATACGGCTCCCGCTGAAAAACCACAACCGGCTATTACAGCCGAAACGGCCGTAAAAGAAATTCTCCTGAATCCGGTGTACTTTGCTTTTGATAATTTTCAATTATCCGAAACCGGTAAAAATGAACTTAAAAAACTGGCGGATGTCCTGCAAACACTTCCCGGTTGCAGCCTAAAATTATTTGGATATGCTGATGCGCTGGGACCGGCACCTTATAACCTTACCCTCTCGGAAAAAAGGGCAATCTCGGCCATGAAATTTCTCATCGGCCTCGGCATTGAAGCCAGCCGTCTTTCTGCATTGGGGTTAGGAGAAACCAATTTTGCCGCCATCAATGTAAATCCCAACGGTACTGACAATCCCGAAGGCCGGAAACTCAACCGAAGGGTTGAATTTGAGGTGATGGGTATGGATGCTGACAAGTTGCTGATCAGACGGCCTGTCATTCCTGAAGACCTGCGTTACAAAGGCAACTGATTGCCAACTTTGGTTCGTGTATCCATTTGAGTTTGTCCGTTTTATTCTTAAATTTGAAATGCCTCAAAACCAAATGATATGCGACTTGTTTTTATCCTAGCTGCCTGTCTTTTTTTTCTTGCTTCAGCCAACGCTCAAACAAAGGATGAAGCATTGGAATATTTTGAAGAGGCTGAATACTTTTTCAACCGGGATGATTTCGAAGAAGCAGCTTTTTATTATAAGAAATTGCTGAACCTGCATCCCGAAAATGCCAATTTCAACTTTAAACTGGGATCCTGCTATCTCAACATCCCGGGATCAGAATCACTGGCTGTTCCTTATTTCGAAAAGGCAGTCGAAAGAACCGTTGAAAAGAGCAAATACAAGCCTAAATCATTGGAAGAAAAGAACGCACCACTGCATGCCTATTTTTACCTTGGCAATGCTTACAGGATCAATAATCAGCTCGACAAAGCACTGACTTCCTACAATACTTTCATCAATTCCCCCTACTATTACGGAAATTATAACGAAACCATTGTAGAAAATGAGATTAAGGCCTGCGAGCGCGCTAAGATAATCCAGGACAGCCCCATAAACCTGACAGAGGAAGCCCTGCCCGACCCGGTCAGTACCGATGCATCGGAACTGCATCCGGTCGTTTCAGATGATGAAAAAACCATTGCTTTTATCCGGAAACTTAAGTTCTATGACGCTGTTTTATTGTGCAACCGGGAAGAAAATACTTGGAGCCAGCCCCTGAACCTCAACCCGCTTATCGGATCAGACGGGGACTTTTATCCCGTATGTTTTTCCCCTGACGGAAAAGAACTTTACCTGGTTAAAACTTCTTCAGGAGGCGGTGATCTTTACGTGAGTTATTACCGTAACAACACCTGGGCAAAAGCTGAAAAACTGAGCGGCAACATTAACACCGGATCTAATGAAACCTCAGCCTGCCTTTCCGGGGACGGACAGACACTTTATTTTTCAAGTGACCGGGGGAGTGGAAAAGGAGGACTGGACATATATATAGCGAAACGAATTGGGGAAAACCAGTGGGGAAAAGCTAAAAACGCAGGAAAGAACATTAACACTGTTTTTGATGAGGACAGCCCCTGCCTGGTTGACCATGGCAAGATACTGTATTTCAGCTCAAAAGGACATTACAGTATGGGCGGATTTGACCTTTTTTATGCCAGCAGGGAAGGGAAAAAATGGTCAGCACCGGTTAATGCAGGCTATCCTGTCAATAACACGGCAGATAATAACCATATGCAGGTCATGCAGGAAGGCAGTGTAATTTATGTTTCGAAAATCAATGCCTCAGCCAATGGCAGCCCTGATCTTTTTAGGTTCCGGATCTTATCCGTCCCTTCCCTCCCCTGATCATCCATGAGATTATCCTGACATTCATTACAACCCAATAATTCAATTGCGTCATTGCCAGGTGTAAAGAAAATAGCGCCGATCATCATGCTCAGGGCATTGGAACCTGAGGATGTAGATGTTCTGTTCCGGTGGGAAAACGATCCGGATATCTGGTATGTAAGCAATACCCTGGCTCCATACTCGAGGTATACATTGGAAAAGTATGTTGAAAATGCCCACCTCGACATCTATCAGGTAAAACAGTTAAGGATGATGATCGACGTTAAGGAATCAGCCCGGGGAAAAGCCCGGCCAATAGGAACCATCGATCTTTTCGACTTTGATCCCTATCATAACCGCGCAGGGATCGGTATATTAATCGGGGAAAAGTCTGACCGCAAGAAAGGCTATGCCTCGGACGCCCTTTCACAATTCATCCGGTATGCCTTTGACACCCTTCAGCTGCATCTGCTTTACTGCAATATTGCAAAGGATAACAATGAAAGCCTCGGACTCTTTACCCGGAACGGCTTTTTTATCAGCGGAGAGAAGAAGGACTGGCTCAAAACAACGTCAGGCTATAAAAACGAATATTTCCTTCAGCTGATAAACTCATCCTTTCATCCTTACTGACAGGAGACCATCATTATTCACGAATCGCTGCCATTTAGATCAGTTACCGCATTTGTTCGACGCAACCTGTCGCAATATTGCACTGGCAGTTTATATCCATAGTAACCGATTTGTTACATTAAATGGTCAGAATTCCTTATTTTTATACACCGGAACTTATACCCTGCTACATTGAAATCTGTATTTAACAGCTACTTATTCCGCAAGCCTTTTATGACAGCATGCATGATAATAACACTGCTGACAGGAAAGATTTTTGCACAACAGGAAGATAATATGAGGAGTACAATGCCTGCAGGACTCATTTTTCGTATCCAGGTGGCGGCCTCGCGGACACCGATGACCCGGGAACAACTTGCCAGGATATATCCCGGTCCTTATGCTGTTGAGATGATTGAAGAAGAAGGCTGGTACAAATACCAGCTCCTGGGAATACGTTTATATTCCGATGCCCTGTCCATTATCAAGGATATCCCCGTTAATGGTATCTTTATTTCAGCCTATGAAGACGGGATCAAAACCGATCTCTATCAGGGAGTCCTTAAAAACCACTCCCTTGAAAGGTCGGTTAAAAGCTACGGACGTAAAACCCTTTCGGAAACTGAGTACCATGTGCAGGTTGCCGCTTCAAGATACCCGTTGGAGCACGATACTCTTTTACAGTTCTATTCCGGATCGGATCCCGTTTCCCTGATCATAGAAGACAAATGGTACAAATACCATATCAAAGCCGGCAACTCCCATGACCTGGCAAACCTGATCAAAGAAAGGTGCGGGGTAAACAATGCTAATATTATCCCCTATAAAAGAGGACTCAGGATTAGCATGCCAGCCTTACCTTAAACGATCAGAGAACGTTGGAAACTATGTGAGGGAAACCCAGGGGACTAAAAAGTAATCGTGCCATAGGACGGGATCTCAGACAGAAACTCAAATCCGTGGTTTTTTATATTGACCTTGCAGCAGAAGTGTTTGTTACCATTGGTTATCAACAAATAGGGTGCCCTGAACTGCTGGTTGTAACGGCTTGCCTGATCAAATACCTGCTGACCAATTTCTACACCGGGAGCCTTGCATTCAACCACCATCAGCGGATGACCGCTGTGGTCATAAACAACAAAATCACACCGGCGTGCCATCCGGTTATGAACATGCTTTTTTTCAATGGAGAATAATGAAATGGGATAGCTCCGGTCAAGGCTTAAAAATTTGATCATATGCTGCCTGACCCATTCTTCAGGGGTTAAAGCAACGAACCTGTGGCGAACTTCATCAAAAACATATTTTTTCCCGTTGACTTCCTTTATCTTGAAAAAATATGTTGGTAAATTTAAAGCCTCCATGTGGAGATTAATGGTTATAATTGAAGTGCTTGTTTAAAGTTCACAGTTCACAGCAAGAGCCTGCAGTCCACAGTCAACGGTCCACAGTATATTCGTTCAATGGTTCTGATCTTTGTTCTTTTATCCTGGTTCCTGACTCTTGAAGCTTGGTTATACAATAAAGATAACTAATTTAACATATCGGCAAACCATAGCATAATGAAATACGAACAAATTTTAGCGGAACTTAAAAACCGCCATTACGGTCCAGTTTATTTTCTGATGGGAGAAGAGCCCTATTTCATTGATGTCCTTACCGAAACCATAGCCGAAAATGTGCTTAATGAAAGCGAGAGAACCTTTAATCAACTGGTCATTTACGGGAAAGATACGGATGTAAATACCATTATAACGGCTGCACGACGCTTCCCAATGATGGCGCAATATCAGGTAGTCATTGTCAGGGAAGCCCAACAGATTAAAAAAATTGAGGAATTGCAGCATTATGTCAGTCAGCCGCTGGCATCTACCATTCTTGTGATAAATTATAAATATAAAAAAATTGACAAACGAAGTCGGTTTTACAAACTGCTGGTTGATAAGGCCGTGGTTTTTGAATCCGATAAACTGTACGAGGATAAAGTGCCGGCCTGGATTACCGGTTGGTTACAACAAAAGGGGATTCTGATTGAGCCTAAAGCTTCAGTGATGCTGGTGGATTACCTTGGAAATGATATTGGCAAGATTGTTAATGAGCTGGACAAATTGCTCCTGATCCTGCCCCGGGGTTCGAAACTCATAACAGCCTTGCTAGTGGAACAAAATATCGGCATCAGCAAGGAATATAATACTTTTGAGCTCAACAAGGCTATTGTCGCAAGAGAGATACTGAAAGCAAACCGTATTGTCAGTTTTTTCTCGAAAAATCCGAAGAATAATCCCATGGTTCTCTCCCTGTCCTCCCTGTTTTATTTTTTCAGCAAACTTTTACTTTTTCACGGTCTGAAGGACAAGTCACGGGAAAATGTTACCAAATCCCTCGGGATCAGTCCGTTCTTTCTGCCCGAGTATCAACTGGCCGCTAAGAATTATGCCGTAAGCAAAGTGATTAACGTAATTTCGCTGCTCAGGGAATATGACCTTAAATCAAAAGGATCAGGAAGCCTTGCATCCGAAGGCGATCTGCTGAAAGAACTTGTTTTTAAAATCATGCATTGAACGATTCAATTACAGGCATTGTATATTTGCACCTATAAAAAACCTGATGATGATGACCTATATGCTGATTGCTTTTACAGCCCTGCTGACCATCACTGCTTTTCGCCGGGATGAATGGTTTTCCAAACTACAGTTCAATGCGTATCAGATCGTTCACCGCAAAGAGATATACCGGCTGCTGACCCACGGATTTCTTCACGCGAACTGGATGCATCTGATCGTTAATATGCTGGTATTATTTTTTTTCGGGCCTTATGTGGAAGATTACCTGAAACAGATCTTGCCGGGAAATATTCCGGGATTGTACCGCTTCGTATACCTGCTGTTTTATTTTGTGGCCATCATTGTTTCTTCCCTGGTGAGTTTATATAAACATAAGGACAATGCCTGGTATAACGCGGTGGGGGCATCCGGTGCCGTATCGGCGATTTTGTTCTGCTTTATCTTCTTCAAGCCATGGGAACTGCTCTATTTTTATGGTATCATTCCCATCCCCGGGATCATCATGGGCGTGTTGTATCTGGTGTATTCGTATTATATGAGCCGGAAGGGAGAAGACAATATCAACCATGACGCTCATTTCATCGGGGCTGTTTTTGGATTTATCTTTCCACTTTTCATTGATCCCAGCCTGATATTATTTTTCCTGAGCCAGTTGAAATCATTTTAAGGAACTGCAGATGGCCGATTCCGCCGTGAAATACCTTTGTTATGATGGCGATTTTTTTGATGCCGGCAGGCCTGTCATACCCTTGAGCAACCGTTCCTTCCGTTATGGCGACGCCCTTTATGAAAGCATCCATGCCTGCGGCACAGAAGCTCAGTTTTTGGACCTTCACATGGCCAGGTTAAGGCAAAGCATGGAATGGCTCAAAATGACCATTCCTGCTTTTTTTACCCCTGATAATATCGGACGGCTGATAACGAAATTGCTGAATAAAAACCGGATCTTCGGAGGCGCCCGCATACGACTGACAGTCTTTCGTGATCCGCGGACAGACCATGGTGCGGAATTGGTTGCCCCTGAAAACAACATAGTAACCTATACCCTCGAGTCTGAAGCTCTTGATGCTGACCATTACAGCCTCAATCCGCATGGATTGGTCATTGACCTGTTTACCCCGATGCCAAAACCCGTTCACTGGCTGTCTTCTATAAAAAGCACCAGCGCCTTGCTTTATGTGATGGCGGGTATCTTTGCTAAAGAAAAAGGGCTGGACGATTGCATCCTGATCAATGAAAAGGGGCATCTGGTTGAATCCGGCAGGTCCAATTTATTCATCATCAGGGAAGGGCATATATTCACTCCCGGCCCCGAAGAAGGATGCCTTCCGGGTATCATGCGCCAGGTTGTGATATCCTGTATCCGGGCCAATGGTCAACACTTCAGTGAAAATATACCCCTGGTAATCTCTGACATCCTGGCCGCTGATGAGGTATTCCTTACCGATGCCATCGCAGGTATCCGTTGGGTAGGTGCCTTTCAGCAAAAAAGATATTACAGGGATATTTCCAGACAGCTCCTGGAGCAAATAAATACGCTGGCATTCGGAAAATAGGAAAAGAAGGTCAGTTCATCTGCGGATTCTCGGGGAAATTTGACCACATCTGATACTTCTTCCCCAACCGGTTAAGGGTTTTATTCCATACGTGCCTGTTCATGGGACTCATAACTTCCTCCGGCCTGAGTTCCGATACAATCCAGGCATTTTCCGACAGCTCGTCATCAAGCTGATGGGCACTCCATCCGGAATAACCCAGGAAAAACCGGATGTTGCCGGGTACAAGATTGCCTGACTCAAGCAAGCGCTTTACAA
The DNA here is from genome assembly GCA_964456825.1 of uncultured Bacteroidales bacterium. GTDB lineage: Bacteria > Bacteroidota > Bacteroidia > Bacteroidales > UBA10428 > UBA5072. Next base: position 40,637 of record CAYWCR010000021.1, read on the forward strand.
TTTCAAAGTCACCGGCCCAGTAAATGTTATCAAAAACCTTTACACTGTTGGGAATGATATCACCCAGGGTGTGGATGTAATGAAGGGTATTGGTCTGAACAGGTCCTCCCAGTGAGACCAGTACATTGGTTTCGGGAAAATCAGTGATTACTTCATTGATCTTCAGATTAACCGGCTTGTTTAATACAAAACCCACCGTGCCTTCATCTGAATGTTCCGTAATCAAAACAATGGAGCGTTTGAAATAATTATCCAGCAGAAAAGGCTCAGATATCAGAATCCTTCCTTTTTGAGGAGCAAGGTTCTGGTCAGTTCCGAAAAAATCATAATTGATCTGCATGGTGCTGAATCTTTAACTATTTCAAAACAAAAACTGTTCCAACACAACATCAAAGTTAGTATAAAACAGAAAAAAATATCCGGAAATTGATGTTTGTTAATCTTTTAGTTATTAACCAGGTGCAAACAATCAATCACCGTATGTCGCTGATGCATTATGTATTGTTCCCTGACAGAAATGACCATAATATTGAATATGGCAGAAAAAAAAGGGATATTATTATACGCATGATTTTGCTTTTTATATATAACGATGATTTTGATATAGGAAAAGTTGCTTTAATATGAGAAGTTTGTTCGGCTTTAACAGGTAGTATTAAACATGTTAAGTTTAAGTGGTTCTTCTTTTTGCCTGGTGAAAATTAAATTGTGTCAGCAACAGGCCTGCAATAACGATCAGAATACCCATTGCCTTCAGTAGGGTAATCTTATCTTTCAGGATAAAGAAAGAAAACAGGGCTGTAAATACCGGGATCAGGTTTGTAAAAACAGTTGCCCTTGCCATTCCCAGCTTCTTTATGGAAAAGGTGAAAAAAACAAAGGCCAGCGCTGATCCGAACAAGGCCAGCTCAACAAGCGGAAGGATCACGGGAAGGGTCCATTCAACCTGTACAACATGATCCCATTCAAAAATAAGGAACAGGGGCACGAAATAAAGTAATCCGATGGTATTCTGCCAGCTGACAATGGAAAATGAATTGTAGGAGACCGCCAGTTTTTTAACCAGTACCGAATATCCGACCGCTGAAAAGACGGCTAAAAACATGAGCAGGACACCTAACCCTGTTGCACCCGTAAATCCGCTTTCGCCCGATATCACCAGGATTATTCCGATGATTGAGACGATAATACCAGCAAAATTAAACAGGGTAAAGCGTTCCCTGAAAAGGACAAGGGCAGCGATGGGTGCAAACAAGGGTATGGTAGCAACAATAACCGATCCCAGCGTGGAAGAAACCATCTTCAGTCCAAAACTCTCTCCTAAGAAATAAAGAAAGGGCTCAAATAAAGCCAGTGCCATAAAGGAAAGCAGGTCTTCACGCCGGATCCGCTGCAGCTTTCTCAGCAGCAGGGAAACGATGATCAACAGGGGTGATGCGATCAGCAACCGCAAAAAAACCAGGGACAGTGGTCGCAGGATAGCATAAACCTGCTTATACCAGATGAAGGTCAGACCCCATATCATCATGGCCAGCACAATTATGGAATAAACAAAAAATTGCTGTCTCTTACTCATGGCATGCTTTTTGTACTACATTTCTGTTTTTAAAGAACGGTATTTATTGTGTCTAAAGGACTGATAAATATCAGGCGGCCTGTGCCAAAGGAAATAAAGCATTGACGTACGAATGAACTGTTGACTAATATCTGAATTATTTTCATGACAAAATTTTGATTTCCGGTAAATAATGCTTAAATTGAGTATAAATATTTCGTAATCAACCCAATATAGAATTTTCTCTGGTAATAATGCAACAAAACCGGGTTTTTATTGTTATTGTTAAACAGAAGACAATTATAATAAGCTGGAGGATAAGATGAGGCAGTTAAAGATCACAAAATCAATTACTAACAGGAACAGCGATTCGTTGGAGAAATATCTTCATGATATCGGGAAGGAAGAGCTTATTACGCCTGAAGAGGAAGTTGAACTTGCCAAACGTATTAAAATGGGGGACCAGGAGGCCCTTGAAAAACTTACAAAGGCTAACCTTCGATTTGTTGTTTCGGTAGCCAAACAATATCAGCACCAGGGACTTAGTCTTCCCGACCTGATTAATGAAGGGAACCTTGGTCTGATAAAAGCAGCAAAGAAATTCGATGAAACCAAGGGATTTAAGTTTATATCCTATGCGGTTTGGTGGATACGGCAATGCATTTTACAGGCGCTGGCTGAACAGTCAAGGATTGTTCGGCTGCCGCTGAATAAGATCGGCGCGCTCAATAAGATCAACAAAGCCTTTTCACAGCTTGAACAACAGCACGAGCGTGAGCCTTCTCCTGACGAAGTGGCATCCATGCTGGAACTGCCGGAAGAAAAGGTATCCAATACCCTTGAGTTATCCGGCAGACACCTGTCTGTTGATGCACCATTCCAGGATGGAGAAGACAACAGTTTGCTTGATGTGCTTCCAAGCTATGACACACCTACCACCGACAGTAAATTACTGGAGGAGTCCCTGATGGTGGAAATTGAACGAACGCTTAACACCCTTCCTGAAAAAGAGAGCAGTGTGATAAGGGCATTTTACGGGATCGGTACAAAACCGCTGTCGCTTGAAGAAATAGGCCAGTCCATTGGCATCTCCCGGGAAAGAACCCGGCAGATAAAGGAAAAAGCGATCAAGCACCTGCGTCAGAAAACCAAGAATAAGCTGTTAAAAGCTTATCTGGGATAAAACGCTGTAAGGTTAAACATAAAACTGTCAGGCGCCCTAAGTAGGGTCTGACAGTTTTTTTTGTGCCTTTAAAATCCGCTGGCAGAATTTTTTAATCCTTTCTTCCAAGTCTCCGGCTCCTTCCAACGCCTTTATAAAGGCACTTCCAATAATCGCCCCCTGGGCATACCGGCATGCGATGGAAAAAGTGTCGTGAGACGAGATCCCAAAACCGATCAACCGCGGATTTCTTAGTTTCATCTCATGAATGCGCTCAAAATAGTCGATCTGAGCCGGAGAGAATCCTTTTTTTGCCCCGGTTGTGGAGGAGGCTGACACCATATATATGAATCCGTTGCTCACCTTATCGATAAGGCGTATGCGCTTCTCCGCGGTTTGTGGTGAGATCAGAAAAACCATATACAGGCCATAACGTTCAAATACAGGTTTGTACTCTTCCAGGTAGATATCCAGCGGCAGATCGGGTAAAATAACCCCATCAATCCCTGCTTCCCTGCATTTTCGACAGAAATTCTCAATCCCAAACTGCATAACAGGATTCAGGTAACCCATCATCAGCAGCGGGAGATTTACCTCTTTGCGGATTTCCTGAAGCTGCTCAAAGAGCAGGCTGAGTTTCATTCCGTTTTTCAGAGCCCTGTCGCTGCTTTTCTGAATAACGGGCCCGTCGGCCATGGGGTCGGAAAAAGGAATGCCGATCTCGATCATGTCTGCACCAGACCTGGCCAGTGTCCTTATTATACCTGCCGTTGTATCAAGCTTCGGATATCCCGCAGTGAAATATATGGATAGGATATTACCGGGTTTCTGCTGAAAAAGTTTGTTGATACGGTTCATGATTATTTGTTGATTTGACGATTGGTTGATTTGTTGATTTATAGTTCATAGTTAGGGGTAAAGAATCCCCGGTCCCTAGTCAACCGGAACATATCCCTGATCCCAAACGCAATGCACATACTACTTGTCCCTTGTCCCATGTCCCTCGTCTCTTTCTTGACACTCATACCTGTCCTGGTTCCCTGTTCTATTTATTCTCTTCCATATACCGGATGTATGTGGCCATATCCTTGTCTCCCCTGCCCGACAGGTTGATCACAACAACATCATCGGGTTTAAAGGTATATTTATCAAGCAATGCAAGGGCATGGGCCGATTCCAGCGCCGGAATAATCCCTTCGAGTTGGGTCAGCCTGAATGCTGCCAAAAGGGCTTCCTCGTCCGTTGCATTTTCAAATACAGCCCGCCCGGTTTTGTACAGATGGGAATGGATGGGCCCGATCCCCGGATAATCCAGTCCTGCTGATACGGAATAAGGTTCAATGATCTGGCCATCGTCAGTTTGCATGAGCATGGTCCTGCTTCCATGCAAAATACCGGGACGTCCCAGTTTCATGGTGGCAGCCGATTCACCGCTGTCAATCCCTTTTCCGGCGGCTTCCACAGCGATCAGCTTAACTTCAGTATCATGAAGGTAATGATAGAAGGCACCAGCCGCATTGCTTCCGCCTCCCACGCAGGCTATGATATAATCGGGATTTTCGTTTCCGGTTTGTTCCTTCAGCTGCCACTTCATCTCTTCACTGATGATGGCCTGCAAACGTGTTACCAGATCAGGGTATGGATGCGGGCCAACCACGGAACCGATGATGTAATGGGTATCCCCGGGATTGTTGATCCAGTCCCTTATGGCCTCGTTCGTTGCGTCCTTCAGGGTCATGTTGCCACTGTATACAGGGACCACTTCAGCCCCCAGCATTTTCATCCGCAGTACATTGGGCATCTGACGTTCAACATCCAGCTTGCCCATATAGACAATACATTTCAGTCCCATCAGTGCGCAAACCGTGGCTGCAGCGACACCGTGCTGTCCTGCCCCTGTCTCAGCTATAATCCTTGTTTTTCCCAGTCTCCGGGCAATGAGAATCTGGCCGATGGTATTGTTGATCTTATGGGCACCGGTATGATTCAGATCTTCCCTTTTAAGAAAAATCCGGGTTTTATAATGGTCTGATAACCGCACGGCATGGTATAAGGGAGATGGCCTGCCAACGTAATCCCTGAGCAGTTTCCTGAATTCCCGTTGGAATTCTTCATCCTGGATTATCCTTAGATAATTGTGCTGCAATTCCATTACATTCGGATAAAGCATTTCAGGAATAAAAGCCCCGCCGAAATCGCCATAAAAACCTTTGTTGTTGACTTCAAAGCTCATGGATTAAACCTTTTTTATTGTTTTAATAAATTCGTTTACCCTGAATACATCTTTTAAACCGGGACTTACCTCAAAGCCACTGTTTATGTCAATACTAAAAAGACACGGGTGCTGTATGGCGGATATTGCATCAGCATCTTCCGGCTTTATGCCCCCGCTCAGAAAAAAAGGCCTGGATCCATGATATTGTTTCAGCACCTGCCAGTTGAATTTTTCTCCGCTGCCACCCTGTAATTCCGATTTTGTATCAAACAGAAAATAGTCGCAATGCGGCACAAAAGGCTCTGTCATAAGAAGATCAACGTTCTCATCTAACCGGAAAGATTTTATGATGCCTATCTTTTTAGCCTTCAACGCCGCAGCATAAGAGGGTTCTTCATCCCCGTGAAGCTGAACGTAATCAAGACCGTACCGTGTAACCAGCTGAGACACGGTTTCCGGGTCTTCATGAACAAAAACACCAACCTTGCTGATATACGGGGGGATACTGCGTAATAACCGCGGATCAAAGCTTTCACCCACATAGCGCGGCGATGAGGGATAAAAGATAAAACCCAGGAAATCAGGTCTACAGCTGACCGTTTCACGTATATTCTCGCGGTTTCTCATACCGCAAACTTTTACTTTCATAAGTTCTGTATTAATTGTTTTATAAAGGCTGCAAACGCCGTTGCCGGATCAGGCTCACGCATAAATCTCTCTCCCATCAGGAAGCCATTGTATCCGCATGACCGAAGCTGCTGTATGGCGAGGGGTGAATGTATACCACTCTCGGATATTTTGAGAAATTCACCGGGAATAAGCGGTGCCAGTTTAACGGAACGATCCGTATCAACCGAAAAATCCCTGAGGTCACGGTTATTGACGCCCACGGCCGATATATGTTCATTGAGCATCTTCAATTCCGATTCCTCATGGATTTCGAGAATGACCTGCAATTGAAGGGAGCGGGCAAGGGCGGCCAGCCGGTTAATGCTGTCGCGGTCAAGGACGGCGGCGATCAGCAGGATCACATCAGCACCTATGGCTTTGGATTCAACCACCTGGTATTCATGCAAAATAAAATCCTTTCGCAAAATCGGAATGGGATTGATTTCCCGGGTACGCATAAGGTCTTCGGCTGAACCGCCAAAAAATTCTTTATCGGTAAGGACCGAAAGAGCAGATGCACCGGCACGGAAATAACCTGTCGTCACTTCTTCAATCGTGGCATCCTGGTTAAGAACGCCCCGGGACGGAGACTTTCTTTTAAACTCAGCAATAATACCGGTCCCTTCGGGATCAAGCAAAGCCCGCGTCAGGGAAACGGTCTTTCTGTCGTAGCCGGGCAGTTTCCGCAAGTCCTCCAGCGGTGCTGTTTCCATCCTCCCGGACAGTTCGCGTTGCTTATGTTCAATTATTTTTTCCAGCAGGGTCATGACTGCAGTGCCATTAGTTTTTTAAATGCTTCAAGGGCCTTCCCACTTTCAATGGATTGACGGGCCATATCAGTACATTCATCAACATGCTTTCCCGGGAAATAGCATTGCAGGGCCAGTGCGCTGTTGGCTGTCACTACCATCTGCTGTGCCTTTGTTCCCCTGCCCCCGAGGACGTTCATGAAAATCAACGCGGCATCATCCAGGGTAGCTCCGTTCTTCAGGTCTTTGCTCTCTACCCGGCTGAATCCAAGCGACTCAGGCGAAGCAATCTGTTCAACTCCATTGACAATGATCTTTGCGTTATCCGTAAGCGATACTTCATCATATCCATCAAGGCTGTGCACGATGGTAAATTGTTTATCCGATTGCTGGTAAAGATAATTATATAATCTTGCCAGTTCCAGGCTAAACACACCCACAAATTGCTTTTTCGGAAAGCTGGGATTGATCATGGGCCCGAGGATATTAATAAACGTTTTGATTTTCAATGCCTTTCTCACAGGCGCTACATTTTTCATGGCAGGATTGAAAAGCGGAGCATGCAGAAAACAAACCCTGGTTTTTTCCATTTCCCGTTTCAGCTTGTCAGGATCAGCCGAGAATTTATACCCTAAATATTCCATTATATTGGAGGAACCGCAGCTTGAAGAGACTCCGTAATTCCCGTGCTTGGCGACCGATGCGCCGGCCCCTGCCAGCACAAAGGTGGAAAGGGTTGAAATATTGAATGTATCCTTATTGTCCCCTCCGGTTCCGCACACATCGATGGTATCAAACCCATCAAGATCTATTCTTGTGCAAAGGTTCAGCAATGCATCACGAAAACCGCTGAGTTCATCTACCGTTATACTCCTCATGAGATATACGGTGAGAAAGGCCGCGATCTCAGCATCACTATATGCACCTTTGGCAATATTGGTAAGCACTTCCTCAGCTTCAGCGCGCGAAAGTGTTTTGTGTTCAAACAGGTAAGTCAGTATTTTTCGCATAAGGCAACAACTATGTAATCTGTTTATTAATAATTTTCAGCATGCATATTACAGCTTCAGCCAGTTGCTTATAATGTCTCGTCCTTTTTCTGTCAGTACTGACTCGGGGTGGTATTGCACTCCCCTTACATCATACTGCTTATGGCTAATCCCCATGATCAGCCCTTTGTCATCAACGCAGGTGACATCAAGGCATTCCGGCAGATTACCGGGATTGATGATCCAGGAATGATAGCGTCCGGCCTCAAATTCACGGGGTATGCCGATATACAGCGGATCATCTGTCCGCGTGATGGTAACACGTTCGGATACGCCATGATAAACCTTGTTAAGATTGATCAATGAACCGCCAAATGCCTCTCCGATGGCTTGATGGCCAAGGCAGACACCAAGAATGCTCTTGGTGGGCGCATAATGCCGGATCAGGTCAAGACAAATGCCGGCTTCAACAGGAATGCCAGGGCCCGGTGACAACAGGATCTTGTCATAGCCGGCCACATCCTCCAGCGATATTTCATCGTTGCGGAAAACCTTAAGGGGATCATCCGTAAGCTGCCTGATATAATGGACCAGATTATAGGTAAAGGAATCGTAGTTGTCTATTACCAGAATTTTTTTCATAAGGCCTGATTTTTTAATGCATTTCAGCCGCCATTTCAATGGCTTTTTTCAGCGCTCCCAGCTTGTTATTAACCTCCTGAAGCTCGCTTTCTTCTTTTGATACAGCAACAATACCGGCGCCTGCCTGATAATACAAGTGGTTATTCCTGCTCAGGAAGGTGCGTATGAGTATGGCATGGTTGAAATTTCCGCTGAAGTCAAGAAATCCTATCGCCCCGCCGTAATAGCCCCTGGATTGGTTTTCAAATTCATCGATCAGCTGCATAGCTTTATATTTCGGCGCTCCCGAAAGCGTTCCGGCGGGAAAGGTAGCGATCATCATATCCACCATGTCAGCGTCTTGGTTAAGCTCGCCTGAAACCGTTGAAACCATATGCAATACGTGAGAATAATATTGTATTTCACGGTAGCTTTCGACTTTAACATTGCCGGAGTGGCGGCTGAGATCATTTCTGGCCAGGTCAACCAGCATAACATGCTCGGCATTTTCTTTCAGGTCAGTCGACAGCTGCTGGGCAAGCAGCTTGTCCTTTTCGTCATCGCCGGTGCGCCTGAAAGTGCCGGCAATGGGATTGATAATAGCCTTGCCCTTTTGTATTTTAAGCTGTGCCTCAGGCGAAGAACCAAATATCTTATAATTGCCATAATCAAAGAAAAACAGATAAGGTGAAGGATTGATGGAACGCAAAGCCCTGTATACATTAAACTCATCTCCTGAAAACCGCTGGGAGAACTGGCGTGAAAGTACGATCTGGAATACATCGCCCCGGTAACAATGTTCCTTCCCCCGGCTTACCATTTTCATGTATTCCTCATCGGTGATATTGGATTGCTCCTTTCCTTCAGGCCGGAACGGATAAGACGCAAAGTTCCGGCTGCCCAGCAAGGTTTCTATTTTTTCGCACTCACTAAATTCACCATCAAACTGGTTCTCGATAATGTACAGCACATTTTGAAAATGGTTGATGGCGATTATATAACTGTAAAAACTATAACGGATATCCGGAATCTTATAGGCTTCATGAACGGTGGCCTTCAATGAAATCTTTTCGAAATAACGGACCGCATCATATGAGGTATAACCGAAAAAACCATTGACCGGAATCTTGTCCTCCGTTGCAGCAGGTTTAAAACAATGCATAAATTCCTTGAACCTCTTTTTAAAGGAATCCAGCTTACCTCTTACAGAGGAACCATCAGGAAAAGAGGCTGTATATTCGCCATTGTCGGCTATAAAAGCTGCCACCGGATTGAGGCAGATAAAAGAATAACTGTTTTCATTGCCATGATAATCAGAGCTTTCCAGCAGAATACTGTTGGGATATACATCCCTGATCTTGAGAAAAATGCTCACCGGTGTTATGGTATCAGCCAGCAGGCGTTTTGAGATTGTCCGGAAGGTAAATGTTTTCATTATCTGGTATAATTTGATTTCTATAGTGTTTAAAATTAAAAACGGCCTACCGTGAGTACGATAGGCCGTTTCTATTTTTTGTTTTATACAATATAGTCAGGGTCTCACGGTTTTATGAGAAAACAGCAGAGCCACCACCACCATATTGTAAAAACTTTATTCATTTTTTTGTTCAATATACATGCAAATATACAGGATGAAATGAAAAAAACAAATTATCAGGCTGCTTTTAATCGCTGCAGATTCACTTTTTCGATTTTTGACCTGGCATAATGCGCCGTAATATTGATCTCATTTTCTTCTTCTGACGGCAATTCAAACATGGCATCAATCATAATAGCCTCGCAGATGGAGCGCAATCCCCTGGCACCAAGTTTGAACTCAATGGCCTTATCCACAATATAATCCAGTGATTCTTCCTCAAAAGTGAGCTTAATGTCATCAAGATCAAACAGTTTGACATATTGTTTGATAATGGCGTTCCTCGGCTCGGTGAGAATACTGCGCAAGGCTTTCCGGTCAAGCGGATGCAGATAGGTCAGCATGGGCAGTCGGCCGATTATCTCCGGGATCATCCCGTAGGCACGAAGGTCTTGTGGTGCAATATATTGCATCAGATTATTCCGGTCGATGATATCGGTCTTTCGCGCTGCATTATAGCCGACAACCGTGGTATTAAGGCGTTGGGCAATTTTTCTTTCAATACCCTCAAAAGCGCCTCCGCAGATAAAGAGTATGTTCTTTGTATCCACCGGAATCATTTTCTGATCAGGATGTTTGCGCCCTCCCTGTGGCGGTACATTGACCACTGATCCCTCCAGCAGCTTCAGCAAACCTTGTTGTACGCCTTCTCCCGAAACATCCCGTGTAATGGAAGGATTATCACCTTTCCGGGCAATTTTGTCGATCTCATCAATGAATACAATGCCTTTTTCCGCTGCTTCGAGGTTGTAATCGGCAACCTGCAGAAGCCGCGTAAGAATACTCTCAATATCTTCACCCACATAGCCTGCTTCGGTGAGTACCGTAGCATCCACGATGGTAAAAGGAACATGCAGCAATTTGGCTATCGTTCTGGCTAACAATGTTTTACCAGTGCCTGTCTCTCCCACCAGAATGATATTCGATTTTTCGATCTCGACCTCTTCCGTATCCTTACGGTTAACCTGGATCAGCCTTTTATAGTGATTATAGACAGCTACGGAAATGATTTTTTTTGCTTCTTCCTGCCCGATAACATAAAGATCCAAGAATTTCTTTATCTCTTTGGGCTTAAGCAACTTAATGGAATTCAGGTCAAACGGATGTGTCTTCTTTATCTCCTCCTGTACAATATCATAGGCCTGCTCCACACAGCTGTCGCATATATGTCCGGAGATCCCTGCTATCAGCAGATTTGTCTCCCGTTTATCACGCCCGCAAAAGGAACATTTATCCATTGAAATAAGCCTGTAAAACTATTTTATTAACGAAAACAGCAGGACAAAGTTAATATTCAAAATTCAAAAATCACTATTTCTTCTTAGATCTTTCCAACACTTCATCAATCATTCCGTATTCCATGGCTTCTTTGGCTGTCATCCAATAGTCACGGTCAGAATCTTTTTCAACCTTTTCAACCGGTTTGCCGGTATGATCAGCGATTATGCTGTACAGTTCGGACCTTATCTTCAGGATCTCTCGGGCTGTAATTTCAATATCAGTGGCCTGGCCCTGTGCGCCTCCTGCCGGCTGATGGATCATGATCCGGGAATGCCGGAGCGCAGAACGTTTTCCTTTTGCCCCTGCACACAGAAGCACTGCACCCATGGAAGCAGCCATCCCTGTGCATATGGTCGCCACATCACAGGAAATATACTGCATGGTATCATAGATGCCCAATCCGGCATGCACTGCTCCTCCGGGAGTGTTGAAATAGATCTGGATATCCTTACCCGGATCAGCGGAGTCGAGGTAGAGAAGCTGGGCCTGGATGACATTGGCCACAAAATCATCTATGGGCAATCCCAGAAATATGATCCTGTCCATCATCAAACGTGAAAAAACATCCATCTGCGCAATGTTAAGTTGCCTTTCCTCAATAATGGTCGGGGAAATATAACTGTTCGCAATGGAGGTGTACTTGTACAGGCTCATGCTGCTAATGCCGTAACGTCCTGTAGCATATCTGGTAAAATCATCATATAGATCCATAGGATTCAATTTCTTTATTATTAATTAAATTATTCTGCCTGTTCGCAGGTATTCAGCAAAGTTAGCAATAGTTATTTAATTATCGGCTGAACAGAGTTCAA
>CAYWCR010000021.1:52425-54002 GCA_964456825.1 uncultured Bacteroidales bacterium
TCCTTTTCATCCAGTTTCACTGTTTTCTTGATCAGCTCAAATACCTTGTTCTCCATCAGTTTTTCGGAATGTCTCCGGATCTCTGATTTGTTTTTCATGGCCTCTTCAACATAGTTGGAAAGCGTTTCTTCAGGAACATTGGTGATACCATAATATTGCAGGAACTGCATCCGGTAGTTAAAACTGATAAAGGCCCGCAATTCTTCCTCTGTGATTTTAATATCATGTTCACGGATTATCCTGGATTTCACCAGCTGCCATTTCAGGTCTCCGGTGAACTGGTCAAAGTCTTTTTCCAGCTGTTCCTTCGTGAATTTGCCTTCATTGACCTTCAACAGCCATCTTTTTAAAAACTCCGCGGGAAGGTCTTTTTTGACTTTCTTCACATAATAATCCTTCGCATCCTGAGTAAATTTATATTCGCTTTCCCGATCAAAGGAGGCCGTTAATTCCTTGTCCACCTGCTGATCAAATTCTTCCGCGGTTTTAACAACGTCCTTGCCATAGAGTTTATCATAGAATTCCTGGTTAATTTCAGGTTTCTCAAAAGCTGAAACAGATTTCAGGGTTAGCCTGAAATCATCTGAGATGTCCTTTATTTTCTCTTTGTCGGTCTTCAGCATGGCAGCCAGGTCGACTTCGTTGGGAAAGGCCTTATGAAGGTCAATCTCAAGCTGATCGCCAACTTTTATGCCGATGAATTTCTTGCGGATCTTATCATCCTTAATATATTCAATATACAGGGAGGCATCTTCAACCTTTATTCCTTCAGGCACCGGTTCACCATGCTTATCCACCTGAACGATATCGGCCTTGATCATTTCACTTCCCGTAACCTGCGCGGTCTCCTTAAAATTGCCAAACCGCGACCTCAGTCTGTCAATATGCTGGGTACGGGCATCATTATCAATCTTAATCCTATAGTAAGTGATCTTTTCCTTGTCGTTGACAGCGGCCTCAAATTCCGGTGCAATACCGATGTCAAAAACAAATTCAAATTCCGTTTGCGTGTCCCAGCTGATCTCGGGAATTATATCGTCATGGGGTAAAGGATCGCCAAGAATGGTGAGGTTTTCCTTTTTAAAATAATCATCCAGGGATTCTTCCAGGATTTTGTTGACCTCTTCGGCAATAATCGATTTCCCGAACATCTTTCGGATGATGCCGACGGGGACCATCCCCGGACGAAAACCATCTATCCTGGCCTTTTTTCTGTATTCCTTCAACGTGTTTTCAACTTTCTGATCGTAATCCGATTTCTCAATGATCACTTTCACTATTGCATTAAGCTCATCAATGTTGTTTCTTGTAATGTTCATTCAGGTACTTCTTAAATGTTTAAATAATAAAATTCTGAACCGCTTCCGAAAAGTAATCTGATTCCCTTCCTGCAGGCGGTTCGGGGAAAAAGCGTGGATGAAGCGACTCCCCGATCGTGCAGTTCTAACTCATCTTCCAGATTTCGCAGAACTGCATCATCGGGGTAAACTTCTCGTCCCTTTGGCTTTTTTTCGAAAATCAGCAATATCCACCGCCGTTTATATTGCCATCCAAACTTCGTGCGGATGAAGGGACTC
>CAYWCR010000022.1:0-25284 GCA_964456825.1 uncultured Bacteroidales bacterium
ATGATTGCTGCAAATTATACCGAATTCAGGACCAGATTGAAGAAATTTCTTGATAATGTAGAGGAGAATAACGAGACTCTTATTATAAAGAGGGGTGCCGGAAAAGGGACTGTTTTGATTTCTTTGGATGAGTACAACTCTATCATGGAGACTTTGCATTTGTTTAATTCCAGGGCAAACGCTGATAGACTCTATAAATCCATTGACCAGATGAAAAAAGGCAAAGTTATCCGTAAGCGTTTAATAGAGAAATAATGAAAATTATCTTTTCAAAAAATGCTTGGGAAGATTATATATCTTGGCTATCTGAGGATAAGAATATTTTGAAAAAGATTAATGAACTAATAAAAGATATTCAAAGGTCTCCATTTGAAGGTAAAGGCAAACCAGAGCCTTTGAAATATGATCTTGCAGGATTTTGGTCGCGACGAATTGATAGAGAGCATCGATTGGTTTATCAAGTTAGTGGCAATGAGATTTTGATTTATAGTTGTCGTTATCATTTTGACAAATAATAACATACGCAGCCTAACACCGGGTATAGTTCATTGCCGGCATAGTGCTCCGCATGTTAGAAAATGGTTTGTTTATAATTTTGATTTAATTATCTCAATTTTTATCTTGATAATGAATCGCTTCGAACTCTTCAACTTTTCATATTGCCAATGTTATGTGCCATTCCCAATCACAAAACAGAGATTAATTTCTCTTCAAAATATTAAAATTCTGAACTCAAAAGCTTCTAACAAATCCTGATATGAAATTTGAAAACTCCTGGGGCGACCTGACAAGAGCCAAATCATATGCAAGTCTCGAATTCCCTAACACGTATTACTTAGCATATCGTGATTTACCTGAAATTATCTCCAAACATGTAACTGGGAATAAAGCAATTGATTTTGGTTGTGGTACCGGACGATCAACTCGTTTCTTAAAAAAACTTGACTTTATGGTAATTGGTATTGACATTTCCAGGGAGATGATCGAAATGGCCAGGAATTTGGATTTATCTGGTGATTATCAATTAGTCTCAAATGGAGAGTACAGTCATCTTGGAGTAAACAAGTTCGATCTAATACAATCCATTTTCACATTTGATAACATTCCTGGTTGGGACAATCGTACAAAAATCCTGGTTGGATTACGGAACTTAATGAACCCGACCGGGAGAATGATATGCCTTGATGCGACTCCTGAACTTTACACTAATGAAAGTGCTTCATTCTCAACTAAAGACTTTCCAGAAAACTGGGTTGCTAAAACAGGAGATATTGTGCGAGACATTATGCGTGATGTCGACGATAAGAGACCAGTGGAGGACATTTTTTGGACTATTCAGGATTATCATAAATTGTTCGATCTCGCAGGACTTGAAATTGAGGCAACCTATAAACCTCTTGGATACGATTACGAGCCCTTTGCCTGGATTTCAGAAAAGGAAATAGCTCCCTGGATGATTTTTGTTCTTAAAAAAAGATAGTGTCGAAAAAGCAAGTAACTAATATATAAAACCTAAAAAAGAACGGCCCATAACAGCTTGTATAACCAATTACCGGCCAGTGCTCTAGCTAAAGTTCATTCATCAACTTACCTTTCATATAACCGGACTTGTTAACGCTTCGAACCCGTCAACTGGTCATTCACGTAAGCCAATGTCGGGTAAAGCGGGGTGCTAATCGCAGCTTCTCAAAGGTGGCCTGGTACTTCATGGAAAGGTGACAGCTCCGATCCCGATAGCTATCGGGACCGCCACTGACCAACCCCGAAACTGTTAAATGGCATACTTGCACTGGTACGGTAATTATTTTTTACTACTGACATAGGGTTGTCACTTTGATATATTATGTTTGAGTGAAATTAAAAACAACCGATTATGAAAAAAAAACTTACTATCACACTAATATGTTTGCTATCATTAGGATTTATTAAACAATCAGATGGCCAAACCATAACAAATCTGCAAAAATCAAAGATTGAAAAACAAGTTGAATCCATCTTTCATACAATGATAAAAGCTGCTGAGAACCTGGATTATGATAAATTAAGCACCGGTGTTAATGACAGATATAATGCGGGGTTTATTTCAAATGGTTCATATTTTACTAATTATGATTCGTTAGTAAGCACATTGAAAACAAACATTCAGGATGGAGCAAGGCAAAGCATTACAATTCAAAGAGAAAAAATCACTGTACTCTCTGATAGTATTGTGCTTTTAACAGCTTATGGTGACGCAAAAGTCGAATTAAATTCCAGCCAATCATTTAATATAAGATTCTTGTGGTCTTTTGTTTATGAAAAGATTGATAATAATTGGAAAGTAGTTCAGTCCCATCAATCACGAGCAAACTAAATAGATATGATAGAAGCTAAAATAAATGATTAATTCTTAATAATTTAGTCATTAATATTTTGAAAAATGTAAGATATGATGTAACTTATAGACTAATATTAGATTTTTAAAATCTAATACCATGAGAACAAATTATTTTTACATTTCAATTATTTCTGTAATATGTATGCTGAGCTGTTCAGCCAATAAATATATGATTTCTGATATTGATTTATCAGGTAATCAGGTTGTAATACTTGGTGTTGTAGAATATGATTATACACAATTAGAAAATAAGAATCTTAAAGGCATAAACATATATTTAGACTCAAAAGAAAAACACTCAGATATAAAGTTGCCAAAAAAGAGCTTGCAATATGATAGGCAAATCAAGCAGGAATTTATCTGTTTAATTGGTAATTATGGTATCTATAGGGTATCTAAAATACAAGATGTTTCTTCAGATGAATCTGATAAACTCTTAGCTTTAATGAATGCATACAGGAATCCACAATCTTCTGATAAAAGAGCTATTCAAGAGTATTGTATTGAGAGCGGGAAAATAATTAATATTGGAAAATTAGTTGTGAAATATCAAGATGGAAAAATAATTGATGGAAAGTTAAATTATTCTTATTCTTTCCAGGCAAATAGTAATGACACATTAGCACTTTGTGTGTTCAAGGAAACAAATCCTTCACTATATAAAAAATATGCTGATGATGTATTTATGTTTAATAACGAATAGTGAAAGTTAGCATACTATTTTCAAAAAGATAAAGTATAATTATTGGTAACATCATAAAGTTACCATTAATAAAATGCACTGCGAAATCATATAAACCAAGTGGCAATAGTATCTGATATGTATTATTTTCCTCCTTATCGTTAACAGGTTTATATTACAAAATAATCAAATTATTTATTCGCTGGATTAAAAGACGTCTTGGAATAATTTTAAACACCGGCTATAACACAGCATATAGCCAACAGCGGTCTATGCGAGTTGCTAATCATAGCTTTTCAAAGATGGCCTAGTGTTGCATGGAAAGGTGACAGCTCCGGTCCCGATAGCCATCGGGACCGCCACTGTCCTTATGCGAAAATGTTGTATGCAAGGCTAAAAACCGCATCTTGCTATTTTACTATTCTATTTTGAATTGTTCTACATATGACATTTCGATTAACCGGGTTATTTTCCTATTCTGCAACATGATTAGGCGATTCAGCATTTATATTTTTTTTAAGGTTTCACATTGAGTTTATTTTGATCCCAAAATGTTTAACCTAAAAAAAAGAAAATGAAAAAGAATTATCTTAGTATTATTAAGAGATCAAGAGGGATAAAAGATTTCTATTTGCCCAGCAATATTGCATTCCATGTAAAGATTATACTGGGTTGTGCCATATTTACCCCACTCTGGGCATTGTATGTTAAAGAATTCAGTAGTATTTTTCTTATTGGCACATTCTGTATGATGCTTGCCGATATTGAAATTATTCTGTTAATATCAAACCGCGTATTTAAAATTGATGAAAAGCGTGTCCGGGATTTTGAGGAAAAGCATACACGAAAAGAAGTAACCCTGATTAATCTTTTAGGAATAGTAATTTTTCTTGTTGTTGCATTAACAGTAATTACATTGGTTTTTACTGTATTTATTATTGTCCTTCACGTAATAAAAGGTTGGGGATTTCCGGATATACATACGATTATGAATGAAATAGATGGTGCAATAAAAGTTGCTGCCATTGCCCTTGTTTGCAGCACGCCTTTTATTTTCTTTGGGAAGTGGCAGGAAGCCATGAAGAGGGGATATGAGCTTAGGGAGCAGAATTTAATTTTTCAAAATGAGACTTTGAAAAATCAGGTTAACCCTCACTTTCTTTTTAACAGTTTAAATACGCTCTCATCGTTAGTAAATACCCAGGTCGAAATTGCCGGGCATTTTATCAGCAAGTTATCCCAGATTTACCGTTATATTCTTGAAAATAGCTCAAAAGCTAAAGTTCCTCTCAAGGATGAATTAGCATTTATCGAAGATTATTTTTACCTGCATGAAATTAGAAGTGAAGGAAAAATTCTTCTTACCATAGAAATAGAAGACAACAATTATAATCATGAAATTATGCCTGTATCTTTACAATTATTAATTGAAAATGCCATAAAACACAACATAGCAACTCTCGAAAAACCTTTGAAAATAACTATTTACATTGAGGGACAGAATATTATAGTGAAAAATAACATACAAAAAATGGCTACCCAGGTATTTTCAACCAAGATAGGGTTGAAAAACCTTAACGAACGGATTAAATTAATCACCGGAAAAGAAATTTTTATTGAAGAAACCACAAGCGATTATTTAGTAAAAGTACCTTTACTATCATGAACGTTTTAATTGTTGAAAATGAAAAGCCTGCTATTGCTGGTCTTAGCAGGCTTTTAAAAAAAATTGACAGTACTGTTAACATTGTAGGAACAACGGAATCAGTAGAATCAACATTAAACTGGTTTCAGCATAATCCTTCTCCCGAATTAGTATTTATGGATATTCAACTCGACGACGGTCTTTGTTTTGAAGTGTTTGAAACTATTAAACCGGACATTCCTGTTATCTTTACAACAGCTTATGATGAGTATATGCTTTCGGCATTTAAGGTGAATAGTGTGGATTATCTGTTAAAACCAATTGAAGAAACTCCTTTGCGCAATGCGATTGAAAAATTTAAATCGATTCATTATCAGAAATTTATCAGTAACGTCCTTTTAACTCAATTATTTAAAGAAAAGACCGGATACAAAAGCCGATTCTTAATAAAAGTTGGAGAACATTACAGGTCAATACAAACCAGCGAAATATCCTGTTTTTATATTCTCGAACGTGCCACATTTATCAAAACATTTTCTGACAAAGAGTTTTCGGTCGACTATTCGCTTGACTATTTACAAAAAATGATTGACCCTGATAAATTCTTCAGAATCAACAGAAATTGTATCTTAAATATTAATGTGGTCAGCGATATTCTTCATTATTCATCGAGCAGGTTAAGAATTAAAATAAATGGTGAAAAGCCTATTTATGATTTAATTGTTAGTAAAGATAAAGTGAGTGAGTTTAAAAAATGGATAGATAAATAAAAAAATATAAACTGCAGCCAACACAGCACATACCAGCCTGCCCGGCATAGGCCAACGCATGGCAGGCCGGGCCAATGTCGGGTAAAGCTAATTACTAATCAAAGCTTTTAAGATTCAACTTTATGTAACCAGACAAGTAAGCGCCCTGAACTCCCTGCCGGCCAATACGCTGGCTTACCCGAAGACAGGCAGGCGCCACATGGTCATATGCGAAATCGTTGGCAGTATTTTAGAAACCAAGAGATATACATTTAACTAAAAAATGCTTAAATTGTTATTTAAGAAATAATAGCGCTATGAAATTCGAAATATTAATGGATTACAATCCGGTTTTTTTGGCACTATGTGCTACATTATTTACCTGGTTAGTAACAGCGTTGGGGGCCTCTATGGTTTTTTTCTTTAAAACAATTAACAAAAAGATACTTAATTCAATGCTGGGATTTGCTGCAGGTGTGATGATTGCAGCAAGCTTTTGGTCGCTTCTTAAACCATCAATTGAAATGGCCAAGGAAAGTGGTATAATACCCTGGATGCCTGCATTGATAGGATTTTTATCAGGTGGTGCATTTTTATTCTTAGTAGATAAACTTATACCTCATTTACATATGGGGCTATCTACAGATAAAGCCGAGGGTATAAAAACTACATGGCAAAGAAGTGTGCTTCTTGTTCTTGCCATCACTCTTCATAATATTCCGGAAGGCCTGGCTGTAGGTGTCACATTTGGGGCATTGTCGAATAACCCTGATGCCGGTATGCTTGCGGGAGCTATTGCGCTTGCTTTGGGAATTGGATTACAGAATTTCCCTGAAGGGGCAGCCATTTCAATCCCATTGAGACGAGAAGGCTTTTCGAGATTAAGAGCATTTCATTATGGACAATTATCAGGTATTGTTGAGCCTATCGCGGGAGTTATTGGTGCTTATCTGGTTTTGTCAATAGTCCCTTTACTTCCTTATGCACTTTCGTTTGCTGCGGGAGCAATGATATTTGTGGTAGTAGAAGAATTAATTCCAGAATCGCAGACTGGAAATGAGACTGATTTATCGACAATTGGAGCAATGCTGGGATTTGCAGCAATGATGATGCTTGATGTAGCATTTGGATAGGCGCATAAAATGATAAACAGATAAAAGTTCTGTAACTGACAGCATCTTCAATAAAGAAAATCATGACAAAAAAACCAATAAAAAACAAAGCATTGTTGCTAACATCGCATATACCTGCCTGTCTGGCATAGGCCTACACGTGGCAGGCAGGGCTAATAGCGGGCAAAACAAGTTGCCAAGCGATGTTTTTCAAATACGCTCATTTCTCCCTGGCTAC
Organism: uncultured Bacteroidales bacterium; assembly: GCA_964456825.1. Lineage (GTDB taxonomy): Bacteria > Bacteroidota > Bacteroidia > Bacteroidales > UBA10428 > UBA5072. The sequence goes on from CAYWCR010000022.1 coordinate 6,804, forward strand.
CGTTTCCCTCCAGCTGCATAAGGACACAACAAGAGAGTGCTCCGATGCCGATAGCTGTCGGGATGGCATCTGTGATATGCTTAGAACGTTGGCTGCAAGCGCAAAGTTAACAAACGATACAAAGCATAACAAGATTCAACCTGATACTGAAATGAAACAAATTTGCAAATGAAATCACTACGCATACATTACATACAGCACATATCCTATGAAAGACCTGGCTATATTGAAAATTGGGCCATTTCTAACCATCATAAATTAACGGTAACGAGGTTATATGAAGGTATCGAATTCCCATCTCTTTCTGAATTTGACTGGCTTATTTTAATGGGTGGACCAATGAGTGTATATAACAAAGATCAAAACCCCTGGCTTAACGCGGAAAAAGAGTTTATAAAAACTGTCATTAAAGCCGACAAAATCATAATAGGTATTTGTCTTGGCTCACAAATTTTGGCAGATGTTTTAGGAGCAAAAGTATATCCCAACAGGAAAAAGGAAATAGGATGGTTTCCTGTTTTCTTAACTGAAAGCGGAAGAAAACACATACTATTTAATAATTTTCCAACCTCAATAAATGTTTTTCACTGGCACGGAGACACCTTTGACTTGCCAACAGCAGCCATACATCTTTTTCAGACTGATATATGCACTAATCAGGCATTTATATATAATGATAAAATTCTGGGCTTACAATTCCATTTTGAAGCAACACCAGATTCGTTAAAAGAAATGATAACAAACTGCCGGCATGAACTCATTCCAGATGATTTCGTTCAGACTGAAGCCGAAATTATCAAACACGCTGACTTATGTAAAGAGGCAAATACCTATCTATCTCATATTCTGAATAATTTAGCTGATGGATAAAGATACGTACCCCGGACAGCCAACACCGCATATAGCCAATCCCTTGTCTTCGGAACTGGTCCTATGTGAAAACGTTAGCACCATTAACGAGCACCATTATACAGGGAAATGAATAACATTTGTGCTAAATTTAAAAACGACAATAAATAAAACTATTTATGAAAAGGATTTTGATTATTTTCTTCTTTATGCGGATCATAACAGATTCATTTGCTCAAATGCCGGCGAATACTCCTGAAAATATCAAAAAGTATAAGACTATCTGTCGTGAGAATATTTACAAAGAGATGAAAGGCATGTACCGTGAGCCTGGAGGAGCCCTGAAATTTCCATTCCTGGCACCGGGAAGCAATCAATATCTTGATATGCTTTGGGACTGGGACTCATGGCTGAGTAATGTTGCATTACGGCAGATATTGCTTGAAAATGGAAATGAAAAAGACAGGGAAGAAGCGATCAAATATGAACAAGGTTGTGTGCTTAATTCACTCAGTTACGGAGGAATGGACGGGTGGATCCCTATTTGGATTGAACGGAATGCTCCCGGCAGAGAAGAAATGTTAAGCAATCGCAATCCATGGAAAAGCAATATGCACAAACCAACCCTGGCACAACATGCGGCATTTATTGTGCAGCATATGAATGGCGATGCAGAATGGTTACGTGATGATTTTTATATGTTGCAGGCATTTGTAAATAAATATCTTAATTATCATCGTCATTCGCCGACAGGATTAATCTATTGGGAGACTGACGAAGCAATAGGAGTAGATAATGATCCGAGCACTTTTTACCGTCCTCACGAAAGTTCAGGGTCCATATTCCTCAATGTGCTTATGTACAAAGAGCTAAAGGCCATAAGTTATCTCGCTGATTGTCTCAAACTCCCTGATATATCAAAATATTATAGACAAGAAGCTGATAAATTACAAAAAAAAATAAGAGAACATTGCTGGGATCCGCGCGATGGTTTTTATTATAGTGTCGACTTAAACCTGCTCCCTATAGAAAAACCAAACATTACTTCCCTGCAACCCGGTAAATTATTTTTGCATACAGGACAGCCCCGCACATACGATTGTCTGATACAGCGCCTGAGCGTCTGGAGTGGTTTTATGGCCATGTGGGGCAATATTGCAACCCCTCAACAAGCAAAAGAGATGGTTGACCGGCATTTCCGCGACACAACATCATTCAAAGCGCCGGCAGGTATCCGCACGCTTTCGCCTTTGGAAAAAATGTATGATACACGCGCAAGCGGCAATCCCTCATCTTGGCAAGGCCCGATCTGGATTAATGTTAACTATCTGGTATTCCGGGGTCTTATTAACTATGGATACTATGACGAGGCTAAAGAACTGGCCGGGAAAACAATTTTGCTTTTAGGCAGAGACTTTGAGCGTTTTGGTGCTTTGCACGAATATTACCTGCCTGACAATGGAGAACCTGTACTGAACAAAGGATTCCAAAACTGGAATTTTCTTGTACTCAATATGGCGGCCTGGCTTGACAATATGCCTGTAGTAACCGAATTTTAGCCAACAATATTATCATCCATGATTAAGACAACACATGACAGGCAGGTTCAATCCCCAGATCACTTTAGAAACTTGTCATATAAAAAGACATTATTCGCTATATACTTTATAGTATTAATTGAACTGACATGAAAAAATCCTATTTACTTCTATTGATTATTATCCTACCGGCATGCCAAACTAAGAATGACAAACTCAGATTATATGTTGACTTAAAAAGTAAGTGGCAGTTCTCTTTGGATACCGCTAATACAGGGATTCAGCAAAAGTGGTATTTAACAGATCTGAAAGACTCTGTTGATCTGCCGGGAACTACTGATATAGCCGGGAAAGGTTTTCTGAATAAAGACACAACAACAGGGCATTTGAACAGAGTATACAAATATGAAGGAGCTGCCTGGTATCGTAAAAAAGTGGTTATTCCAAAAGATTTTCAAAACCAACATATCGAATTATTTCTTGAGCGCACCAAATCATCAAAGGTGTGGATTGACAGTATATTCATCGGGGAATCCAGCATTCTTCAATCACAGCAGCAATTTGATGTAACTCATTATCTGTCCCCCGGAGAACACTTCATTACCATTCGGGTAGATAATAGTCTGAAACTTACACCTTACGGGAATGTTCATATATTTTCAGACGACACGCAAACCAATTGGAATGGGATAATTGGCAAATTGTTTCTGGAAGCAACCCCAAAAACATATATATCAAATCTGCAGGTCTATCCGGATATTGATAAGCAGAAGATAGATATAAAACTTGAGATTGAAAATCAACTAAAATGGAAGAAGGCTAATATTGATGTAATGCTTGAGAAGACCTTTAACGGTAAAACCAAAAGGTTAAAATCATTTAGCATAAACAAGGTCTATGATCCACTTATTGAGCTTGAATATGTTTTGGGCAGAGACTGCAGTCTCTGGGACGAGCACCAGCAACCTGTTTATCAATTAACCGCCGTAATTTCAAACGGAAAAATAAAAGATTCCAAGACGGTGACTTTTGGTATGAGGAAGTTTTCTGTCCAAGGAACGCAATTTAATATTAATAACCGGACAATCTTTTTAAGGGGCAAACAGGAAGCCTGCGTGTTCCCTCTAACCGGTCATCCGCCAATGGATACAGAAGGCTGGATAAGGGTATTTAAAATTGCCAGATCCTATGGTATTAACCACTACCGGTTTCACTCCTACTGCCCACCCGAAGCTGCATTTGCTGCAGCCGATCAGGCGGGTATTTATATCCAGGCTGAATTACCATTCTGGGGTGGCTTAGAATCAGATTCCATTGCCGATATGTTGAGAGAAGAAGGGATTGCCATGTTAAAGGCCTATGCAAACCATCCGTCGTTTGTCATGTTTTCGCACGGAAATGAAATATGGAGCGGGCATGACCGCGTTGAGAAAAATCTCATTACCCTGAGAAATTATGATAGTCGTCCGCTTTACACTATGGGCTCGAACAATAACATCGGGTATATTGCACCGCGGGAGTGTTCTGATTTCTTTGTAGGGGCAAGAACTCCATACGCACAGGATACCATTCTGACACATACCCGACTTACGCATGCATTTGCCGATTCCAGAGATGGTGGAATACTAAATACGCAGGAACCTTCAACAGCCATAAAATTTACTTATCCAGTTTTACACATAAATATCCCGCTAATAGGTCATGAAACCGGACAGTACCAGATTTATCCCGATTATAGAGAGATCGAAAAATATTCCGGTGTGCTTCGGCCGTGGAATCTTGAGATCTTTCGGGAGCGGCTGAAAAAGGCAGGCATGTTCGATCAGCATATTGATTTTCAGAAAGCATCGGGAGCCTGGGCAGCTATTTGTTATAAGGCCGAAATGGAAGCTGCTTTTCGAACCCAGGGCTTTGCCGGTTTCCAGTTACTCGATTTGCAGGATTTTCCGGGGCAGGGTACGGCACTTGTAGGAATCCTGGATGCCTTTATGGACAGCAAAAATGTAATCAGTCAGCAGGAATGGATGCAATCCTGCAACGATGTAGTTTTATTGTTGGAATTCCCTAAATACTGCTGGACAAATGAAGAGAACTTTCATGCCAGGGTTGAGGTTGCAAATTATTCCGATAAAACACTTCATGAGGAATTAACATGGGAAATCAAGGACCAAAACGGGCAGGTTTTTAAAAATGGTAAATTTTCAGAAATAACCATCGACAATGGAGGGATTAAAACGTTGGGTGAAATAAATTTTGATCTTTCATCTTTAAAGAAAGCTGTAAAGCTTACCATCAATATGTCGCTAAAAAATACCCCTTACACTAATTCATATCCTGTTTGGGTATATCCTGAACCATCAACGATACCGGAATCTAACGATATTCTGGTTGCCACAAGATTAAACAGCGAGGTTATTACCAGATTGGAGCAAGGAGGCAAAGTTCTCTTATTCCCTTCCCCTGAGGAAGTCAGGGACAACAGTGTACCGGGCCTTTTCCCACCGGACTTCTGGAACTATGGAATGTTTAAGGGAATAAGCGAACGGGCCAAAAAGCCGGTATCTCCCGGAACACTAGGAATATTGACTAATCCGGTTCATCCGCTGTTCAATTCTTTCCCTACTGATTTTCATACAAACTGGCAATGGTTTTCCATTATCAAGGCCAGTAATCCGTTACTGCTTAATAATACTGCAACCCAATACAGACCCATTATACAGGTTATTGACAACCTGGAAAGAAATCATAAACTGGGTCTTATTTTTGAGTTTAAAGTTGCTGCGGGAAAATTACTGGTCAGTATGCCGCAGCTTAATAAAATAATGGACAGGCCTGAAGCATTTCAGCTTTATCAATCCATCATTAATTATATGACATCAGGCGATTTTAATCCTGATTATGAAATAAAACAGGAAGAATTGAACAGGTTATTTCTAAAATAGAGGATGATAATAAACCACAAACGCAAAATATAACATTTAGACCCATGGATGTATATGGTCAGGCAAGAACACTATTAATCGATGACAACAAGAAAATCAGTATAATGCAACTATTCGATATAGTCTTTGAATAAGTTTCTGCGAGTTTATATTTATATTTGCCTTCATGGGACGTTAGCTCAGTTGGTTTAGAGCGCTTGCTTCACACGCAAGAGGTCACTGGTTCGAATCCAGTACGTCCCACCTTGAAAATGAAACACTTACATAAGCTAAAATGTAAGTGTTTTTGATTAAGAATCACGGTATGTATCCCGGGGTCCCAATTACTCGGGAGATCCTAAAAATAACCTCAAGGGATGGTGAATTATACCCTACCCTGAATTATCATGGGGAATATTCGTCCTGAAGTAACCATGTAAAGAAAACATAAATCATAAAACCTGTAAGATGAAAAGTAAAAATGGATACAAACTGATGCCGACAAATAACTGCAGGAAAAGAGAAATTATTTATGGCTGTGCCCGATACCATGCTGAAACATGAGCATAACTTTTATCACCAACGAACAATTATATAAGCAGGTTATCGAGTCTGTTGCCAGTGCAAACTCCTTTGTCTGGATAGGTACGGCTGACATAAAAGATCTGCATGTGCACCATAAAGGAAGTGTCCAATCTTTTTTATCTGTACTTGACAGCCTGGTAAAAAAGAAAGTAGCCATTCGTCTTTTGCATGCAAAAGATCCCGGGGTCAACTTCAGAAAAAGTTTTGACCAATACCCTCTATTATGGAAAAATATGGAGAGGCAGCTTTGCCCAAGGGTTCATTTCAAGCACATCATTATTGATGGCAAATTTGCTTATACAGGTTCCGCAAACCTTACCGGAGCAGGATTAGGCATGAAAAGTGCCAATACCCGTAACTTTGAATCAGGCTTCATTACGACCAATCCCGAAATGGTTGAGGCCATTATGAACCAGTTTGATGAAGTCTGGATGGGCAAATACTGTAAAAACTGCAAACGAAAGGACTTTTGTAATGACCCTATTTTACAATTTTAAAGTCATCATTTTAATCTGAAATCCATTAACACCACATTAACCCTGAGATATTTTATTTCAGTTGTATTTTCAACTAATGAAATCCCTTATGAAAATTATGCTAAACAGAAGGACTTTAATCAGATGGAAAATCTATTTTGACAGATCAAGAATGTATATCGGTTACATTCAGTTTTTTCTTATCGGTATAGTCTTTCTTCAATCCTTTAAAGACAAACCCTGGGGAGAGATAATCTTTAAATATGCGCTGATCTCAGTACCCGTTGCTGTGATCCTGTTCATTTTCCTATCCTTAGTACTTGGCTATCTTGATTCTAAACTTGGATTTAGGGAGGAAGAGTTAAGAAATCTTTCAAAATCCAATCCGGTAATGATGGAAATGCTGGATCAATTGAAGGAGATCAATAAAAGGCTGGATACTCTGAAGAATAAATAACTATAAAACGTCCTGGGATTGCGTTATTTCGATTCGCTTGTTTTGCACGGAAGCTGGCAGCAAGCATTAGCGGAAAAGAGCGATGGACATGCTAGGAAATTTATTAAAATAATTTGCAAAATGAACCCGGAAATGTAAATTTACCCTGCATATTTTAAAAATCGAATAATCATGGAAGAAAAGAATCTTGTCTATCGCGGAAAATCAAAAGATGTTTTTAATATAACCGAAGGCCCTCATGCAGGTAAATACCGGTTTGTTTTTACAGACAGAGCGACGGGATACATTGAAAACGGGAAGACTATTTTTGATCCCGGCTACGATACGGTTGTCGGCGATATTCCCGGAAAAGGGGCCGTAGCCTGCAGGTTTGCCACGCATTTCTTTAAACTGCTGAAAGAGAAGGGCATTCCTTCACATTATATCGATACGATCAAAGAGAATGAAATGATTGTTGAGCCTGCGATTCCGCTGAGCATGCCGGCGGAGGCGCCGGAATTTCCCGGATCAGCTCCGTTGTCGAATCTTGAATTCACCTGGAGAAACAACGCAACCGGAAGTTTCTGGAGGAGATACCCTTTTGTCAGGCCCTGCATGAATCTGTATAAAGTAGTTGAGGCCTGGACGAAGGGAGACAGTGATATCCTCATTACCATGGAAGCATTGGAAGCAACCGGTGCCATGAACAAAGATGAGATCAGTCAGAGCGTTGAGCTTGTAAAGAACATTGCTGAAATCGTTTCCCGGGAATTTGCATCAAAAGGCCTCCATGTCATTGACGGCAAGTTCGAATTAGGCAGGCTTAAATACGGCGACGGAAAAATAGTGATTATTGATGAAATATCTCCGGATGTATTGCGGGTGTGCAAGGGATATAATCCTGATAAGAATGGTAACTGCACCGTATATAAACAGTGTACGGTAACGAAATATGATGACGGAAAGAGGACGATTAAAAACAGGAACCAGGTTTCTGCCGGTGATTTTGTAAATATCTTTCTATAACCTGACTCCTCCGGGTAATTCCGTACCTGGTGATATTTCCAGCTTCTTCAAATACACAATACAGGCTTCAACAAAATGTTATGATTCTGACTTATTGCTCCGAGTAAACGGTATTAAATCCAAGTATATTAACATATTAACACGGGTGACAAAGCTAAATTTGAAATAATGAAATAACAAGTAAAATGAAAAGCTTAATCTGGATTAGCATTATTATGCTGTACCTTGCTTTAACGCATCTGATAGCACAGTACATCGGTACAAAACGCAAAATCGGATATGGAAAATCAATTTTGTGCTCTATTCTGCTTAGTCCGGTTATCGGATTTATCATTACATCATTAAGCAAACCCATTGAAAAATAAAAAAATGCACATTCCATTTCGAATTTTAGCCGTCATGAGCCTGGCCGCATTGCTTGTTACGTGCAGGAAGCCTGAGAAAAAGGCCAGCCTGCCGGATAGCATAAAAGCAGATACGACATATGAAAGACTTGACAGATGGTTAGACTACCATAATTTAGCACTGGGCGACTTTGTTGATTCCATGCCCATAGCTGAAAGAAACTCTATCGAATTTGATTATGACTTTTTTTCAGATTCGGCCAATCTTTTTAAGGAGTTTTTTATTTTTTCTCCTGACTCTCTTAAATACATCGATTTGGACAGTTATTCAATAGTCCTGGAAAAGGATTCACAGGGACAGCTTTTCTCCGGAGGAAGCGAAGCGGATACAGAAGTGGCTTTGATAGATATTAAAAAGAAAAAAAGGATCAGGGTTTTGTTTTGCGGCACTGCATGCTGGCCTGAAGAAGCCCAATGGATTAAAAATGATGTTGTATACATCATGGGGTTTATGAACGTTGATGATATGAACTATCCGACACTATGGACTTATGAAATAAGCAACAACCTTTTTCAGGGATTTAAAACAAAGGATTCCATTGATTTAACCGGGAAAAACTACGTATCTGAAACCAGATTAACAAAGATTTTTTTTCAATAATAACGCATCATAATAACAGCAATGAATCTATTATGAAAGCCGGAAAGTCATTACCAAAAAACATTGACGAGTATATCTCGGGATTCCCCCCGGATTTACAGAAGAAATTGAATGAACTCAGAATGACCATCAGAAAGGCTGCTCCGGAAGCTGAAGAGAAAATCAGCTATCAGATGCCAACCTTTGCACTGAAGGGCAATCTGGTTCATTTTGCAGCGTTTAAAAATCATATTGGATTTTATCCTGCCCCATCCGGAATTGAAAGATTCAGCAAAGCATTATCCGTTTATAAAGGAGCAAAAGGTTCGGTTCAGTTTCCTGTTCATGATCCGCTTCCGTTAAGCCTAATAGACAGGATTGTCAGGTTCAGGGTGAAAGAAAACCTGGAACTTGACAAGCAAAAGCATAAAAGAAAAAAATAAGAAATATGAGAAAGTATTGGTTTTTCGTAATTTGTATTTTGCTGTTCACTGATCACTGTTCTTTTGGCCAAAAGAATATTTTACAGTTCAATCAAAACGGGGAATTTAAAATTGTTCAGTTTACCGACATGCATATGGAGAGGGATGTCTTTGAAACTATATGTGCCTTGGTCAAAGAAATTGTTGAACTTGAAAAGCCCGAACTGGTGGTTATAACCGGTGATGTTGCCGTTCAGGACTCGGCCGATGATCTTTTGCGCAAGCTGGCAACCGTGTTTGCAGATAACCAGGTCCGTTGGGTATCCGTATTTGGAAATCACGATGACGAATTTGGGGTTTCCAGAAAAAACCTGACCGGCATCTACCGTTCGCTTGCGTTTAACCTTAATTCATCCACACCCGGAATAAAAGGAGAGACCAATTTTATTATCCCCGTTGCAGGCAAACAGAACAAGCATCAGGCTTTGTTGTACTTTTTCGATTCCAACGCCTACAATCCATTAAAAAACAGTGTAAAAAGCACCTATGGATGGATTGAATGTTCACAGATTAACTGGTACCGGAAACAAAGTACCTCTTATACCCAGAAGAATAACGGGATCCCTGTTCCTTCCCTGTCATTTTTTCATATCCCTTTTCCCGAATACAAAACGCTGTGGGAGCAGGACAGCGCCATATGCATCGGATCAAAGCATGAAGTGGTATCTTGTCCTTCCATCAATTCAGGTATGTGTGCGTCGATGCTTGAATGCGGAGATATAATGGGAGTATTTGCGGGACATGACCATGTAAACGATTATATCGGAAAATTCAACAATATAGCCCTGGCATACGGCCGGTTCTCTGGCACAAATAACACCTATGGCGATCTGACACCCGGGGCCAGGGTAATTGTTTTAAAAGAAGGCAAACGTGAATTCGATACCTGGATAAGAGAAAGAGGAGGGAATAAATTATATGAGTGCGTGTATCCGGATTCTTTTATGGAATAGAATCACGGGTATGTACCACAGGGTCCAGAATACCAGGGAGACCCACATATCACCCCGGGGGTGCTTGCTTTTTCCGGAACATTGCAGATTTAGATAAAATACATAATAAGAGGAGCAGTCAATGAAACTGGAAGATTTGGGATATAATAATAAACTGGAAAAATTCAGGATTGAACATAATCTTGAAAGCCTTGACACAGGAAGGATTATTGCCGAACATAAAGAACGGTATATAGTAAGGACAGATAAAGGAGAGGTTGAAGCTGAGATAACCGGGAACATGCGCTTCACGGCAAGAAGTCGTGAAGATTTTCCGGCGGTGGGTGATTGGGTTGCCCTGGCAACGTATGACATTGACTTTGCCATCATTCATGCCATACTGCCCCGGTATTCTATAATCAAAAGGCAGGCCGTTGGCCAATTTGGAGAGATTCAGATTATCGCTGCCAATATTGATTATGCCCTTTTGGTTCAGGCTGTCGACAGGGATTTTAATATCAACAGGCTGGAACGATACCTTACCCTTTGCCATTCATCCAAGGTAAAACCGGTAATCGTGGTCAGTAAAACAGATCTGATAGATGAACCGGGGATTAATAAAATTATGGAAGGCATATATTCACGCGTAAAAAACGTTCCGGTTATTGCCATAAGTAACGCAACACAACATGGATATGAGGCATTGAACAGGTTCATTGAGAAAGGGAAAACGTATTGCATGCTGGGTTCGTCAGGTGTGGGAAAATCGACCCTGTTAAACAACCTTTCAGGGAAGACCATAATGAGAACTGATACCATAAGCCTGAGCACCAATAAGGGAAGGCATGTAACGAGCCACAGAGCATTAACAGTGCTGGATAACGGAGGGCTTTTAATTGACAATCCAGGGATGAGAGAGGTTGGTATTGCAGATGAGACTGGAGGATTGGAAATCACCTTTGATAAGATTCTCACGCTTTCCCAAAGCTGTAAATATAAAGACTGTTCGCATACCAGTGAGACAGGCTGCCGTGTTCTTGAAGCTGTTGAAAAAGGGGAGATCAACAAAGCTTCTTATGAAAATTTCCTGAGAATGGAAAGAGAAAGGGCATTTTTTGAATCTACGGTTTTAGATAGGAGGAAAAAGGAAAGGAAATTCGGGAAAATAATAAAGAATTACATAAAGGATATGAAGAAAAATATGGATTGAGATCCGTATGCTGATAATAATAACTAAATGATATTCAACCTATTCTGATTGTGTCAAATGCTGGTTTACCCTGAAATGAAATAGCATAGAAACCTGCCATCGCCTGAGGGATCCGCCCGGGGTAAGCAGACCAATAACCGACAATAAGGACCGGCGTTAGGTAAATAATCCACAACCTGAGAATCACGGGCATCTGCATTTTGTTCCGGCACATTTTTGCTGACTTGAATTTTCAAAAACGAAAATTTCGAGGAGGAAATGTTATTTTTTATATGTACCTTTAAAATAATGGCAGAAGAAAGCAGGCATGATGATGAATCTGACCCGTTATTTAAAGAAAGGATCAAAGATCTTATTTCATTTATTGTCTTTTCAATCTAAATATTTGCGATGAAGTATTTCACTGTGGCTTTTAAGAAGTCAATTCAGGAACAGGCTGCAAACCATTAAAACAAGCCAGGATGGTGCATGAAAACGAAATAATAATGCTGATACTGGGAATTGGTGTGCTGATATTTGCCATCACTCATCAGTTTCAAATAAAGCGTATTTATGGCTGGAGGAATTTTTTAGCAGGTTTTTACATGTTGTTGGCCGCCTGGATTTTTACGATTATAGAAGGCTTCATGTGGGATTTTTATTTCAATATTCTGGAGCATGTATGTTATTTAGGCAGCGCAATAATAATTGCAGTCTGGTGTTTCAGGTTATTATTCAGTCATAGCAAAGTGGTCAAGTGATGAAAGGAATTGCGGCATTTGATATGATTTCACTGCTGGCCTCATTGTCAGGAATCATTGCCTTATTCTTATGCGGAAAAGAAAAAGTCAGGCGGGATATCAAGTTAATGATCATGGGGCTGTTATTCCTGATTATCCTGTATGATTTTTCACTTTTTGTTGAATGGTCAGGGCTCACAGATAAACTTGATCCTTATGAAGACCTAATGGGTGCGATGATACCCATGATGTGGGCTTTTCTGTTTTATGCCTTTATTCAGAAAACCAACAATATAGATCTGGTTGAAAGTATTGAAAAGATAAAATCCATCAACAATGAACTTAGGATTGCAAAGGAAAAGGCCGAAGAAAGCGACAAGCTCAAATCAGCATTTCTGGCGAATGTAAGTCATGAAATACGCACTCCCATGAATGGCATTCTCGGATTTGCCGAATTACTAAAAAGGCAGGAAATGAAAGGGCCCAAGTATAAGGAATACATCAATTTGATTGAGCAAAGCGGAACCAGGATGCTGAACATCATCAATGACCTGATCAACATTTCGAAAATAGAGGCTGGCCAGATGGAAGTGACGCTTGAAAACACCAACATAAATGATCTGCTGCAGCATATTTATTTGTTCTTCAAACCTGAGGCTGAAAAACGGGGATTATTATTTTCTTATGCATCCGGATTATCCGGTGAAGAATGCCGGTTGACAACCGATAAAACAAAGTTAAATCAGGTTCTCAGCAATTTAATCAATAATGCATTGAAGTATACCGAGAAAGGCCGGGTAGATTTCGGGTGTACAAGAGCCGGCAACCGTATTGAATTCTTTGTAAGTGACACTGGTATTGGCATTCCACATGATCTCCAGGATAAAATATTTGAACGTTTCCGTCAGGTCAATTTAGATACTCACAGTGCGCATGAAGGCAGTGGATTAGGCCTCACTATTTCAAAGGCATATCTTGAGAAACTGGGAGGTAAAATATGGCTGCGGTCAAAGCCCGGGGAAGGTTCTGTTTTTTATTTCAGTTTGCCCTGCAATAATCTCCCAGCAGAGACACAACAACAGGCTATGAATGCAGAAAACTATACAGCCTTCGCGGAAAAGATCACCATGCTGATAGCCGAAGATGATGATATTGGTTTTTTTTATCTCAATGAATTACTGTCACTTAATGGTATAAGGATTTTACGTGCCCGTAATGGAAAAGAGGCTGTCAGCATGTGCAAAGACTATCCGGAAATAAAAATGGTACTGATGGATATTAAAATGCCTGTAATGAACGGATGGGAAGCTATTGAACAAATAAGAAAGCTGCGTCCAGCGCTTCCTGTTATTATTGAATCAGCCTATGCCATGAATGAAGATAGGGAAAGAGCCTTGAAAGCAGGATGTGACGGCTATTTGTCCAAACCCATCAGACAAGATGAATTAGATTCCGTCATCAGAAAGTATGTTGGCGAAAAATCCGGTTGATTTTCATGCAGGAATGAAAACCGGCCTTGGGACTGGTTTCAGAACCCGGTCCGGGATTTATATACAATACCCTCGACCTATGAAGTCAAATGTCAGTGCTTGTATCTTAATTGCCTTAATGGCATTTTTATCGTCTTCCTGTCATAAGGATAAGCCGGAGGATCTTGTTTACCATGATCTGACTTTTAATCCCGCTTCGCTACTTGAGCAGATACCCGCCGGACTGAAGGGATCGGAAGATCCTTATGCACGATTGGTATACGGTGATATGGCCGCCATGCTCGACTGGGGAGAATTTTCCGATCAGCTTATACTGCCGGACAGCGTTACAAAAACACTTTCCGGTGCTGTTGCAGAGACTTACCAGTGGAACCTGAACACCGGCAGTCTGTTCTTATTGGTAAACCTGACGTTCTCAAGGGCGGGAAATGAATACCAATGGCAGGAGAAAATCCAGTACGGCCCTGTCGGAGCACCCAACGAATATCTGACAGCGAAGGAATACGAACCTGGCGACAGTGGATCATTGCAGTACAATACCCGGTGGTTTTGCGGCCTTAATCAGCTTACCGATCCCTGTGATCCACTTTACCGGCAGTATAAATGGAAGATGATTGATAATAGCAGCATCTTCTATCAGGTAAAAATGAAAGATCAGACCCTTGAGCCTGCCCTGAACCTGGAATACAGGTTAATACTGAATACCGATGGATCGGGAAGTGTTAACGCAACCTCCGGCACGGAACAATATTACCATGCCGCCTGGAATAACCTTGGGAGTGGCATATATTCCCTCTATAAAGGGGAGGTACCGGAAACGCATGAATGGAACCTTCCTTAATGTTTCCCTTCAGCCTTATGCCTCTGCCTTATGCCTTATGCCTAATGCCTTATGCCTTCTGCCATGTTCCCCCTCCATTTTTCACCCTTACCGCTTCTCTGCAACCAAGAATAATGCTAATTTTGTCTCCTTAATCAATCAACTGCATGGAAAGAGCCAGAAAAGTCGCCGTGTTGGGGGGAGGTAGCTGGGCAACTGCCCTGGTCAAGTTGTTATTGAATAATCTTCCCCATATTAGCTGGTATATAAGATCAGCAGAAACTATACATTACATCAGAAAATACGGTCATAATCCGAATTACATCACCGATATAGAGTTTGATACCAGCAAAATCAGCTTCTATGATTCCATAACCGAGGCAATTGATCATGCCGACATCCTGATCTTTGCCATTCCAGCCCCTTTTCTGAAAGAGTCACTGGAAAACTACCACAGTGGTTTTGGGAAAAAATACATCGTATCGGCCATCAAAGGCATCATTCCCCAGGAGAATCTCACCATTGCGGAGTTTTTCAACAAGCACTATAACGTATTATTTCGTAATATTCTCATTATCTCCGGGCCATGTCACGCTGAAGAGATTGCTCTGGAGAGGCTTTCCTACCTTACCATTGCTTCCTCCAGCGAAGCATGGGCCGAACACCTTGCCGCCATGCTGCGATGCCATTATGTGAAGGTGAAGACCTCGAAAGATATTTACGGGACCGAATATGCTGCCGTATTGAAGAACATTTTTGCCATAGCGGCCGGTATTGCCCATGGACTGGGCTACGGAGATAATTTCCAGGCCGTGCTTATCTCCAATGCTATGCAGGAAATCAAACGCTTCCTCGAAAGAACCTATAAAAGCAAGCGCAGGGTCCTGTCGTCGCCCTACCTTGGTGACCTGCTGGTCACGGCTTATTCACAGTTCAGCCGTAACCGGAATTTTGGTATGATGATCGGCAAAGGTTATTCGGTGAAGTCGGTCCAGCTCGAGATGAACATGATTGCAGAAGGGTATTATGCCGTAAATTGCATCCATGAGATTAACCGGAACCACAATGTTAAAATGCCCATCATGGAAGCCGTTTATAATATCCTGTACGGTAAAATTTCCCCTGCCCTGGAAATCAGGTTGCTTTCGGAACAACTGATGTAAAATATTTAAGATATTGCCATATATGGAAAATATTTCTGTTGATATCAGCAAGGTATTCGGATGTGTCCCCAAAACATCCATTGAGGGAATACAAAACCTGGTGAAAGAAAAAAATCTGGCGCTGGAGAATAAATCCGGGAAGGGCAATGATTTCCTGGGCTGGGTGAATCTGCCTTCATCCTTCAGCGACAAGGATATAAAGGAAATAAAAGCGGTTGCTGAAAGGCTGGCTTCCAAAACCGACGTTATCGTGGTGATCGGGATCGGAGGGTCTTATCTCGGCACCCGTG
Source organism: uncultured Bacteroidales bacterium (assembly GCA_964456825.1). Classification (GTDB taxonomy): domain Bacteria; phylum Bacteroidota; class Bacteroidia; order Bacteroidales; family UBA10428; genus UBA5072. The sequence goes on from CAYWCR010000022.1 coordinate 22,725, forward strand.
CGGTTTCCGAAGCGCTTTCGCATTCTTTCCAGACCCTGAAAAGCAAACAGAAACACCCGTTGATCGTCTATGCCGGGCAGAATATCGGGGAAGACTACCTGAATGAGTTAATGGAAATACTGCATGAAGTCATGTATGGCATTATCGTAATATCAAAGTCGGGTACGACAACTGAACCGGCCATTGCATTCCGTATCCTGAAGAATCACCTGGAAAAGAAAGTGGGCAAGAAGGATGCAAAAGACCTAATCATTGCCATTACCGATGCCCGCAAGGGAGCATTGCGCACCATGGCTGACAATGAGAATTACATGACTTACGTGATCCCGGATGATATCGGCGGACGTTATTCGGTGTTGACCCCTGTAGGTTTGGTGCCCCTGGCAGCAGGAGGAGTGGATATCATGGTGCTAATGGAAGGCGCCCGTTCGATGGAGATGATCACCAAATCAGATGCACCATTTAATGAAAACCCTGCGGCGTTATATGCTGCCGCCCGGTATTCCCTTTATCAGGCAGGGAAAAAGGTTGAGATCCTGGCTAACTTTGATAACAAGCTGCATTTTATCGCTGAATGGTGGAAACAGTTGTACGGCGAGAGCGAGGGCAAGGAAGGAAAGGGGATTTTTCCTGCCAGTGTGGACCTCACGGCTGACCTTCATTCTATGGGCCAGTATATCCAGGAAGGGGAAAGGATTTTAATGGAAACCATATTATCGGTAAAGGAGACCCATACCAGGCTTACCATTCCAAAAGACGGTGATAACCTTGACGGATTGAATTTCCTGGCCGGGAAGCGGCTGGATGAGGTGAACAAGATGGCCGAGCTGGGGACGCAGCTAGCCCATGTTGACGGAGGAGTCCCCAACATCCGCATCACGCTGCCCCGCCTCAACGAATACTACCTGGGGCAGCTCATATACTTCTTTGAAAAGGCATGCGGAATAAGCGGCTATCTGATCGGGGTGAATCCATTTAACCAGCCGGGGGTGGAAGCATACAAGAAAAACATGTTTGCCCTGCTCGAAAAACCTGGATTTGAGGAAGAGACAAGAAAGATCAAGGCAAGGTTGTAAGACATGCAAGGCTCGCGTTATACTGCCGCTAAAATCTCGCTAGTAAGAGGAATGTTTCTCGCAGAAACACAAAAGTGCTAAGGTAAAAAAGAGGACCAGAGGTTGCTGTTTCTGTAATATATTTGCGCCTTTACGAGAGAGATACCCAGTCTTTATTCCTTAATCACCTTCTGAATATATGTATTGTATCTGTTATCGCCAACGCGGATAAAATACATGCCGTTCCGCAGTTCGGTTAAATCGAGGACATAATTGTGGTTGCGGCTTGTCTCAAACCTGACGATCATCTGCCCAAGCAGGTTGAATACGCTTACCTCGGTGACGGGGCGGATATGCTCAATATATACAACATCAACGGTCGGATTGGGATACATTAAAAATTCGGAAGGCCCTTTGTTATCCTGAATAACGAAAGGGGTTTCCTGCTGCGCGCTGGCGATGGTGGCCAGCAACAGGCAAAGCACAAATGAAGCAGTTGTTTTCATGGCTGGTTTGGTGTTGTTTGACAGAGGGTTCTTTTATACCAGAGACAATTTTTTGGTATGATAGTTGCATCCAATTGTTTGAATTAAACGTATAACAATTATGATTCGTGCATGTTTAAACTACAATAATTTTTTGTGTGATTTTTTTCACACATGTAAACATATTGCTGGTAATGTTTTAAATAATATAATATCTTTACAGGCAGCACGTCTGACAGAATAGCCCAATCCAACATGAATTACCTGGCCCACATATATCTCTCGGGTGATGATGAAGAGATCATCGTTGGTAATTTCATTGGCGATTTTGTAAAAGGGCATCATTTTAATCAATATACCCAGATGATCCGGAAGGGCATTATTCTGCACCGGTATATTGATTCCTTCACCGACACGCATGCCATCGTAAGGCGCAGCAAAGCCAGACTAAACGAGCAATATCACAAGTACTCAGGGATTATTATTGATATACTCTATGATCATTACCTGGTAAAGAACTGGTCACAATACAGTGAATTTCCTCTCGATGCGTTCATCAGGAATTTCTTCGAACTGGCAAACCGATACTTTGACCTGTTACCCGAAAGCGTTAAATTCTTCCTGCCTTCTTTTATCAAGAACAACTGGATCAAGATGTATGATACCCTGGAGGGAATACAGGACGTGTTATTGCGTATGTCAACCCGCACAAGCCTTCCCGATAATACCGATTTTGCAATTTCGGTATTGCGGCGCGATTATGACCTTTTCGAAGCGGAATTCCAGGCCTATTTCCCTGCCCTTATCACTTACGTAACGAAGACATTCGGAATTTCACTGGTAGGTGCGAAATTGCCGAAGGAAGCGGGATGAGAGGAGGTAAACAGTAACCGGTGTTTAAGCAGTTTAGCGGTTTAGCTTTTTAGCAGTTTAGAAATTCCAGGCATCAATCTGCTTATCTCAGGCCTAAACACCTAAACAGCATAAAACCTGAACCACTATCTCCCAGACTGCATGACT
>CAYWCR010000022.1:25384-44038 GCA_964456825.1 uncultured Bacteroidales bacterium
ACTTTTTATGCTTCCTTTTCCAGTACCTTCCGGGCCTCCTGCAGATCTGCCATTTCCTCTTCCGATAGTTTGGGTATTTTCAGCTTCAGCTGGTTGATCCTGGCCGCTATAATATCGGCCACTACAGTGCGGGTAAACCACTTCTTGTCGGCCGGAATGACATACCAGGGTGAGTACCGGGTACTGGTAGCGTTAAGCATATCCTCATAAGCTTTCTGGTAGTCTTTCCAATAGACTCTTTCCTTTACATCAGCAGCCGAGAATTTGTAATTCTTCTCGGGTTTGTCCAGCCTTTCCAGGAATCGTTTCCTTTGTTCTTCTTTGGAAACGTTTAAAAAGAACTTGATAATGCATATGCCCTGCTCGGTCATCTGCTTTTCCCAATCCTTTATTTCCTTATACCGCGATTCCCATATCTTTTTCACGTCTTTTCCCCTGAGTTTCCGGGGCAGCAATTGTCCCTTCAGAAAATCAGGATGCACTCTTACTACGAGCACTTCTTCATAATATGAACGGTTAAAAATGGCAATCCGGCCGGCCCCCGGCAGGATCCTGGCAGGCCGCCACAAAAAATGGCGTTTTTTCTCTTCTTCCGAAGGAGCCTTGAAGCTGTGTACCTCGCAACCCTGGGGATTAACGCCCGACATCACATGCTTGATGGTGCTGTCTTTGCCTGCCGCATCAAGCGCCTGGAAAATAATGATCACAGCCTGTTGTTCGCTGGCCCATAACAAAGCCTGTGCTTCAGCCAGGGCTGCCTTGTCCTCTTCCAGTACTTTTTTGGCTTCCTTTTTATCCGCCAGTCCTTCTGTAAAGCCCGGATCATAATTTTTTAACTGGATCTTCTTACCGGGTTTAACGGTATAGTATAAATGGTCGAAGGTGTGTTTATGGCTCATAAGAATGAAAATAAGTTGCTATTAGTAAATATAATGATTTTTGGATATATCTTTATGATATATGCTTATGATTCACGCACTAATACGTATTTAGTATCTTTATGTTCTTCGATTATTTTTATAATGTCTAGCTATGAAAATTACCTGCAAATCTGCCCGGATAAAAGATACCGAAACGATCCTCGGCTGTATGAAGGATTTTTATAAATTGGAAGGCATAAAATTCAACCGGGGAAAGTCAAAAGAAGCGATAGAGAATTTGATACGGAATAAGAGTATTGGCATGCTTTGGATGATCCTGGCCGATGACTCTCCCATTGGATATTGTTGCATGGCCTTCAGCTACACCCTGGAAAACTATGGCCGCGACTGTTTTCTGGATGAACTCTATATCAAGCCTGGATATCGGTTTAAGGGCATTGGCTCCGACGTAATGAAACTGACGGAAGCTTACCTGATCAAACTGGGACTAAAAGCTATTCATCTTTATGTGAACCATCCCAATACTGCCGCTTATAAATACTATTTAAAACATGGATTTCACAAACACAAGGCAAGTTACATGACCAAGATCATCGGGAAACCGGCATAACAGCTCCTATGCTATTGTTCGGATAAGAGAATCAGAAAGCAACGACGTTGCAAATATTATTCAGAATCTCACTTTCAGGGCCATCATAAAATTTCTCCCCGGGGCACTTATTCCCGAAGCATAAGGCCGGTAAAGGCGGTCGGTGATATTCTCCATGCCGGCATTCAGGGAAAGGTTTTTGTTGATGTACCAGGCAGCTTTGAAATTAAGCGTATACCAGCCGGGGACAAAGGGATTGCCCTGGGCATCCTTGGCATAGAGAGCATCATCCTGGCGTTCGGATAAGGCAAGGTCTTCAAAATCCATTTTGCCGTTGTATACAGCATAGTAATCGAACTTCAGGTTTTTACGTTCATAGGTCATGTGTGTGCTTCCGAACACAGGTGCCGCATGCCGCAACGGATAATCGGCCAGGCTCACTTCATCCTGTTCCTTGCCTTTCTGAAAGTTCAGGATACTGTTCAGTCCCAACCCATATCCGAAGCGGAGGTCAATGCCTGCCTGAATGCCCCAGACGTATGCCCTTGTGATGTTCTGGATAGCCTGTACCCGGCTCATCTCACCATCGTAAATCATGCTATCCTCTCCGTTGTATTGAAAATCGCGCCTGGCAAGGGCATTATCCAGGTAGGTATAATAGACATTGACATCCACCTTAAGAAAGCGGCCGAAGGCCCTTACTGATCCTATTTCTGCATTCCAGGCATATTCAGGCTTAAGGTCAGGATTCGGTACGACCACCGATCCGGGTTCAGAGTCAAAGACCTTTCCGATGTCATCAATATTGGGCGCATGAAAACCGGTTGACGCGTTGCAATACAGCTGCCAGTTTTCAATGGGCATGAAAACAACGCCCAGGCTGCCATTTAAAGCCCCGCTGGCATTATCAGCCTCCGCAAATGGGAACGGGAACATGGAAGTATCAAATGCTGCCTTCACTTTGTAATAGCTGTATCGCAAACCGGCATTCAATGCCCAGGAAGGGTTGAATTTGTATTTCAGGCTTGCATAAGCGCCGTATGCCTGCCAGGTTGATCCGTCGGGATAGCGTGTATTGGTCGTGGTCACTTCGTTGGTCTCAATATTGATCCGGTTGGCGGTTGAGCCTATCTTGTTGACCACAGCTTCAGCACCATAAAAAAGCGTGGCTTTCCCGCTGATTTTCTTGTCCATTTCGATGTTCAGAGAACCGGCAGCCACCTCCTCGATCTGGTTGCGAAGGCGTTTGTTATTGAATTTCCGGTCATGGCGGCTTTCTTCATAGTTTTGCAGGGCTGCAATGACATGCAACTGGTCATAAAGCTTGCTTTTTCCGGTATGGGTAATGCCCAGGCGGTTCATCATCCAGCGCTGCGGGCCATAATACCATTCGGCGTTATCCGGTGAGCCGTCGCCGTCGGTGTCAAGGCAAAGGCGGTCATAGCGGGGGGCATCCGAGGTGGCAGAATAATGAAAGCTGTAATCAACGTCCCATGCACCGGAAGGTTTATACAGTATTTTCTGCATCAGGTAGAGCTGAGAGAAGCCTGATTCCACCTGGTTCTGCGGATCCTCATTAACCAGCATGCTGTCTTTGCCATTAATATGATCCTGATAGGCTGGCCGAAGAAAATAGGAATTGCCATGAGAACCTGTGCGAAGATCATCATAATACGCAACTGTCAGGCTGGTGGTAAAAGCCCACTTCCTCAGTCCAATATTGAAGTCCAGGTGTCCTGTTTTTTCGCTGCTTGCTGTTGAATATCGGGCTGAAGCATTCCCTGTGAACAAGGGCGTATTATCTTCCGACCGCGAAGGTTTAAGGGTGTGAAAGTCCATGACGCCTCCAATGGCATCACTGCCATATATCACGGCACCGGGACCGAATAAAACTTCGGCGCTTTCAAACGAGCCTGCATCCAATGAAATGACATTCTGCAAATTTCCCAGCCGGAAAATGGCATTGTTCATCCGTACGCCGTCAACAACAATTAACACGCGGTTTGTCGCGAAGCCTCTCAGCATGGGAGATCCTCCGGCCAGCTGGCTTTTCTGAACATAAACATAACCTCCCGAACCCAACAGGTCGGCGGAAGTCTGTGGATTCTGAAAACTGGCTTCCCGCATGTTGATCTTCACTACATGATAGGGGATCTCAATCTTTTGTTCTTCCCAGCGGTTAGCGGCGATGACCACCTCATCCAGCGATATGCTGGATCCGTTGAGTTCCACGATAAAAGACAATGATTTCAGTTTTGCATAAGACACAACCCTGGGCTCATAACTGACATGCTGAAAGAATATGCTGTCAGCACCGGTGAAAGAGATCAGCGAAGCCTGTCCTTTCAGGTTTGTAACTACCGATACCTCCGGGTTCTTTGAATAGACGGCAGCACCCGGAACAGTCTGCCGCGTTATAGCATCAATAACGGTAATGATCTGGGCATGCATTAGCAGGTTGGTGAAGACAAATAACAGTAACAGTGTTTTTTTCATGAGGTTCTGATAAAAATAATAACCTTTGCTGTCGTATAGTAGATAATCGGTTTGTCATGTTTTTTCGGGCCGCAATATACAACACAAATGAGAAAATGACAAGAAGCCTTTTAAAGAGTCGACAGTCAACGGTGGAGATCGACAGCAGATTCGTTAATCTTTCAATCCATAATCTTTTTAACCTGCAGGTCTGTGAACCTGTAAACTCTTCTCAAATCATCAGACTTTCAAACCTATAAATTTTCAAACCTTCAGACTTTTAAATTAATCCTGGAAATTGTATATTATCCGAAGCAACTTTGATTAGAAATGCGTCAGGAATCGCTTGAAAAACTGAAAATACTGGCCGGTGCCGCAAAATATGATGTATCCTGTGCATCCAGCGGAGTTAAGCGGCCCAATGACGGCAAAGGTATCGGGAATGCCACAGCCTGGGGGGTATGCCACAGTTTTGCTGAAGACGGGCGTTGCATATCTCTCCTCAAGATCATGCTCACCAATAACTGCATTTACGATTGCGCTTACTGTATCAACCGGAGGAGCAATGATATACCGCGGACTACCTTTACGGTTTCGGAACTGGTGGAACTCACCATTGAATTCTATCGCAGGAATTATATCGAAGGGCTGTTTTTAAGCTCGGGCGTAATGAGAAATCCGGATTACACTATGGAACGCATGATCAGGGTAGCAAAAGACCTGCGCACCGTTTACCGGTACAACGGTTATATCCATCTGAAAAGCATTCCGGGTGCCAGTTCGGCCATCATCAAGGAAGCCGGACTCTATGCTGACCGGCTGAGCGTGAACATAGAGATCCCGACGGAACAGAACCTGAAAATGCTGGCCCCCGACAAGGACTACGGCAAGATCCTGCAACCCATGGGACTGATTCATCAGGGCATATTGCAAAGCAAGGAAGAACGTAAGCTATACAGGAATGCCAAAAAATTCACACCGGCCGGACAAAGCACCCAGATGATCATTGGTGCCACGCCCGAAACCGACAGGCAGATCCTGTCGATGGCATCAACATTGTACAAAAACCAGAACCTGAAACGGGTATATTATTCCGGTTTTATCCCGGTGAATGCTTATGACAAGCGGCTACCTATGCTTGAAGAGCCCCCGCTGGTGAGGGAACACCGTTTATACCAGGCCGACTGGCTGTTTCGTTTCTACGAATTCGGGATGGATGAAATCGTGAACGAAAAGCATCCCAACCTCGAACTGGAGATTGACCCCAAGATGAGTTTTGCATTGCGCAATCCTTCCTTTTTTCCGGTTGACATTAACAAGGCTGATTATGCCATGATTCTAAGGGTGCCGGGCATTGGCCCGAAATCGGCAAAGCTGATCGTAACTTCCAGAAAATACCAGCGCCTGACTTCCGAAAACCTGAAAAAGATGGGGGTGGTGATGAAACGGGCAAAATACTTCATTACCTGCGGGGAATTGGCTTCGCATACCATTCAGGAAATAAAACCCGAAGGGCTGCGGCGTCTGTTCACCGAACAGGTGAAACGGCACAACAAAGTCAGCCAGCCCGTGCAGCTGACACTGTTTTAAATGGCATTTTATGTTTAAAAAAACAACAAACCTTTTTGTTCCCTGGCGTCCTTAGCGGTAAAAACTAAACCACAAAGAGCACGGGGAAGCGCAAAGAAAAAATAAATAATGCACCATTTTTTTGATCTCTGTGATAACATATTATTACGATAAATCCTTCGACGGCCTGTTGACAGCGGTTTTTGAATCCTTTGAACGCCGGCAGCTGCCTCACGACCTCATCGGTGACAGGAATTCCCCGGTAGAACTCTGGAGCGATACCGTCACCATAATTAGCGATACGGTAAAAGCTGACAGGGTCTGGCATGCCCTCGTGAAAAGCATTACCGCCGCAGCGGCAAACCGTCTTTTCAGGATCCACTATTCCGGGATTGAAGGGATTGACCTGCAGCTGTTCATGCTGATCCGCAAAATCTTTGAAAAAGGCCCTGCCCTGCTTGAAAACTATGCTGATCCTGATGTACTCGCTGTTAAGAAAGCTGACCGGAGGGTCTCACGCGAAGCAGAAAGGGTGGCGCAGTTTATCCGTTTTCAGAAAACAGCCGACGACATTTATTTTGCTGCTTATGAACCCGATTATGATGTTATTCCCATGGTGCTGGGGCATTTCCGTGACCGGTTCGCCGACCAGCGCTGGCTGGTGTATGACACAAAGCGTAAAAAGGGCTACTATTACGATGGCCGGGAAGTGCAATGGGTAAGCCTTTCCAGCGATAAGATCGATGCTTCCACCGGAGATGTTGATGCCCGTGTTTTATCTGAGGATGAAATCCTGTTTCAGCGGCTCTGGAAACAATATTTCCGTTCGATATGCATTGATCAGCGCCTGAACCTGAAACTGCATCAGCAGAAGGTCCCAAGAAAATACTGGAAGTATCTCACCGAAAAAAAGCATTAACTTTGGATAATAAATATCCTGTTCCGCATGCATTATTTCATTACCCTGCTGGCTAGCTTTTTTATGGCTCTTATGGCAACGGGCCAGACCGGTTCTTTATCTTTCAGGCACCATGTCATCGCAAGCCCCTTACCCGGCCCTCCGGAATGGGGGACAAGCGGATTCACGCTGGCTGATTATGACAGGGACGGTGACCTGGATATTACCATAAGCCGGCGAGCTGATTCAGCGAGGGTATACTGGTATGAATACCATGCAAACTCATGGACAATGCATTATTTGGGTGTGGCTGATCAGCAACAGCTTGGAGCAACCGCAGCAGATATCAATAATGACGGCTTTCCCGACCTGGTCATGGGTCGTTACTGGTTTGAAAATCCGGGAGTTTTATTAGCGCATCCGGATTCGTCCTTTACCAGGCATGATTATTACGCACCCCGGAAAGGCGAAATCCATGATTTGGGCATTGCAAATCTGAATCGTGATGGCCTGCAGGATATTTTAATTTATTGCCAGCAGGAGATGAGCGGTACCCTTCGCTGGTATGACGCAACAGATCCCCGGAACTGGGTATACCATGATATTGCAGTGGATGTTAATATGACGATTCAACAACCTGAAAACTCAAATGGCATTCATGGCGGGTTTTCTCCACATGGTGTCGGTGATATGAACCATGACGGTTATGATGATGTTGTCATGCCTCAGGGCTGGTATAAAAACCCGGGGAGAAAGGCTGATCGCGACTGGCAACTGATGCCCTGGCCTTTCTCTGCAGGCAAATATCCGAATCTATATGGCGTAAGTATACGAAGCTGGGTCTGTGATCTCGATAATGATGGTGATAACGATGTGGTTTTCACCGATTGTGATGTGGAAAATTCGGCCGGTTACTGGATTGAAAATACCCGGAAAGGAAAACATGTAAAACTGCATCCCTTACCTTCACCGGGTGATCCGACAGGATCCTTTCATTCGCTGGCCATAGCTGATTTCGATCTGGATGGTGACCCCGATATTTTTGCCGGTGAGCAGGAAGATCCGGATAAGGGTATGAAACCAGGGGGACTTAAAGAAAGAGGCTTTTTCTGGGAAAACATAGGTACAGCAAAAAAACCAATTTTCACAGTTAGGATACTGCATACCGATAATCCCGGATGGCACGATGTCATTGCCGGTGACGTAGACGGTGACGGGGATATGGATATGGTCAGCAAGGTTTGGAACAAGGATGGTGAAACCTACCATGCAGACTACTGGGAAAACCTGAAAATCCAATAACCAACCAGGTCTATCATCAAGAGGTCATCATTTCTCCCCTCTTTCTTTTCCTCATTCTCATCCTCATTCTCAATCTCTTTTTCTCCCCGTCCCCCATTTTCTTTTTCTCTCCCCTTCTCTTCCAATCTCACTCCCCGCTTTTCCATACCGCCACACCCGCTGTAGGCAATGTTTCACTGCCGATCAGCATAGTCGTTCCTGCCGGCAGGGAGAGGGTATAATTCTTATCTGAATAATTGACGGCAATCCCCAATCCGTCGCGATATTCAACCAGGATTCCTTCAGGATAGTTCTGAACAGGTAAATTTAACACTGCATATAGCTTTTTCAGCACTTCCCTTTCCATTTCTCCTGTTTTGGTGTCAACGCCAACGTAGGTTACTGTGCCGTTACCCAGTCTGCGGAAAGTTACTGCCGGCTTGCCGGCATAATAATCGCCGCTGTATACAGCCCAGGTTTCAGTTCCTGCCCTAGGCTTAAGGATCTCACCCCAGGATGTCCATTCATATCCTTTTTTGTCTATGATTACCGTATCGGGTGCATGCGGCATGAGCAGATCATAAAATTCGATCTCGGCACCGATCAGGTCATAGATGGGCTCAGCAAAGCGGGCTTCCCATAAATGGCCTTGCCGGTCCTGGTGACCCGTACGGCATGTCAGTACGAGGTTTCCACCCCTTCTGACGTATTGGATCATTTTATTGATCAGGTCCCAGTCAATCTGTTGGTATGCGGGGGCAATAATCACAGGATAGTCAGAAAAATCAAAGGTGTCCCTGATAAAGTCGACCCGGGCGCCGAATGATTTTAGCGTTCCGTAATATTTTTCAAAGTGAGAGACAGTATTCCATTGATAATTCTGCTTGTTCAGCTCCATTGCCCAGGTATTATTCACGTTGAAAAGGATACCGGTTTTCAGGGCGTCATAATGAGAAGGAGCGGGAGTGCCGGGCTTTGCCTGAGAACGTATTTGTTTAACTTCCTCCATGAATTTCTTGTATTCCAGTCCCCCCGGTGTTGGCGTAACGCCATCATAGCTCACAATGCCGTAATGATATTGCTCATAACCGTATGTAGGAGCCCGGAACCTGTATGTGCAGGCCAATTCACTGCCGCCGGCAAAAACATGCCAGAGCCACATGCGAACGGCACCTGGCAAAGGCTGCGGGTTTACCCTGCCCCAGTTTACCTGGCCGGGCTGAAGTTCCATCACACCGTACACCGGGGACAGCGGCCTGAAGAAGTCATTGGACTGTGCTATGCTGAGCGGACTGCCAAGCCGGTATCCTTTGCGGCCGATACCCCAGGCATTTCCACTGACCATGTATTTGGTGTAGGTAACAAAATCCAGCTCATGGCTGGCTCCGATGTATCCTTCATTATAGTTGGGAATGTAGTTTGTGGTGATCCATTGTTTCGGGCTTGTATGTTTTCTGATCGTCCTTGCCTGGCTGTCAAGGAAGGTTGCCGTTTCATTTGCCACAAACCGTGTATGGTCCATCATCTGATGAAGGTTCATGCCCCATCTTGACCTCAGGGGGATGTTGATCTGTGAGAAATCGTTATATACTTCGCTCCAGAAAGCCGTCCCCCAGGACTTGTTAAGAGCGTTGATCGATCCGTATTTTTGTTTCAGCCAATCCCTGAAACGCTGCTGAGCGTCAATTCCATAATCATAGTAAGCCCTGGGTTCATTGTCGAGCTGCCAGCCGATAATAGTCTTGTTATTGCCATACCGTTTGGCCAGTTCTTCGATCATGGTAAGTGAATACTGGCGGTAATAGTTGCTGGAAAACGATGCATGCTGCCGTGTTCCATGATCATCCCGATTACCGTCCTCGTCTGTTAACAATACATCAGGGTGCTTCCTGACCAGCCATACCGGAGGTGTGGCAGTGGAAGTGCACAGGATCACTTTCAGGTTGTATTGCGCAGCCAGTGCAACCGCCCTGTCAAGCCATGTGAAATTATATTTGCCTTCTTCGGGTTCGAGTTGGGCCCAGGCAAACTCGGCATAATGAACAAATTCAAAACCCATGGAGTCAATGTTTTTGATATCCCTCTCCCACTGCAGGCTGTCCCAATGCTCGGGATAGTAATACACGCCGGTGGTGATCAGCTGGTCTTCAGCAAACCAGGCCTGTTTTTGCTGCCCCTGAACAACGGCAGCAATCAAAACAATGAAAAGCAGTAAGGAGTGTCTCATAAAATGGCTTTTTAAAAGAACAAGTTAATAATCTATTTCAGATATTGATTTCATAATAAGTTGCCGTTCGATATGCAGTCTCTCAGTATTGTCTGAACCATCATTGGTAAACACCGATTACCGAATGCTGATTATCTTCTTCTCTTCTTCCCGCTCCCGACTCCCCTCTTTAAAACCTCCCATAAAGAACGTAGTCATCCGTTTTGCAAAACACCTGGCTATAGACAAAGAAATCCACCCGGTTGGTTTCCATTCTTCTGTTGAGCTGCAATACCGGATGGCCTTTTGCTACCCCGAAGTACTTTTGTAGTGTTTTATCCGCACTGCGGGCCAGGATCTGTTGCTCTCCTCCCCGGATCTCGATCTGATAAAATTTGCGCAGGATATCAAACAGCGACTTGTTTTCAAACGACCGTGAAGTAAATCTGGGCAGGTTGAGATTAGGGATCATGGTAATATCATAGAACACAGGATTGCTGTTGACATACCGCAGTCTTTCCATGTAGATGCATCCCAGTTCTTTTTCGCGTTCTGAAAGGCTGAATGTAAAGGCATTTGACCAGTTCCGCATTTCCGGCTTCACAATGATCTTTGTCTTTAAGAACTCCTGTCCTATAGCCGAAGTAGTGCCTGTAATGGATAGAATCCCGATTCCCTTTGGCACGCCCATCACAATGCTGCCCTTGCCCTGGTGTTTCTTAATGTATCCCTCGTTCACCAGTGCGTCAAGGGCTTTACGGATGGTTGGCCGGGTAACATGATATAATACGCAAAGGTCATTTTCTGAAGGCAGGAGGGTTCCCTGTTTGTATACCTCATCCTGGATATGCTTTCGGATCGTTTCATAAACGATCCGGTGCGTAGGTATTTTGGAGAATTTAACCATCCGTGAATGAATAAATAACCGTAAACAAATGTAACCAATAAAAAGATAATAAGTAGAATATGTTAGACCAATTTTTTTAACTTGTAAATATATTTATAAATCAATGCCTTTTATTATGCTGATATTCTGTTTTATATTAAACATATAATAATTTTGATTAATTACTTGTATATACATGTTATTATATTTATTTTTACCGCATTAAACTACCTATTATGGCTATTCCTGTTATCATGCCCAAACAGGGGCAATCGGTTGAAAGCTGCATCCTTACATGCTGGAACAAGAAAAAGGGAGATCCGGTCAGGAAAGGGGATATCCTGTTTTCCTATGAGACCGATAAAGCATCGTTTGAGGCGGAAGCAGAAGCAGAGGGCACCTTGCTGGAGACATTCTTTGCCGATGGCGATGAGATCGCCGTCCTGACCAATGTTGCTGTTATCGGCCTGCCGGGAGAGTCCATCGATGAATACCGCCCCGGTAAAACAGCTTCCCCTTCGAAAACAGAACCGGAAAAGGGAAAAAGCGAAATGGCTGCAACATCCGGCGAAGACATTAAAACTGTTCCGGAAACAGGATCGCCTGCCGAAAGCGGCATCATTAAGATATCGCCCCGGGCACGCAAAATAGCTGCTGAAAAAGGAGTTCCCATTGCATCGCTCAAAGGAAGCGGATCGGAAGGAAGGATCGTGGAAAAGGACATTCATCAATATCTGCTGCATCACTCCCGTCTGACACCCTTGGCGGCATCGGCTGCAAACCGTGAAGGGCTGACTGCAGGCAATACGGGTACGGGACTTGCAGGTTCCGTGACAGCCGGGGACCTTGTCATAGCCACCGGGGGTTATGCTGAAAGCTATACTGATCAGCCCCTTACCAATGTCCGCAGGATCATCGCCAGGGCTATGCACGCATCGCTGCAGAATTCAGCCCAGCTTACCCATCACATGGGGGCTGACGTTAGTCGCTTGCAGGCCGCAAGGAAAAAGATAAAGGAAATGCAGGAAAAAGGATATCCCCATAACATTACGCTGAATGACATGGTTTGTTATGCCGTTATCCGTGCACTGCTAAAACACCCCGCAGCGAATACCCATTTTCTGGGTGAAAGCATCCGTTATTTTTCATCCGTGCACCTGGGAATGGCAGTAGATACAGACCGTGGTTTGATGGTCCCTGCTTTGCGCAACGCATCGGCATTGTCACTTGTAGAACTTTCGCTGGAACTGAAAAAACTTGCGGATCAGTGCAGGAACAGCAGCATCAATCCCGACCTGCTGGCACCTGCCAGCGCTACTTTCACTGTTTCCAACCTGGGCAACTATGGTGTTGAAATGTTTACACCGGTCATCAATCTGCCCCAGGTGGCTATTCTGGGAGTAAATACTATTACGTACCGGCCCAGGCCGCTGAAAGAATTCAGCGTTGAGTTCGTTCCCTACATTGGTCTTTCCCTGACCTATGACCATCGTGCCATTGATGGTGGACCGGCGACCAAATTCCTGGCTGAAATTCGAAATGAGATTGAGAATTTCAAAGAAAATACAGCATAATCTTCCGCATCACCTGAAAAGTAAACTGAAGAAAAATAAACAGCCTATGTACGACATCGGAATCATTGGAGGAGGGCCAGCCGGTTATGTAGCCGCTGAAAGAGCCGGACAACAGGGACTTTCTGTCATCCTGTTCGAATCCAAAGCCCTGGGCGGCGTTTGCCTGAACGAAGGATGCATTCCCACAAAAACCCTGTTGTTCTCGGCAAAAATATTGGATTATGCCAGTCATGGAGCTCAATACGGCATCAGGACCACCGGCACTGTTGCTGATCTTCCATTCATGATGTCCCGCAAGGATAAGGTCGTAAGGAAGCTGGTAGCTGCGGTTGAACATAAGATGAAGCACAACAAGGTTGTAGTCGTCAAAGCCGCTGCCAGCATACTTGAAAATAACAAAGGCGTCGTAACCATACAGGCCGGTGACAAAAAGGTGGAATGCCGCAATCTTCTGATTTGTACCGGTTCTGAGACTGCTGTTCCACCTGTTAAAGGACTTAGCGAGTCCGGCTATCTTACAAGCCGCGAAGCACTCCAGATTACTGAAATTCCCGCTTCTATGGCGATCGTGGGTGGTGGCGTGATCGGGCTCGAATTTGCCAGCCTGTTCAGCTCGCTGGGTACAAAGGTAACCGTAATTGAAATGATGAGTGAGATACTGCCCGGTATGGATTCGGAGATCAGTCAGTTGTTGCGGAAGGAATTCAGCAAAAGGGGGATTGAATTTCACCTGAACGCCAGGGTTACGGAAGCAACAGAAAAAAAGATCGTGGTAGAGAAGGAAGGTCAGCGGCTGGAGATTAATGCTGACAGGATCCTGATCAGCACAGGGCGGAAGCCCGTGACCACCGGATTTGGATTGGAAAAGCTGGGGGTTGAGCTGGTAAAGGGATGCATAAAGATAGACGAACACTGCCGCACCAATATTCCCAACATCTATGCCGCAGGTGATGTTACGGGGTTCTCTATGCTGGCCCATACCGCCAGCCGCGAAGGGGAAGTGGCCGTAAACCACATTGCCGGCAAGCCTGACAGAATGCGCTACAAAGCCATACCCGGTGTGGTCTACACCAATCCTGAACTCGCTGTTGCGGGACTTACAGAAGAAGAAGCACGCAATAAAGGAATTGAGGTTGAAGTGCAAAAACTGCCGATGACCTATGCCGGAAGATTTGTTGCAGAGAATGAAATGTTCCAGGGATTATGCAAGATCATCGTGGGGAAGAAATACCATGAAGTTCTTGGTATACATATGATTGGTAATCCCGCATCAGAAATGATCTTCGGCGCTGCTATGGCCATTGAGGCTCAGCTGACGATCAACGAATTGAAAGAGATCGTTTTTCCGCATCCGACGGTTTCGGAGATATTAAAAGAAGGAGTGTATATGTTTAAAGTTTAAAGGTTTAAAAATTTAAAAGTTCAACAAATCAATAAATCATCAAATACTACATGCCAAAAAATCAATTCATCGATCCGAATGATGTCAGAAAAGCCGGCCATGTCAAATTCAATCCGATACCGGTAAATCAGTATAAAAAGACTATTGAGGAGGAAAAGAGCAGCTATGCCCGGGAGGACTTCCTGAGAATATATCATGACATGGTTGTCATCAGGGAGTTTGAGACTATGCTCAACCTGATCAAAACCACCAATGAATACAACAGTGTTTCATACAACCACCCCGGTCCGGCACATCTGTCCATCGGACAGGAATCATCCGCAGTCGGCATGGCATATACCCTGGGGGTGGACGACTATATTTTTGGTTCCCATCGCAGCCATGGTGAGATCCTGGCCAAGGGCCTCAGCGCCATCCATCATCTTGCTGACGATAAACTGGATGCGGTAATGAAGTCGTTTTTCGGTGGACAAATTCTGGATATCATCAGGAAAGACTTCAATGGCAAACTAAAATCCCTGGCCCGCAGATTTCTGGTATACGGAACACTGGCTGAGATCTTTGCGCGGGAGACTGGATTTAACAGGGGACTGGGCGGCAGCATGCATGCGTTTTTCACGCCTTTCGGGGTATACCCCAACAATGCCATCGTTGGCGGAAGCGGCGACATTGCCGTAGGTGCTGCATTATATAAAAAGGTAAACCGCAAGCCCGGTATCGTTGTTGCCAACATTGGCGATGCCAGTATGGCCTGTGGTCCGGTATGGGAAGGTATTTCCTTCGCTGCCATGGACCAGTTTGAACAGCTGTGGCAGGGGGAAATGAAAGGCGGACTGCCGGTGATCATTAACATCATGAACAATCAATACGGCATGGGCGGCCAGACCTGTGGCGAGACCATGGGATATGGTGTAGCAGCCCGTATTGGTGCCGGTGTCAATCCCCGGCAGATGCATGCCGAGCGTGTAGACGGCTATAATCCGCTGGCTGTGATCGAAGCCTATCAGCGCAAACGGAAGATCATCGAAGACAAAAAAGGTCCGGTTCTACTCGAGGTTACCACCTATAGGTTCAGCGGCCACTCACCTTCCGACGCCTCTTCATACCGGTCAAAGGAAGAGGTTGAGGCCTGGCAGAAACACGATTGCATCCTGACATACGGTGAAGGGCTGGTTAAAGCCGGTGTGGCGAAACAACAGGAACTGGATGACATCTGGACCGATGTGAAATCGCTCATACTCGAAATGCTGAAACTCACGGTGGATGATAATATCTCGCCCCGGATGGACCTCGACCGCCATCCTGAATTGATCGGGGAAATGATGTTTTCAAACCAGTCGGTTGATGCCATGGAAAAAGGAAAACCTGAGGTCAATCATCCCCTGAATGAAAATCCCAGGGTGCAGCAGATTGCCAAAAAAGAGCGTTTTGCCTTTGACAAAGATGGCAAGCCGCATAGCAAGATGAAGCAATACCAGTTGCGCGACGGTATTTTCGAGGCCATCATCGACCGTTTTTACAAGGATCCGACCCTGGTGGCTTATGGCGAAGAAAACCGTGACTGGGGCGGAGCCTTTGCCGTATACCGCGGACTCACCGAAGCATTACCCTATAACCGGTTGTTCAATTCGCCCATCTCCGAAGGGGCCATAGTTGGCACGGCCATTGGATATGCCATGTGCGGCGGACGCGTGATCCCCGAGATCATGTATTGCGATTTCCTTGGCCGAAGCGGCGATGAAGTCTTCAACCAATTGCCCAAATGGCAGTCGATGAGCGGCAACCTGATCAGGATGCCTGTTGTATTGCGGGTATCTGTCGGTTCAAAATACGGGGCCCAGCATTCACAGGACTGGTCCTCACTGGTGGCTCATATCCCGGGCATTAAAGTAGTTTTCCCTGCCACTCCATATGATGCAAAAGGAATTATGAATGCGGCTTTGCAGGGAACCGACCCGGTGATCTATTTTGAAAGCCAGCGCATCTATGACGTCGGGGAACAGTTCCACGAAGGTGGCGTTCCTGAAGGATATTATGAGATCCCGATCGGAGAACCTGATGTTAAAAAAACAGGGAAAGATATTACCCTGCTTACCATAGGTGCCACCTTATATCCTGTATTGGAAGCAGCCAGGATATTGGATGAAAAATACGGTCTCTCGGCTGAGGTTATCGATGCCCGGTCGCTGGTGCCTTTCAACTATGAGCCCGTAATCGAATCCGTGAAAAAAACAGGCAATATCCTGCTGGCCAGCGATGCCTGTGAAAGAGGCTCGTATCTGAAAGATCTGGCACAGAACATCACTGAGCTGGCTTTTGATTATCTCGATGCCCCACCTGTAGTGGTGGGATCACGCAACTGGATCACACCGGCATACGAACTTGAAAAATGGTTCTTCCCGCAACCTGACTGGATCATCGATGCCGTTCATGAACGTATAATACCGCTGAAAGGTCATCGGGTAACGAATAATTTTACGAAAGCGGAAAAGATCCGCAGATCAAAACTAGGTATATGAATGATACTTTTATTGTTGTAAAATAAAACTGTTAAACACGCAAAGGAACGCTGAGAAAAATTTCGGAACATCATAGTAATACATGTTTCTTAGCGACCTTTGCAGTTAAAACATTGATGTATGAAAACCCGTGCTGTAAGACTCTATGGAAAAGAAGACCTCAGGCTTGAGGAATTCGATCTCCCGCCGATAAAAGATGACGAAATCCTGGCCAAAGTGATATGCGATTCGCTTTGCATGTCCTCTTACAAAGCCGCCAAACAGGGAACAGAACATAAACGAATCCCCTGGAATGTGGCTAAGCATCCCGTCATTACAGGCCATGAGTTTGCCGGGGAGTTGATCCAGGTTGGGAAAAAATGGGCAGACCGTTTTCGACCCGGTCAGAAATTTTCTATTCAGCCTGCCATCAATTACGAACAGGGGCCTGTTGGAGTGTTGAGTGCTCCGGGTTATTCTTACCGTTATTGCGGGGGTGATGCCACCTATGTGATAATCCCCCAGGAAGTGATGCTGCAGAATTGCCTGTTGCCCTATACCGGCCCAGGTTATTACCCGGCTTCACTGGCCGAACCGCTGTCGTGCGTGATCGGTGCCATGCATGCCAATTATCACACAAAGCCCGGTTCCTACAAACACGAAATGGAGATCATACCAGGTGGAAATATGGCATTGCTTGCTGCCGGAGGGCCTATGGGACTGGCCGCTATCAATTATGTCATCCACCGTGAGGACATCCGCCCGGGGCTGTTCGTTGTTACCGATATTGACCAGGCGCGGATTGACAGGGCTGAAAAGCTTTTCCCTCTCTCCCTGGCTGCCGCTAATGGAATAAAGATGTATTACATTAATGCGGCAGAAACCGAAAATATTGTTGATCATCTGCGGTCGTTCACCGGGGAAAAAGGCTATGATGATGTCTTTGTCTTTGCTCCCGTGTCGGCTGTGATCGAGCAGGCTGACAAGCTGCTGGCCCGCGACGGCTGCCTGAATTTCTTTGCCGGCCCGTCAGACCCCAATTTTAAGGCGTATCTTAATTTTTATAATGTGCATTACGAAGCCACCCACATCACGGGTACCTCAGGTGGAAACAACGATGATATGGAAGAAGCCCTGCTTTACCTTTCCAAAGGACTTGATCCGGCCGGTCTGGTAACCCATATCGGCGGCATTGATGCAGTGATTAACACAACCCTTCACCTGCCCGAAATACCGGGAGGCAAAAAACTCATGTACATGAACATTGACATGCCCCTGACCGCCATACAAGATTTTCAGGAGAAAGGCAAGACCATCCCCCTCTTTCGTGAATTGAACTCCATTTGCGTTAACAACAAAGGCCTCTGGTCAACCGAGGCAGAAGAATACCTGCTAAGGACACCCTGACAGGGTCCTCCCCAGCAAGTCATCCTGATTTTCAGGGAATTACAGTAGACACCCTGACAGGGTGGGGGGACCCTGACAGGGTGTCGGGAAGGGTGTCGGGAAAACTTATTATCTTAGTGAGGGCAAAATAATATCAGTATGAGTAAAAAAATAAGGATAATTTCATGGAATGTAAACGGTATCAGGGCCATGGTTGGAAAAGGTTTTTTTAATACGATCCGGGAGATGGACCCTGATATCCTTTGCATACAGGAAATAAAGGCGCAGGCAGATACCATGCCGGCTGTCCCTGCTGAGATGAGTGATTATTCGCTGGTGTTCAATTCGGCAATCCAAAAAGGATACTC
This sequence comes from uncultured Bacteroidales bacterium, assembly GCA_964456825.1. Lineage (GTDB taxonomy): Bacteria > Bacteroidota > Bacteroidia > Bacteroidales > UBA10428 > UBA5072. The sequence goes on from CAYWCR010000022.1 coordinate 43,398, forward strand.
AGGAACGGCTGTTTATTCACGCATAAAGCCTGATCTGCAGACTTACGGGATCAATAAAGAAGAATACGACCAGGAAGGAAGAGTGATCACGATTGAATATCCGGAATTCTACCTGGTTAACGTATATGTCCCCAATTCCGGACAGGACCTGAAAAGGCTTGATTATCGGAAAGCATGGGATTATGAATTCATGCTGTTCATCAAAGGCCTGGATGCCAGAAAACCGGTCATCCTTACCGGCGACCTGAACGTAGCCCACGAGCCCATTGACCTGGCAAGGCCAAAGGAAAACTACAATAAATCTGCCGGATTTACCCAGGTTGAGATCGACGGATTTAAAAACTTATTAAAAACCGGGTTGGTCGATACATACAGAAAATTACACCCCGAAAAGGTCCAGTATACATTCTGGAACCAGCGCTTCAGGGCCCGCGAAAATAACGTCGGATGGCGAATCGATTATTTCCTGGTCAGTGAAAGAATCCAGGGTAATATTATGGACTCCTTTATATGGGATCACATTATGGGATCCGATCATTGTCCGGTTGGGATTGAGATGGCGGTGTGAGTTGAGTGGGAAGGCAGAAGAAGGAAGGCGCTGAATGAGTATACCACTGCATTTCAATGCCTTTGCCCGAAAT
>CAYWCR010000022.1:44138-51585 GCA_964456825.1 uncultured Bacteroidales bacterium
CGTATACACTCTTCCCGGTGCACTCAGTCTGACCACATAAGTGCCCGCAAGCAGTTTGCCCCTGTCTATTACAGTTATGTTATCCCTTATGCCTGATTTACGTAGGATCTGTCTGCCGGTATAATCGTAAAGGTGCAATGTAAACTCAGCCCCGTCAGGATTTTCAAATATAATGTGTGCCTTGTCACCAATTGGATTGGGGACAATCTGTATGGGATTCTTTCCCTTATCCGTTTTCCTTTCCTTTATCTGCTGATAGATGCTATCCGTTTTAATCCGGAATACCTGCAGTGAATGAGCAGGAAGTGTATACTGAAATGTATTGTACACCGCACAGGAGCTTTCAACCGGGGCGATCAGGTTAGGCGAGGACAGTGAATTTTGCTGGGATGCCGAACCTGTAAGGGTAGTAACCGTTGCAAGCTGACTGATCCATGGACCTGTAATTTTCATGGAACCGTTAAGTGAAACATTACCTGAATTGACCATTTTTATGATCAGTTCATGGGTTTCATTATCCCTGGATACCGAAGCTGTCACAGGTCCTTCCGGGGCCGGGATATCAAACAATAATTCATTGTTTAGATAAAATCTGGCTGTACTTTTGCTGATCTCAATTCTAATATCATACCATGTATTGCTTTGAATACTTCCCGATTTTGAGACCAGTGTGGTCTTTGAGCCATTGGTGCTTTTTTCCACGGCATGCAGGGTATTTCCCCAGCCGGCTAAATTGAGCCAGTAAAAGTTCTGGCTGTTCTTATAGCCAAAAGGTATCAGAAAGCCTTCGGCACCGCTTGTCTTGCGGGCTTTCAATGTAAATACATAAACCGAAGTATCGACTGGGGTTTTGAACACGCTTACGGCAGGCTGCTGGCCTGATGATTGCGAGTAAATACCGCCCGAAGCGCTGAATGAACCTGAAACAGCATTCCAATTTGAAGCGCCGGCATTAAAGTTTTCTTCGACCAGCACATTGTCACCGCACATCAGTCTGACGTCATCAAAATCCGCATAGGTGTTCCAGGTACCAACTCCAATACTTCCGCTATAGTCGGTGGCAACAACGCTGAAACCCGGTTCGTAGCTAACCGAACTGTTGATGTATTCATCACCGGCATTAACGCTGTATAATTGCTGCACATAATAGCTGGCTGTTTTCACCACTTTTGTATTGTCAAACCGGATCAGATCAGGATTCCACTGGTTAAAGTACTCTTTACACAACAACGGAGCATAACAGGTAAACTGGATGACATCTGAATTTTTCTCAACTCCGTTCAGATAAGCGGCTTCAGCAATGGCATTCGATAGCAGGTCGTCCTTTGAGGCATATTCTCCGATAAAAACCCTGGGCCCATTCCGGTCAAAATTATCATACCGGTGTATATTGTTAAGGAACCAGGAAGGTTCCATATAATAATGTTCATCTACGGCAAACAAATTTTGTTCCCTGCTGAACTGCCAGAGATTTTCGTAATAGGTCCCTGAAGCAGCGGTTCCGGATGTCCCGATAATTTTAATCTCCGGGTGGTATTTCTTCAGTGAATCGGCAATCATCATAAATCTTGCACGAAATTCGGGAATATCATCTTCTTCGTTTCCCAGGCAGATATATTCCAGGTTAAAGGGTTCAGGGTGTCCCATATCGGCACGGACTTTTCCCCACCCTTTGGTTGAATCGCCATTGGCAAAATCGACCAGATCAATGGCATCCTGGATCCACGGGCCCATTTCGGCAATGGGGGCAATTTCCCGTTCACGGAACTGGCATGAAATACCAACAGGAAGAACAGGCAATGCTTTAGCTCCGATATCTTCGCTGAAAAGGAAAAATTCAAAAAAACCAAGTCCATATGTCTGATGATATTGCCATAGATTCCAGTTGGGTTTTCGCCGGGCAACATCGCCGACGGTTTCCTTCCAGCGGTAGGCATTAGCAAGGCCTTTCCCATGCGAAACGCAGCCACCGGGAAACCGGAGGAATTTTGGTTCAAAATCAGCAATGGCCTGAGCCAGGTCTTTGCGCAAACCGTTCCTGCGATCATTAAAAGTATGCTGAGGAAACAGCGACACCATATCAATATACAGCACTCCTTTGCCTGTGGTTGTAATACTCAGGTTGGAAACGCGGACCGTTTGGCTGCATTGAATTTCGAGTGAATATTTTGACCATTCCGTCGTTATTCCTTTGATTGTATCACCTCCCAGTATTTCTCCCTCCGTATTTTTAATGCATACCAGAATAGGGTCATCAAAAACTGTATCGCTCCTCAGGTATACTGAAAAATCATATTGCTGCCCAGCTTCTACCGGGATCCCATCAAATCCGGTGTTTTTAATCCCTGTTTCCGTTCCGGCATCACCGAGGGTAAGATTCAGATAGTGGGTATTATTTTCATTCAGTGGATTGGTATTCCCGATCACCATTGAGCCGTTGGTACCGGTCAATGACCAGGCAGTGAGGGGTTGCAGGGTAACATAACCCGGGACCGTATAATATTCAAACGACCGGTTTTGTATAAGTTCAGCGTATAAACCGCCGTCAGCACCATAATTAATATCTTCAAAAAAAGCACCGATCAGCTCCTGGCTCATGGCCATCCCCTGCCGGCTGGCATCTACTTCAAAAAACACCTGGCCATTAAGGTTAATACTCAATAACATAGCTGAAACCAACACTACTGCATTCTTCATATGGATCCCATTTTATAATTTCTATCAAAGCTAAGTAAAATCAGCACATTTATTACAGGTGTGGGTGGTTTAATCCTCCTTCGCGTCCCGCTTGCGCCACCGCTGGAGCTATGGCGGCACGCGGTCGGAGGATGAGAAAGCGTGGTTTAATTCCCCGATGCTCTGCATCGGAAATCTGAGTCCATAGTTCTACGCTGGGATTTAATATCATTTATTGAATTCATTAATCCGGCGTGGTACTCAATAAAAAAGGAAACCCAACAGGTTTACGTCCTGTCAGGTTTCTCAAACATATCAGGTGGTGTGGGTCCTGATAACCCCTGCGGAGGGGTTACATCGAAGCAGGGGGGTGTTTTTATCTTTTCTTCAGTACCTCCTTTTCGTACTTTTGTATAATGCTGATATATTCTTCGGCCACGGGAATTTTGTTAATGGAACAATAATAATCATAAACGGCACCGAAAGGTTTTGTTTTCAATAACTCAAGCAGGGCAAGCCGTTCAAAATTCAATCCTGCTTCTTCATAGGCTTTAAGGGTTTCAAAAGGCTCCAGCAGGGCATACAGGAAAGCCAGCTGGGCAGCTCTGATGCCGACCACATAGGCACCGATACGGTTGAGGCTGGCGTCAAAATAATCCAGTCCGATATTAACACGCTTCAGTGCTTTTGCACGCACAATCTCCTGAGCGATCAATTGGATCTCATCATTAAAAATCACGACATGATCGCTGTCCCATCGGACACCTCTGGTAACGTGCAGGAGCAGTTCATCAATATACTGGAGTACCGATGAAATTTTGTCCCCAACCTGTTCGGTCGGATGAAAATGACCATTGTCAAGGCAGATCAATTTATTATTTTTGATGGCATAGCCCAGGTAAAACTCATGTGAACCGACCACCATGGATTCGGATCCGATACCAAAAAGTTTGCTTTCAATAGCATCCTTCAGGTATTTTTTAGGATATTCCACAGTAAAGATCTCATCGAGGGATTTCTTCAGCAGGGCACGGTGAGTATTCCTGTCCACCGGGGTATCCTTTGATCCGTCGGGTATCCATATATTGTTAACGGCAGCACTGTTCAGTTGCCGCCCCATCTCAGCTGCAATTTTGCGGCAGCGTTTAACATGTTCCACCCAGAATTTCCTGATCTTTTCATTTTTGCTTGCAAGGGTAAATCCATCCTCCGCATAGGGATGGGAAAAGCAAGTCGGATTGAAATCCAGTCCAAACCCATTTTTCTTTGCCCAGTCGATCCAGCTTTGAAAATGTTTTATTTCGATCTGATCACGGTCAACCTTTTGGTTTTTAAAATCGCCATAAATAGCATGCAGGCTAAGCCGCAGTTTTCCGGGAACAAGGGTCTTGACTTTTTCAATATCCTGCCGCAACTGGGCTATTGTCCGTGCTTTACCGGGGTAATTACCGGTTGCCTGTATACCTCCTCCGCTCAGTGCTGCATCGGGGGTCTCAAATCCGCCCACATCATCAGTTTGCCAGCAATGAAGGCTAATGGTCACATCTTTCATTTTTTCCAGGACGGTATCGGTATTCACCTTAAGGGATTTATACTGGTCTTTTGCCAGCTGATACGCTTTTTTGACTGATTCTTTTGTTGCCATAATTCAGGTTTATTATAATGTATATTTTTTCATCATCTTCACCCGGGATTGGGGGATTCAGGGATCCCTAACCCAGGTTCACCACAAAGGTAGAAAGGATCAGTATGACGATCCCGATCCATAATACGAGCAGGGTTTTATTGCTGCTTCCTTTCCATTCTTTCAGCAGTATTCCCCAGATATTGCTGATGGCAATGTTCAGGGCCATCAAAATGCTCCAACCGAAGATAGCCATGCTGGCATGCAGTTTGCTTACGCCCATGCCAAAGAAAAGGAATTGAAAGAACCAGAGAATTCCGGCCAGGGAGCAAAAAAGGACATTATTCCAGAAGATCTTTTGAGAAACCCGGAGGTAATCGGTATAGGTTTTATTTTTGATGTTGAGGAACACGCAATATATGAGATTAGTAATGAACCCTCCCAATAAAATGAAGATCAGGGAGGGATTTTTCTGGAACAAAGGATTGACACCGTGCGTGAGTGCACATTCTTCAATAGGAGCACCAGCCTGGTATCCGAAATTAAAGCATGCGCTCATGATACCGGACAGGATAGCAATGAGGATCCCTTTTTTCAGGGCAAATTCCTTAATGGCGGCTTGTCTTTCCTCAGCGCTCATTCCCTTGCTTTTCAATGCTCCTGCATAACCTATGATCACTATGCCCACCACACAGATGGATACCCCGATCACGGTTAATATGCCACCTGGTGTGCTGAACAGGTTCTTTCCTGCAATGATTGGAGGGAGCAAGGTGCCAAAGCCTGCACACAAACCAAGTGCTATGCTTTGTCCCAGGGCCACACCCAGGTATCTGATACTCAGTCCAAAGGTCAGTCCGCCAATGCCCCATAGCATTCCAAAAATTGTTGCCCAAAGCTTTGCAGAAGATGGTGATGATGAAAAGATAGCGCCCAGTTCTCCCTGGGGTACGGTAAGATAGGCGGCCACCCATGGTGCCACGATCCAGGCAATAAAGCCCTGAACGATCCAGTAGGATTCCCAGGCCCATTCCTTCACTTTTTTAAAGGGGACATAAAAGCTGGCTGCGCCGATGCTGCCCAGGGCGATTAAAAGGATACCTGCAACTGGATTCATAGGAATGTGTTATTAGTTTAGTTTTAACAATCTGGATCGTTAGCATAGTAAAAATATGGTTCATTATTAGTAATTTCAATATATAATTTGGGTTATCATTTACACAAAATGACATTGCATTATTATGGAAGATTATTTCAAATATCTGACCCATAGTGCCGAAGATGAGGCCTGGGGGCTTTATCTGACTGTTGCCGGATGTGCCCGGGTAATGCCAGGGGTAGATTATCCGCCTCCGGGGCATCCGACGGGTTATAATTTTAACTGGGACAAGGGCAGGGTATTGCATGAATATCAGGTGAATTACATTACCGAAGGTGAAGGAATACTGGAGCTCAGGTCTGGCAATTTTCCGGTGCAGGAGGGTTCCGTACTTCTGATCCGGCCTGACCAATGGCACCGTTACCGGCCTGTTAAGGAAACCGGATGGAAAGAGCATTATCTGGGTTTTAACGGAAGTTTTACGCATCAGTTTTTTAATGGAAACGGTTTTGAAACCGAACAGCCGGTGTTCCATATTGGCTTTCAGGACAAGGTCATGCAGTCGCTTTACGATGTAATCAGTCTGGTTAAAGATGAAAAGTCCGGATATCAGCAGGTATGCTCGGGTCTCGTGATCCACATCCTGGGATTGATACTGTTCCTTAAAAGAAACAAGAATTTCAGCGGTGGCGGCATTGAAAGCATTATTCAAAAAGCCTGTCTGGTCATTCGTGAAAGGCTGAACCGCAATCTGAACGTTGAAGCCCTGGCCGATGAACTCGATGTAGGTTATTCCCTTTTTCGCAAGGCATTCAGAAAGTACACCGGACTGTCGCCGGTGCAATATCATTTGTCTCTCCGGTTAAAGCAGGCCAATTATCTTCTCTCCAGCACGTCGATGAGCATAAAGGAAATTGCTTTTCACCTGGGATTTTGTTCCGTTTACTATTTCAGCAAGTTGTTCAAAGAAAAGAATGGCATAACACCGGGGGAATACCGGAATTTTTCAACAAGGGTGTAATTTTAGTCGTGCTGTTATTCGGTCTTGCAGCCTGCCTGCCGGCAGGCAGGTCATACAGTCTTATTTCTTTAGTCTTCTTATCTTTTTATCTATTCCCAATTTTTCCACTTTTTTTGCAAAATTTTCCACCCGGTATATATTTCCTCCATTATGCCATTTTCTGCACACCATCTTATTCGGTTGATTGCTTATATTTCCTTATTAGTGTTCGGATTTTTAACGCTTAATTATATTGTTCTTTGGCTTTCTGGTAATTTTACCGAATCTGTTTTGTACATCAAGATAATTTATCACCCTTTTTTAATTAATTTACTGACGTTATTTTTTGTATCTTAGTAAAAGATGAAGTCTGAAAGGCTTATGAACATTAGAAAATGCCGCTTTTATGGATGGATGAAAATCAGATTTAAACCTAACATAATATAATTCTAACTATGAAAAAAAACTTAATTCATTTTAAAACGGGGGCATGTTTCCGCATTTTTACCTTGATGCTGTTATTTTTGCCTGCAACCTTGTTCGGGCAGGGAAACATCACAGGTAAAATCACAGATGCCACTGATGGTACCCCGCTGCCCGGAGCCAATATCCTCATTCAAGGCACAACCCAGGGCACGGTTACAGACCAAAACGGGGTTTTTGTCATTGAAGCTGCGCCTGATGCAGTACTGGTTATTTCGTACATAGGGTACCTGCCCGAAAGCATTAATGTGGCGGGTCAGACAACGGTTAATATCGTGCTTACTCCCGACCTGGCCAGCCTTGATGAAGTTGTTGTTGTCGGATATGGTGTGCAGAAAAAAAGTGATCTAACAGGAGCTGTCTCATCGGTATCAGGGGATAATCTGAGAAGAATTCCTGTTGCCACCATTGATCAGGCACTTCAGGGTCAGGCAGCTGGTGTGACCATTACACAAAGGTCAGGACGACCCGGAGAAGGTGTTGATATTAAGATCCGTGGTATCAGCTCCATCAACGGAACACAACCCCTGATCATCATTGATGGTGTTCAGGGTGGAGATCTGAC
>CAYWCR010000023.1:0-25340 GCA_964456825.1 uncultured Bacteroidales bacterium
GGCCTCATGAGATCGTCCCGGCAAAGCCGGTACTTAGTTGTTCGACTTACAAATTTCAATGCACTAAGTTTTTGAAATTTGAGTCTCCCGAATAATGACCTCCCGCTGAATCCTGCCGCATATTCTTTTTCATATCATCAGTGCGCTTCAAGCCAGTTATTACCGGTTCCGATATCCACGATCAGGGGTACATGAAGGGAAATGGCATTTTCCATCTCTTCTTTGACTATATGGCTGATTGCCTCCAGTTCAGGTTTATAGACATCAAAGACCAGTTCATCGTGGACCTGCAGGACCATTTTTGACCGGAATTTCCCGTGCAACTTCTGCTGAATATTCACCATGGCAAGTTTGATAATATCTGCTGCTGAGCCCTGTATCGGAGCATTGATAGCATTTCGTTCCGCCATTCCCCTGACCGTTGCATTGGCTGAATGGATCTCAGGCAGGTATCTTCGGCGGCCCATAATGGTTTCAACATAGCCTTTTTCTTTGGCCAGTGCAATGCTTTTATTCATGTATTGCTTTACTTGAGGATATGTTTTAAAGTAACCGTCAATTAGTTGAGATGCTTCGCTGCGTCCAAGGCCCAGGCGCTGGGCGAGGCCGAATGAGGATATTCCGTATATGATGCCGAAATTTGCTGTTTTAGCCCTTGTGCGCATTTCACGTGAAACATCCTGCAAGGGCACATTATAGATTTTGGCAGCCGTGGCAATATGAATATCCTGATTTTGCCTGAAGGCTTCCGTCATATTGCTGTCGCCACAAAGATGCGCCATGATGCGCAATTCGATCTGTGAATAATCGGCTGAAAGCAAGACAAAATTCTCATCCCGCGGGATAAAGGCCTTGCGTATTTCACGTCCTCTTTCATCCCGTATGGGAATGTTCTGAAGGTTGGGATTCCTGGAACTCAGCCTTCCGGTTGAAACCCATGCCTGATCGAAAGAAGTATGAATTCTGCCGGTGGAATCATTGATCAGCAACGGAAGTGTTTCCACATAAGTGTTCAACAGTTTCTGAAGAGTCCTGAAATCAAGGATCCTGGATATTACAGGATGCTTATCCTTTATTTTTACCAGCACTTCTTCTCCGGTCGGATACTGATTGCTTTTGGTCTTTTTGACATCTGCCTGGATCTTCAGATGTTCGAATAATACTTCTCCCAGTTGTTTCGGGGATGCAATGTTAAAAGATATCCCGGCCATACGGTAAATTTCTTCCTGAATGATATTAATTTCCTGTTTAAGTAGTTGGGCATATTTATTTAACTCATTCGTGTTAAGATTTATCCCTGTTCTTTCCATTTCAGCCAGCACCCTGATCAGCGGCATTTCAACTTTTTCTGCCAGGGTTTCCAGGTTTTGTTTGGAAAGCTCCGGTGCAAGAACCCCGGCCAGTTGCCAGGTAATGTCGGCGTCTTCAGCTGCGTATTCACTGATTTTACCGATTTCCACATCGCGCATGTTAAGCTGGTCCTTTCCCTTCTTTCCGATCAGTTCCTCAATCGGAACGGGCTTATAGTTAAGGTATACTTCAGCCAGGTAGTCCATGTTATGGTTTAGTTCCGGCTGTATGAGATAATGGGCTATCATGGTGTCAAACAGGGGTCCCCTGACTTCCATATCATATTGCTGCAGCACCTGAATATCGTATTTCAGATTTTGTCCTATTTTCATGATCTCTTCCTTTTCGAACAGCGGACGCAATATTCCCAGCCTCTTCATACATTGTGTACGGTCAGCCGGAAAAGGAATATACCAGGCTTCATGATCCTTCACCGAAAATGACATCCCTACCAGTTCAGCCTTAAAAACATCCAAACCGGTTGTTTCGGTATCAAAACACACCTTGCTCCTGGTGAGTAAAAACTTTACCATTTCCTGAATTTCATCATCCCTTTCTATGCTTTTATACTGATGGGAAACCTGATCAAGGGTGAGCCATTTGCTGTCAGCCGAATTTGCCTGGGTATCCGTGGCAGCAGGGAAAAGCAGGCCCTGTTCGGCTGACGGGTTTTTTTCCGTTGCCAGGATCCGTGCTGAAAGTGAACGGAATTCCAGTTCAGCAAATATTTCCTTTAGTTTGGCCTGCTGCAGTGGACTTTTTTTCAATTGTTCAAAATCAATATTAATGGGAACATTGGTATCAATGGTTGCCAGCTTTTTTGACAGCATGATCTGATCCTTGTTCAGCGAAATATTTTCTTTTTGTTTTCCTTTCAGTTCGTCAAGGTGATCAAACAGGTTCTCCACCGTGTGATATTTTTGGATCAGTTCTTTTGCGGTTTTCTCTCCGATGCCCGGAGCCCCCGGGATATTATCCGACGCGTCGCCCCATAATGCCAGTATATCAATGACCTGTACCGGATCATCAATGGAATAGTAATGTATGATTTCAGGCGCTCCCAGTATTTCAGCATCGCTGTTCGACCGGCCGGGTTTGTACATAAAAATATTATCACTTACCAGCTGGCCATAATCCTTATCCGGCGTGACCATGAAAACTTTCAGTCCTTCATTTTCAGCCCTTTTTGCCAGGGTACCAATAATATCATCAGCCTCAAATCCGCTCATTTCAAGGGCCGGAATATTATATCCGTCCAGGATCCTTTTTATATAAGGAATAGAGGTCTTGATCTCTTCCGGGGTTTTTTGACGGTTCGCCTTGTATTCCGGGAATATTTCACTCCTGAAAGTGGGTCCCGGAAAATCAAATACAACCGCTATGTAATCAGGGTTTTCCCTTCGGATGACTTCGTCGAGGGATGCGGTAAAACCAAAAATGGCTGAAGTATTCTGGCCTTTTGAGTTTTTAATGGGCCTGTTGATAAAGGCGTAGTATGACCTGAAAATCAGGGCATAAGCATCCAGTAAAAGCATCTTTTGCATAAGGCTGATTTTATGTTTGGGGTGATCAAGTTACAAAAAAAGCCGGTCGCATTCAACCGGCTGGCTTAAACCCTGGATTTATCATTCAGCAGGCGCATTTAGCGACACAATCGATGATATTACTCAGGTTCTCATTCCTGATGCTGTAATAAGTGTTTTTCCCGTCTCTTTTTGAAATGAGTACGCCTTTATCTTTTAATATTCCCAGGTGGTGCGATGTGGTTGACTGCTCAATGCCCAGCAATGCATGAATTTCAGTGACCGTCAGCTGTTTCCCTCCGTCCAGATACCTGAGTATGGCTATCCGCATCGGATGGGCAATTGCTTTCAGCATGCCCGCTACTTTTTCCAGTTGCTCAGCGGTTAAATTTTCAAACTGCATTGGTTTTGTATTAGATTTTTTCAAGAAAGGGTGTCTATGAATTGGATTTATGTATCTATTTTCAACAATTTCAATTAGTTGTCTATACAAATATATGAATATATAACGAAATACCCTATCATTCAGGCCACATTTTCACTTGTCCAGGTCTTATTTGACAAACCCAATATCCAGCAGCTGTCTATCAAAGATTATTACTACTTTTGAAACCATAAAATAATCCCGGATGTCCGTCCTCGATACCATAAAAGAGCCTATTCAACAGGAATTAAAAGAATTTGAGCTGATTTTTCACCATTCCATGAAAAGTGAAATTCCCTTGCTGAACATTGTCATCAATTATATTATCCGCAGAAAGGGAAAACAGATACGTCCCATTCTGGTCCTGCTTTCAGCCAAGATCTCAGGCCCAATAGGTCCTTCCACATACATTGCCGCATCGATGATTGAAATCATGCATACCGCTTCCCTTATCCATGACGATGTGGTGGATGAATCCTATGAAAGAAGAAACTACTTCAGTATCAATGCCTTATGGAAATCAAAGATGGCTGTGCTTATTGGGGATTATCTGCTGGCGCAGGGATTGTTGTTGTCCGTTAAGAATCATGAATACGACAGCCTGCGAATTGTATCCGATGCCGTCAGAGAGATGAGCGAGGGAGAATTAATGCAAATACAGCTTTCCCGGAAGCTTTCCATTACGGAAGAAAAATATTTTTCCATCATCCGCAAGAAGACGGCCACCTTGATCAGTGCCTGCGCTGCAAGCGGGGCAAAATCCGTTCAGGCATCCGATCATGTGGTTGGTCTGATGGCCCTTTTTGGTGAGAAAATGGGAATTGCTTTTCAGATACAGGATGATCTGCTGGATTATCAATTGAAATCCCATGCAGGAAAGCCTTCCGGTAACGACATTAAAGAAAAAAAGATAACCCTGCCCCTGATCCATGCCATACAAAAAAGCAGCCCGGCAGAGAAAAGAAGAATCTTATCGCTGATAAATCAAGGAAAAGCCGATTCAGGCGTTATCACGGAAATTATCGGATTCACCAATTCGAAAGGGGGCATTGAATACAGTATCAGTAAAATGAATGAATACCGTGATGAAGCCATCAAAGTCCTTGATTATTTTCCGGATAGTACCGTCAAACAATCGCTGCGCGAACTCGCCATCTATATGACCAGCCGCAGTCAATAGATTAATGATTATTTTTTTGGTGTATTCCTGAAGTATTCAAAAACCACATTGGCCATCCTGCGACCGATCACGCTTTCCATCAAGTCGAGCTTTGAATTTCTAATTGCCTCAGTATCACCATAATACATTAACAATTTATCTTTTGTAGCAGGACCTACGCCCTTTATTTTATCCAGCTGTGAGGCAACCATTGCCTTTGATCTTTTTTGTTTATGAAAAGTAATGCCAAACCGATGGGCTTCATTGCGGATCTTTTGAATAAGCTTCAAACCAGGCGAGTTCTTATTCAGATAAACAGGGTAAGAATCGTGGGGTACGTAAATCTCTTCCAGTCTTTTTGCAATGCCAATAATGGAGATCTTTCCTATCAGATCAAGGGCTTCCAGGCTTTTTAGCGCTGCATTCAACTGCCCTTTGCCTCCATCTATAATGATCAGGTCAGGAAGGTCTTTCTGTTCATCTATCAATCGCTGGTACCTCCGTAGTATAATCTCCTGCATTGACGCATAGTCATCCGGTCCCGTGACGGTTTTAATATTGTAATGACGGTATTCCGAAGGTAAGGGCCTTCCATTCTTAAAAACAACACAGGAAGCTACCGGTTGCGATCCCTGTATATTTGAATTATCAAAACATTCAATATAAACAGGCAGGATATTCATCCTTAAATCCTCCTTTAATTTTTCCAGGATATTATTCCTTTTTGATTTTTTCTCAATAGTATTTCTGAAGTTTTGCCTGTCAAATAAATATTCATTTGAATTGCGCAAAGAAAGATTCAATAATTTCCTTTTATCTCCTGATTTGGGAACGGTAATTTTGGTAACCCCAAATAGTGGTGCTATGGGAAAGGGAACGATGATCTCCCTGGATACAATTCTTAGGCGTTGCATTATATCCATTATGGCCATGGTCAGCAAATCTTCCTTTGTTTCATCCAGCTTATGGATCAGTTCCAGATTATGCGATTGAATAATGGCTCCATTAATTACCTTAAAAAAATTAACCGCGGCAAAATTTTCACTAACCGCAATAGAGAAAACATCTACGTTTGAAATTTTAGTGTTAACAATGGTTGATTTGCTTTGGAATCTGGTTAACAATGCCAGCTTTTGTCTGATTAATTCAGCTTCTTCAAAGCGATATTCAGATGCATATGTTTTCATCAGCGAATTTAAATGTCCGATAACGGTAGTAAGATTTCCCCCCAATATATTTCTTATCTGATCTATTCCGGCATTGTATTCCTCTCGTGATTGCAGGTTTTCACAAGGTCCATTGCAGTTTTTCAGGTGATACTCCAGGCAAACTTTAAACTTTCCGCTTTCTATATTTTCAGGTGTTAGATTATAGTAACAGTTTCTCAGCGGAAATAGCTTTCTTATAAGTTCCATAAGAGTTCTTACCATCACTACTGAAGTATATGGACCAAAATACTCCGAATCATCTTTTTCAATATGTCTTGTTGTGAAAACCCTGGGGAAATCTTCATTTTTAATGCATATCCATGGAAATGTTTTATCGTCTTTCATTAATACATTGTAACGAGGCTGATGCTTTTTTATCAGATTATTTTCCAGCAGTAAAGCATCCGATTCAGTATCCACAATCATGTATCCAATATCATCTATTCGATTTACCAGAATTTGCAATTTCCGGCTGGATGAGGATAAACGATTGAAATATGAGGAAACACGTTTTTTGAGATTTTTGGCTTTGCCTACATAAAGCAATTCCCTATCCCGGCTAAAGAACTGGTAAATACCGGGTTTTTCAGGCAACCCTGCAATAATCGTTTTAATCGAGGCTTCGTTCAAGGTTGAAAATCAATGAAAATATAAATGGTTGTTCCACGTGGAACATTATCTTCCCATATACAACAGTATGATATTTATATCACTCGGCGAAACACCTGAAATGCGGCTTGCTTGGCCTATTGTATCAGGTTTAATTCGTTTTAATTTTTGCTTTGCCTCTGTTGAAATTGCATTTATCTTATCATATTCAATTTTTTTATCTATAGCAATTCCTTCTAATCTTTGAATTTTCTCAGCCATTACTGCTTCTCTTCTTATGTATCCATTATACTTTATCTCTACCTCAGCCGCCTCTATTATTTCCTTTTCTTCCTCAACATCGAAAATTTCATTTCCAATTTTTCCCTTCAAAAATTCAATCAAACATTTTAACTCCACTTCAGGCCTGAGAACTAAATCAAATATTTTTACTTTTTGATTGATTGGCGCAGTGAATTTATCCTTCAGAAATTCATTTATTTTTCCGGGTTCAATGCTGGTTTTCTTTACTGCATTAATAAGCCTTCTTTTTACCCTTGACTTCCTGTTGAATATTTCCAGCCTTTCCTTTGTGGCTAATCCAATGCTGGCGGACTTCTCCGTTAATCTTTCATCGGCATTATCCTGCCTTAACAGAATTCGGTATTCTGCCCTGGATGTGAACATCCGGTAAGGCTCATCAATACCCTTTGTTATCAGATCATCTATCAGCACTCCTATATAGGATTCATCCCTTTTTAAAATGAATTCTTTCTTCCCGTTGACTTTTAAATGAGCGTTAATACCCGCTATAATACCTTGTGCAGCCGCTTCTTCATAACCTGTCGTTCCATTGATCTGTCCCGCAAAATATAGGTTTTCTATGCTTCTTGTTTCCAGTGTATAATGCAATTGTGTCGGGGGATAATAATCGTATTCTATAGCATATCCGGGTCTGAATATCTTTACATTTTCCATTCCCTTAATGGTTCTTAGCGCCTCGTATTGAATATCCATGGGCAGCGAAGAAGAGAATCCGTTCACATAATATTCAATAGTCTTCCAGCCTTCCGGTTCCAAAAACAGTTGATGCTTGCTCCGCTCTGCAAATGTCACGATCTTTCCTTCAATACTGGGACAATATCGGGGACCAATACCCTTAATTGTGCCGTCATACAGCGGAGAATCCTTAAAACCCCTTTTTAACACATCATGGGTATGATTGTTTGTATATGTAATATAACAACTTCGCTGACTTTCAGGCAATGGTGTATTAATGAAAGAAAACCGCCTGATTTCCCTGTCTCCTTTTTGTTCCTCGAGTTTTTCGAAATTAATAGTCCTTCCGTCTATTCTTGCCGGCGTTCCTGTTTTAAGCCTTCCAACTTCAAATCCAATTTTTCTCAACTGCTCCGCTATTCCCGTTGAAATGGGCTCCGAGATCCTACCTCCTTCAACTTTCTTCTTTCCCACATAAATAATTCCATTTTCAAAAGTCCCGTTGGTAAGAATAACAGATTTTGATTTGAATTCCTTTCCTAACTGTGTTTTAACTCCCGTTACTGTTTTTCCTTTAATGATCAGCCTATTCACATTGTCCTGCCACAGATCTATATTGGTATTGCTTTCTACGATTTTTCTCCATTCCATGCTGAATAGCGCTCTGTCACACTGAGCCCTTGGACTCCATACAGCAGGTCCTTTTGAACGGTTCAGCATCCTGAACTGTATCATGCTTAAGTCCGTTACAATGCCTGAAAAGCCACCTAATGCGTCAATTTCGCGGATGATTTGACCTTTTGCAATGCCACCCATTGCAGGATTACATGACATCTGTGCCATTTTTGTCATATCCATGGTGATCAGCAGAACCTTTGATCCCATACCCGCAGCAGAACATGCAGCTTCACAACCAGCATGTCCTGCACCCACCACTATGACGTCATAACCCTCATTCATCACTTAATTCCTTATATCTGCAAAGATATAATTCTTCCATTGCCCTTACAGTTTGCTTATCCTTATCACTTTTATCCTCATAACCAGAAAGATGCAACACTCCATGTATTATAACCCTTATTATCTCGGTCATAAAATCCTGATTGTACTTAACTGCATTTCTTCTTACTGTGTCAATGCTAATCAAAATATCACCCATTATTTTATTCTTCCTGTTATAATCAAATGTTATAACATCAGTAAAATAATTGTGTTGTAAAAAATTTTTGTTGATTTTCAATAAATCTTCATCACGCTCGAAAATGATCCCTATTTCGCCTAACTGTTTTCCTTCGCTGCTGACTATTTCCTTAACTACCTCTTCAACTTTTTTTAACGCTAAACCTTCCTGTATAAGCTCTTTATTTACCAGATGTATTTTCAACTTATGGCAAATTGAATTCCAATTCCACTCTAGCACCGTTTCTCGAAAATTCAATTTTGTCCGAGAGCTTTTCCATTAAAAAAATGCCTCTTCCATTAACATTCTCTATATTTTCCGGTGCTGTCGGGTCCGGAATATTTTTATAGTCAAATCCGTTTCCTTCGTCGTCTATCTGTATCTTTAACTTCTGCTCATCCTTTGTAATCTCAATATTAACCATCTTATTCTCATCCAGTTTATTTCCATGAACTATGGCATTATTCGTTCCTTCCAGCGCAGCAATAAGAATATTACCATAGATATCGGAACTAATCTTGTATTCCGCTGAAATCTCATCTACCATCTTCTCAACTTTCCGTAGATTCTCAATCTTCGATGCTATTTTCAGTGATTTTTTCATTTACTTTCTGTTTCGATTCCTTCTAATATACTTAAATAACATTTTTTAGTTACTCTTTTTTTAATAATTCATCAAATTTAGAAAAAAAAAGCTTCTTTTTCTAAATTCTAGTGCGATAACCATAATTCCGGATCATTCCTTTCCGTTTCCTTCCAAACCTGAAAATGAAGTATTGTCTCGTTTTTTTCCGTATCTGTCGATACATTGCCGATGATCTCCTTGGTTGATACTTCGGTCCCCTTTGTGACTATAACGTTTCTAAGGTTATGATACAAGGTGTAGTAATTTCCATGCCTGATAATTACCGTATAATTGGATCCCGGTATTGCAAATACCTTGGTGACCACCCCTTTAAAAATGCACCTAACTTCAGCATTCTTAACGGTTGCAATATAAATACCGTCGTTGCGAACTTTTATTCCCTTCATCGAAGCATGTTCCTGCTCACCGAACCTTCCAACAACAACTCCCTGTTTTGTAGGCCATGGTAACTTACCGTAATTTTTTCCGAATTCATCACTGATCAGCTTCTCTTCCTTTGTTAACGTTGCATAAATATCGCCTTTTGCACTCTTCTTTCTTTCTTCGTTAATGATCTTCTCAATTTCCTTCTCCAGTTCCCTTGCAATTTTTTTCTTTTTTTCCACTTCTGCTCTAAGCTCCTTTTCTTGTTGCTTCAGCTTTTGCAATAATACTTTTTGTTTATTCTTTTCATTTGCCAACAGATCTGTTTGCTTAACATTCTGTTTTTGAAGCTGTTGCTTATCCCTTTTTACATTCTCCAGCCTTCCGTTTTCATCACTTATCTGATCTTCCAGGTCATTCAGCATTTCCACCTGTCTTTTCCTGTAATTATTTATAATTTGCATATATCGGAAACGCTTATATGCCTGGTTCATATTTTCACTTGCCAATACATATAAAAAAAAGTTTTCCCTTCTTCTTTTTTTGTAGGTGAGATAAATGGATTTTGCATAATTCGTCCGTATTTTATCCTGCTTTTCTATCAGCTGCTTTATGGTTGCATTGTTTTCTATCATTTGCTGGTCCATTAAAGCAATCTCTTCGTCCAATGTCTGAATAAGCCTTTTCTGTACCTTAATTTTATGATTTACCAAATTAAGTTCGTTCAGCGATTCTTTGCTCTTAACCTGCGTTTCCTGTATCAGCTTTGAGGCAAGTTCTATTTCCTCCATTGTTTTTATTCTGTCATTTTCCAGTGCGCTTTTCTTTTGCACCTGCGAAAATGCTGTGCATTCCATCATTAACAAAATAAACAACAGGCTAATTATCCGCTGATTCATATTACTGACCCATCAGTGTTTTATAATGATCCATTACTTCGCTGCTTTTGCTGCCGCCATATCTCCTGGCCCTTCTAATATATCGTTTTGCTTTGCTTTCCCGATTCATTTTATATAGAATCCAGCCATACGTATCAAGATATACATAATTTTTCTTTTCTTCGGATACCGTATATTTCGACATTTTTTCCGCCTTTTCCAGATCCCTATCTGCCAGTGCCAGAAAATAAGCATAATTATTTAAAACGAGCCTGTTATCATTATCAATGGCCAATGCCTTTTCATAATACTCAAATGACTTATCCACTTCATTTGCTTCATTGCAGGCCTCTGCAAGGTATATATAAAACTGTACCAGTATATTATTGTTTTCCGTTAACCTCATTCCTTTTTCAAAAAGTCTTATGGCCTTATCAGCGTTTCTCAATTGCTGCCAGGCAATGCCAGTATATAAATAAGGAAGTGCTTCATAATCAAATATTTTTATAAGCGCTTCACCATACTTTACCACACTGTCGGGATGATTCATGGCATTTTCAGCATATAGTATCTGCTCCCATATCTTAAAATTTCTTTCATTTCCCGTTAACATTTCCTTCAGTATAAGAGATGCCCTCCCGAAATTTTCCCTTTTCATCTGGTAATCCACATACAATCCGCTAATTCTGAAATCATCCCTGTTCTCTTTATAGAAATATCCCATTGCGGTATCCAAAAAAGCATAATGTTTGTCATTAACATCATTATTTTGCAATTCATTAATGAAATACCCGAAAATCTGATCCTTTTGAATATCTTCTTTTCTAATCGATGATACAAAATAATTCAAGGCTTTATCATATTGTCCGAATTTTACCAGATAATTGATATAAGAGAATACTGCTACTCCGTTACTATTGCCTTCTTTCAATAAAATATTGTAGTAATTTTCAGCCTCGCTTTCCTTTCCAATATCCCTGTAATGCTCAGCCATCAGTCCCATTATATTCATGTCATCAGGAGCAAGGTAATGGGCATAATCCAGCTGCTGCTGTGCCTTCTTTATATTCCCGGAATTCCTGTAAATCTTATATTTGTTAATATAGATCTCATTATTCCTTCCATATTCGTATTCCAGTTTATTATAAACATCAAGTGCTTTTTTGTATTCTCCCATAATCTGATATAGTATGGCCAGATTGAATTGATTTTCCAGGTTTTCCGGTTCCAGCCTGATCAAATCCCGGGTAAATGTTACAGCACTGTCCAATTGATTGGTCGTTTGATATAAATTAATCAGATTCAACAGATACCACCGGTTCTTATTATCCAGCGCACAGGCTTCTTTTCCGAGCTTCTTAGCCTTATTAATATCGCCCAGTTTAAAGTTGATTACGGATAACTGGTAACGAATGGCAGGACTGTTTGGATTATACTCAAGACATCGCTGATATAAACTGACCGCCTGCGCATAATTCTGATATATCATGTGCTTTGTCGCTTCGGTAAAAGCGTAATAATATTCCGATTCATAAGCCCCGTTCTTTTCTCCCGGGTTTACAATTTCCTGACTTTTCAGATTCCATTCAAAAACGAATATCAATCCTGCCAATAGGCTATATTTGATTCGCCTCATATTCTGTCCTGCTTTTTAATCCCTGTGTGACCAAATCCTCCTTCTCCCCTTTCTGTATCGCTTAACTCGTCAGTGGTTTCCCATGTAATCCTTTCATGTTTTGCAATCACCATCTGGCATATCCTTTCGCCATCATGAATGGTATATTCCATATCCGAAATATTAATAACGATGATTCCAATCTCACCCCTGTAATCTGCATCTATAGTACCCGGTGAATTTAATACCGTTATTCCGTTCTTTATGCATAGTCCGCTTCTCGGTCTTATCTGCGCCTCATAACCTTCCGGCAATTCTACAAAAAGTCCTGTTGGTATCAATATCCGTTGTAACGGTTTCAATACAACCGGATTTTCCAGGTTTGCCATTAAATCCATACCGGCTGAAAGAACCGTTTTATATTCCGGCAAATGGTGCTTTGATTTATTTATGATCCTTACTTTCATAATCCTTTGCTGAAAAAAACCTTAAACAGATTTTCCCTTTTTATGCAATAAAATATGAACAATATTAATAAAGCTGTTCCAATAATAATATTATTTATAACAATGTCCGATTTTGCCTGGCTGAAAATTATATATGCCGCTGCTGTAACCAGCATTATCTCGGCAATACGCTTATATTCATAATGAATTCTATAATATTTATGGCCCAGTAACAGGGTTATGATCATCATCACTGTATTGCTAACCAGATGGATCCATGCACAGGCCACATAACTGTATTTGGGAATGAAAATAATATTCAGTACAACCGTTAATAGGGCTCCTATGCCTGTTATATAAATTCCAATATATGTTTTTCCGGTAAGCTTGTACCACATGTTTACGTTGAACAATATACCCAATATTACATTGGCCATCAATACTATAGTAACGATATGAAGGCCAGAATAATATTTCCGGTCTATGAAATATTTTATCAGGTCGAGATAGAAAACAACGAAGAGGAAAATGATCATGCAGAAGATAATAAAGTACTTCAACACGTTGGCATAGATCTCCCCGGAATCCTTTCGGCTGAAATTAATGAAAAAGAAAGGCTCCGCGGCATACCGGAACATCTGAATAAAAAGGGTCATCAACAGTGCAATGCGGTAATTTGCGCCATAAATACCTATCTCAAATAAAACGTTGGTTCCCTCCGGAAGAAAGAACCGCAATAATATTCTTTCAATGGTTTCATTAAACTGCCCCGCCAATCCAACGATCAACAAGGGTATTGAATACTTCAGCAAAGGCTTCAGCAAGGCAAGGTCCATGTTGAAACTGATTCTCCTGTAATCCGGCAGCAATGCAATTATAAGAATCAGACTTGCCATCAGATTGGCTATAAAAACATAACCAACCCCAATGTCCTTCATGTATTTTATATAGAAAGGCAGGTTATTAATGAGTTCAATCCCTGGTAATATTTCCAGGAATGTCATCACCAGCACAATGGTGAGAACTACATTCAGGATCTTAAAAAAGGCAAATCTTCTGACCTTTTCCTCCATCCGTATCTTGGCAAATATGATGGAAGTTATGGCATCCAGCGCTACGGTAACTCCCAATAATGCTATATATTCAGGATGATTGTCATATTCTATCCAAATGGCAAGCTTTCGGTAAGCAAAAAGAATTAAAAGAATAAAAATCAATGAAGTTCCGGTGACTGAAAGGAAGGAAACATTGAATACTGCATCGGTATTTTTCCTGACAGATGAAAACCTGAATAAACCTGTTTCCATACCATAGGTCAGTACTACCAGCAATATGGCTACATAGGCATACAGTTCCGTGATCATCCCATATTGCTCAACACTGAACCTGCGCGTGTAGTAAAAAGTAAGAATGGCATAGTTCAGCATTCGCGGAACAATATTGCCAAGACCGTATATTAATGTTTGACCGCCAAGTTTACTGTATACGCTCATTTACAAACTTTTATGATAAATCTCTTTCAGTATATTTTCCAATGAACCATATTGAAAGACATAACCATGATCCAGCAGTTTTTTTGGAAGCACTCTGTGACCTGATAATAGTGCAACAGAAGCTTTTCCAAAAAAAAGACGGATTAAAAAATCAGGGGTTGTAAAAATCACTGGTTTCTTAAGTGTCTCTGCAAGCTGGTTAAAAAAACCATCAAATGTAACAAATTCGTTCTGGGTAATATTCACAATGCCTGTAATTTCCTTTTTGATGCCTATATAATCAACGATCCGTAGCAACTCTTTAAGGTATATATAGGACAAATATTTTTCCCCCTTATTAAATTTCGTTCCCAGTCCAACCCTGAACAAAGGCATCAGTTTATGCAGAAATCCTTCTTTGCTGCCCAGCACAAGTCCTATTCTCATGATTACTACACGGATATGCCTTTCCTGCAGATCCGTCAGTGCATTTTCCCATTCATCCACTACCTCTCCCAAAAACGAAGTTGAATAATTCCGGCTTTCCTCATCGAATATTTCGTTACTGTTTTCCCGGTAAATGCCAATGGCGGAGGCCTGAAAAAACAATTCCGGGGGTTGTGCAACCCGGTTTAATGAATCAACCAGCAAACGGGTGACACCGATACGGCTATTCCAGATTCTCTCTCTTTTCTTTTTCGTCCACCATCCAATTACCGGTTCACCCGCCACGTTAATCAACATGAATGAATCTCCCGTCAAGGCATCCAGTTCTTCCCTGTTTTTCAATGTTTTCCGGTTAATAAGCCTTACATCCAAACCTTTCTTTCTGTAATAATCCTGCAATGCAGCGCCGATAAAACCGGTTCCGCCGCATATTGCTATTTTTAATCCCATTAATTTGAGGTCTTTATTCTATCTTTATGGCGTCTTTATTATATTTGCAAAATTATTTAAATACTTTACGAATGAAAGAAATAAAGGGAATTGGTTTGTCATTCCTGATCATTTTACTACCCGTAGTTTTATTGGCCCAGCCAAAAAATGATGCCTTTTTGGTTTTCCAGACCACAAAAGGGACTTTAAAAGTCAGGTTATATGAAGAAACGTCCATGCACAGGGATAATTTCACCAAGCTGGTATCGGAAGGCTATTTTAACGGAATGCTGTTTCACCGGGTCATAAAGGATTTTATGATCCAAACCGGCGATCCCCTTTCCAAAAATGCCAAGCCCGGCGTTGCCTTGGGCACGGGCGGGCCTGGATATACCATACCGGCAGAGATATTTCCCCAGTTCTATCACAAAAAAGGAGCACTGGCTGCTGCACGAACCGGTGACAATGTAAATCCGGCGCGCGAATCCTCCGGTTCCCAGTTTTATATAATCCAGGGACAGAAGTTTACGGCTGAACAGCTGAAATCAATGGAAAACAGCAATACTCATATTCGTTTCACGCCTGAACAAATAAAAGCCTATACTACGCTAGGCGGTGCACCTCATCTTGACTATGCCTATACTGTTTTTGGCGAGGTGGTTGATGGACTGGACATTGTTGACAAAATTGCAGCCGTTGAAACGGATGGGCGCGACAGGCCGGTTGAAAACATTACGATAATTAAGGCCTATTTACTCAAATAACCATTTTCATGCTTGACACCATTAATACGCTCCGGGCAGAGATCCTCTCATCCCAGCCTGCTTCTTCCGAACAGCTTGAAGAATTCAGGCTGCTTTACCTGAGTAAAAAGGGAAAGATCTCTGCCTTGTTTGAAGCCTTTAAACAGGTACCTGCGGCGCAAAAGAAAGAAATAGGGGGGCAGCTCAATGCATTAAAAATAATGGCAACCGAACGGTTTGAAAATTTTCAGCAAAGTCTTGCACTTCTTGAAACATCGGTTGTTGCAGATGATCTGACAAAACCTTCCCAGCCCTTCCTTTCCGGCAGCAGGCATCCGATATCCCTGGTGCGTAAAGAGATCTGTGATATTTTTTCCCGGATAGGCTTTACCATATATGAAGGCCCTGAAATTGAAGATGACTGGCACAATTTCACCGGATTGAATTTTCCGTTAAATCATCCGGCCCGTGATATGCAGGACACTTTTTTCATTACCTCCTCCCCTGACATTCTGTTGCGCACCCATACTTCTTCGGTGCAGGTCAGGGCCATGGAGACGCAAAAGCCTCCCATCCGCAATATTTTCCCCGGCAGGGTTTTCCGCAACGAAGCTATCTCAGCCAGGGCGCATTGCATCTTTCATCAGGTTGAAGGCCTGTACATTGATCATAACGTATCCTTTGCCGATCTGAAGCAAACCCTGCTATTCTTTGCCAAGGAGATGTTTGGAGAATCCACGCAGATCCGTTTGCGGCCTTCCTTTTTCCCATTCACCGAACCTTCTGCCGAGCTTGATGTTTCCTGCTCCATTTGCGGAGGAAAAGGCTGCAATGTATGCAAATACACAGGCTTCCTTGAAATACTGGGCTGCGGAATGGTAGATCCCAACGTACTGGATGCCTCCGGAATTGACAGTAAGGAATATACAGGATTTGCATTCGGCATGGGGATTGAACGAACAGCTATGCTAAAATATCAGGTCAATGATCTTCGCCTGTATTTTGAGAATGATATCCGTTTTTTGCACCAGTTTATCAGCGCTTAGAACGGCAGGGTGAATTCCCCCAGCCTGGAGCGCCCCAGATGTTTATAGGCCAGATCCGTTGCCTCTCTTCCCCTGGGTGTCCTTTTGATCATTCCCTCCTTTATCAGGAAAGGTTCATAAACCTCCTCTATGGTACCCGGATCTTCACTGACCGCTGTGGCTATGGTTCCTAATCCCACCGGGCCCCCGTTGAACTTTTCAATGATTATGCTTAATATTTTATTGTCCATGTCATCGAGTCCCTTTTTATCTATATTGAGGGCCTCAAGACCGTATTTTGTTATTTCTATGTTGATTTCCTTCATGCTCTTCACCTGGGCAAAATCGCGTATCCTCCTCAGCAGTGCGTTAGCAATCCTGGGTGTTCCCCTTGACCTTGAAGCGATCTCTTCGGCTGCCTGATAGGTTATAGCAATATTTAGAATGGAAGCAGACCGCATGACAATGTCTTTCAGGATCTCATAATTATAATACTCCAGGTGTGAGTTGATCCCGAACCTGGCCCGCAATGGACTGGTCAATAAACCGGCACGGGTGGTTGCACCAATAAGTGTAAACGGGCTTATCTGAATCTGAACCGATCTGGCACTGGGTCCTTTATCGATTACCAGGTCTATTTTATAGTCTTCCATGGCTGAATAAAGGAACTCTTCAACAACCGAACTCAGCCGGTGTATTTCATCGATGAATAAAACATCGTGCTCTTCAAGGTTGGTAAGGATTCCGGCAAGATCTCCCGCTTTCTCAAGTACAGGGCCTGATGTTGTCCTTATATTGCTCCCCAGTTCCCTTGCGATGATATTGGCCAGCGTGGTTTTCCCCAATCCCGGAGGACCCGACAGCAAAACATGATCCAGTGATTCATTTCTGAGCCTGGCGGCTTTTACAAAGACCCTGAGATTATCGACAATTTTATCCTGCCCGTTGAAATCTTCAAAACGCTGCGGACGCAATTGCCTGTCTATCTCTTTTTCTTCTTCACCAATATTGTAATCGTGAATGTTTAAATCTTCAACCATCCTGTGCTGAGATCATTGTATTAATTTAATATCTTCCCTTTCAAAATTTATTTTCTCCCCGTTAATTCTAACCTCATTGTCATTTTTATAGGTTATGGTCAATACCAGGTCTCCGTTTTGATCATACTTTTTCCAGTTTTTTTCACGGATCCCTGAAACATAATACTGTTCCTCCTTAACCTTACCATCCTCATAATAAAACTTATGCAATCCATCCGGGTTGCCCTGGATGTAATTCCCTTCATACCTTACTTTTTCATTCAGAAACAAGGCTTCCCATTTTCCGTCTCTCAGGCCACCAATATAAGCACCTTTTTCAATATAATCATTAACCTTGTAAAACCATTCCCCTTCCCTTTCACCATCATAATATTTTCCCTGCGCTATAATATTACCTGATTCATCATATTCAGTGTAGCTTCCTTCTTCTTTTCCGTTATAAAATTCTTCTTCCCTCTTTACGTTACCGTTTTCATAAAACCATGTCCACAGGCCATCGAATTTGCCGTTTTTATAATCCCCTGTTTGTTCCACCTTTCCGGTGCTGGCATAGTAACTCCATTTACCGGTTTCAAGGTTGGCAGCATAGCGCCCTTTTGCCCTGACGGAACCATCTTCAAAGAAATAGGTCCAGGCACCTTCTTTCCTTCCTTCTTTCGTAATAATGCCTTCCCCTATCATGATGCCTTTTTCGTTATACATCATCGCATTTGTCACATTGCCCTGGCTATCAAATTTGCGGTGGATGCCTACCGGGATGCCCTTTTTATAGGTCCCTGAGAAGATCAGGTTGCCGCTTTCATCATACTCGTTTTTTATTTCCACGTCAAATCCGGCCGTATCAGGTTCTTCGACAATAATGCCCTCCCGGTAATTCAGGATGAGGCTCACATTTCCCAGGGTATCATATTCCTTATAAGGACCGTTCAATATGCCGTCTTTGAAATACATTTCCTTGTTAACCCTTCCTCTTTCCGTATATTCCTGCCACAGCCCCTGTTTCATATTGTTTTCATTATTCCGGTTTATTTTTTGCCTGTCGGTCAATACACCATTATAAAATTTCTGAATCGTGATCACATTGCCGTTGATGCTGTATTCCGTGGCGGTGCCATGTTTCTTATTTCCCTTGTATTCAATAACTTCTCTTATCAGTCCGTTGTTATAATAATAATACGACAATCCTTCCTTTTTGTCATTTACATACAGTTCGCGGGACAGGACCTTGCCCAGATTGATGGGTTCATCATTTTCGCCCGTATTAAAGGTAATGGTATAGCCGTTTTTCCTGCCGAGAAGATAGCTTATCTTTTGCAGGGTATCACCCCTTTCAGTGTAAAATATCCAGATGCTGTCAAGCAGGTGGTTTTTGCGGTTTCCTTCGGATTTCATAACGCCGTTCGGAAAATAGGTCTTCCAGTAGCCATCCGGCTCTCCGTCGCGCATATAGCCTTCACTTGAAATTTTTCCCGTAGGGTAATACAAAATGGTGTAACCGTTTTGCCGGATGGTTTCCTGTGACCAGCCATCATTGCCATAGAACAGACCCGCCAGCAGGCATAATAAAAACATGGGCAAAGCTTTCCTTTTCATATCCCCAGTTTTTGTGAAAGTTCCAGCATTTTTCTGATCGGCCTTTCAGCCCTTTTTCTCAGCTCTTCGTCCATGGAAATCTCAGGCTTCTCATACCGCAAACACAGATACACCTTATTCATGGTGTTCAGTTTCATAAAACTGCAGTCATTGCATCCGCAATTTGAATCATCCGGGGGTGCAGGAATGAAAATCTTTTCCGGATGCTGCTTTTTCATCTGGTGCAATATGCCCGATTCCGTTGCTACAATGTATTTCTCTGTCTTGTCACTGGCTGTAAACTTCAGCAAGGCTGATGTAGACCCTATATAATCTGCCAGGATCAATACGGGCTTTTCACATTCGGGATGGGCAATAAGTTTCGCATCGGGATTTTCATTCTTCAGCTCCACGATCTTTTCCAGCGAAAATCTGGCATGCACATGGCAGGCACCGTCCCAGATGACCATTTTTCTTCCGGTAACGCTGCTGATGTAGTTCCCAAGATTCCTGTCAGGGGCAAATATGATCTTTTGCTCAGCGGGTATGCTGTTTACAATTTTTGCTGCATTGGACGAGGTACAGATAATATCGGTCATGGCCTTTATTTCCGCCGAAGTATTGATATAGCTGATAACCAAATGATCAGGATGCTGCTTAATGAATTTTTCAAATTCATCAGCAGGACATGAATCCGCCAATGAACATCCGGCCTTTAAATCAGGTAAAAGTACCTTTTTTTCAGGGCATAAGATCTTTGCCGTTTCAGCCATGAAATGGACCCCGCAAAAAACGATAACAGCAGCATCTGTATTTGCCGCCCGACGTGATAATTCAAGGCTGTCTCCTATGAAATCAGCAATATCCTGTATCTCACCCTGCTGGTAATAATGAGCCAGTATAATGGCATTTTTCTCCTTTTTGAGTTTTTGAATTTCCTTTACAAGGTTGAGACCCTCAGGGATTTTTTTCTGAATGAAACCATGAATTAACAATTCATTATTAATATTAATATTCATTTAAAATAAAAATTTTGCTTATGTATTATATATCCTATTAATAGTGTTTATATTTTTTTTCAAGAACTATTGCATCATCTGTTTATCAACTGCTATTAACAACATGGAGAAATTTCTTTTCCCTGAAAAATAAATAATTACAGCAATATTAACAGCAGTTAATAAAGGTATCTGTGCAAAAGTAGACAGAAAAATTTGATTAAACACCTGTTTAACATTTGTTAAATCATTTTCATAAAATCAGCTTGTTAATCCAATAATACAGGCTGATTGTTAATATCAGCAAAAAGTTGTTTGTTTTTTCTTTTCTTCAGATTTTATGGATAGGGAAATGAACAAGGTTTGAACAAGTGAAATCGCTATATGTTTAAAATATCATATTTGTTATCTTTGTTTTCAATTAAGGTAGTAGTGGATCATAATGATAAACCTTACCTGATGAAGTCTAAAAAGATTGTAATAGCGAGTGATCACGCGGGGTATGCCCTGAAAGTAAAAATCGTTGATTACCTCCGCAGCAAACAGTATATCGTTGAGGATCTG
Source organism: uncultured Bacteroidales bacterium (assembly GCA_964456825.1). Lineage (GTDB taxonomy): Bacteria > Bacteroidota > Bacteroidia > Bacteroidales > UBA10428 > UBA5072. Next base: position 20,670 of record CAYWCR010000023.1, read on the forward strand.
GGGACTGATTCCCCTGACAGTGTCGACTATCCGGATTTCGGGCATGTTTTGGCTGAACACGTTTCAACGCAGCAGTATGACGCAGGTATTTCCCTTTGCGGAAGCGGAAACGGGATCAGCATAACCGCCAACAAGCATCCCATGATCCGTTCAGCCCTTTGCTGGAGGAAAGACATTGCCGAACTGGCGCGCCGGCATAACAATGCCAATATCTGTGCCCTGCCCGCCCGGTTTATTACTTTTGAACAGGCCTGCGAAATAGTTGATGCCTTCATCAACACCTCGTTTGACGGAGGTAGGCATCAGCGAAGAATAGAAAAAATCCCGATAAAACCCTGAAACATGCTATCGAATACATGTAAATACGCAATCAGAGCCGCTATTTATTTAGCCCTCAACACGGATAGATCCAGTAAAGCCGGCATTAAAGTCATTTCGAAAGAACTCTCCATCCCCTCCCCTTTTCTGGCTAAAATTCTGCAGGTGCTGGCAAAACACCGGATGTTTTCTTCCACCAAAGGTCCAAACGGCGGTTTTGGCCTGCTGAAGGATCCTTATAAAATTACCCTGTATGAAATCGTCATCCTGTTTGACGGCAATGATCTGTTCGAAAAGTGTCTCATTTCGCACCGGTCCTGCAGGGAAGGCGGCAGCCCCTGTCCCATGCACGGAGCATACGAAAAGATAAGGGAACAGGTCAGGAGCATGTTCAAGGAGCAAACGATAGGGAACCTTGCGGATGAGATGAGGCTGAACCAGAAAATTATAATCTGATCCTGGGGTACAGCAAAAGCACTGCAACTGATCCACACATGTCAAGAAAAAAGTCGACGAAATTGCCGCTTCTTCCGGCAATCAGCAACCACTGAACCAATTCTGTTATTATTCCCAGCGCGGCCGAGGCGATCAGGGGGGCCATCCACCATGATATAATGGTCAGCTGACGGCCGGTTTTGCCTGATTGTTCCCTGAGGATAAGGAAAGTAAATACAGCGTACAGACAAAAGTGGACGATCAGATCCATGAAGCTGATATCAAACAGGTTAACTTTTTCAAAAGTCCTGCCCGGCAAAAAGCTGAGGGTCAGTATAACGATGGTCCACAAGATCGTTTTGCGAAACATGATGATCCTTACAGGAAAGCTTTTAACACGGGCTTTAGAAGCGGGGTCGGTGGTGTTGTTTTTCATGGGTGGGAAATGATGATTCTTTCTCCGAGGCCTTTTGAAAGCTCCCGCTTTAGACTGTTTAAAATGATGTATTTATTTTGCAGGGCATCGATATTATCCAAATCGTTATTTTCCTGTGCTTTCTTCAGGGAGTTTTCGGTTTCTTTCAGCATCCTCAGCACCCGGTCTATTTTGAAGGCCATCAGGGCTTCCGGAACGATTTCACCCAGTTTCATATCTTCCGAGGCCACATAGCTTTCAAATTTGCGCCATATCTTGCTTAGATTATAATTATAGGAGGTTAACAGATCGACAACGGTACTGCTGACGGCATTATCCATGTGGTAGACGAAATATTTTTCAGGCAGGGGATCGTTTTTGTAGTAGTAATCCATGATCTCATTGAATATCTGATGGTAAACCGGGTGGTGAAATTCAAGCTCATCGTTTTCGATTTCATGCAGCAGAAATTCCTTTACCGATACTTCATGCAGGTTATTGTCGGCATCTTTCAATGAAAAGGTCTGATCGCCATGGATCAGCAGCAGCCGGATCACCTCCTTTTCGGCCTGGTATTTTTCCTGCACTACCGGCAGCTGGGGAATTGCCCTGGTCTCGAAAGCCGGTATTTCAGCATAGCTGCCTGTTTGCCTTATTTTTTGTTCATAACGGGTCCGCCTGATCCTGGATGTTTCAGAGAACAGGGTTTTCTCATCAACATCCAGCATACGGCTGCATTCGCGAATATAAACCGACCTGGGAATGCTCTCCGGGATAACGGCGATGGAACGGACAATATCCGACACCAGGGTGGATTTACGGATGGGGTCATGTTCGGCATCCTTTAACAACAGCCTGGTTTTGAAGGTAATGAAATCACTTTCATTTTCCGCAATGAAATTCATGAATTCATGAGAGCTGTGGCTGCGGGCATAAGAATCCGGATCCTCATTCTGCGGCAGCAGGACAACCCTGACGTTCATCCCTTCTTCGAGCAGGAGGTCAATGCCCCTTATAGATGCTTTGATGCCGGCTTCATCCCCGTCGTATAATACCGTGATATTTTTGGTGAAACGTTTCAGCAGCCTTATTTGTTCCACGGTCAGTGAAGTGCCGGATGAAGCGACCACATTGTCGATGCCGGCCTGGAACATGGAGATAACATCTGTATAGCCTTCCACCAGATAACATTTATCCAGTTTGGCTATGTTGAGCTTGGAAAAGAAAAGGCCGTAAAGGACCTGGCTTTTGTGGTATACTTCCGATTCAGGCGAATTGACATATTTGGCTGTTTTGTCATCCGTCCTGAGAATTCTTCCGGCGAAGCCGATAATCTGGCCCGAAAGGCTGTGGATGGGAAAAATGACCCGTCCGTGGAAACGGTCAAAACGGTAGTCATTCTCTTTTTGTATAGTGAGGCCCGTCTTGATGAGGTAATCCAGTTTATAACCCTTGTCAAGGGCCGCCCGGGTAAAAGCTGATTTATCTTCCCTGGCATAGCCCAGCTGGAATTTCTCAATGCTGGCATCCCTGATGCCCCTTTCCAGGAAATAGCTTTTCCCTATGGCCTTGCCTTCCTCGGTCCCGAGCAGGGAAGAAAAATGCTGGCAGGCAAAGGCATTGACGGCAAGCAGGCTTTCCCTTTCGTTTTTGAGCTGCTGTTCCTCAACAGATTCTTCTTTCTCGACAATCTCGATGTTGTACTTCCTTGCCAGGAAACGTAAGGCTTCGGGGTAGGTAAGTTTTTCATGCTCCATCAGAAAATTGACGACATTGCCTCCGATGCCTGAGCTGAAACATTTAAATATTCCTTTGGCCGGGGAAACGAAAAAGGAAGGTGTTTTTTCATTTTTAAAAGGGCTCAGCCCTTTATAATTCTGTCCAGCCCTTTTTAGGGTAACAAATTCACTGATCACCTCAACAATATCAGCGGCTGAAAAAATACGGTCAATAGTTTGTCTGTCAATCATACCCGGTGGTTTCAGTAAATCTGTTGCCAGGGACAAAGTTGCAAATATTATTTTAAATTTGTTGTCCTAAATATTTATTCAATGAAGAAGCTTGTTGTACTTACAGGTTCGGGGATGAGTGCCGAAAGCGGCCTTAAGACATTCAGGGAGACCGGCGGCCTATGGGAGGAATACGAGGTAATGGAAGTAGCAAGTGCCGAGGGATGGGTCAGGAACAGGGAACTGGTATTGCGGTTCTATAATGAAAGAAGAAAGCAGTTAAAGGATGCCGTGCCAAATTCGGGCCACATCGGACTAAAAGAGCTTGAGAAGGATTTTGATGTGTATATCATCACGCAGAATGTAGACAACCTGCATGAAAAGGCGGGAAGCAGCCAGGTCCTTCACCTGCATGGCCTCCTCACGCAGGCCCGGAGTACACATGATCTCGGACTGATATACGATATCGGTTACGGAGATATCAATATCGGAGACAACTGTGAGAAGGGTTATCAACTGAGGCCTCATATCGTGTGGTTTGGGGAAGCGGTGCCGGCGATTGAAGAGGCGGCAGCCGTTGTCTCCACGGCTGATATTTTTTCCGTTATCGGCACATCGCTTGTTGTTTACCCGGCGGCAGGACTGATCGATTATGTGCCCAGGCAGGTCCCGGTCTTTCTGATTGACCCCAACGACATTGACATTTCGACGTACCGGCCTGTCAGGGTAATCAAAGAAAAGGCAGGGAAGGGGGTTGCCATGTTGCATGAGATATTGAAAAAGGAATATAAATAGGTTGAATTAATAAAATAAACCATGAATAAAATCCATGTTGTCATCCTGATCATGGTCATGTCCATTAACCATGTTTCCGCCCAACGGTTCCAGGGCGGGTTATTGGGGGGTTTTACGGCCAGCCAGGTTGATGGGGACTCTTATGCCGGTTTCGACAAACTGGGCTTGCAGGGAGGGGTTTTTGTCAACATCAATTTCAGGAACAACTTCGGGGCGCAAATGGAAATACGGTATGCCGGCAAGGGCGCACGAAAACCTACATCATCCGAGGATACGGAGGTTTACAAGCTGGCCCTGCATTATATTGACCTGCCGTTGATGGCTACCTATACCTTCAGGAAGAAGGTGGTATTTGACCTGGGTATTGTGCCGGGTTATCTGTTTGCCAAGAACGGGGAAGAAAACGGGGGTCCGGTAGATGAAAGCTGGTTTGTGGGTTTCAAAAAGACCGATATTGCCTGGATGGTGGGCGTGAATTATAAGATCACCGGGAATATATTCGTCAACCTGCGATATTCCTATTCACTGACCGCGATCAATGATAATGTGCATGCCATCAGCAGTTACGGGCCGATTGGAAATTTATTCGGATATAACAGCGGGGATTACAATAATTATCTGACGCTGGGGGTATATTATCAGATTTATTAAGAGCCAGAGGCAAGAGTCAAGAGCCAAGAATCAAGAACCAAGAACAAAGATTAAGATTAAAAATTAATCATTGTTCATTGTTCATTGTTCATTGTTCATTGTTCATTG
>CAYWCR010000023.1:25440-47932 GCA_964456825.1 uncultured Bacteroidales bacterium
AGATTAAAAATTAATCATTGTTCATTGTTCATTGTTCATTGTTCATTGTTCATTGACCATTATAGAACAAATACGCCACAAAAATTGCTGCCAGCACACCGGCCAGGTCGGCAATCAGGCCGCCCGTCACGGCATACCTTGTCTTCCTGATATTCACTGAACCAAAGTACACGGCAATTACATAAAAGGTTGTTTCGGTGGAACCCTGGAAAATGCAGGACAGGAATCCCGGAAATGAGTCAGCCCCGTATGTATTCATGGTCTCAACCATCAGTCCCCTTGCCCCACCTCCGCTCAGCGGCTTCATCAGGGCTACGGGAAGGGCTTTTACAAATTCAGTATCAAAGCCAAACAGGGCAAAGAATCTGCCCAGGCCCAGCAAAAGGAAATCCATGGCACCGGAGGCCCTGAAAACGCCAATGGCCACCAGCATGGCCACCAGGTAAGGGATGATCTTTACCGCCACGGTGAAACCTTCTTTTGCCCCTTCAATAAAGGTGTCGTACAGGTTGATCTTTTTACGGATACCCATGAAGAGGAACAGGATGATGACCAGCAGCAGCAGCATATTGCCGGTGACGGATGAAAAAACGGAGACCTTTGAAGGGGGAAGTGAATTAAGGTAAAAGATCAGGCCGAAGATCAGGGCGGTTATGCCAAGGATATAGGCCAGTATCACAGGCTGGAAAAAATTGATCCTCTGGACTATGGACACATAGATCATCCCGACAATGGTGGCGCAGTATGTTGCGATCAGCAGCGGGATGAAGACATCGGTGGGATTTGCGGCGCCGCATGCCGCCCTCATGGCAATAATGCTGATGGGCAGGACAGTCATTCCGGCCGTATTCAGCACCAGGAACATGATCATGGAATTTGAGGCCGTGTCCTTTTCGGAATTCAGTTCCTGAAGTTCTTTCATGGCTTTCAGGCCAAGGGGTGTAGCAGCATTGTCAAGGCCCAGCATGTTGGCGCAGAAATTCATCAGCATAGAGCCCATCACGGGATGGTTTTTGGGCAGGCCGGGGAAGAGACGGTTAAAAAAGGGACTTACCAGCCTTGACATCCCCTTCACGGCCCCTCCCTGCTCGCCTATTTTCATAACTCCCAGCCAGAGGGTCATAACGCCTATCAGGTAAATGGATATTTCAACACTGGTTTTGGCCGACTGAAAGATGTTCTGTATGATAGTCTGGAAGATATCCCGGTCGGCCTGGTCGAAGACGATGTTCAGGGTCTGCAGGAAAAAATCGCTGAAAAAATACCCGGCAAAACGTATCAGGGCTACAATGAATCCTATTATGAAGAAGCCGATCCAGATATAATTTAAGATCATGGTGCGGAATTGATTTTAACTATTCTTCGTCGTTGATCAGGGCAAAGTCAATTTGTTTGCGGATCAGATTGGTCCTGACCACTTCTATATTCACCGGGTCGCCAATCTGGTATTTCCTGCCAAGCTTTCTTCCCCGGATGCAATAATTGTCTTCATCATATTCATAAAAATCACCTTTCAGGCCCCGGATGGAAATCATGCCTTCACATTTGTTCTCGATGATCTCCACGTATATGCCCCATTGGGTAACGCCGGAAATGATGCCATCGTATTTCATCCCTATTTTATCCTGCATAAATTCGACCTGCTTGTATTTAATGGATGCACGTTCGGCTTCCATGGAAAGGATCTCCATCTTGGTAGAATGCCGGCACATCTTTTCATGCTCCTGCTGGTTTTTGGAGGCGGCACCTTTGAGATATTCATGCAGCAGCCGGTGCACCATCATATCGGGGTAACGCCGGATCGGAGAGGTGAAATGGGTATAGTAATCAAAGGCAAGGCCATAATGTCCGATGTTATTGGTGGTATATTCTGCCTTAGCCATGGCGCGCAGGGCAAGATTTTCGACGATATCCTGTTCGCTTGTTCCCTTAACCTCGGTCAGCACCTGGTTGATCGATTCTGCTGTCTTTTTGCCGGATGAAAGGGATATTTTATAACCGAATTTTTTAATGAAATGCGAGAACTTCCGGAGTTTTTCGTCATCAGGACGGTCGTGTACGCGGTAGACGAAGGTTTTCTTATCCTTTTTTTCTTTAACCTTGCCGACAAATTCTGCCACATACCGGTTAGCCAGCAGCATAAATTCCTCTATCAGCTCATGGGAAGGGCCGTGATCGCTGTAATAAATGCGGACCGGCTTTCCATTACTGTCCACTTCAATTTTAACCTCATCCCGTTCAAAAGCAACCGATCCGTTCTCCATCCGGCGTTTCCTCATGATTACAGCCAGCTCATTGAGTTTCAGCATTTCATCTTTCAGCTCACCCTGGCCGGCATCAATTATTTTCTGGGCTTCGCCGTAGGAAAACCTGCGGTTTGATTTGATGATGGTGTGCCCGAACCATGATGAAAGAACCTGGGCATTGTCATCCATGGAAAAAACAGCTGAAAAACAAAGTTTCTCTTCACCCGGACGCAGGGAACAAATAAAATTTGAAAGTTTTTCAGGCAGCATGGGAACTACACGGTCGACCAGGTAAACAGAGGTCGCCCGCTGCAGTGCTTCCTGGTCAATGATGGTGCCGGGCCTGACATAATGAGTGACATCGGCAATATGCACACCGATTTCCCAGTTTCCATCCGGCAAACGGCTTATGGAAAGGGCATCGTCGAAGTCCTTTGCATCTTCCGGGTCGATGGTAAAAGTCGGAACATTACGAAAATCCCTTCGCGATACATGATCCTTTTCGCTTATTTTATCGGGAATGCGGGCTGCCTCTTCTTCAACATCTTCGCTGAACCGGTAGGGAAGGCCAAATTCGGCAAGGATGGCATGCATTTCAGTTTCATTATCCCCTTGCTTCCCGAGGATTTCGATCACTTCGCCAAAAGGATTTTTTGCATTTTTAGGCCAGTCGGTGATGCGGGCAATTACTTTCTGGCCATTCTCTGCCCCGTTGAGCTTATCAAGGGGAATAAAAAGGTCGACAGGCATTTGCCTGCTGTCGGGTGTCAGGAAAGCATATCTTTCATAACGCTCAATAACGCCGACAAAGGTTTCACGCGCCCGCTCAAGGATCTCAATGACCTCGCCCTCCAGATCCTTTGACTTCCGGTGGGCATACAGGTAAACTTTCACGGTATCCCCGTCCAGCGCATGATTCAGATTATTCTGCGAAACAAAAATATCCTTTTTTACAGTCTCCGAGGTGACAAAACCATATCCGCCGGTAACGATCTGCACCTTGCCGATGATGGTTCCCCCCGATGATTTCAGCTTGAACCGGCCGGTGGATATTTCTTCCAGGGCATCTTTGTTTTTCAGATCATTCAGGATTTCCGAGATCAGCCTTTTTTCATGTGAATCGGTTACCAGCAAAAGCATTGCCAGTTGTTTGTAGTTAAAAGTCTTTTTGGGATGATTGGAAAAAATGCCCAGCAGGCTTTTTGCCAGGGTATTTTTATTGATTCCTCCCGAAGAACTTTTCTTTTTTCTGCGCCCCATCCGTTACGAATTAAATGAATTAAATCAGGAACCTTCAGATCGTGATGGCAAAGGTCTTAAATTATGGGAAAGTAAATTACGATCCTGAGATTGTTTTTCAAAAAACGGTATAAATAGTTATGAACAGAATACAGGCTCTATAAATGCATTTCCCGTTTTGTTAAAAAAACATGTTGTAAAGAAAAAGTAAAATTCCTATCTTAACCATAGGTTTAATTTTTAACCAGGTAACATGGAGGAGATTAATTCGACCAGACCCGATTGGCATGATAAGACACTACTGGTAGTGGAGGATGAAGATCACAATTATGCCTACATTCATGAAATATTAAAAAGGACTCAGGCAACCATTATCAGGGCTGAAAACGGAGTAAGGGCCATTGAAAAGGTAAAACAGGAATCCATTGACCTGGTGCTTATGGATATTAAGCTGCCTGAAATGGATGGGTATAATGCAACGGCGGAGATAAAAAAGCTCAGGCCTTCCCTGCCGGTAATTGCACAGACCGCCTTTGCCATGGAAAAAGAAAGAATTGCCTGTCTGAAGGCCGGCTGTGACGACTATATAGCCAAGCCATATGAGCCGTCAAAGCTGATTGAAAGGATCAGGGCATTTCTGAGGTAGCGTATTGGTTCTTGATTCTTTCTTTACTTGTCCCTTGTCCCTCGTCCCTGCATTTATATTTCATCCCTCGAAATCCCGATATCTTTTTCCGAGATTTTATCCCCCAGCGGTTCCACGTGGATGTTGATATCAAATACATTGTCGATGTTGGATTTGATCGACTTTTCAACCTTATGGGATATTTCGTGGGCCTGGGACAGGGAAAGGTTTCCGTCAACCTCCATGTCAATGTCGATCATCAGTTTATGCCCTATATTGCGGACCCTCACCCGGTGCGGATTTTGAACTCCTTCCACGACCTCGATGGCCTTGAATATTTTTTCATACACGGTGCAGTCTTTTGTGCCGTCCATTAACTCTACATTGGTTTGCATGAAGATCTGATAGGCTACTTTTAAGATCCAGAAGCTTACCAGCAGGGCAAAGATCTTGTCGAGCACAGGCATTTTCAGCACGAAGATTAATATCAGGCCGATCAGTACCGAGAAAGAAATCAGCACATCATTCTGCATATTCCTGCCATTGGCGATCAGCATGTCACTGCCGGTCTTTTTCCCGGCCCTGAACTGATAATAGGCCAGGATAATTTTTCCGACAATGGATATCAGGGTGACATAAATGGCGATCCTCGACGGCATGGCGGTGACTTCACCGCTGATCAGCCTTTTGGCGCTTGTTATCAGCAATTGCAGTCCGGCAAAGAATATTACAAAAGAAAGGGCTTTTGTGGCAATGGTGTCTGCCTTTCCGTAGCCGTAAGGGTATTTTTTGTCAGGCGGTTTTGACAGGATACGGGCCGTAATAAGCATGAAAAAGGAAATGACAACGTCGGTGGATGAATCGATGCCATCACCGACAACAGCAAGGCTTCCTGCAACCAGTCCGGTGGCTATTTTCATCCCGGCCAGCAGGGCATTTCCGATCATCCCGGCCCAGGAGGCCTTTTTTATTTCCCATTCACGGGTGTGCATAGGCTTCAGTCGCTGATATTCCCGATTTTGACCAGGGCCTTTTCATTCAGCAGCTTGATCCTCCTGCCGTGGATCTCAATAAGGCCGTCCTGCTTGAATTCCGACAGCAGGCGGATGACCGATTCGGTGGCTGTTCCTACCATATTGGCCAGTTCTTCCCGTGTAAGGGATATCTGCAGGTATTTATCATTGTCAAGGTCGAATTCCTTTTTCAGGTGAATGATCACCTCAGCCAGACGTTCACGGACGGTTTTCTGGGCAATATCGGTGATATAATCATTGGCTTCGCCAAGTTCCTTGCAGGCAATCTGGAGCAGTTCCAGCGCAAAATTACCGTTATGCCTGATAAAATTGATCACGGTATCTCCATGAATGATGTAGATATAAGCATCTTCCAGTACTTTTGCCGTTGTGCAGGCCCTTTCGCGCGAAACGGTTGACCGGAATCCCATGATATCTCCCTTTTTGGCAAACCGAATGATCTGTTCCTTTCCATCAAAGCCGGTCTTGTAGATTTTGATAATGCCTTTCTGAACGCAGTAAAATCCATTTATACGCTGCCCTTCCGAATAAATAATGGTGCCTCTTTTATAAAATTCCGGTTCCTGATCAAGAGGTATCTGGGCAAGTTCATCCTGGGTAAGATGCCGGAAAATAGAGGTAGCGTCAATGACCCATTCTTTTGCAGGAGGGGTTATATGATTTTTCATAGCCTTTTAATAATCGGATTATTCACTAAATTTGAAATTAAAGGTATCAAAATTATCAAAAATTATGAAAGAATCCATAAATGTTAATTGGCTGGGAGATTTATCCTTTGAAGCTGAAGTTAACGGACACAGCATAATACTGGATGCCAAAACGGAAGCGGGGGGCAGGGACAAGGGGCCGAGGCCTAAACCGCTCATGATGGTAGCCCTGGCTGGTTGCACAGGAATGGATGTAGCCTCACTGCTGAAAAAGATGAGGATTGAGGTGGAGAGTTTCAGGGTGACGGTTGAAGGGGAATTAACCGAAGAGCATCCGAAACATTTTATCGCGATGCATACGATTTATGAGTTCAGGGGAAAAGACCTTCCGCTGGATAAGCTGAAAAGGGCTGTCGAGTTGTCGCAGGAGACCTATTGCGGGGTGAATGCGTCGTACAGGAAGGCCATGAAACTCAGTTATGAAATAAAGGTAACAGACTGACCAGATCAATGCTGTTGTATCGTTTAGGGAACCGGTTGTCTCATATGGGAGAAAGCCTTACGGGCTTGTTTTATCCCAGGCTTTGCCCCGCCTGTTCGGAGGTGTTATATGGCAATGAGAACATACTGTGCCTCAGGTGCACCTGTGAGCTGCCGCGCACCCATTTCCATCTCGATCCTGAGAATGATGTTGCCAGGCTTTTCTGGGGCAGGGTGATGATAAAAGATGCAGCATCCTTCTTTTACTATCAGAAGGGAAGCCGTTATCAGCATATCATCCATGCCATGAAATACCATAACCGGCAGCAGCTGGGGATTGACCTTGGCCGGTGGTATGGGCTTGAACTTGCAGGGACATCCTTTGCCCATGCCGATATGATCCATCCGGTTCCCCTGCATGGTGCCAAACAAAAGAGAAGAGGCTTTAATCAAAGTGAGCGGATCGCCCGGGGAATTTCGGAAGCCCTTTGCATCCCCCTGGAAACAGACCTGATTGAGCGGGCCGTAAACACGGATACCCAGACGCGAAAATCAAAATTCGAGCGGTGGTCGAATGTAGAAGGCATATTCCGGCTGACCTGCCCCGATAAGCTTAAGAACCGGCATGTCGTGCTGGTTGACGATGTGGTGACCACGGGATCGACACTGGAGGCCTGCGCCGCGCCCCTGCTTGCGGTTGAAGGCACACAGGTGAGCGTGCTGACGCTGGCGTGCGCGAAGATGAGGTGAGGGAGTGACTCCGTCTCCCGTTCACTTCCCATCAATCCGCCAGCTGATCTCAAGATCCCAGTTCGACCGCACATCAATGAGTCCCTGATAATAGATGACTTTCTCGGGCTGGATGTGGCCGAGGTAATGGCCTGTATCCCATATCCTGTTATGGTTCCTGTCAACGATGGCCTTAAACCGGTATTTCTTGGGGGGCAGGTAATCGAAGATCACCCGCCCGTTTTCCGTCAGGTATTTTTCAGCAACCTTTTTTTCCTTTTCATCGATCAGCTGAATGATCAGGGGCATCTCGCTGCTGTCGCAGGCAAGCAGGATCGTTCCGTAATAGTCTGTTTTCTGGGTTCTGAAACCCATCTCCAGCGTATCATTGGTTGTTTGGTATATATCGGTAAGGGCACCGGGTTCTATCAGCAATTTATAAAAGGAATTCTCCGCCCAGTCCACGTTAAACCGTAAACTATACAGTGATGAAGTGTCATCTGTCATCACCATTTTCTCAGCATATTCCAGGGAATCCTCGATCCGGGAAAGGTGAAATTTCCGAAGTTCATGCGAAGAGACAGGGGTGGGGGAAATGATCATAACAGGCTGGTTCAGCTCAAGGGTAGATTGGTTTCTTATGTTGGTAGAGATCTGCAGAAAAAGGGAATCCTTTGTGGTTGTTCCTTCCCTGGCTTTTCGGCCCGTACTGCTTTTGGAATCCTTTTGCCTGAAACGAAGGTTCACCGTATCGCTGCGGGTAATGAAATTCCTGGCTGAATCGGTGGTGGTATACGAAACGGCCAGGGAAATTGTATCACGGCGGATCAGGCTGGTATCCGTTAACCAGATTCTGGCCGTATCCCGGTTGGGTGACAGGTCCTGCAGATACCATTGATCAGCGGTGAAATTCAGGGGCGTAATCCGGAGGGTATCAAACAGCGGCCGGTTGAATGCAAAGGTCAGCAGTTCACGCCGTTCCCTGTCTTTTGCTATGATACTTTGCCGCAAGTCTTCCTCGGTGAACAGAAACAGGCTGGTATTCACCGCGTAAAATTCCTTGCCGGTGAACTTCACCGTGTCGGCAGCGGTGGTGTCCCCCGATTCAGCCCTGGCCTTCCGGGCTGATTTTATCTTCGCTTTCAGCAGGGTAGAATCCTTGACAAAACTGACCTTCTGAACATTCACGGGTGATACAACAAAAGCGGTGTCTCCGAAGGCGATCATTTCATCAGGCAGGTCGAATTTCAGGTTGCTGTTGCCATCTTTCAGGGCAAAGAGCCTGAATGTACCAGGTCTGATGTTGTTGATGGCAAATTTCCCTTCGGAACTGGTTTTGGTAACATACTGGGGGAACTCGTGATAGGGTGCTGAATCACTCAGGTTATCATACAGCATGACGAAGATTTTCTCCTTTTCCGGTTTCATGCTAAAAGCGTTCAATGCAATGCCCGTTATGGCCAGCGAATCGATCGTTGGTCCGGTGGAAAAAACAAATTCATAGTCAACAAGCGCATTTCCCTCATTGTTGTCCGTTATGGCATTTCCGAAATTAAACGTATAGGTGGTGCTGTCCATCAGTTCGTTGTTCAGGTCGATGACCAGGGTCTTATTCCTGATCCTGGTGACAGGCTTTTCTTTCAGCGGAGGAGAAATGACAAGCTCGTCATTGAGGTTTTTCAATACAATGAATTCGCTGAAAGTTATTTCCAGGGCTTCCGGTTTGCTGTTAACGGCTTTGTTGTCCGGGATACTCAGGATCACCTCCGGAGGAGTTTCATCCTTGGGCCCCCCGGTAGGTGAACCAACTTTGGCACAGTAGGTGAAGAAGGGGATAATCACACTGCACAGCAGCAGCGATAAAGGAAAGGATTTGCCAGGTTTGTTTTTGTAATCAGCCGGATCAGCCATCATTCAGGGAATTATTGATTTATTGGATCTTACCGTTTTCGGACCGGTTAGGTCAGCATTTAATGTAACGCAAATATAATCAACAAAAGTATTGCCGTACAAGGAGTTTTATTAGATTTGCAGGAACAATAAAATCGTGGTTATGGTATTGCATTACATCATCTGGAATGTAAAACCCCAGTTAATTGATATGGGAAAGTTTGAGATCCGTTATTACAGCATTCTGTTTGCGCTGGGTTTTGTGTTTGGCTACATGATCCTGCTGAAGGTATTCAAAAAAGAAGGCTATAGCGTTGAACTGCTGGATAAGCTCACGATATACATGGTCATCAGCACCATCATCGGAGCCCGTCTGGGGCATTGTCTTTTTTATGAATTCAGCTATTATATGCAGCATCCGCTGGAGATCATTTTGCCCTGGCGGGGTACCATCGGCGATGATTTTGAATTTACCGGATTCCAGGGATTGGCGAGCCACGGAGCGGCCATTGGCATTCTGGCGGGCATAGTCCTGTTTGCCCGGAAAACCAGAACTTCCTACCTGTGGACCCTTGATAAAGTTGTGATCGTCACCGCGCTGGCCGGAGCATTGATCCGTACCGGCAATCTGATGAACTCAGAGATATACGGTGAACCTACGGGAAGCCGGTACGGCTTTGTTTTTGCACGCGATTTCACGCATCTGCTGACATACGGAGATGCTGACAAGACGATAAAAAGCGTGCATTATGAAAAAGCCGCGGCGGATCCGTTAACGCCCGAAAACGCGGTTCCGCTGGACCTGAAAATAGGGCTTACCAATAAGATCAAAAATGAATCGCTGGCCGACGAATTAACGGGAAAAGTGATATCCTTTGCCTTATTCAAAAAAGACTACCAGGATAACATCACCCATCCCGATATTGCATCGCTTACCTTAAACCACGAAAAATCAGGCAGGAATTATCTCATGACATCCCGTGTCTATGGAATTCCGCGGCATCCCACCCAACTCTATGAAGCCGGGGCCTACCTGCTGATCTTTGTGCTGCTGTACTGGATCTACGCAAGATACAGGAAATACCTGCAGGAAGGATTCATACTCGGGGCCTTTTTCTTCATGGTCTTTGCGGCCCGGTTTGTTATTGAATTCATGAAGGAGAACCAGGAATCCTTTGAGGACGGGTTGGCCCTGAATATGGGGCAGCTGCTGAGCATTCCATTTGTTGTCGCCGGGATCATCATTATGGTCATTCGCCGGCCAAAGAATAAGGAAGCCTTGAATGGAGCATCACCATCATCATCTTAGCAACGGGGGAGCGGACAGCAGTCAGAAAAACCTGCTCATTTCAGCCCTCCTTAACCTGGGCATAACGATAGCTGAGGTGATCGGGGGACTGGTCTCCAACAGTCTTGCCCTGCTTTCGGATGCCCTGCATAACCTTGGCGATACCTCCGCCGTGGTGATCGCTTATTTTGCCAACCTGATCAGCAAAAAGGACTACAGTGACAAAAAGACCTTTGGTTATAAACGTATTGAAATCCTGGCTGCCCTTTTCAACACTGTCGTCCTTATCGTTATCATCGTCTATTTGTTCGTAGAGGCCATTCGCCGGTTAAAAGATCCTGAGCCGATCAGGGGACCGGTGATGTTCTTTGTGGCGGTTATCGGCCTGGCCGGGAACCTGATCTCCGTGATCCTGCTGAAAAAAGACTCGGCAAAAAATATCAATATCAGGGCTGCCTATCTGCACTTGCTGGGCGATACGATATCTTCCATCCTGGTGATCATCAGTGCCGTCCTCATCTATTTCTTCCGGTTATATTGGATTGATCCGCTGGTGACCATGGTGCTGGGTGTCTATTTGTTAAAGGAGTCATACGAAATACTCCGGCAGAGTGTTGGCATCCTGATGCAGGAAACTCCTCATGGGATCGACCTGACCGCTATAAAAAAAGAACTGGAAAACCTTCCCGAAATTGATAATATTCATCATGTGCATGTGTGGAATCTGACCGATCGTGAGATCCATTTTGAATGTCATGTTGACCTTAAGGAAGATATTAAAATCAGCGATACGGAACATATCAACAAAAAAATACACGGTATCCTGCGGGAAAAATTCGGCATAGTGCATGTTACGGTCCAGCATGAGTACAACTGCTGCGATGACAAAAATATAGTCCACCCGCGATAATTTCATTTTGGCATTACAGGGTGTTTTGTATATTTGACATCCGAAACCAATATAAAAACTGCAAAACGATGTATAAAGTTGTGTTATTGCGCCATGGTGAGAGTACCTGGAATAAAGAAAACCGTTTTACCGGCTGGACCGATGTTGACCTTTCCGAGAAAGGGATGGAGGAAGCGCATGCTGCCGGAAAGATCATGAAAGAAGAAGGTTATCATTTTGACGTAGCCTATGTCTCGGTGTTAAAAAGGGCATTGAAGACCCTGTGGCTGGCGCTCGAAGAGATGGATCAGCTGTGGATTCCATGGATCAAGACCTGGAGGCTGAATGAAAGGCATTACGGGGCATTGCAGGGGCTCAATAAAGCTGAGACAGCTGCTTTGCACGGAGAAGAAAAGGTAAAAATATGGCGGCGCAGTTATGATGTTCCGCCCCCTGCGCTGGAAAAAACAGATCCGCGATATCCCGGCAATCAGGATGTGTACAGTGATGTGGACAAAAAAGACCTTCCGGTGACGGAATGCCTGAAGGATACGGTGGAAAGATTTCTGCCCTACTGGCATGAGACCATTGCCCCGGCGATCAAAGCAGGGAAAAAGGTGCTGATAACGGCTCACGGGAACAGCCTGCGCGCCCTGGTCAAATACCTGGATAATATGACCGATGCGGCGGTAATCGAACTGAACATTCCTACCGGGGTGCCCCTGGTATATGAACTCGATAAGGACCTCAAGCCCATCCGGCATTATTACCTCGGTGACCAGGATGCCATTAAAAAGGCGATGGATGCTGTTGCGGGCCAGGGGAAGGCAAAATAGGTGAGACTGTAATTTCAGAAACCCAGCCTGCCGGCTGGCAGGGATAGTGCACCTGCCCGCAGCAGGCAAGGCTGAAATTACTTAGTCGAACTCCTGCCTACCGGCAGGCAGGTATCCCGATGCGTAGCAAACGGGATCTGATGGACCTATTACCCTCCTTTAGCCGAATTGAAAACTATTTACCTTTTTGATATCCCGTGGCGTGGTAGTTCATTGTTTACTGGTATGCTTTTTGCGGCGAAACAGGTATTAAAACCTCTTGCCATGAAAACCGTTATCCTTTTTTCACAGGCGGTTTTGTTATGCATGCCTTTCATCAGCAAAACCTATGCCCAGCAATCTGAATTTGATCTGGGACTAACAAACCAGGTAAAACTTTTGCCATTGCAATGTGAAATCAGCGAGGACGCCATCGCGGCGGCCTATATGCCCAGGGAAAGAATACTGTCACAATCGGGATCCCCTGATGAATCGGAATTGGAATATGCTTCTGACCTGCTGACCACGGATGCGAGGACCCGTGATGCAGCCATACTGGCCGAACGATTTATATCACGCGATCTGGTTTCAGCCGGCAGTGAAAACTATGGCACACTGGAATTCCGGTTGCTGTATTATGAGCATAAAAAAACAAGTTCAATTTTAGCAGCTTTCAATACCCTGACATTCGGTATCGGTTACTTATTGGGTGTACCTTCCGTCAGAAACCTCACCAGGGTTGAAGTTGAACTGTCCCTGTATGATGCTGAAGGAATATGGCTTGCCAGCTATCCCGGAATCGGAGAAGATAAATATTTTCAGGGATTATATACCCGGAAGGACGAGCGCGCATCAAACCGTGATGCCATCAGGGATGCTCTCTTGAAAATAAATACAGGGATCATGGCTGAAATCGGATCAATAAATGCCAGGCTGCTGGGTTCCGGGTCGTTCTGACAGATCATTCCCATATTTTCCAGGCTTAGCCGATGAATTTTCATTTTTTTTCATTATCTTAAATGGATGAAAAGGACGCTGCTTGCCATATTGATATCAGCCTTTTGTATTCCCGGTATCTTTTCACAGCGGCCTGAATTACGATTCACTGACCCGCTGCAGGACCTGGAAATGACCAATCGGAATGTTACCTGCATGGCTCAGGATACCCTCGGATACATATGGATCGGAACACAGAGCGGATTGAACCGTTTTGACGGATACAGGCTTAGGAATTACAAGTTCCTGTCAGGGAATTTAAATTGTCTGATCGATAACGAGATCACAAGGTTGTACCTGGATTCCCGTAGCCGGTTGTGGATTGGTACCCGCCGCGGACTATGTGTATACAGGCCGGAATATGATGATTTCACCTGGATAGCCCATGGCAATGATTCTTCAGGATTGTCAGGTTTTGAAATTACCGACATACGGGAAGACAGCAAAGGCAATTTGTTTATTTCCAATGCATGGGATATTTACCGTTGGCAGGAAAACAAGCAAAACTTCGAACCGGTTTTCAGGATTGACCAAGGGGATATTACCAGTTTCCTGTTTGATGCCAATGATAACATCTGGATAGGTTCTATTAAGGAAGGGGGACTGATCCACCTGAATGTCACCAGCCAGGAGACAAAAAAATACCTGCATGATGAAAAAGACAACCATTCTATCAGCAGTAATTCACCTGTAAGCCTTGTCCTGCAGCGTGATCAACTGTGGATTGCCACTTACGACGGAGGCATAAACTGCCTGGATATCCGGAGCGGAACGTTCAGGAAATTCCCGGTCAGCAATCCCTATGAGCTGAATACCAGGGCTGTTTATCTGGATCGTAACGACAGGATTTGGACGGTTGATGTAACGGGACTGAAAGCATATGATGCCACGAATGATATGTTCTACGGCTATTATCCAGTGCACAATGACCCCTTTTCAATCAAGAATTACTGCTTCGGCATTTTTCAGGACTCCCAGGGCAATTACTGGACAATGCACAGTGGTGAGGGCGTGTGTTTATCGATAGTGCCGAAGGGTTTTTTGTATTTTGACAATGCGCCGGAAAAGTTCTGGTATATCTCATCCAATATCATCTCGGCCATTGGCGAGGACCAAAATGGAAGCCTCTGGCTGGGAAATCCGGCTAACGGGATAGATGTGTTTTATTGGGCTGAAGGGCGTATTATGAGATTTGTCTATGATCCGGCCAAGCCATACGGGCTGGGTGCCGGAGCCATATTCAGCATTTTCAGGGACAGAGACCTGACGATGTGGGTGGGGTCCAATATGGGCGGACTGCAATATTATGATCGTGCCTCAGAACGGTTTTACAGTTACCGCAACGTACCAGGCGATACCAACAGCATTGCCAATAACGACGTGCGGTCAATAACGGAAGACCGGAACGGGGACCTTTGGATCGTGGTCCATGGAAAAGGTGTTGACAGGTTTGACCGGAAGAAAAAGATCTTTTATCATTATAACCAGAAAAACCATAATCTGTCCAATGATTATTGCTATCAGGTATTGAGCGACAGCAAGGGCAACCTGTGGGTTGCAACCGTATGGGGCCTCAGCAAAATGGAAAAAGGCGAGAGTGTTTTTACCAGTTACTACAAGCTGGATAATGATCCGAATTCCATTTCCGACAATGGCATCATTTCCCTGTTCGAGGATAATGCAGGCCGGATGTGGATAGGGACATCCGACGGACTTAACCGCTACAATTATAACAGCAAAAATTTTGTGCGTTATGGGACAGGCTTCCAAAGTACCATAATCAATGTGATCCTGGGTGACCGGGCAGGCAATATCTGGCTGGGTACATCAAAAGGCATTACCCGGTTAAATCCTGCCTCCGGGGAATGCAAGAATTTCGATCAGAGCGATGGTATTTTATCGGGTGAAATATACCCCAGGGCAGGTTTCATCAATACCACCAGCGACCTGTTCTTTGGCGGGGATAAAGGCGTTAATGTAATTTCTCCTGAACACATTAGGTTTAATGAAGATCCGCCCAGGGTTTTGATCACCGGACTGAAGATCTTCAACAAGGAAATTACGGATTATTCCGAAAAGGGTATCCTGCAAAAGCATATTACCAGTACAAAAAGCATAAGGCTTAAGCATAAGATGAATGTTATCACCTTTGAGTACCTGGCCTTAAATATGATCAATACATTCAGGAATAAATATGCCTATAAGCTGGAAGGCTTCGATAAAGAATGGATTGATGCCGGTGACAGGCGGGAGGTGACATATACGAACCTTGATCCCAAAAAATATGTGTTCCGGGTCATAGCAACCAATAATGACGGGTACTGGAACCTTGAGGGAGCGTCACTGGAGGTGAACATCATGCCTCCCTGGTACCAGACCCTCTTATTCCGCATAATGGCAGTCTTACTGCTGATCACCGGATATTTTACCTTTCATTATATCAGGGTCGGCACCCTTGAAAAACAAAAGAAAAATCTGGAGAGAGAGGTGAAGGCAAGGACCCTTGAATTATGGGAGAAAAATGAACTGCTGGAAAAGCAGGCGATGGAACTCAATGAAACCAACAGCCTGCTGGAGGAACGGCAGCAATATATTGAAGAGCAAGCAGAACAGCTCCAGGCTCAGGCTACCGACCTTCTTCATACCAACCAGGAATTAAAACAGGCCAATGGCACCAAGGACAAATTATTTTCCCTGATCGCGCACGATCTGAAAGACCCTTTCAACACATTGCTTGGATTTACCGATGTATTGGTAAGAGACTTTTCTAGGATCGACGATGATCAAAAGCTCAGCATAATCGGTATGATCAGGACTTCGTCAGGTCGCATACATGAATTGCTTGAGAACATGCTGAAATGGGCAAGATCACAGTCGGGCAGTATGCAGGTAAAGAAAAAAATATTCGGGATCGGCAAGATGGTCAAAGCCATTACGCCTGTTTTCCAGCATACCCTGACGGAGAAACAGATCTCCCTTCAGGTTAATATCCCGGAAGATCTTGAGGTCAATGCCGATGAGGATATGATCAGTACCGTCATACGTAACCTCGTGAACAATGCCATCAAGTTCACACCCAGGGAAGGACTCATTACCATCAGCGCTGAAAAAAAGAAAAGGTTGGTTGAAGTGTCTGTCAGCGACACCGGTGTAGGCATACCGAAAGAATTGATGAAAACGCTCTTTGATCCCGTCAAGCAGGAGATCCAACGGGGTACAATGGGAGAAAAAGGGTCAGGCCTGGGGCTTTCACTCTGCAAGGAATTTGTGGAGATCCATGGCGGCAGGATATCGGTGCAAAGTGAGGAAGGGAAGGGGAGCAGGTTTAGCTTTACCATATAAGCCTCACCCCCTGGCCCTTCAACACCTCACCCCCTTCCCCCTCTCCTTCAGGAGAGGGGCAGGGGGTGAGGTGTTAAGAAGAGAGGAGCAGGGGTGAGGTGTGAAGGAGAAGGTCGGGGGTGAGGCTTTCTACTGACATTTATAGCAAACCTCATTCACCAGCTTCCTGTTATCCAGAAAATCCCGGATATTCTGAAGGGTGGTGGAGGCGATGTTCTGCAGGGCCTCGCGAGTGAAGAATCCCTGGTGCGAAGTAATGATGACATTGTTAAAGGTAAGCAGCCGGGCCAGGACATCGTCGGTGAGCACGCGGTCAGAAAGGTCTTCAAAGAAGAATTTGCTTTCTTCCTCATAGACATCGAGTCCTGCCGACCCCACCCTGCCCTTTTTCAGTGCCTGTATCAGGTCGGATGTCTTGATAAGCTTACCCCTGCCGGTATTGATGATCATAACGCCCTTTTTCATCCTGCCGATGGATTCCCGGTTGATCAGATATTCGGTTTCTTTTGTCAGCGGGCAGTTAAGGGAGATGATATCGGACTGCCGGAACAATGCATCCAGTTCCACATATTCAACCTGGTTTTCCCGGGCGAAATCAGCATCGATGAATTTGTCATAGGCGACTACTTTCATCTCGAAGCCCCGGAGGATTTTGATCAGGGCTTTGCCGATACGGCCGGTGCCGATAACGCCGGCTGTCTTCCCGGACATATTGAACCCCAGCAGCCCCTGCAGCGAGAAGTTGGAATCACGGGTGCGGAAATAGGCCCGGTGGATTTTACGGTTGAGGGAAAGCATTAGTGCAACCGTGTGTTCGGCAATGGCATTCGGGGAATAGGCAGGCACCCTGACGATCTTTATCTTTCCCAGGGCAGCCTTCAGGTCGATGTTATTATACCCGGAGCATCGCAGGGCAATGAGCTTTACGCCGTAATCCGCAAGCTTGTCCATCATCGCATCGCTGATGATATCATTCACAAACACGACAACCACGTCAAATCCCTGGGCCAGCACTATATTATCCGGCGTCAGATGATACCGGAAATAGGTGATGTCATAATTAAAGGATTTGTTGATCTCATTGAACGATTCCTTATCATAAGGTTTTGTATCAAAAAATGCAACTTTCAGTTTCATATATATCCGTATGTGTTATTTTTATAACAATTATGGCCGTATCTTTGTTCATTAAACGTTTTGAACATGGCAAAGTATGAAGTCGGATTGGTACTCAGCGGAGGAGCTGCCCGGGGCTTTGCCCATCTGGGTGTGCTGAAAGCGCTGGAAGAAAAGGGCCTTAAACCCGGTATTATATCAGGCGTGAGTGCCGGCGCCATCGCCGGTGCTTTTTATGCTGACGGATATTCGCCCGAGGAGATAGTGGAGATCTACCAGGGCCGTAACCTGTTTGATTTTATGCAGATAACCATACCACGGACCGGCCTGTTCAAGCTCACCGGTATGAGGAACGTGTTGCGCAAATACCTCAGGGCAAGGCGGTTTGAAGAGCTGAAGATCCCCCTGGTGGTCACGGCCACCAGCCTCCATGAAGGGAAACCTGTATTTTTCCGCGAAGGCGACCTTGCCGATGCCATCCTGGCCTCATCGGCTGTCCCCGTTTTGTTTGAAGTGGTCATGATCAACAACGTGGAATACATCGACGGAGGCATAACGAACAACCTGCCCGTGGCCCCCATTGCTGATGATTGCTCCACCCTCATCGGTGTCTATGTCAACCATTCAGGGCCCCAGGAAAATATCACCGGCATGGCCCATATCGCTGAAAGGGCATTTCACCTGGCCATTGCCGCTGACATTGAGAAAAAGAAGGCCCTCTTTGATGTTTTCATTGAACCCAGGGATATTGGCAACTTCGCATTTTTCAACCTCAAAAAGGGCCATGAGCTTTTTAAGGTGGGGTATGAGACGGCGCTGGAAATATTAATGGAGAGAGAGATTAAGACAGAGCGGGAATGAGATTGAGAATGAGGAAGGGAGACGGAGAGAGGGGAGAGGGAGAGAAAAGAGGCAGTAAGAACTTCCAGGGTCGGCAGACCTGGAAGAGTTGTTTACAGCTGTAGTCCGGGGTGACTGTTTACAATTCCACAAAAACTTACGCACTTTTCCCTTTATTTATTTTATACCTTTGCCAACTATTGATCAGCAACAAATTACGTTACTATGTCCGGTGATTTACTCCTCTATAACACGCTTACCCGCAGCAAGGAAAAATTCATCCCGATCAATCCGCCCCATGTCGGCATGTATGTCTGCGGTCCCACGGTATACAGCCATCCTCATCTGGGCCATGCACGACCCGCCGTTGTATTCGATGTGCTGTTCCGTTATTTGAAACACCTGGGTTACAAGGTCAGGTATGTCCGGAACATTACCGATGTAGGACACCTCGAAGATGAAATGGCCGGAGAAGGGGAGGACAGGATCCTGAAAAAGGCGCGGCTGGAAAAACTGGAACCCATGGAGGTGGTGCAGCACTATTCCAACAGTTTCCATTCCATTATGGAAAAGCTTAACGTATTGCCGCCCAGCATAGAACCGCATGCATCAGGCCATATCATCGAACAGATCCAGATGATCCAAGCCATTTTGGATCAGGGATTTGCATACGAATCAAACGGGTCGGTATATTTCGACCTGCAAAAGTACAGCCGGCAGCATACCTATGGGGTGTTGTCGGGACGGGTGCTGGAAGACCTGCTGTCGGAAACGCGAAAGCTTGAGGGTCAGTCAGAAAAGAGGAACAATTATGACTTTGCCTTATGGAAGAAGGCCGATGAAACGCATATAATGAAATGGGCTTCGCCATGGAGTATCGGTTTTCCGGGATGGCACCTGGAGTGTTCCACCATGAGCTGCAAATATCTTGGTGAGACTTTTGATATTCACGGGGGTGGCATGGACCTGATGTTCCCGCACCATGAATGTGAAATAGCCCAGTCTGTTGCCGCGCAGGGTCACCAGGCCGTGCGTTACTGGATTCACAACAATATGATTACCATAAACGGGCAGAAAATGGCCCGGTCACTGGGTAATTTCATCACCCTCGGGGAAGTGTTCTCAGGCACGCACCCCTTGCTGCTGAAAGCATACAGTCCCATGACAGTCCGCTTTTATATCCTGCAGGCCCATTATTCAGGCACCCTCGATTTTTCCAACGAGGCATTGATGGCGGCGGAACAGGGTCTCTCGCGACTGTTCAAAGGGATGAAAGTCCTTGCGAAGCTGAAACCCTCGGGCGGGCCGGGAGAATATGTGAAGGACCTGGTCAGCAAAGTATCCGACGCGATGAACGATAACCTGAATACGCCCATTGCCCTTTCCCACCTGTTTGACGGGATACGCTTGATCAATGCGGTAAAGGACGGGAAGGAAGAGATCTCGGAAGCTGAAAAGGAAGAATTGATAACCCTGTATAACAGGATCGTAATTGAGGTTCTCGGCCTGAAGCCTGAAAAAGAGGAATCCAGGGAAAATGCCGGACTTACAAAGCAGCTGATCGATTTATTGCTGCAGTACAGGATAGAGGCCAAAGAAAAAAAGGATTTTGCCGCCGCCGACAACATACGCAGGCAGCTGACAGACCTGGGCATCATCGTGCACGACACCAAGAACGGGTTTGAGTGGGAGATGAAGGAATGAGAAGGCCGACCGACAACGTTTTCATCGGAGATCTTGCCATGGGCAGCCGTTATCCCGTGAGGATACAATCCATGGCCAATACCCTTACCGGTGACACCGATGCCACCGTTGAGCAATGCATCAGGATCATCGCTGCAGGAGCCGACTATGTGCGTATTACCGTTCCTTCCGTCAGCGATACGGCATCGCTGGGCCGGATCAGGGAGAAGCTCAGGTCATTGGGATATAAGACGCCCCTTATCGCCGACGTGCATTTCAACGCTGAAATAGCCATGAAAGCTGCTGCTGTTGTTGAGAAGGTGAGGATCAACCCCGGCAATTTCGGCATTACAGGCAAGTTTCGGAAAGGTGAGTATACCCGGGAAGAATATCAACAGGAATGGGAAAGGCAAAAGAAAGCCTTTATCAGGTTACTGGAGATATGTCGGGAACATAATACCGCCCTCCGCATCGGGGTAAACCACGGCTCGCTCTCTGACCGCATCATGATGCGTTACGGAGATACGGCAGCAGGGATGGCCGAGTCGGCCCTTGAATTTTTAAGGGTTTGCCGGGATGAGAAATTCACGCCGGTTGTAGTATCCATGAAAGCCAGCCATACTCTGGTGATGATATATGCCACGCGCCTGCTGGTAAAGCGGATGAATGATGAGGGCATGCATTATCCCCTTCATCTTGGTGTAACTGAGGCCGGGGAGGGAGAAGACGGAAGGATCAAATCGGCCATTGGCATCGGTACCTTGCTGGCTGAGGGGATAGGCGATACCATAAGGGTTTCGCTCACCGAGGAACCGGAAGCCGAGATCCCCGTTGCACGGAAACTGGTGTCGATATGTTCTGCCATCGTACCTGAAAATAATGCTGCCGGTGACACATCCTTTCCGGCCGGTTCTTTTGCCTATGCACGGAGAAAAAGCTCAGCCGTGCTCAATACCGGCGGGAATCATGTGCCGGTTGTCATAGCCGGCACGGAAGATATTAAAGGAGTGCCGGGACCGGGTGAAGAAAATCCCGATTTTCTCTTTGCCACTGACAGGAAAGATGAATATAAGATTGCTGCACGTGTTGGCGTTATCTTGCCTTATCAGGCCTGGTTGCGGCAGCCTGATCAAAAGGGATGGTTTCCCCTGGTTGATGGCGGGGAAATATTAAATGCCACAACCCTGTCCCCGGATCTCAATTTTCTTCAGCTTACCCGGACTCAACTGACCGGTGACATAATACGTTTTATCCGCCAAAAAAATAACATGGTGATCATGGCTGACCCGGATTCCCAGGATACCCTGTCAGCATACCGCAATTTCTTTGCAGCACTGGACCATGAGAAGATCACCGCCCCTGTCATCCTGCGAAGCCATATCACTGAAAAAGAAAAAGAGGATTTTCAGCTTAAGGCATCGGTCCATCTGGGCGCCCTGCTCGCCGACGGACTGGGCGACGGCATTTGGCTTTCGGGCAGCCATGCAGGGGAGAGCGCTTCCACTGCCTTCGGCATACTGCAGGCAACCCGCACCCGCATAACAAAGACAGAATATATCGCCTGTCCCTCTTGCGGCAGGACGCATTTCAGCCTGATGGAAACCCTGGCGGCCATCAAGGCCAGGACATCGCATCTGAAAGGTCTTAAGATAGGGGTGATGGGATGCATCGTCAACGGTCCCGGTGAAATGGCCGATGCCGACTATGGCTATGTCGGTTCAGGCAAGGGCAGGATAACCCTGTATAAGGCCCGCGAGGTGATAAAGCGCAACATACCCGAAGCCTCGGCGCTGGATGAGCTGATAAGGTTGATAAAGGAGAACGGGGACTGGAAGGAAGAAGAGCGAGAGTGAGAGTGAGAGCGAGAAAGAGAAAGAAGGAGGGAGAGAGGGAGAGACGGAGAGAAGGGGAGAAAAAGCAGAAGGCAATAAGACTCATCTATTGCCCCTGGCTTCAGCCAGGGGAAAAGAGAACAATGTATTGCCCCTGGCCTGCCTGACCTCAGGCAGGCTTCAGCCAGGGGAAAAGAGTATCCCCCGGCCTTATCCAGGGAAAGATCGCAGAAAACTATTTAAAATTCACCGACACAATCTCCCTGACCTCGATGATCTGTTCAACCGGCTTATCCGTCAGCGGATTGATGACCTGAACCTTGATCTGGTTGAAAAGCTCTCCGGCACCATAGCATGACATCACCAGTTCGGCCTCTTCAAGGGTGACGTTGACGCCGTTCCTGCGGATGGCGGTAATGATGCCTTTCTGATTACCTGCAGCCCGCTGGGGCGGAGCGGAAAATCCTTCGAAGGTCAGTTGTTTTATTTCAGCATAATCTTTGATCTCGGTGGGGCTGTAGTTATACTTGCCGCGCAATGTGGTATAGGTTTCGGCATACCGGTTCGATTCGCAGATCAGCCGGCCAAAGTGGTATACCTCAACGCTGCTGCCGTCCTTCATGGTGATGGTCGCTGGCACATTCTTCTGCCCTGCCAGGGCGAAGGTGAAAAGTGAAAAGATAACGAACAGACATAACTGTTTTTTCATAATAAAGGGGATTGTAAATTGTAAGAGGAAAGTTAATATTTTTTTTATTATATATAACTTGAAAAATGGGGGTTTAGTATAAAGCCTCACTC
>CAYWCR010000023.1:48032-50580 GCA_964456825.1 uncultured Bacteroidales bacterium
AGCCTCACTCCTCAAACAAATCCATCATCGTTTCCGGCGGAACCAGCTGATAACTCCTGATCCCCAGCTCCCGTGCCGTGGCGATGTTGCCGGGGTTATCATCGATAAACAGGGTTTCAGCCGGATCAAGCCTGCTGTCCTTTAACACGAACTCATATATATTACGGTCGGGTTTCCGCATCCCCAGCTCATAGGAAAGGTATACCTTTTCAAACAGATGATGGTATCCATAGATGCCGTATAGCTTTTCCAACTTCCGGAAATAGTGGGCAATATGAAGGCTGTTGGTATTGCTGAGGATAAAGAGGCGGAAGGCATGTTTCAGGTCCTTCAGCATCATCCATCGTTCGACGGGCAGGTCGCCGAGGAGGGCGTTCCAAGCCTTCAGGATCTGTTCATCCGTGACACCGGGATTGAGAAATTGCTTCAGTTCATGCAGGAAGCCTTTGTCATCTATCTTGCCGGTTTCAAAACGGAGGAAAAGGTTCTGGTTTTCAATCCTGGAGAACGATTCGCTTAGATGCTGAAATCCCAGTTCACGGAATGCAGTGATGGTTAGCTCCGGATGCAGGTCGGTGATGACACCGCCCCAATCAAAAATTATGTTCTTAACTTCTGAGTTTTTAACACTTAACCCTTCGGATAATTTCATTATTTTTAATTTATCATCTGCAAAAAAAGCAAATTCCCGGCAGAAAATGAAAGTAGAAGGCAGGCATTTTGAGACCATCTGGTTAAAACCTGATAATCCGTCAGTAGTGCAGGTCATTGACCAGCGATTCCTGCCCTTTGATTTTGTGATCGAAGATCTTGCCTCTGCGGAAGATGTGTTTACCGCCATCCGGGAGATGCACGTCCGCGGCGCCCCGTTGATAGGCGCTGCGGCTGCCTTCGGCATCTACCTGGCGCTGGTGCAATGCAGGGATAAAGGATATGCTGATGAATGGCTGGAACAAAAAGCCCGTTTGTTGAAGTCAGCACGCCCTACCGCAGTCAACCTTTCCTTTAGTGTCGATCGGATGGTAAGGACGGTTGCCGGGGCAGGCGGACTGACGGAAAAGCGGGATGCAGCATTAAAGGAAGCGCTGAAAATCGTTGATGAGGAGAGGGAGAGCTGCAGGAAAATAGGGGATTTTGGCGTTTCGCTCATCGAGGAGGCGAGCCGCCATAAAAAGGGAAGACCGGTGAACATCCTTACCCATTGCAATGCCGGCTGGCTGGCATGTATCGATTATGGCACCGCCACAGCTCCTGTTTATAAGGCTCATGAAAAGGGCATCCCCGTTCATGTATGGGTGGATGAGACGAGGCCCCGCAACCAGGGATCACGGCTCACGGCATGGGAATTGCATCAGAACGGCGTTCCCTATACCCTCATTGCCGACAATACCGGCGGGCATCTGATGCAGCATGGCCGGGTCGATATGGTGCTGGTGGGAAGCGACAGGACGACGGTAAGGGGAGACGTGGCCAATAAGATCGGCACCTACCTGAAAGCCCTGGCCGCAAAAGATAACGGTGTGCCTTTTTATGCCGCACTGCCTTCATCCTCCATTGACTGGTCGGTGGAAGACGGGCTGACCGGGATCCCCATCGAGGAAAGGGGAGGGGAAGAGCTGTTGTTCAGCGAGGTATATGCCGGGGGGAAGTGGATGCAATATCCCATTGCACTGAAAGAAAGCCCCGTGTGCAATGCAGGATTTGATGTGACACCGGCCCGGCTGATAACAGCATTAATTACCGAAAGGGGTATATGCAAAGCAGAAAAAAGAAGTATTTTTGGTTTATTTCCTGAAAAAAATATCAAATCACTATGATGAAGGTTGGAATCATCGGAGGTACCGGACTTGAGCGTCCGAAATACCTGGGGAAAGTAAAAAAGGTCAATACGGAAACGCCCTTTGGTAAGCCCAGTTCCCCATTGTATACCGGATCGTTCGACGGACTGGAGGTAGTTCACCTGGCGCGCCATGGCGAAGACCATGACATTCCTTCCACGCAGGTCAATCACCGGGCCAATATCTATGCCCTGAAAGAACAGGAATGCACATTCATCATGGCCACATCCTCGTGCGGCAGCCTGCAGGAAGAGATCTGCCCCGGCGAGTTCATCGTGCTCGACCAGTTCATCGACCTTACCAAGCACAGGCATGACTCCATCTTTGAGGAATTAAAGCCGGGTGAGGTCAGGTATACCCCCATGGGTGAGCCGTTCTCTGAAGACCTTCGCGATTACCTCATCGAAGGGGCCATCATCAGCGGTTTCACGGTGCATACCAAGGGCACGGTAATCACCATCGAAGGGCCGCGGTTTTCGACCCGTGCCGAATCCAATCTTTACCGTTCATGGAAGGCCGATGTGATCAACATGACCACGGCTCCCGAAGTGATCGTGGCCAACGAGCTGGGCATACCCTATGCCACCATAGCCATCTGCACCGAATATGATTCCTGGAGGACGGACACCCCTTCACCCAGTCCTTCAGAGATCATGGATATCATCAACAGCAACACCGGGAACATTATCAGGGTGCTGACGCATGCGTTG
>CAYWCR010000024.1:0-32115 GCA_964456825.1 uncultured Bacteroidales bacterium
TGGAATAGTGGAACAGTGGAAAAGTAAAATGGTGAAATGTAGAGACGCGATTCATTGCGTCTGTTGGAAATAAATAAAAAAAACCACCAGAACACTAAAACATCAAATAAGAAAGAACTCTTTTCTTATTGGTGCCCTGGTGTTTTGGTGGCTTATATTCTTTTCTAGTTTATGATCAGTCTCTCTTTAATTATGTTATTGTTGATCTTCATCAGGTATATGCCTTTCGGGAAGGAAGAAAGGTCGATGAGGGCATTGACTTTTCCGCCGGATGATTCAATTTTTTTATTATACACGACAGTACCCGTAATGTTCAGGATCTCAACGGTGAGTTTGTTGTCGCCGGATTCATAGATCAGATTGAATTTGCCTTCCGGGGAAGGATTGGGGAAGATGTTAAGGGATATGAACATAGGTTCCTCAATGCCGATAACAGATATCACAAACTCATCTGAAACTACAGGCCCGCAATCATTGGCATCATTGACCTCTACCGTATATGTGCCATTGGCCAGACCGGTAAATTCCCCGTTAGCCTGGGGACTTCCTCCGGTGATCGTATAGGTAAGCGGAGGCGTACCGCCATCGGCAACTACCGTTATGGTATTGCTGTCGGAATCCTGGGAAGTGATATGCAGGGCAACGGGCTCGGTAATTAAAACCGACAGGCCGTTATTGGCGCAATTATAAAAATCGGTAACGGTGAGCGTATAAATGCCAGGCTCAAGATTGCTGGCAACGCGGGTAGTCTGTCCGTCTGACCATAGATATTCATACGGAACTGTACCACCGGTGGCGACAGGTATAATTTGTCCATTATCCTCACCGGCACAGGTAACATGGGTATGCGTTTCCTCAACCTCAATCATGCCGGGTTGCGGTATGTTTATGGTTGCCATGCTGATGCATTCGTTCAGGTCGGTCACAATAACCGTAATGTTGCCGGCTGACAGTTCGTAAGCTGTTTTGGTTGACTGGTTGCCAGGATCATTCCAGACATAGGAATAGCCACCGGTACCACCACTGGCATTGGCTGTTACAACAGCAGTATTATCGCCGAAGCAGTGAACAGGGTCATCAATGGAAATATCGGTTATAAAAGGAACAGGCTGATTAATGGTGGCTCCGTCATTTTTAACGCAGCCGCCGGCATCGGTAACGGTTACAGAGTAATTGCCGGCTCCGATGGAAACAAGGTCTTCCCCGGTAAAGTCGTTGCTCCAGTCGAAGCTGTAAGGCAGGGTCCCACCGGTAACGGTGAGGTCAATGACGCCTGAGTTGTCGTTATAGCATCTCAGGTCCGAAGGTTGCAGCAGCAAAGTAAGGGCAGACGACGGAGAATTGATCTTCACGCTGGTGTTGGCAGTTTTAAGATCGTTATCGGTAATGGTGATATAATAAGTACCCGGAGCCATGCCGGTGCGGAGGGCAAAGGTATCGTTGGAGGGGAAAGCAGCCAGGTCGGACCATTTATAGGAAAAAGGAGCCTCACCGCCCATAACGGAAACGGATGCCGTTCCGTCATTCAGTCCGTAGCAGGTAACATCGGTTTTCTGGCTTATCTCTGCCAGGAACAAGCCTGCTTCATAGACCAGGAAAACCGTATCGCCTGTGCAGGCATTATCATCGGTAACCTGCAGTGTATAATTGCCGCCGTCGAGTCCGGTAATGTTTTCCTGGGTGGAGGTATAGCTGTCAGGCCCTGTCCATGCATAACCATAGGGCGATGTGCCGCCGGAAACCTCGGGATCAATGGCTCCGTTGCCTCCGGGAGGCAGGATAACATCGGTTATCAGGCTGCCGGCAAAGCTTATCGGCAAGGGTTCGCTGACAATGAAAGTATCTTTTGCCGTACATTCATTATCATCTGTCACAATAACATAATATGTTCCTTTGGATATTTCCGTCTGATCTTCCGCTGTAGGATCAACTCCCGATCCTCCCAGGGTAGTCCAGGCATAGGCATAGGCGGGAGTACCGCCCGTAACCGTAATGTCAATAGTCCCGTCGGAAAGGTTGTTGCAGCTGGGCTCCGTAATGATTTCAGCCACAGCAATCGGGGCAGGTTGTGTAACAACCGCTGTAATCTGCGCTGAGTCGAGGTCGGCATCCTTAACGGTAACGGTATATGTACCGGCAGGCAGGTTGGTAGCAACCGACTGATTCAGGCCCGGATTGTGGCTCCATTTATAGGTATAAGGCGGACCCATAAAGTAAGGCGTCACCTGCAGCATCCCATCGCTAAGCCCGTTGCACGAAACCATCTGTTCATCCGTTATCACAGCCTTGGGGGGATGTTCGTAGATGGCAAAGAACATATCGCTCTTATTGAAATTGCTGCTGGTGTATGTGCTATCGCCGATTTGTAATTGACGTGCTTTGTAATATCCCGCAACATAAGCCCGGGAATCAGAGTCCATATTAACGACAGTACCGGCATTGACAATGTCGGTTACCGTATTAGGGTCAGTTCCTTGCATGCTAACTGCTGCAATCGGATCGCCGATCTCGTTAAATGCTGCCAGGAATGGATCTGACATATTGGGACTGTTCGTTCTAAGCGTATCATCATTGAAAATGATCGGGGTTCCAAAATATCCGGTGGCATATATAATATTATTACGAACAACAAAGTCGTTGTAAATGTCTTTTAATGTACTGCCTTTGCGAAGGAACCATTGGAGAATGCCGCTGCGGTTGTATTTGGCCATATATGTATCATAACCGCCAACATTACCAGCGATAGTATTGGCAATGGTTTCAGTTGAATCGACAATGATACTGAGGCTATTATAGTTGCCAAGCAAGTAAACGTTATCAAATTCATCAGTGGCTAAAGAACGGAAATTATCCGTATTTTGTCCGCTAATCTTTCTGACCCACTGACCGTCACCGTTAAAATTGGTTTTGTATATAAAGGCATCATAGTAATTTGTAGATAAACTGGATATTGTAGCAATGTCTAATTCAACACTACCTTGAAAAAAACCTCCGAAGTAATAACCGTTCTGACTAATACCAATTCGACGAAATCTTGTAAGGTTGCTGGTTCCAAGAAATCGCTTTGACCAAATATGATTTCCATTTAAGCTAAATGAAGCAATAAAGTGTGAATATGATGAATTGCCAATTAAGGTATCAAGATCTGTTTGGGAACTACCAATTATAAGAGAATCCTGAAAAAGACCTGTCATTATTAAATTTTCATAGCCATCGAATTTGAGATCATTAACTGATTGAACTGTTGATGAAGAGCCAACTCTTTTAGCCCATTGAAATTCTCCAAATGCACTATATTTCGCTAAAAATATGTCAGCATTTCCGAGACTTTTTAAGGAATCATTATTGGTAAACCAGCAATTCTGATAAAATGTACCTGAAAAGTATATATTATTATTTATGTCAATAGCAATTCCACCGGCAATATCACTTTGAACGCTTCCAATTTTTTTTAACCAAACCAAATCTCCATTTTGATTGATCTTTAATAAAACAATATCTCTTGAACCAAATGAAACATTGTAATACTGTGAAAAAATTGTATCTGCAAAATAACCCAGAATAATCAAATTGTTTTGATTATCAACAATTGAATATCTGGGTTCAATATCAGATCCATTTATTACATTTGATATTTGCCATTCTTGAGCTCTAATTGAATAAGCAAATAATACTGTAATTGAAATACAAAAGAAAAGTCGTATAGTTCTTCTCATATTATATTTTTTATGTTTATGATGGATCAAGAACAAGCCAGGTATCTTCTTTGGTTCCGGTATCTAAACCTCCATAAGTTTCTTTGGTGTTTAAAGAAATAAGTTCCGGCTTATTCCAGATTTGCTTTAATTTATCATCTTTAATGTCCTTGGTTTTCATAGTAATATTTCAATAAAAAATTAAGGTTTTTTTAAACTAGGGTCAAAAACAACATGATGTTTTTTGGTTTCAATTATTATAATTGTTAATTAACAATTTTGTAAATCAATAAACTCCACCATAATCACAATCGGTTCAAATTACAGAATAAACCTCAACAAATCTACTTTTGGTCTGATAAGATAATTTATTGTTTATTTTAACATAGGCATGTGCCCTTATTTTGTGGTTGTTGGTAAAAGTGACTCCCAATACCAAACGACTACTTAAACCATAGGCATTCATTAAATATTTAAGGACACTTGATTTCACCAAGCAATTCATTTTTAATAATGAGACTCGATTTAATCGATGCATCGTTTTCATTAATAAATGTAAAGTTCTTTCAATATCTTCTTGAATTATTATTTGTTTTACTTTAAGTAAACGAATATAATATTTTAAGGGAACAAAATTTACCAACAGTACAAAAAGTGCAGAAATCAACAAACCTTTGATAAATAATGTTCTTTCAACTCTTGTGATTTTGAAAAATTTCTTAATGAAAAAAGGTAATTTCAAGATATTATTGAGTTATTATAAGTTTTTTATCTGTCAATATCGTCAGAAATGCCAAAGTATCATTTATGCATTGCTGTTCAGAAATATCAAATTCATTCATAAGCTTGAATATTAAATCTTTCAGAGATAAAGGGTGCTCTATTAAATTCCAAATCCTGGAGCCGACTTTATCCAATCCGTAATACTCACTATTTTCAATATTCAACATGACGACTTCACCATCAATTTCATTGAAAAGTAAATCCGGCTTTCGCTGAAGAATTGTATCAGGTGTAATTCCTTTCTTTGCTGGAAAGATGCTCATCGCCACTCAAGTTTATCGTAAATTACACAAAATTACGAAGCTTTTAGTAAATATACGATTTTTTATTGTGAATGTTGATTTTTTGTTAACAGGGGTTAGAGGAGTGTGACGAAAGGAGTAAATTGGGTGATGAAAGTCCCTCGAACTACCCCTAAGGAGGAGAAGGTGACGAAAATCACCCTACACATCAATATCATATCCAAACCGTTTCATCATAGGGCCGTGGACGTCAATAATATGTTTAACCTGCTCTTTTGTTAAGACGTTTTTCCAGTCACCCACGATGCCCTTGCGGAAGAAACCGGCTGAAGCGGGACTTTTTTCCGAAAAGCCTTTTTCTTGTTCCTGTTGCTTCAGGCGGCTGAAAGATGCCAGTTCAAGGGCGGTTTCAATTTCCTTTCGATTCTTGATCAGACCGATAAAGGCGACGGCCTTAGAAAAAACCTCAATCGGCTCATTATGCATATCCTCATAGCGAATAACCATAACAGGCAATCCCGAATCATCTACCCAGCTTTTTACATGGCCGCTCCAGGTGGATAGATTTTGCTGCAACTGATTATTTAGCCGGTCGATACGCTGGCAGAAGGTATAGTCCGGATTGTTCATAATAGAAATGGTCTTGTCAATACTCGTGGCCAAATGATGGGAAAATGAAACAGCCATATCGAGCGGGTTTCGAATGAAATACAATACAGCTTTTGTTATTTCGGTAGGGAAAAGGGGCTCGCCGTTGTGCAGGATCGAATATGCATCATGCACTTTCTGAAAAATGATCTCTTCTGATTCCATGGCATGGCGGCGAAGCACCAAGGGCCTCAGGTGGCTGATTTCTGCAGGTGTAAGGTCAGCTGAAGGAACACCGGCCAGTTCATCGAATAATTGCCGGCTACTGGCAATAGTGGAAGGATGCATATTGTTGATATCCACGTCAGGTTCTTCGGGGTGCAACAGGGCGGTGATGAAAGCCCTGAACCAGGTATTACCTGATTTCGGATAGGAGGCCAGCCATACTATTTTTTTCAGGTCATCCATGGATATAATTTCACATATTTTCAGAAATGGCTCTGACTATTTTTTCTGTGTTAAATTCCCTGTTTGGACGGGCGAGTATGGTAACAGGAACCTTTATAGCTAATTGATTGGCCAGGATGAAATGATTCTTTTCCAGTCCGGTTTTCGGAATTCCCCTGAAAAAATAGGTATGCTTTTTCAATACCCTGAATTTATCTACTCCCTGTAAGGTTTTTATTTCAAGTCCAGGTCGGTTATGGGTATTTAATATAAATATGTGGTTTATAGCCCTGTGTGTTTGATTGAATTTATCTACAGGCAGGTAATACTTTTTCAGTTCTCCCCGCACAGGCTCGAGGCCGGTTGTAGCGATATCCAAATGGTTGAGACTATCCTCCCAGATTTTGATGGTGGGGAAGGCCGGACGAACCGTAGGTTTTTCACCGGAAAAATCAATTACCGAAATATCATCGGCTACCAAGGTACCCCCCTCTTTTACCAGGGCCATGGCGAGGGTTGATTTACCGGCGCCCGATATGCCGGCGATCACCAGGCATTTATCCTTGAAAATTACGGTACTGGCATGCAGCGGCAGCAGCCTGCGCTGGTGAATCAGTGCGCCGAACGAGGTGCCGTTGAGGAATGCGGAAATTTCTCCGACAGAAGCATTGTCTATCGGCTGAATAACTATTTCATCACCATTCTTTACATAATAGGCGGCCACATTTTCCATGTGAAGGATAAATTCGCTTTCGTTTGACTGGTATAGGACGCCCTGGTTGATAATGTTGTTTAGTTTTTCAGGGACAGGTCCTTTTTTGATATGCACATCGGGGGTTTCAAAGACAGCCGGTTCAAATCCGGTCACGGGTAGTTGCGAAAGGATGTTGAGGCCATAGGCGCGGTAGCTGTAAGGGTATTTGGTCTTTCCGGACATAGGGCAAAGGTACTAAATCAGTGAATAGTGAAAAACGAAAAGTGTAAAATGATGAAGAAGTGACGAGTGACGAGTGATAAGCAGGAACGAGATTATTAAGCGGCAGCGTCAGTGAGAAGTGGCAGGAATCTTAAAATTATTAATCATCATTAATAGCAATGACTTAACCATAAGCACGAGCAATCGCCCCTCTCCTTCAGGAGAGGGGAGGGGGTGAGGAGGTAAAGCTGTTTGAACAGAATTGCTTAACCAAATGACATGGCTCCCGTCTTGATTTGACGATTCAAAAAGAACAACGTAATTTAGGCGCAATAAGAATAATTATGCCTCCGATTTTTGGAATACTGAATACTAATCTGCAGAAGCAGGATCCTGAAACGATCAGCCGGATGATGAGAGCGGCGAAGTATATTAAACCACGGAAAATTGAAACAATCGGGGTTAATGGAGGGTTTGTGGCCGCGGCTGCTGTTGCGGAGAATCCTTTGATTGAGGGGAAGGAAACCCTGGCGATTGCAGGGCCATGGGTGGTGGTGGGGGATGTGAGTTTGTATAAAAGAGAGGAACTGGTTAGGAAGATGGGTAGAAGGAATCAGAATGAGAATGAGAAACAGAATGAGAATGAGGAAGGAAGAAAAAGTGATACAAGGATTGTTCTGGAAACGTGGATGAAATGGGGAAGGGAATGTGTGAACTACCTTTACGGGGACTTTGCGTTTGTGATCTTTAACCGTGAAACGGGAGAATTATTCTGCGGAAGGGACCCTATGGGAGTGAGGCCGTTTTTCTATTGTTATCAGCAAAATGTTTTTGTTTTTGGATCGGAATTGCGTTATGTGCTGGCTTTTTTTAAAACCAAACCGGCCCTGCGTTATGAATACCTTTTGGATACCCTGGTTACGGTAAAAACTAAAAAAGAATTTTCTCCTTTTGAGAATATGTTCAGGTTAAAACCGGGGCATTATTTACAAAAAATAAAAGGTTATATCCAAATTTCTCAATATTGGAAGCCTGATCCTGAAAAGAGAATTCAATTGCATGTGGAAGAGGATTATGTTGTATTATTCCGCGAAAAACTGATAAACGCTGTAAATATGCGTTGTGCAAGGGTGTCAGAATTGGGTTGCGAACTGAGCGGCGGCCTGGACTCATCGGCAGTAACCGGTATTGCTGGGGATTACGCATCGCAAAAAGAATTATCCATAACTGCATTTTCCAATATTTTCCCCTCAGATACCGGTATTGAATTTAAGGATGAGCAGGAATTCATTGACGGTATGGTCAAATTTAAACCTCTTCGATGGTTCGGTGTTGACGGTTTAGGCTGTACGATTCCTGGATTGCTTCAATATTCAAATGATATTCAGGGATGTTTCGTTCAGCAAAATTATAATGTTTTCAACCGGGGCATTTATATGGCTGCGGGGGAACAGGGTATGCAGGCATTGCTTTCCGGCTTTGGCGGCGACGAGCTGGTTTCTGCCCGCATCGCCATGCCATGGAATGAACTTATAAATGAACATCTATGGAAAGTGATATTGGATGAATTGTATTATAAGGGAGTCACAATTAAATCGTTACTAAAGCCTGGCATTATCGGTGGCAGATATCTTAAATCCCTGATATATCATCCGAAGTTTAAGTCTGGTGTTTTCACCCCTGAATTACTTGACCGGCGCTTTACCAATCTGCCAATTATACCAGCATTTGCTGTAAAAAATGCATTAAGGAAACGCCTTGGGGACAATTTCAGAAAACCATGGCGAAAAAAAGTGTCCTGGCGGCAATATGATCGTATAATGTTGGATCATGTGCCCCAGCGCATGGAATACTGTTACACCGCTGCAGCTCAATATGGCATAGAGTATCGTTATCCACTATGGGATATTGACCTGATGGAAACTTACCTGGCATTTCCACCCTGGATGAAGCAGCATCATGGCATTAATAGATATGTGTTCCGCCAGGCAATAAAGGACTTTGTCCCTGAAATGATATGGAAGCGGGATGATAAAGCAGGGTCAACAATACCGCAAATGCGATATAGCTTTATAAAGGAGAAGGAATTATTATTTGAGTTAATCAATTCCTGTTCCGGTTCTTCATATCTGAATGAGATCTTCGACTTTTCCCGCTTTTCGCAATGGTATGAAAAGCTGGTAAAACGGGATAAAAAAGATATGAATTACCTGATGCCGGGTGCCTTTTATACTTATCTGATGATCATGTTATATTTCAAAGATCATGGCTGATCCTGCAATGTTAAGACAAGAGAGAAATAAATACTTTCCTGCTCAGCTGAAGGATTTGTTGGATATTATTGAATCCGGGATATCAGGAATAGCTGAAGCGGGATCAAAAAATATTAATAGGGACGAATACGCCAAACTGGCTGCATTGTCCGCACAGCACAAGATCGAATATTACCTTTTCAATTATTTTCAGCTGAATCCATCACCGGTTCTGGCCGGAGAACTGAAACAGCTCCGCGAAAAGATGACCGGGCAGGCTGTTAAATCCTTGCAGCAGCTCAGTGAGCTGTTAGCGCTGTGCAAAAATTTTAATCAAAAAGGCATCCCCTATGCTGTCATCAAAGGCCCACATTTAGCCCGGATGCTTTATGGCAATGCCTCTGTGAAGGTGTCAGTTGACCTGGATATCATGATGGTCAACCCGGGAGACCTGGCGGCATTTCACCAGGCATTCATGCAGGCTGACTATGTCTGCATGGAACAGCATTTGATGACCGGTACGTGGAAGCAAAGGCTTTTTGTTTCCGCCAAGCGGGAAGTGCATTATTTCAACCGAAAGGCGGGATGTACGGTTGACCTGCATGTAAAGCCCCTGGCCAACACCGTTTTAACGGCAGGCCATTACCGGGATTTTTTTGCAGATATCGTTCAGGAGGAGTTTGAGGGGATCACCATCCCGGTTCTGCCGTCGGAAAAGTATTTTGTGTATCTGTGTTATCACGCGGCCTGCCACCAGTTAAGCCGGCTGGCATGGTTGCTGGACATCCTGAATTTCTACCGGAAGAAGAAGGATGGGATGGAGTTGGATAAAATGCTTGCCACCGCCCGGTCGCTGAACATGGAAAGATCAGTTTACCTGGCTTTTATGATGCTGAATGTGTTGTTTGAGGTCCAAATACCCGGGAGTATTAAATCCTCTATTGAGAGTTCCGGCCTGCTAAGAAAACTGGCCATAAATTGTCTGCGGGCCATTTCCCTTGAAAGGGGAGAGGATCTGAAGCTGAAGCCGCGGTTTGACCGCATGGTTTATCTGGTAAGGCTGAATAAGGGACTGGCCTCGAAGGCGGATGTATTGCTGAGTATGGTGATGCGACAGCGGGTGGGGGTGGTGTTTAGGAGAAACAAATAATTATGGGGGGAACGCAAGTATCCGTTAACCCCCCTCTACCTCCCTGTATGGACCATAGACATGGTATACAGGGGATAAAGGGGGGGTATTGGATTTTGAAACAGTACCAATCCTCCCGATTTATCAGGATAAAGGGGGGTCTTTAGGATTTAGCGCTCCCCAATCTCCCCACATCTCCACCCCCTCTCCCTCACCCCCTCCAGCACCCTCGGTAGTGCATACAACAACTTTTCCGAAGCCTTGACGGAATCATGAAAGACCACGATGGAACCGGGTTTTATTGTTGTCATTACATTGCCTAGGCATTTCTTTCCGGTTACGCCAGGATCATAGTCATAGCTCATGATGTCCCACATGATGATGTTATAAAGTTTTTTCAGGTACCTGATCTGCGAAGGGCTGATCATGCCGTAGGGAGGCCTGAATAGTTGCGACGGAGTAAAGGATTGGGCCAGCTGAATGTCGCTGTAGTAAGCCCTGTTCTTTGTTTTCATGCCATTCAGATGACTGTAGGTATGGTTGCCCACGGCATGCCCTTCGGATCTGATCCTGTTGACCAGCTCCGGATTCCGTTCGGCGTTCCTGCCAATGCAAAAAAAAGTGGCATGGGCCTCATGGGTTTTAAGCATGTCCAGCACCTGTTCGGTTATCCCCGGGGTCGGACCGTCATCAAAGGTCAGAAAAACGGTATCGCCCTGGCCGTCCAGATCCCAGGTGAGGCTGTAGTAAAGCTTCTTCACCAGTCCAGGTATGCGGGAGGGTAACATGGCTATTGCATCTGAATATTCAGGGTATTGCCATAATACTGCATTTTCTCCTCAATCTCGGTGAACAATTCCTGCTGATTATTCATATAAGCCTGCCTGCGGATCTCATCCAGTACATAAAAGGCAACCTGCTTTTCGTACATGAGGTAGTCCTCGTATTTTTTACCGAGGCTTACAAAATATTCCAGCTCATCATATACATTATCCATGAGGGTATTGCGTATGCTTTCGGCCTGAACGGTGTCGCCCAGCTGCATATATCCGTCGATAACGGAAAGGCTGAAGATATTATAAGGTAAAACAGTATCGGGAAGGACCTGCAGGCATTTATCGAGCACGATCCTGGCTGAATCCTTTTTGTTTTCCCTGATAAGGTCCAGCGCCAGCCGGCCAAAATTATTCCGGAAATTCGTGAGCATCCCGCTGACATTTTCATCGATGTATACGTTCGGATTTTCAGTCCCTCCCCATTTGAATTTGTGAACGAAATTCTCAAACATGATATCGGTGTTAATGCCTCCCCGGCCGTACATGTTGCCTTCCGATTCGATGGGCACGATGCGATAGGCAAGCCCATGGATCTGGAAATACTTTTCAAGGTTCATGTAATTGTCATCTGAAACGGTGATGGCATAGTAAATAGGCCTTTCCCAATTGTTGGTGGCCAGCATATCCAGCACCATCAGGTGGTTTTTCACCAGATAGCGCTGGGAAGGATCCAGTGCCCATCTCATTTCCCTGACCATCTTATTTTTCATTTCCGGCTTTACCGTACCGTTGGACAGCACTTTGGCCGAGTCAACGGGGAGGATGAACTTGCGCCCCGGGATGTAATCAATCTTTTCTTCCATGTTGGGAAGGCTTTTTGTCCTTGGGTCATCACTGGCAACCCATTCGACCAGGTCCTTTAAGTTGATGTAATCCGTAAACCGGTCAACCACATAGGTTATGTCCCTGTTCCCGGAGATGTATTTGTCTTTTGTCATGGATATGGGCAGGGGTGCCGATTCGTAAGCCCGGCGCTGCATCTGTTCGATGTACCAGTCGGCCCCCAGGTAACTGAGGTTTACCACCCTCACGTCGGTGCGTATGCCTTCCACTTCCTGGGCATACCATAGCGGAAACGTGTCATTGTCGCCATTGGTAAAGAGTATGGCATTCGGGGCACATGAATTCAGGTAGTTATAGGCGAAGTCTCGTGCCATAAAACGGCCCGAGCGGTCATGGTCATCCCAGTTCTGGGCGGCCATTATGGCTGGTACACCAGCCAGGGCCAACACCGAAGCCAGCCAGGCGGAAAGGTGAGAAGGAATGATTTTTCGCAATCCTGCATGGAGGGACAGCACGCCCAGTCCGATCCAAATGGAAAAAGCATAGAATGAACCGGCAAAGGCATAATCCCGTTCACGGGGCTGGTTTGGGTATTGGTTCAGATAGACCACAATGGCAATGCCGGTCATGATGAACAGTGTCATCACTACCCAGAAATCCCTGACGTTGCGGGAATAGTGAAACATTAATCCGGCCAGCCCGAGCAAAAATGGAAGCAGAAAATACCGGTTCCTGGCTTTGTTGTTCAGCATAGTGTCAGGCAGTTCATCCTGGTTCCCCAGTCGCATCTCATCCAGGAATTTTATGCCCGTGATCCAGTTTCCCTTGGTGATCTCGGCTTTCGAGTGACATTGGATATCATTTTGGCGTCCGGAGAAATTCCACATAAAATACCGGAAATACATGTGTCCGAGCTGGTACCGGAATAAGAACTTAAGGTTCTGCCCAAAGGTCGGTGCTTTTCTTCCTTTGTTATGATCATAGACAATATTGCCCTGCCTGTCCCTGACAATATTACCCTGCTGATCGATCCTTGCCTCGTAAATGCTTTTTTCATTAAGTCTTGCCCATACGATATAGGAGCGTATATGTTCTTCATCGCTGCTCCACATTCTGGGGAACAGCGTCGTGAACCGGTCGTCATAGACGTATTTCACCCGGTTCCCGGTTTTCACATATTTCCCGTCTTTCGGAGTGCGGAAGGCCTTCCCTTCCTTCGTTGAAACAGCAGGAGCATTGAAATACTGGCCACGGATCAGGGGCCGGTCACCATATTGTTCGCGATTGAGATAATAAAGCAGTGAAAACAGGTCCTCGGGATCATTCTGATCCATGGGGGGATTGGCATTGGAACGGATAACCAGCATAGCATAGGAGGAATACCCGATAACGATAACGATAAGAAAAAGTACGGCAGTGTTAAGGATAAC
Organism: uncultured Bacteroidales bacterium; assembly: GCA_964456825.1. Lineage (GTDB taxonomy): Bacteria > Bacteroidota > Bacteroidia > Bacteroidales > UBA10428 > UBA5072. The sequence continues at coordinate 13,102 of CAYWCR010000024.1, forward strand.
CTTCCCATGGGTATGGGTATAATAAACACCCCAGGTGATCAAACCAATGAGCAGGATCGCATATATCAGCGTGCCCAGATAATAGGGCAAACCAAAGGAATTCACAAAAAGGAGTTCGAAAAATACAGCAACCTGTATCAGGCCGGGTATGATAATGTACATAACCGAACCCAGTATCAGGGCAGAAAGAATCAAAGCTTTTATCACTCCTGCCCGGTTAACATCATATTTTTTAAAATAGTATACCAGAACGATCGCCGGTATGGCCAGCAGGTTGAGCAGGTGAACCCCGATGGAGAGGCCCATGAGGTAGGCAATGAACACCAGCCAGCGGTTGGCATGGGGCTGGTCAGCTATGTTTTCCCATTTTAATATGGCCCAGAACACCAGGGCTGTAAACAGGGAGGAGGTAGCATAGACTTCTCCCTCGACGGCCGAAAACCAGAAGGTATCGGAAAAGGTATAGGCAAGGGCTCCCACAGCACCGGCTCCTATGATGGCAACCAGTGATGGGGTGATGAATTCATCGTTTTTTATGATGATTTTTCTGGCCAGGTGTGTGATGGTCCAGAATAGAAATAAGATCGTGGCTGCGCTGGCAAGGGCTGATAAGGAATTCACCATCCTGGCCACATGTTCCGGATTATCGCCTGCAAACAGGGAGAAGAACCGGGCCATGATCATAAAGAAAGGCGCACCCGGCGGATGCCCTACCTCCATTTTAAAGGCCGATGAGATGAATTCACCGCAGTCCCAGAAACTGGCGGTTGGCTCAATGGTCGAAAGATATACAAAGGAAGCAATCAGAAAGATCACCCATCCGGAAATGGTATTAATGAGATTGTATCTTTTCATATCAGACAGTTTTTTCGATGTGCTAAATAAAGGAAAAAAAATGAGAAATCAGAAGATTCAATAAACTCATGCAGCCTATGGATTTCCCATGCTGCCGGCATGAAAAGATGTTGTTTCTTAGGCTGGCAGCCCTATGTGAATGATTTTATGCTTTCACCCTTTCGTTTGCAGGCAATATTTTTTTAAGTTTTGTTAACATTTAGTGTTTTTATAAATCTTAACTTTGTGCTATCTTTATAAAATGGTCCGGTTTTTGATATCGTACCATGTTTTTGTCTTCCGGATTTTCTGTCCTGAGTTTAAGGTTTTTTGAATCATCATTCCGGATAAAGCTGAAACATTTGCATTGAGTTTACATAAAAAGGTTCTATATTTTTAATTAAGCATTTCAACAATTACTTTAATAAATGTTAAATCAAATTAAAACTTATGAAAATGAACAAACTATTCTTGGGCCTTGGGGTAATTAGTATGGCCGTGCTTTTAAATGCATGCGGCGATGATACTGTTGGTACTGCACCTGATATCACTTTTGATGATGGCTCCGAAATAACACTTGGTGATGGTGTCAGTTCAATGGCCGTCACAGGTACGATCGTTGCTGAGGAAAAGTTGGACGAGGTTACGGTTTTCAGGGTAACCGGTTCGGATGAAACACAAATCGGAAATTATACATCCTTTAACGCTGGCGCTATAACCACCACTGATGATCTGAATTATAATTTCAGGATTGATGTAGCCGATATTACAGAAGATATCAGCATAAAAATAGAAGCCGTTGACAAGGAAGCCCAGACAGCAACCAAATCGATTGATATAAAGGTTAGCGCTGTTCCGGCCCTGAAACCTGCATTTACTGCTGTAATCATGGGCGCACAGTCCAGTGCTTTGGGAAGTTGTCTGGATGCCAATACCGGCCTGGTTTATAAAATTGCCGCTGATGAAGCAAAGGGTCATGCTGCCGATATTGATATTCTGTATTATTACGGAAGTGCCAACATGGCTACCCTGGTAGCCCCCAATGACGGAACCGTTGACGGCACCTCAGGTGACTTCACGTGGACCAGCTCATGGAGCCCAAAAAATGCCACCAAGTTTGCTGAAAGCTCGCTTGATTTTAGCGCGGTAACAGCATCACAGGTGAATGCCATAACAGGCCTTACTGCCTCCAAGGTAACTGACCTTACCGTGGGAGAAACGGTTGTTTTCGAAACAGCCGCCGGCAAAAAGGGTATTCTTACTGTAACTGCCCTGACAACAGGGGCTACCGGACAGATTACCGTATCCGTTAAGGTTCAGGAATAAGAAATTACTGAATTTGGTCTTGCTTGGGAAACTGTCAGATGCCATGGGCGTCTGGCAGTTTTTTTTACAGAATAGTGATTGATTACAGACACTTCCAGGTTCTGCGGATGCTGAAAGGTCTATAGCGTCACAAACCGCCACAACTTGCTTTTCCAGGGTTCGCCGGCATAATCTATTCCTATCCTGGGGGTTGATCTGTAGGGCAATGTCACGGATCCGTTCTCAACCCAGATCCGGTCTGATGTCAACAGGTTTTCACCGTTAAAGCCTTTGTCTATGCTCAGGTGACGACTGACCCTTCCGGGCCCGGAAATTCCTTCAATGCCCCTGATCAACACGGCCTGGGGTTCATCTTCCCTGCCGGTAACAATATTCATCATCCAGTACATCCCATAAATAAGGTATATGTAAAGATGCCCTCCCTGATAATACATAACCTCAGTGCGTGATGTTTTTCCCTTGCTGGCATGGCAGGCCAGGTCATCCTCGCCGCGGTATGCTTCCGCTTCGGTTATCCTGCAGCGCATCAATCCGTCCTTCCCCCTTCTGACCAGATAGGCACTGAGCAGGGCAGGGGCCACTTCCAGGACATCCCGCGCAAAGAAGTCTTTATCACAACGGAGAGAAGACATGAATTTGATAATTTGAAAATGAAATCAACTACAAAAAATAGGCAATATGTTTCTGCCACCAAAGCAAAAAAAATGCAATGCATAGCTTAATGGCAACAGGCCGCATTGATTTGGTGTTTTCGTGTTTTGGTGGTTATAATTTTAACCGGCGCATGCGCCGGGTCGGTATATTTTTAACTTTTTATAGTGATCTCCGTGAAAATCCTTTTCACCACCGCCGGGAAATTCTTCCGCTCTTCTTCCAGGGCTGTGATGTATTCTTTGAAATCATTTTTTACCGTTTCATAATGCCAGACGCAATGCTTCAGGAGCTTTATTATGCTGGGATAATTCATCCACGTATCCGGTATTTTATACCGGTCCGGTATGGGCATATCCAGATGAAAGGCTGCACTGCCACGGGTATTGGAGAAAACCACGCATCCCAGCAGGGCGGCTTCACGGGGCATCCTGTCCCTGCCTGAGTTATTGCCGAATTCTGCAAAGACCATGGCTTCTTTCATGTGCTGTTTGACAACCTCGGGTGACATATGCTTCAACCGAACGATCTCATAGCTGAACAAACAGCGGCACAGGGCTATCAGGATCTTTGGCGTTTTTGGCCCGAATACTATTTTAGGTTTTTTTATTAACGGCTCCCCGGCTTCAAGGTAATATTCCTCCTGCACCGGATTATGCATAACAGGTACATTCTCAATCCCTTTCCACTGACAGCAATGAGCCACATAATATGAATTCGACATATGGAGGACCGGTCCCTGCCAAATCCTGTCTCCGGCTTTTGCCCACCAGTTAAGACGCCGTTTGTAGTTTTCGACAACCCCTGCCGTGTATCCGTAATAATTCCGGCACATGATAGCTTTTCTGAAAAGTTTAATATTAAAAGGGCGCCGAAAGACAGGTTTCTTAAAATAATTGTTCAGTCCCAGCCAGTAAACTACCTTTTGAATATGATTAAAACGGTGTAAAAACTGTGTTTCGGTCTCGGAGACGATCATTATATTGCCGGAGGAATCCTCGATGCTGATAAAGGAAGGGACATGATAGGCACGGATATGCTCGTGGCTCAGGATATCAGGATTGATGCTATGGTACACCATCCCAGCCTGAAATCCTTCCTCAACAAGCTTCGCACAGAGATTGTGCAGGCTGTATATACCTCCGCTCAGCACATTGCCCGGGCAATAGACATAGATTTTTTTCATGCTGGAAGCAAAAGGGATTTGTAAAGACGCAGGTATTCCCTGGCATTCTCATACCAGGTGAATTTCAGGCTGTAATCATAGGCGGCATTCTTTTTCAACTCATTAAAACCCTTCATTCCCGAAAAATAAACCTTCACCATGGCATCGGCATCAAAAGATTCCCAGAAATGGACATGTCGGCCCCCTATTTCTTTAAGGCTGGTCTTATCCGAACAAAAAACAGGTTTTCCGGCACGCATAGCTTCCAGGACAGGAAGTCCAAATCCTTCAGCCAGCGAAGGAAAAACAAAAGCGGTGCAATGCAGGTAGAGAAAAAGCTTTTCGGCTTCCGAAACAGCTCCGGGCAGGAAAACCCTCTTCTGCAGGTTATGCTCTGCGATGATCTTTTTCACATAATCTCCGTAGGAAGTGTTGTTTTCACCGGCTATGACCAGCTTGATCTCATCCGGAAGCTTCCTTAAAAACGGAATAAGGGTGTGAAAATTTTTCTTGGCCAGGAATTGCCCGATCGAGAAAAGGTAAAGATCAGTTTTCAGGTAATCAGGTTTTAGCGGCACAGCTTTGGGCAGCTCAACGCCATTATAAATTACCATCGTTATTGTATGAGAAGGAATGTTTAAATACCGGCAAGCTTCTTCCTTCGTATAATGGGAAACAAAGACGAGGGCATCAGCCCGGTCGACGTTTTGCTGTACCTTTTTGAGATACTTTCTTGCTTTTGCCTTACTTTTTACATGAAGAAAATTGAGATCGTGAAGGGTTAAAACGTTTTTCCCGGCCCCTTTTGTTTTGAAGGAAGACAATTGATGCAGCGCGTGAAAAATATTGTATCCGCTGAGCCGAAGGGGAGTATAACGATTGATAAAAGCTGCTTTTTTTATTTTCTGGTCTGCCAGAAAAGATGGCTGGCCGGTACCATATAACAAAAAAGTCAGTTCGATCTCATCGTCTTCAAGACTGATCAATGCCCGGCTGAAATCCAGCGATACCCTGCCCAAACCGCAATTTGGATTGGCAATTTTTTCCAGCGACACCATTATTTTTGCCGGCATTTGTCCAAAATCCATCTGTTATTATAAATGAATAAAGTTAAAATATATTGTATGCACAAGGAGAAAGCCGTTCCCTTTAACTCAACCGAAGAATTCTCCCCGGGCTTTGTGGTAAAGGTAAAAATTTTAACCGGCGTACACAATAATGAATAAATTACTCCGTTAATTTTTGTTACTTTGATTTTTAACGGATAACCAAAAACCCTTTGCAGCCCCCATCCTTAATAGTAAGGTCTTTGCTGAAATACCGCTGGGAGTTTCACCATTATACTTATGTGATAGGTCTTGCTGCACTGGGAGCCAGTCTTTCTTTATCAAAATATGTGATCAGCGTATCGGTTTTCCTGCTTGCCATCAACTGGTTCCTGGAAGGGAACCTGAAGCAAAAATTTATCCGGGTTTGGCGCCGTAAAAGTATTTTTATGCTGGTGACCGTCCTGCTGGTCTACTTTTTAGGTATGCTCATAACCGAAAATACAGATCAGGGTATAAAAAGGATATTGAGCATCATGCCCATGTTGGCATTAGGCATTATCCTGGGAACTACCAAACCGGTTTCCCGGAGTGAGCTGAAATTTATTCTGCTGGTTTTTGTTGCGGCTGTTTGCGTTTCATCCATTATAAGTGTCGGCAATTATTATAGCTGGTTTGAAAGGACGATCAACGATATTCGTGAAATCTCCGTTTTTATTACCCATCTCCAGCTTTCGCTCATAGTGAATTTTGCCATTATTATATTGCTTTATCTGATCTTTTATGATTATTTCAGTAAAACCCCGGGGGAAATCATCCTTTACACAATGCTGAGTGCATGGCTTGTCTTTTTTATTTTCTTTCTCAGGTCATTTTTGGGGATCACCGTTTTCATCATTGTCTTTCCGGCCTTTCTGATCATCCTTATATCCAGGATTCGCTCCCGCTTATGGCGGAATCTCTTCCTTTCCTTTCCTGTTCTTCTGGTCATGCTGGCTGTCATACTGGTTTCCCTTTCTGTATTTCGCTATTACAAGGTCAACTACGAAGAGCTCAGCAATCTGGAACCCCTGACCGTCAATGGAAATGCCTATTGGCATAATCCGGAAGACAGACAGATTGAGAACGGCCATTATATCTGGATTTATGTCTGTCACGAAGAATTGAGGCAGGAATGGAACAACGTCAGCCGGATACCCTTTGACGGCCTGGATCAAAAAGGCCAGCATATCAGCCACACCTTAATCCGGTACCTGACATCCAAGGGACTTAGAAAGGACTCAGTCGGCGTTCATCAGCTGGATGAGAAGGATATCAGGCTTATTGAAAGTGGTTACGCCAATTATATTTTCAGTAAAAAATATGGTCTTAATCAGCGGATATACCAGATCATCTGGGAAATAGACATGTATGTCAAAACCGGTGAAGTGCGGTCCCATTCGGTAGCGCAGCGTATCGCTTTTTCAAAACAGGCTTTGAAACTGATCGGCAACCATCTGTTGTTTGGAGTGGGGACTGGTGATATCAAGGCATCCATGATTGAACAAAGCCGCCTCGATCATGTTTCCATTCAGGAAAAATGGGAAGGCAAGCCGCATAATCAATACCTAAATTTCATGGCCAGTTTCGGACTGGTTGGGTGCTGCTGGATATTTTTTGCCCTGACCTATGCACTATCCCTGGAAAAAAAGCAACGTATTCTGCTCTTCAATATGTTCCTGGTCATTATCCTGATTTCCATGCTCAGCATTGACACCTTTGATTCCCATGTAGGCATTTCCCTTTTCTCCTTTTTCTACACCCTTTTTCTGTATTACTGGGAATGCAGATATCCGGCAAACCGAATATATTTGTAACGGCATAGCTTAATCAGCTATTCGGATTTTCCATTATTTACCTTACCCGGTTATCCTATGGGACTTTTGTCAGATAATCAATTGGTTCAGGAGGAGCAATATGCCTTTCCCTATCACTATGCAGATCTTATTTCAGACCGGCATCGGTATTTCAAATTCATTGGTCCGCTGGATCTGCTCAGGATTGTAAAAAACAAGGTGCGTGCCCTGAATAAAAATGTGATCCTTGATGCCGGCTGCGGTGATGCGAGGCTGTGTTATGAACTGAAAAATAAATCCTGCAAAATTGCAGGTGTTGATTATTCCGCAAGTGCCATAGCCTTTGCCCGCGCGTTCAATCCGGATGCCGAATTTTTTGTTCAGGACCTGAAAAACCTTGATCTTCCTTACAAATTTGATATTGTGATCCTTATGGAGGTGCTGGAACATTTCATCCCCGATCAGATACCGGCCATTCTGACTTCTTTATCAACGGTTCTTAATACCGGTGGCAGGTTGATTGTTACGGTCCCCACGGTCAATATCCGGATGCCCGAAAAACATTATCAGCACTTCACGCACGAAAGCCTGGCTGAAACCCTTAAACCAATCTTTGAGATCGAAGAAATTACCGGATATGCCAGGAAGGGTTTTACAAAGGCCCTGTATAATTTCCTGAAAAGCCTTGGCAATATAGTGTATCCGTTCCGGAAAGATCATGCCGTTGCACAGCGGTATTTTTCCTTTTACCGGAAATATTATGAGCGGCATGTATCAACGGGCAAACCCGAAGAATGCGATGGTATCATGGCTGTTTGCAGAAAAATAGCATAATGAAAAGAATGTTCATAAATTCCCTTGCACCATGCCTGTTTGTTTTACAGCTGGCTATGAATTCCTGTGCTTTTTCATCCAAAACGTGCAGCCAGTATTTGGAAAAGGCGAGGGAGGAAAACTATGATATCATTGTTGTCCCCGGAGTGCCATTTGAAAACGGGCAATGGAGCTATACCATGAAAGGAAGAGTATTCTGGTCGAAATACCTGTACGATAATGGGATAGCAAAAAACATCATGTATTCCGGCGGGGCTGTTTATACCCCCTATGTGGAAGCGGTGATCATGGCGCTTTATGCCGAGAAGCTGGGAATAAAGAAGGAAAACATTTATACGGAAGATCTGGCAGAGCACAGCACCGAGAACATCTATTACGGTTACCGGAAAGCCCGCAAACTGGGATTTGAACGGATTGCGCTGGCTACCGATCCTTTTCAGGCCAAAATGCTGAAACGGTATACACGAAAAATGGTCAGCCCCGACGCAGGTCTCATCCCCATGGTTACGGATTCACTCAACGCTATTCAGTCTGCCATGACAGATCCTGAGATTGACTATCACAAAGCATTTGTCAGTGACTTCATTTCCCTTACAGAACGCGAAAATTTCCTGGAGCGTTTTAAAGGCACAAGAGGTCAGGATATCGATACCAGTGCCTACCGGTAATGGTTGCTCGCAGACCGATTTATAATATGTAACCTAACATATGGCCATTTATGAAAACAAAGCGATCTTATAATTTGCTTATCTGCTGCCTGCTGATTGTATCCTCCGGGGGATTTGTCCGTGCGCAAAACCTGTCTCCGGACGTTCTGCGGGTTCACCATAAAGCCGTTGTCATTGACACCCACACTGATACCCCTATGAACCTGCTTAAAGACGGATTCAATCTGGCCGGAAGTCATACGCTTCCTTCAAGGGTTGATATCCCCCGTTTAAGGGAAGGCGAGGTTGATGCCGTCTTTTTCGCCTTGTTTACGCCTCAGCGCGACCGGACTCCGGAAACTTATGAAGAAACCTATAAGCTGGCCTATCAAATGCTTGATTCAACCCGGGTCATGGTGGGCAGAAATTCGGCCAAAGTCGCTATGGCTGCCAGTCCAGCTGAAATTATCCGGTTGTCGAAGAAGAACAGGACCGCTGTTTGCCTGGGTATGGAAAACGGTTTCCCGCTGGCAAAAGACATCACGCGGGTAAAAGAGTTTTACGACAGGGGTGTCCGATACATTACCCTGTGCCACTCTGCCAACAATGACATCTGTGATTCTTCCAACGACCGTAAGGGCCCTGAGCATGATGGATTAAGCAATTTCGGCAAGCAGGTCGTGGCTGAAATGAACCGGTTGGGGATGATTATTGATGTGTCGCACATTTCCGACAAATCGTTCTTTGATGTGGTCAGTCTTTCTAAAGCTCCTGTGATTGCATCCCATTCAAGCGTCCGTTCGGTGTGCGATAATCCGCGCAATATGAGCGATGCCATGTTAAAGGCACTGGCCGGCAACGGAGGCGTGATACAGATCTGCATTCTCGGTTCCTATATTGCACCCGACGATACCTCTTCGGTCAACTATAAAAAAATGAAAGAGCTCTATATAAAGTATAATTACGGGCAGTACAGAAATGATGATGAACGCAGGGAAGCGCATCATGCCTGGGATTCGATACAGCAGTATTTTCCACCTGTATTGCCAACCATTGCACAGGCGGTTGATCATATTGATTATGCAGTAGCATTAATGGGCATCGACCATGTTGGTATTGGCAGTGATTTCGACGGAGGAGGCGGACTGGCTGATTGTGCCGATGTAGCCGACTTTCCGAAAATTACGGCTGAACTGTTAAAACGGGGATATTCCCGGCAGGAGATCAATAAGATATGGGGCGGTAATTTCCTCAGGGTATTCAGGGAGGTGGAAAGGGCGGCAGGGAAGAAGCCCTTCTAACTCCCCTGCCTAAAAGGCAGGCAGGCCCAGGGTGAGAACCTCGCTTTATTAATCGTACTTTTACCCAAAACTCAATAAACACGAATCTGCCATTAAACATGCCTTATCCACTCGACACATTTTATTCCCGCATCTACAAACGCTATGACCTGGTCAACCGGCTGTTTACCCTCGGCATGGATCAGCCATGGCGAAAATACACTGCGAACCAGTGCCTCCGTCACCATCCGGCCGAGGTGCTGGACCTGTGCTGTGGCACCGGCGACCTGACCATGCTGCTGTCAGGGAACAACAGCAGGGATATATCGGTTACCGGTTTTGACCTCAACACAAAAATGCTGGAAAGGGCAAAACAGAAAACGAATAAAAAAGGATACCGCAATATACGGTATATTCAGGGGGATATTTCCCACTTGCCTTTTCCTGAAGATAGTTATGATTGTATCACCATTGGTTTTGGCTTTCGCAACCTCACCTATGATAATCCCAACCAGTCCGCCCATATTTCGGAAATGTTCAGGGTATTGAAAAAAGGAGGAAGAATGTTTATACTGGAAAGCAGTGTTCCGGAGAACCCCCTGGTAAGGTTTTTTTTCAGGGGGTATTTAAACCTGGTGCTGATCCCGGTTGGATTCTTGTTTTCAGGCGATAAACACGCCTATCAGTACCTGGCCCGGTCTTCGGCCGGCTTTTTTTCCGCGGATCAGATCGCCCGGCTTTTATCCGGAAAAGGATTTGTCATGGAAAAAGGGAAGAAGTTCTTCTTTGGTGCGGCGAACCTGATCATTGCCTGCAAGCCCTGATCCGTAATTTGCCATGATTGATTCCATGACAAAAGAACGGTTTTTCATTGCCGGGGATTTCCTATCTTTGAAAGTGAAATCAATAAATTTGAATCCCATGACAATTGAAGAACTGAATAAATTCTGCCAGGACACATTCATCGGTCACATTGGCATTGAGCTGCTGGAATACGGAGCTGATTATGTGGTGGCTAAAATGCCGGTTGACAGGAAAAAAATACAACCCATGGGAATCCTGCACGGAGGAGCCTCCCTTGCACTTGCCGAAACAGTCGCCAGCGTAGGTTCATTTCTGCTGGTCGATCCCGAAAAATATACCGTAAGGGGCCTGCAGGTATCCGGAAACCATGTTTCGCCTGTTAGCGAGGGAAATGTTTATGCCAGGGCTGAAATTATTCATAAGGGCAGTATGACCCACATTTGGGATGTAAAGATTGTTTCGGATGAACAAAAGCCGGTTTCCCTGGTGAGGGTTACCATGGCTGTCGTTGAAACCCAAAAGCTCAGGAAATAAACGTTATATTCCACGGAAACCGAATGAATTCTTTTATTGCCGAAGCTATTTCTATATGCGTACAGCATAACCTGATATTTGCCGCTTACCGGTTACCCAATCATGACCAAACGGCGCTTGTCGTTCAGTCGGGTCAGTCGGTCAGAACCATTGGCACAGCCGATGACTTTGATACCCTGTCCGGTTTTCTGGTGACCCCTTTTGCCGTCAGGGATTGCTGTCCGGCTTTTCTGATCGAACCTGACTTTTTTTACGGAACGGAAATAACGGAAGATCTTATCAAACGACTGGGCTGGCTAAAAGGCATAAAGCGAAATGACAAGGATTGTGTTGTTCCTGAAGAAGTCTCCAAAGCTGAATATCTGGAACTGATCCGTACCATCGTCCGCTATATTCAGCAGGGAACATTTGAAAAAGTTGTCCCCAGCCGCGTCAAGATTGTTCAGGGTGTTTATGCCCCGAGGCTGGGAGTCATCTATGAAATGCTTTGCCGGGCTTATCCGGATGCCTTTGTATACCTCTTTAACAATGGCGATCATGTATGGATAGGAGCCAGTCCCGAACCTTTATTACTGGCCGTGGACGGCACCATGCAAACCGTTTCCCTGGCCGGCACCAGGTCTTTTTCCGACGAAAATGCCAATATCGGGGCCTGGAACAGCAAGGAGCGCCTTGAGCAGGAGTACGTAACCCGTTATATCTCCCGGGTCATCGCGCATTTTAATCTCACCGATGTTGATCTGCAGGGACCCGATACCAGGAAAGCCGGTAATCTGCTTCATCTTCGCACCGATTTTACCTTTTCTTCCAAAGACCTGAAGGGCCGTCTGGGTGCATTTCTGAATGAATTGCACCCTACACCTGCCGTATGCGGGATGCCCTACAAACCGAGCCTTGAACTGCTAATGAATTTTGAAAGGCATGAGCGTGAATATTATGCGGGGTACCTTGGGCCTATTGGACTGGATGACAGGCTTTCGCTCTTTGTAAACCTCAGATGTATGAAGGTTTTGCACGACAGGCTTGCACTGTTTATCGGCGGGGGGATTACCGCAGATTCGATACCTGAAGACGAATGGATAGAAACGGAGATCAAGGCAGATACGCTGCTTTCAATCATTCACCAGTTGAGATAGCCAGGTAACGAATAGAGTTGTTCTATTGAACTAAGTATTGACAGCCATGAATGCAGAAATGAATTTCGAACAAGGAACGCTGAATGTCAAATAACAAATATTATGCGTTCGCTGTATTTTCTTCAGCATTCAGTATTCGGTGTTCCTTGTTTAAAATTCATAAAAATCTTAATTTTAATTATATCATTTATCACACTTCGTAATGCACCACAGGCAGCATATAGCCGACATGCCCGCAATCCTTCATAAGAAAGGGATAGACGACGTTGTCGTATCGCCGGGATCACGTAATGCCCCGCTGATAAATTCATTCATGCGGGAATTCGGCCATCGGTGCATCAGCATAGTGGATGAACGCAGTGCTGCCTATGTCGCACTGGGCATGGCTTCCTGTTCAAAAATGCCGGTGGTGCTTGTATGCACTTCGGGGACCGCGGCCCTTAATTATGCGCCGGCTGTTGCAGAGGCCTTTCATATGGGTGTACCCCTGATCATCATAACCGCTGACAGGCCTCCTGAATGGATTGACCAGCAGGACAACCAGACCATACGGCAGGCCGGTATTTATGCCGCAAATATAAAAGCATTCTTTTCCTTGCCGGTTGAGGTTAATGATGAAGTAGAGCTATGGCACAGCAGGCGGATTGTAAATGAAGCCTGTAATATTGCACAGGCCGGGAAGCCCGGCCCTGCGCACATCAATGTCCCCCTGCGTGAACCCCTGTATGATGAGATCCCTGCCGCAGCTGAGGCCGCCATCATAACATTTTCCGCTTCGGTTGCTTTCAGGGAGCCTGCCGGCCATCTTGAGAAAGCCTGGAAAGAAGCCGGGAGAATATTGCTGGTAGGAGGACAACAAGCCTATAATAAACGTCTTGAGAAGTTGCTTGCAATATTTGACAAGGATAAAAGGGTGTGCATCATCGGTGAACCCATGTCCAACATCCGGGTGAAAGGAGTGATCCGGAATCCTGAACCCTTGCTGGCTGGCAATGAAAGCCAACACGATCTCGATCCTGACCTGCTGATCTATTTCGGCGGACAGGTAGTTTCAAACCGACTGAAGCAGTTTTTGCGCAACTGCCGTGTAAAACATGCCTGGTTTATCGATCCTGCCGGCCGTCACGTTGATACGTTCAAACAGCTGACGGATGTTATCCAGGCAGATCCGCTGTGCTTTTTCGAATGGCTGTCCTCCCTTAAAAACGGTCCGGCATCTGACTATAACCAGCTTTGGCAGGAACATAGCAGGCATGTAAATGCCTTGATCCAGCAGGTTATGGCCGAGCCTATCGAATTCAGTGATCTGGGCATTATGCAGCGGATATCAGCAACACTGCCCGCAACATCCGTTCTTTTTGCAGGTAACTCAACCATCGTCAGGTACATCGGTTTTTTCCCTCCCCGGTGCAGGGAAATATATTCCAACAGGGGGACCTCAGGAATTGATGGCTGTGTTTCCACAGCTGCCGGTGTTGCCCTTGCCACCCGCGATACGGTTTTTGCTCTGGTGGGGGATCAGAGCTTTGTTTATGACTCAAATGCTTTATGGAACCGGTCGTTGCCTGAAAACCTGAAGGTTATCGTTATAAATAACCAGGGCGGGGGAATTTTCGGTCTGCTCGACGGGCCTTCGTCAACACCTGCCTTTAAACCCTATCTGGAAGCACATCATCCTGTCAGCATTCGTGAACTTTCCGCTGCTTTTAGAGTTGATTATTATACATGCAGCCATTATCAGGATTTTGATGATGCTGTCGAAAACTTTATCCGCGTAAAAGGTCCGGCGGTTTTTGAGTTCCACACTTCCCCTGAGATAAATACGGGAGTATTTCGTAACTTTGTCAGTTATCTAAAAAAATCGGAATGAACCAGCAGAGAAACTGGAGCACATTAAAACCTTACGAAGATATATTGTTTGATTTTTTTGAAGGGATTGCCAGGATCACGATCAACAGGCCACGGTATCATAATGCATTCACTCCCGATACCGCCAGGGAGATTTCTGATGCTTTACAGCACTGCCGGGAAAATGACCAGATCGGCGTTATCGTACTCACCGGTGCCGGTGATAAAGCATTTTGCAGCGGCGGTGACCAGCATGCCAAAAGCTTTGCCGGGTATATCGGAAAGGACGGTATACCCCGCCTGAATATACTGGATGTACAAAAACAGATAAGATCGCTGCCCAAACCAGTCATTGCCATGGTAAACGGCTATGCCATAGGCGGAGGGCATGTATTGCATGTTGTCTGTGACCTGACCATTGCCTCCGAAAATGCCGTATTTGGACAGACAGGCCCGAAGGTCGGCAGCTTTGACGCCGGATTCGGATCATCCTATCTGGCCCGGGTGGTGGGACAGAAAAAAGCACGGGAGATCTGGTTCCTCTGCCGTCAGTATACCGCTGCCGAGGCTCTTGAAATGGGACTGGTTAACCTGGTCGTCCCTGCCGGCAGGCTGGAAGAGGCGACCGTGGAGTGGTGCAGAAAGATCATGGAACACAGCCCGCTGGCTTTGCGCATGATCAAAGCCGGGCTGAACGCAGAACTCGATGGACAGGCAGGCCTTCAGGAATTCGCAGGCAATGCCACCATGCTGTATTATATGACCGAAGAATCGCAGGAAGGGAAAAAAGCATTTCTTGAAAAACGCAAACCTGATTTTAAAAAATATCCCAGGCTTCCCTGAACATAAAACAGAATTATGAAGCAAGTCATTCTTATCTGGCTGCAGGCTTTCCGGTTGCGGACATTACCCCTCGCATTATCCAGTACTTTCCTGGGGAGTTTCCTGGCTTTTTCCAAGGGCCATTTCCGGATCACGGTTTTTATCCTTGCCGCCCTTACAACCCTATTCCTGCAGGTATTATCAAACCTTGCCAATGATTTTGGCGACGGACTGAAAGGGACTGACAGCGGCAACCGCCTGGGGCCTGAACGCGTAACACAATCGGGCAAAATATCCCATCGGGGCATGCGCAACATGATCATCGCATTTGTCCTGCTTTCACTGATGGCCGGCTCTGCACTGATTTTTACCGGCCTCGATCATTTCCCTTTCACGGTCATCCTGGTTTTCTTTATTGCAGGTTTATCGGCGATCATAGCGGCGATCAAATATACCGTTGGTAACAGACCCTATGGCTACGTGGGATTGGGTGACATTTTTGTATTTGTTTATTTTGGCATTGTCGGGGTTTGCGGTACTTTCTACCTTCATTCGGGTTATTTTGATCCCTGGATACTGTTACCAGCCTCAACCATCGGGATGTTCAGTTCCAGTGTCCTGAATATCAACAATCTTCGTGATATTAAAAGCGACTCGGAATCAGGCAAAAGAACCTTGGTCGTCAGACTGGGCGTTAAGGCTGCCAAGGTTTATCATGGCGTGCTGGTCTCGGGTGCCGTGCTGATGAGCATCGTTTATACCATTGTTTTTTACCGGTCACCGGTGCAGCTGCTTTTTATGATCACCCTGCCCTTTCTTCTGCTCGATGTCAGAAATGTTATGCAAAACACCGTACCGATCGACCTGAACAACGAACTTAAGAAGATGGCACTGACCACCTTCGCTTTTTCGCTTACTTTCGGCCTTGGGCTGGTACTGTAATATGATAAAAGCCTGGTACAACAAAAAAAAATTATTCTTTCTGAAACCGGCAGGAACATCAAGAGGTGTTTTGCATCATAAACCTTCCTGGTTCCTTTTTCTGGCCGATGACAAAAATCCTGAGATCAGGGGAATTGGGGAATGTTCGATCATTCCGGGGCTGAGCCGGGAAACGGAAGAGATGGTCAACCATAAGATCGATGCGGTATGCCGGATCATCAACCGGGATGGACTGGAAGCTGTTCCAGGATTACCGGAATATCCATCGGTTGCCTTTGGATTGGAGACCGCTTTGCAGGATTTAAGGACCGGAGGCAGAAGGGAATTGTTTCCATCGGATTTTACCAAAGGGGTATCTTTCATCCGCATCAACGGCCTCATCTGGATGGGATCCATGAAGTCCATGCTGAAGCAGGTTGAAGAAAAACTGAAACAGGGATTCAGATGCCTTAAGGTCAAAATTGGTTCACTTCATCTTGAAGACGAACTGCAGTTGCTGAGGTCAGTCAGAACCCGGTTCAATGCACGGGAACTTGAGCTTCGCGTGGATGCCAACGGGGCATATGAAGTCAATGCTGCCATGGAAATACTCAAAAAACTGGCGGAACTTGAAGTCCATTCTGTTGAACAGCCCATCAAACCGGGCCGGTGGGAAGAGATGGCCGGGTTATGCATGCATTCACCCGTGCCCGTTGCGCTTGATGAAGAGTTACCGGGAAAATTCACAAACGAGGAAAAACACGCGCTGATCACTGCCATCCGCCCTCAATATCTTGTATTAAAGCCCGGGCTGCTGGGAGGTTTTCAGCAGGCGGAGGAATACATAAGCCTGGCAAAACAGGAAAATACGGGCTGGTGGATTACATCGGCACTGGAATCAAATATTGGACTGAATGCCATAGCACAATGGACTTTTATGCTGAACAATTCACTGGCCCAGGGGCTGGGGACCGGGAAAATATACCGGCATAACGTGATCTGTCCCCTGACGCTTAAAGGCGAAAATTTATCCTATCGCCCTTCAAAGGAATGGAAGCTGTCTTTTGCAGAATCTTAGCCATATAACCCATGTTGCACGGAGCCTATATATATGATAATTTCATTACGCCGGAAGCCATGCCTTCTTTCTGCCGGCATCATTTGAGCCAGGGCAACCTTCCCTTATGGGAACAGAAGATCTTCAGCTTTATCCTTAACTTTCTTGATTCATCCGACTCGATCATTCAGCAAAGCAGTGGAACCACCGGAATTCCGAAAAAGATAAAAATCCCAAAGGAAACCATGGTCCGCTCGGCCATACTCACGGCCGGAAGATTTGACCTCCAGCAAGGCCAGTCCGCCCTGCTTTGTCTTCCGGTCGATTATATTGCCGGTAAGATGATGATTGTCCGGACTCTGGTTTCCGGCATGAAATTGCTGTGGATTGAGCCGTCTGCACTGCCGGAAGGTGCCGCTGACAAAAAGGTGGATTTCTGCGCCATGGTCCCTTTGCAGGTGTTTAACCTGCTGGAGAAAGGATATCCTTTCACCAATATTAAAACCCTGATCGTCGGGGGTTCAGCGTTGTCCGCTGAACTTGAGAAACGTTTACAGGCTTTGCCTTGCCGCATCTTTGAAACTTTTGGTATGGCAGAGACCTGTTCTCATATTGCCCTGCGCAGAATCAACGGGCCTTATGCAAAACCCTGGTTCAGTGCATTGCCGGGCGTGAAAATATCAACCAATAATCGCAACTGTCTTGTCATCCGGGCTCCTTTTCTTACAAAACCGGTTGTGACCCATGATGTGGCAGTCATAACCGGTAAAAATAAATTCCTGTGGAAAGGCCGGATTGACAATATTATTAACAGCGGCGGAATTAAAATCAATCCGGAAAGTCTGGAAAAGATGATCTGCGACATACTGGGTCATGAATTGTATCTGGTCGGCATACCCGATGAAAAACTGGGACAGAAGCTGGTGATGGTTACCTCCCGGCATTATTCAGGTGAAGAAAAAGCCTCTGCCCTTGCAAGACTGCAGCATAAACTTCCGGTTTATCATGTTCCCTCAGAAATCATCACCCTTACTGCATTTCCCCGGAACAGGTCATTAAAGATCGACCGAAAGGTTCTCTCGGGACAGGTCATGAAAATGAAAAAAAAATTGCTTAATCTATAACCTATTCATTTTCTTAACGTATCAAGGTAATAAACATTTTCCCTTACAGATCATTTATTGATATTAACTTAATAAATAATAAGTCATATGAAAATCTCAGGAAAAATTTTGTTCTTGTTTATTGCTTTGTTCTCCTTCATTGCTTGTAATAAAGATGATAAGGAAGGTAACGATGATCCCTTTGATGCGAAGTTTAGTAAACTTTCCGTTGAAGAAAATAAAGAAAACGTCGAAAATGCAGGCGTTGACCTGGTAACTGAAATGGGAGACCTGGAAGATGCAAATGCTTTCGCCGTATTATTTCACATGCAGGAATTAATGGAAGGAAGCGGTGCCATTATGGCTTCAAATACTTTGCTGGAACCCGCCAGATTACTGGCTTCGTTTCATCAAAATGATCTGAATACCGGTGCCGTTTACTCGACCCTTAAATCCACGGCCGAAGATCCCGGGACACTTTCAGATCTCTGGGACCAGGTAAAAGCAAAATATACCTGGAATGCTGCAACCGACCAGTTTGACAGTACGGGTTCCGTTGATGCCATCATCATTGAATTTCCCGGTAAGGCTTCTGATGCAACCAATACGGCAACACTCACCATAGGTAATCTGGAACTGTTTGATGTTACTGACCCGCGCGAGGACTGGCCCGCTGAACTAGCTGAAATGCCGAAAGGAATAGAGATGGATCTTGAATATAACGGAGAAACGCTGATGTCGGCTGAATTCTCAGGTTCCTATAAGTCCGATGGCATGCCTACTGAAGTTGGTGCCTCTATTTCAATTGAGGATTTCAAGTTTGCTTTAAACGTCAAGCATACGCCTTGCACCAATGCTTCTGTTACTTTTAACGTGAAGCGCGGAAGTACACTGCTGACGGAGATTTACTTCAGCGCCGATGGCGACTGGAGTGAAGATAATATTGAAGACAATCAAATTACAATTTCCGATACCCATTATGTTGAATATTATGATTTCGAATTAATGGAATGGGTTGAAACGGATGAAGTTGAATGGATTGATGAATATACCGAACCTGAAATTGAGGAGATTATTAAGAATGCAAATGCCCACCTGATCTTTATGAATATCAAAATGGCTGCTATGGTTGATTTCAAAGCCGTGGGTGATGCATTGCGTGACTTTGAAG
>CAYWCR010000024.1:32215-49781 GCA_964456825.1 uncultured Bacteroidales bacterium
ATGGCTGCTATGGTTGATTTCAAAGCCGTGGGTGATGCATTGCGTGACTTTGAAGAAAACGAATCGATGTCGGAAGAGGAAATCAGTGATGAATTTGTTGATATACTCAATGAAAATGCTCAACTGGTGGTTGTATACTACGACGATAACAAGAAGATCGCTGATGCAGAAGCGTATACCTATGATGATGAAGGGGATTACTATCCGATGATACGCTTCATATATTCCGATGGTTCAAAGGTAGATGCCATAACATACATACAGGATGAGCTGGACAATTTCATTGATGAGCTGAATGACATGATCAATGAGATCAATGCTGATTACGGGGTTGAAATTGAACCCATCGATACTTCAGATATGTAGTGAATAACAAGGATTTAATTTTCCTATAAACCCCGGCAGGATTTTCTGAAACCAGCCGGGGTTTTTGCTTACCCGTCATCCGGAAAGGTTCCCGTAAGGTGTATATTATTTTATCACAAAGGTATAATACGATGAACCATACCCTCCCCAGATACCAAATCCTCCCGTGATATTCGACTGAACGGTTTGAAAACTTGCTGCATAAGGATTTGATGAAGTTATTATCATGGCTTGTACCGAATTCCAGAATTCATAGTGTTCTTTATCCAGGGTACAGAATTTTATATTAACGGTATCCCCTAACCGGTACAATTGTTCCTCCCCTATATCCAGGATGCTTCCTATCCCTCTTAAGAGTCCGAGTTTTATCGTTTCACCGCTGAAATACCGGTCACTGAATGTAGAAATGTCCTTGGTAGGGATATACCGTTTATCCTTTCCCAAAGTTTGCGTGAGTATCCTGTAATAATCAAGCGTTAAGGGATTGTCCGTAAACTGAATCCAGATTCTTCCAAGGCTGTCAAAACCGGTCTCAGGGGTGAACCAAATGCTGTCAAGATAAGCTGGTTCGGGGATTGTGGTTGAAGCCACCAGCTTTTCCCCCTGATATTCGACCTCAAGCCTGTAGCGTTCTTTTACAGAACCTTTGATTTCTGTACTGTTGTAAACATAGGGAGGGAAAAAAGAAACATTGGGTATCAGGGTCAGTATCTCATATTCCGTTTCAGCTATAACCGAAACTCTCGCATGGGTTATGGGGACTTCCATCAGCGAGGCAGAATCGAGATCAGAGAAAAAAGGGACGCTTTGTGTAAGAAGAACTTTGGCAGGTTTACCCTGTTCAATCCATCCTTCAATTACAATTTTTGATTCAGGTTCAGGTATATTAATATCAAGCTCACGAGAACAGCCTGCAATGATAATCGCCGGAATAATAAATCTTCGCAGGAACTCAGGCAGGAATTTAATATGATTAAAATTACGGACCATATCCATCCTGTTAAAACTTAAAAGACCAGCTGACGGATGGCAAAATCGGAAAAACGCATATTTGCCTTGCTTCAACAGAAAGGCTGTAATGTTCCACATCACCGGTTACGGCATAGTATAAATAGAATGGATTGGGCCGGTTATACAAATTAAAAACCGAAAAGATCAATTCCGATTCAAATCGTCCCTTTTTTTTCAATGCCCTGGTTGCTGATATATCAAGTCTGTGGTAAGCAGGCATCCGGAATGAATTGACACTGCTGTGATGACTGATGATGTGTCCATCTATTAAATACTTTTCATCAGGAATAGTCAATGCCTTTCCGGATGCAAAAATAAATAATGCGGAAAATGACCATTTAGGATTGAATTTATACATTACGGCCAGTTTAGCATCATGCCGGCGATCGTAATTGGCCGGATATATCTTTCCTTCTTCAATGGCATCAAATTCCCGTGTGTGGCGTGAAAGGGAATATCCAATCCATCCGGTCAGCGCCCCGGTATTTTTCTTAAGAAACAGTTCCATTCCAAAAGATCTGCCTTTACCAAACACAATGCTTTGTTCAAACAGGTTATCCGAAAAATCATTTAAGATCCCCTTCAGTAATTCAATCTGATTGTATGACTCTTTATAATAGAAATCAGCATAAGATGAAAGGGATCCTTCATGAAAATCCCTGAAATATCCGAGTGTAGATTGAAACCCTTTCTGTGGCTTCAGATAGATCGAACTGGGCAACCATATATCGGCAGGAAATGTAACCGAAGAGGCTGTAGCCATGTGAATGTATTGGTTATTGTACAGGAACGAAAACTTAAGGGATGAATTTTCATCCAGCAAATAACGACCCGAGAATCTTGGTTCAGGAAAAAAGTAGGTTTTAATTGGGGAATTCTTCTCATATTGGATCGTGTCATCGATTTCACCGAAAACATTTTTAATATATTGATCAAAAGGTCCCATGTGGACAAAACCTGTTAGCCGAAGGCCTGCATCTATGCGCAGCCGGGAAGTAATATCCGATTCGGTGGCAAGGAATAGCGAAGCCTCATGGTTGAATAGCCTTTGATTTGCAGTGGTGTTAAGATGATTATCATTTAAAATTGCATTAATATTATTAGGCTGGAAGACATGCTTTTGGTATTCAAATCCAAATCGTATCCGTTGCTGGTTTTTACTCTTTACAAACCTTGATTTTATTCCAATATCTTCAATGCCTGAGATTACTCCGATTACATTATATTGCTGGCTGGCATTAAAGCTAAAATTATAGGTTGTGTAATAAGCAGTGGTAACTGCGTACCAATCATTACGAAAGATATGATTCCAGTTCAGAACCCCAAACTTATTTCCCCAGAAAAGCTTGTTGTCATAGTTCATACGCTCGTCTTTCATACTGAAATTGTCTTTCCCATAGTAGAATGAAAAAGAAACCTTATCCCGGGCTGAAACCTGTGAAATTATCTTTGCATTAATATCATAAAATGAATAGGCCGCATGCTGATAAAGCCCTGCCATGTTGTCCGAAAGTTCCATTATAAAAGGCTTTACAACCTTATCAATATAGGACAACCGCATGGACAGGAAGAAGGCACACTTTTGACCGATCAGGGGACCTGTGATTTTGGCTTTTGATGAGATCAGGCCGAGGCTTCCGCTCCAGGTATACCGGTCAGGTATGGTATCCGCGCTATGAATATCAATCACCGAAGACAACCGGTTGCCGTATTCAGCAGGAATACCGGATTTGATAAGTTTAACATTATCAACTACATCGTTGTTGAATACCGAAAAGAATCCAAGCACATGGGACGGATTGTATACAATGGCATTATCAAACAAAATAAGGTTCTGATCCGGGCTGCCTCCCCTCACATAGTAACCCATATCGCCATCTGTAACGGTTTGAACACCAGGAATATACTGCAGCGCTCTTACAGGGTCCTTTTCCCCAAGCAGGGCCGGCAGGGCTTTTATTTCCCCGCTGGTTATGGTAGTGATCCCGGCCTGTGGACTCTGCGCATCCTGATTTGAACGGGTAACGCCGACTACCACTTCTTTAATTTGAAGGTCGGTACGATGCAGCAAAATCACAAAGGCGGTATCCTTTTCAATCCTGATTTTTTCCACTTTTGAGGAAAATCCGAGGTAGGCTACGCTGAAGGAATACCTGCCGGCGGGCAGGTGGAAAACACATACCCCTTCAGCATTACTGACATTACCTTCTGAAAACTCAGGTATATATACGGAAGCTCCCATGAGGAGTTCACCGGTAAGGGTATCTTGCATGGTAATCTTGACCTGGCATTTAACCTGGGCTGAAACCGGGATAAAATGCGGGCAATGCAGCAGAAGAACAAAAAGTAAAAGCGGTAATCCGTTGCTTTTTGGCATGGGCATATATAACCTGATGCCGGTAAAAAATGGTTTACCGGTTAAATACAAATCTAATCAGTATTTTTTTGTAATATTAAAATTAATTGTATTTTTGCACTCCGCTTTTGAAGGGTGGGTATTAAAGTCGCGGATTAATCATTAAAAAGTACAACATATCGTGGATACGCTTAGTTACAAAACGATTTCAGCCAATAATGCAACGGCCAATAAGCAATGGTTTGTAGCAGATGCTACCAATCAGGTATTGGGAAGGTTTTCATCACGGATTGCAAGTGTATTGCGGGGTAAACATAAAACAAACTTTACGCCTCATGCAGATTGTGGTGATAATGTCATTGTTATCAATGCTGAAAAGATTCGTCTCACAGGGAATAAATGGTCAGGTAAGGAGTATGTAACCCATTCAGGTTATCCGGGTGGGCAAAAAATAAGATCACCGAAGGAAATTGCATTGAAAAACCCGGCTCATCTTATTGAAATGGCTGTTAAGAAAATGCTCCCCCGCAATCGTTTGGGGAATGCAATATTCAATAACCTGCATGTGTATGCCGGATCATCACACCCACACGAAGCACAACAACCAAAAGAACTTACAATAAATACCAAATAGCAATTATGGAGACTGTTAATGCACTCGGACGCCGGAAAAGTGCCATTGCCCGAATTTATCTCAGTGAAGGCAAAGGTAAAATAACCGTTAATGACAGGGCTTTTGAAGAATACTTTCCGCTGCAGCAAACACAGAATATCATTCAGCAACCTATTGTCCTGGCTGAAGCCAGCAATAAATATGATATCATCGTCAACCTGAAAGGTGGCGGTACCATGGGTCAGGCAGAAGCATTGAGACTGGCGTTGGCACGTGCCATGGTAAAGATTAAACCGGAAATTAAAGGGGTTCTTAAGGCCGTAAAACTTATGACCAGGGATCCGCGTGAAGTGGAACGCAAAAAACCAGGACAACCGGGCGCCCGCAAAAGATTCCAGTTCAGCAAGCGTTAAACCACCGCTGAATATTGTTTAGTATCTAAATTGGTAAGACCTTTCCCGCTTGCGGGATAGCTACTTATCAATTGCTTAAATAAGAATGTAAACAAATACAATCATGTCAAAAACTACAGTTCAGGAATTATTGGATGCAGGTGTGCATTTTGGTCACCTCAAAAGAAAATGGAATCCCAGTATGGCTCCTTACATATTCATGGAGAAAGACGGGATTCACATCATTGATCTGCAAAAAACCCTGGTCAAACTTGACGAAGCTTCTCAGGCTATGAAGCAAATTGCCAAGTCAGGACGCAAAATTCTTTTTGTTGCCACCAAAAAGCAGGCAAAAGATATTGTTGCCGACCGGGTAAAGCAAGTCAATATGCCTTACGTTACCGAACGCTGGCCGGGCGGGATGTTAACCAACTTTCCCACCATCCGGAAGGCTGTCAAAAAGATGACTTCCATTGATAAAATGGCAACTGACGGTACGTTTGATAATCTCTCAAAACGCGAAAAGCTTCAGATCAACCGCCAGCGGGCAAAACTCGAAAAGAACCTCGGCAGTATTGCTGATCTGACCCGCCTGCCTGCCGCCATGTTTATTGTGGATATCACCAAAGAACATATTGCAGTTCGCGAAGCCAAAAGGCTTAACATTCCCATTTTTGCAATGGTTGACACCAATTCCGATCCAAAACTGGTCGATTTCCCCATACCGGCCAATGATGATGCATCGAAATCCATATCCCTGATCGTGGATATTGTTTCCCAGGCTATCCAGGAAGGACTTGAAGAAAGAAAGATCGAGCGCGAGAAGGAAATGGTCGTCCCTGAAAAGAAGGGAAAGAAAGAGTTGACCGATGAAGAAACGGATGAGGAAGATGTTGATCTCGCCGCGTCAAAAGCTAAAGCAATAGCATCAAAAAAGCCTATCCCGATGAAATCGGCAGCCAAGAAGGGCACTAAGATTGAAATCGAACTCGACGAAGAGGAAATTGAATAAATAATTACTGAATTCACAAAATATGGCAGTAACTGCAGCTGATGTAAGCAAACTCAGGAAAATGACCGGGGCCGGTATGATGGACTGTAAAAATGCCCTGGAAGAATCAAATGGCGACTATGAAAAGGCCATTGAAATTATCCGTAAGAAAGGTAAACTGGTCGCCAGTAAACGTGCTGACCGGGAAGCCTCTGAAGGAGTGGTGCTGGCAAAATCAACCGCTGACGGAAAACGGGGGGCTATTATCGTCCTCAACAGCGAAACGGATTTTGTGGCTAAAAATGAGAAATTTATCAATTTCGCCCAGTCTATACTCGACCTTGCCCTTGAAAAAAATCCGGCTGATCTTGATGCCTTGAAACAACTGAATATGGAAGGCCGCAGCGTGGGAGAACAAGTGATGGAGCAGGTTGGAATTATCGGAGAAAAAATTGACCTGTCATTTTTTGAGAAGCTGGAAGCTCCGCAGGTTGTTCCTTATATTCACACCGGCAACAAACTGTCTACCCTGGTTGGCTTAAACAAGGCCGTCAGCCTGCAGGCAGGAAAAGATGTTGCCATGCAGATTGCCGCCATGAGCCCCGTGGCTGTTGACAGAGATTCTATCCCTGCTGCAGTAATCGAAAAAGAAAGAGAAATTGCCTTGGAACAGACCAAAAATGATCCGAAGAACCAAAATAAGCCTGCCAATATACTCGAAAAAATTGCCGAAGGCAAGCTTGAAAAATTCTTTAAAGAAGGCACTTTGCTCAACCAGGAATTCACCAAGGACAATACCAAGACCATCCGGCAGTATCTTCAATCGGTCGATAAAGACCTTACGGTAACCGGATTTTTACGGTACTCCCTGAAATAGCCTATACAATGTTCATATGGATAAACAAAACCTGACAGGTTATCAAAGCCTGTCAGGTTTTTTTTATACAACACCCATGTGTTAATTGAAGGAATTAGTATATTTAAAATCAAGAACCAGGAATCAAGAACCAAGAATCAAGACTAATATTATGGCAATAAAGTATAACAGAGTTTTACTGAAGCTTAGCGGTGAAGCACTGATGGGCTCAAAAAACTATGGATTTGACGAAGGGCTGCTGACTGAATATGCTGCACAGATCAGGGAGGTTCAGGATCTGGGAGTGCAGGTGGGTATTGTGATCGGGGGAGGCAATATTTTCAGGGGGCTTTCTGGTGTAGAATCCGGATTTGACCGCGTTTCAGGTGATTATATGGGAATGCTGGCAACCGTGATAAACGGACTGGCATTGCAGACCTTTATCCGCACCGCCGGAGGCAAAGCCAGGGTGCTCACTGCCATAGAAATGCTGCCGGTGGCGGAACGCTATTCGAAAACCCTGACCTTTAATCTGCTTTCCCAGGGTTATGCCGTGATTTTTACCTTTGGCACCGGCAATCCCTTTTTTACCACCGATACAGCCGCCGCACTGAGGGGAGTGGAAATGAATGCCGAGGTCCTTCTCAAGGGAACAAGGGTGGATGGCGTTTATTCTGCCGACCCGGAAAAGGATAATAAGGCTGTTAAATTTGATGAGATAACTTTTGATGAGGCATATAAACGCGGGCTAAAGATAATGGACCTTACCGCTTTTACCATGTGCAAAGAAAACAACCTTCCGGTCATCGTTTTTGATATGAACAAAACAGGAAATCTGCTGCAGGTGATTAAAGGGGAAAAGGTGGGAACGCTGGTGAAAAGGGGAGAAGAAAAGGGACAAGAGACAAGGGACAAGTAGGGACAAGGGACAAGAGACAAGAGACAAGTTGTGTGGGAAGTGGGAATTGGGGGGTTGAAAATTTGAGAATTTGAGAATTTGAAAGTTTAAAGACCTGCCTTGCCGTCAGGCTGTCGGCGGTGAACCCATTATAATTTTTATATTGTGAAATACACACTGATCATTCTTTTTATCACCTGTTATGGTTTCAGCTGTCTTACGATTGATGCGCAGACTGAAAATACCTGCCCATGTCAGGTGCCGTTATCGTGGGATAATATTGTGATCAGCCAGGAAAAAATTCCCGAAGAAGCCGTCAGATTATTGGTTATTACCAATCGTCCCTATATCCCTGATGCAGAAGGCCGGGAGTATTTCCCGAATGACATAGCCGGGTACCGCAAGGTATCCTATCTTATTGCTGCCTGCGACGGAAAGCGCTGGCAATTATCCTTTGTTCCGGGTTTTACAGAAGGTATGCAGGTGATCAATGACGGCAGGGACATACTGTTGTTTGTCGAAGG
Source organism: uncultured Bacteroidales bacterium (assembly GCA_964456825.1). Classification (GTDB taxonomy): domain Bacteria; phylum Bacteroidota; class Bacteroidia; order Bacteroidales; family UBA10428; genus UBA5072. Next base: position 40,223 of record CAYWCR010000024.1, read on the forward strand.
TCATGGAAAAACGCTACCTATGGCACTGGAAAGAGCTTACCAGGTGCAGGCCCGTTATAACGTGGCTATGGTGGTCTTTGATTGGCCATCAAAAAACAGGAATTTTAACAGCTCGCTGGCAAGGGTGCGCCGGTGCGGTGATAACTTCTACAACTTGTTGCTGCAAATAAAAGAATACCGGAAACATGCGATGAGGGAAAACCAGCACTTCAGCATGCTGGCACACAGCCTTGGGAATTACTTCCTGAGCAACATGATCGTTTGCGGTGACGGACAATATCTGAATGAACCATTGCTCGATAATATCATAATGAATGCTGCAGCTATCCGCACAAAGGAACACGGAGAAGTGATTTCGCAACTATGTATTCAACATCGGTTGTACATTACTTCCAACAAAAACGACTGGGTTTTACGCGGAGCCCATTTGCTGACCTCGGGAAAAATGCTGGGCAATTTCGCACTGCCTCCCCTGGCCGACCAGGCTCATTATATTAATTTTACGAATACGGTTGGAAGGGAGCATTCCTATTACTTTGGCTATCATCCTTTTGAAAAAAGCAATCCGGCTTTTTTCTATTTTTACCATACTGCTGTTCATGGAAATGAAGTAAACCTGCTTGACACTGAAATGTTCCTGCCCAGGGATACAGGAGACGGATATGATATACAGGTTTCAGGCAACGGAATGAGCCATGATTGAAAAAAATATTGTAACTTGTAATTGAATTTTAACGGTCATAACTGTTTTCCGTTACTATCATAAACCAAAAACCAAGGATTATGAAAAAGAATATGGGAAAAACCGACAAGACGATCCGGTTGTTTTTAGCAGCAGTAATTGTAGTGCTGCTGTTTACTGATTTGCTTACCGGGACCCTGGGCATCATATTTTTTATACTGGCCGTCGTATTTGTGGTTACAAGCCTGATCAGTTTCTGTCCACTGTATGCCTTATTTGGCATTCATACAAACCCGTCTAAAAAGTAACAGCCAGGCCCAGTTTCAGGAAGTATCTGCCGGGATAGAAGTCTTCATGAAAGGTTTCGGTTTTTCTGTCTCTTTCAGAAAGGAACGGATCATATGTGTGCATGAATTTACAATACAATTCGTTAATCCCTATTAGGGGAGTTATTATCATGGATACGGTTTTGCTGATTCGCTTTTCAACCCCCATGCCAATGGATGTCCCCAGTCCTAATTTGCTGACATTATGGTCGAAACCATTGTCATGCCGTGGAATATACCTGTTTCTTATAAAAAACAGCTTATTCTCAACCGACAGAAAGACATCCAGTTTTTCATGCTGTATCAACCTGTAGTTGAAACGATAGGCTATGGAACTTTCATATCTTCTTAGTGTATATCCGTCCAGGTAATGAAGAATGGTGTCAACATAATCATGATTATAGTAATAGAAGGGTATAAAATCAAATTCATGAAAATATCTCTTATGCTCCCGGCTTTTGACCAAAGTTATTGATGGCACAGGGAAGGAACTGATGTTGCCGTTAAAGGTCCAGTTGTAATCAGGGTAATAGAAATCAACAAATTCATAATAACCATTAAAATAAAATACAATTTTCCGGGTGTCATCCTGACCCTGAGAATAAGGAAGTATAAAAAATGCAAAAAGCAGGCCGGTCAGACAATTTTTTCTTGGCTGAATAGAAAGCATTACATGAATAATTTTGGATTAAGATATTTCTTTTTTGAACCTTTTCCGAAAAGTATTATGACAAGTTTTTAACGGCTGCCGCTTTGAGATCTTAACAACCTATTGATAATGCTTCAGGGCCATTGCTTTGTAAAAGCATTTTTTTTATATTTGTTTATCGGTAAATGCAAATGTAATTATAACAGCCATGGAAGAAGAAGCAAAATTTCATATTGACCTTACCAGGGAAAAGATGGAAAAAGCAATTAAGCACCTGGATGATGAATTGCTGCATATTCGCGCAGGCAAGGCCACTCCGGCAATTCTGGATGGGATCCATGTGGAATATTATGGTGCCAATATGCCGTTGGCACAGGTCTCCAGTATCGGTACGCCTGATCCGAAAACCATTGTGATCCAGCCCTGGGACAAAACCATGTTCGAGGTCATTGAAAAAGCAATATTAGCCGCTAATATAGGACTTACTCCCATCAATAACGGCGAAGTCATCCGTCTTAATTTTCCCCCGCTCACCGAAGAAAGAAGAAAAAACCTGGTGAAACAGATCAAGAATATGGCTGAGAATACCAAGATAAGCATACGCAATGCAAGGCGGGAGGTGCTGGAAGACTTTAAGAAACTTCAGAAAGACGGCTTGGCGGAGGATATAATCAAGGAATCTGAACATAAGGTGCAGGAAATGACAGATAGCCATATAAAGAAAGTTGATATACTGGTTAGTGCCAAAGAAAAAGAAATCATGACCGTTTAACTACCGGTTTATCAATCGCTTAGCCAGGCTGAGCTGCTGTTCTTCAATTCCTTCAACAAAAAGCCGGGCCATTTCACGGGCACCCCATTCCGAGAAGTGAGTATTGTCTTCCTTCCCGTTGGGCAGCAAAACATATACGCCAGGCTCAACAAACAGGAATATCTTTTTTGAACCTTCAGGCCCAAGTTCCCGAATTAGCTTCTCGCTCTTCCGGTGCATATCCACCAGGGGCACTTTCAGGGAATCAGCTACATGCCGGACAACATCCGGATAAACACCATGGGTATCGTAGAATACGCCATTCTCATCAAACCGCCGGCGCATTATAGGCGTGCACAAAACAGGACGGGCTTTACAGGAGCGTGTTTCATTCACATACCGGATCAGGTTTGTTTTGTATTCCCCGGGTGTGGTATACCGTTCCTTTTTTTCCTTGCTTCCATCATTATGCCCAAACTGAATGATTACATAATCTCCCTTTTTCAGTTTTTCAACAATGGGCTGCCAACGGTTTTCATATAAAAAGGAACGGGTACTGCGGCCATTCATGGCATGATTCTCAACGGTTACAGTGCTGTCAAAAAAATCCTGCAGCATCATGCCCCAGCCGCGTTCGGGATTGTCTTCCAGCGGCTTGTTGGCCATGGTTGAATCCCCGATCATGTAAAGGGTGATGGGCTTCTTTTCGCAAAGAAATCCCGAAAGTATAGTCAGGCAAAGAAAATATATCACACATTTTTTCATGGTTCAGCCTTGTTTTTTAATACGGATAATGCAGATTTTGATAAATCCTGGCTATTCAATCAGCCTGTATAATTCATCTAATCTGGGTGAAAGAATGATTTCTGTCCGCCGGTTTTTCTGCCGCGCCTCGGCTGTTTTGGCCGGGTCGACCGGAAAGAACTCCCCTCTGCCTGATGCTGTAAGGCGTTTCGGACTGATGGAAGAACCCTGGAGCAGTATCCTCACGATGGATGTGGCACGCAATACACTCAGATCCCAGTTGTCTGCGAAACTTGAGCCGGGTATAACCGGTACATCGTCGGTATGGCCTTCGATCATGATGCTGATGTCAGGATTCTTTTCCAGTACCCCGGCCAGCTTTTTCAGCGCAGTAATACCCCTTGAGTCAACCGTTGTGCTGCCACTCGGGAACAGTAATTTCTCCTCCAGCGAGACATATACTTTACCGTTCCTTTGCGAAACGGTAAGCCCCTGGTTTTCGAAACCGGTCAGCGCCTCGGAAACCGACTTTTTCAATGTCTTCATGGCGGTTTCCTGCTCCATCAGCACATTTTCAAGTTCAGCCAGACGGGCATTCCGCTGGTTCAGCTCAGCCTCAATCTGTTCCATGTTCTTTTTCTTTTCATCGAGCGTTACCGAAAGCTTATTCAATTCCATTTCCTTTTGTTCCAAATCCTGCTGTGATCCCTGCAAATCCGACATAAGCCTGCGGATCTCCTCTTCACTGCCTTTCAGTAATGCCTGCTGGGCTTTTTGCAGATCATCATAATCCTTGCTGATCCGGTTATGTTGTTGCTGCAGCGCAGCCAATTCCTCTCGGCAAGCTATATTATCCGTCTTTGTTTTCTGCAGCTCTTGCCGGGCAATTTCGAGGGAGGATTTGATTTCCCGGTTTTCGGCTGTAATCTTGTCATTGTCGGTCTTCAGTTTTTCCCTTTCCTGCCGGCAATCCGTGTTCTGCTGCTCAAGGGTTTTAAATTTGGTGGGCGGTACACAGGCTGTTGCCATTAATATACCAAGAACAGGCATTATCATTACTGTTTTCTTCATTGTGCTGACGGTTTTACTTTTGTGAAACAACCGCTTAAATTACATCCGTATGTTTTATAATCAATTAAAGTAAGCAATAAATTATTAACTTTGATGTTGGTTATCCGGTTCGACACTGCTAAACAAACCAGCCGTAAGACAACCAGACATCGCAGACGGGATCCATGAGCGAAGAGCAAAAAAGCATATTACAGCAGGTAAATTATCCTTCCGATCTGAAAGGATTATCCATCGATGAATTAACCCAGCTCTGCAATGAGTTACGGGAATTTATCATAGATATATTATCCGCCAATCCGGGTCATTTCGGTGCAAGCCTGGGAGTGGTCGAACTCACCGTTGCCCTGCATCACGTATTCAATACGCCTGACGACAAGCTGATCTGGGACGTTGGCCATCAGGCTTACCCGCATAAGATCCTTACCGGACGAAGGCATATTTTCGATACCAACCGGAAATATAAGGGAATAAGCGGATTTCCAAAGATGTCAGAAAGCGAATACGATGCTTTTGGGACCGGCCATTCATCCACCTCGATATCGGCAGCCCTGGGCATTGCCGTGGCAGATCAGCTGAAAGGTGTCAACCGTAATGTTATCGCGGTGATAGGAGATGGCTCCATGACCGGAGGCATGGCCTTCGAAGGTCTTAACAACGCCGGTATGACAAGAACCAATCTGTTGGTGGTGCTGAATGATAATAATATTGCCATTGACCCGAACACCGGGGCATTAAAGGAATATCTGGTAGATATCACCACATCCCGTACCTATAACAAAATGAAAAATGAGATGTGGCAATTGCTGGGAAAAATAAACAAAATTGCCCCTCATGCCCGCGATTATGCGCAGAAACTGGAGAACGGCCTCAAATCCATCCTGATCCGGCAAAGTAATTTATTTGAATCCCTTAATTTCAGATATTTCGGACCCGTTGATGGCCACGACCTGCTTCACCTGGTAAGGATATTATCTGACCTGAAAGAGATCCGCGGACCGAAATTACTGCACGTCCTCACCAAGAAGGGCAAAGGTTTCCTGCAGGCTGAGCAGAACCAGACAACGTTTCACGCCCCCGGCAGGTTTGACAGAAAAACGGGCAAACTGATTACCCGGCATCCTGAAAAGCCGGAACCTCCCATGTACCAGGATGTTTTCGGACATACGCTGCTTGAGCTTGCCCGTCAGAATGACCGTATTGTTGGCATTACGCCGGCTATGCCAAGCGGTTGTTCCATGAAGATTATGATGGAAGTATTGCCTGACAGGATCTTTGATGTAGGAATAGCCGAACAGCACGCGGTAACCTTTTCAGCCGGCCTTGCAACCCAGGGTTTGATCCCATTCTGCAATATCTATTCTTCCTTTATGCAAAGGGCTTACGATCAGATCATTCATGATGTTGCCATCCAGCAATTGCCCGTTGTATTATGCCTTGACCGCGGAGGACTTGTAGGCCCGGATGGACCAACCCATCATGGGGTATTTGATATGGCTTACCTGCGCAGCATCCCTGATATCATCATCGCTTCGCCCATGAATGAGGTTGAATTGAGAAACCTTATGTACACCGCCCAGCTTAACCCTAAATATCCGTTTGCCATCCGTTATCCGAGGGGCAGGGGTGTGCTGAATGACTGGCGAAAACCCTTTGCAGAGATACCTGTCGGAAAGTCAAGGATTATCAGGCATGGAAAGGACATAGCTGTTTTATCCATTGGACATCCGGGCAACTTTGTGACGGAAGCCATTGAAAAGCTCACCGTTGAAAACATCTCGGTGGAGCATATCGATATGCGGTTTGTCAAACCCCTTGATGAAGATTGCCTCCATAGTGTTTTCAAATTATTCAGCCAGATCATTACCGTCGAAGACGGCACCATAGCCGGCGGCTTCGGATCTGCCGTACTCGAATTCATGAGTGAGCATGGATACAAGGCTGATATTCGGCGGCTGGGCGTTCCGGACCGCTTTATCGGACAGGGTACACAACAGGAATTATACAGGGAATGCGGCTTTGATGCCGAAGGTATTTATCAGACCGTCAAAGCACTGGTTAAACCCAAGGTTTTATCCAAGGTAGGCTGAACAGGAACAGCCTCAGAATTTTCTGCCCATCACCAGGATATCATCTATCTGCTCTGATCCTCCGCGCCAGGTTTCAATGGTATTATCCAGTATTACACGCTGTGTGTCCATGTCCTTTTCATGCATGGAAACAAACAGGTCCTTCAGGTTTGCCGTCTTGAATTTCTTTCCCTCGGGCCCGCCAAACTGATCAGCATATCCGTCAGAAAACATATAGACAACATCCCCTTTTTCAACCTGAAGGGAGTGGTTGGTAAATTCCTTTTCTTTTCCGGTGGCCCTGCCAATGGCAAACCGGTCGGCTTTGGTTTCCAGGATCTCTTTACCCCTTATCAAAACCAGGGGATTAAAGGCTCCCGCATATTGCAGTTCATTGGAAGCAGGATCATACGCAATTAGGGCTATATCCATACCGTCGTTCACAATATCCTCTCCTTTCTGATGCAGGGTATGGGCTACTTCCTCATTGAGGCGGTCCAGAATGGAGGCAGGCCGGTATATACTCTGCTCGATCACAATTTTATTCAGGGAAGTATAGCCGATAAAAGACATAAAGGCTCCGGGAACGCCGTGGCCGGTGCAGTCAACGGCCGCCAGAAATTCCTTTCCCCCGGCTGAGGTAAGCCAGTAAAAATCACCGCTTACAATGTCCTTTGGTTTAAACAGGATAAAGGTATTGTCAAAGGGTATGTCGGGAGGCAGGATGGAGAACTGGATTCGCTTGGCATAGGTAATGCTGTCAAGAATGTCTTTGTTTTTCATGGCCAGCTGGTCATTGGCATCTGACAAGGCCAGCGTGCGTTCCTTGACACGTGATTCAAGCACACGCTTTTCACGGACCAGGTTACGTTCCCGTATTTTTATATAGGCGATGATTCCCGACATGATCAGCAATGCCATCATGGTCAGGAACCATGCACGCCTATAAGGAGGGGGAAGGATCCGGAAACTGTATCGTGCAGGAATTGAATTCCAGATACCTGCAGCATTCCGGGCCATTACATTAAACCTGTAACGGCCGGGCGGAAGCTTGTTAAAATTAACCGTGTTTTCATCTTCATTATTCTCCCATTCATCATGCAATCCCTCAAGCAAAATGCGATACTTAACCGCATCAGGATCGGCAAGGCATATGCTGGCAAAGGAGAAACTGATATCATTATCCCCGCTGCTGAGCCGTAGATTTTTAACCATGGTTACAGATTCACCATTTACCTTAAAATCGCTGATCCGGATCATGGGTTCTTCAAACGATTTCTTCATATAAGATGAATTGAAGTATATGGCGCCATTCAATGTTCCGATCCAGAGGTTTCCCATGTCATCTTTTAAACCGGCATTATTTTTAGTTTCGATGCCCACAAATCCGCTCTTTTCAGTGTAGTTATAAATATGATTATTGCTGATATCAATGATGTTAAGGGCATTATTGGTCCCGACAACCATATTGTTCCTTTCATCCGGCAGCAGCAAATGGATGATATTGGATGACAATCCGTCATCCATGGAATAGGTTTTAATGACCGAATCCCGGTATACAATAATGCCTTTTGATCCGGTCCCGATCCAGATGTCCCCATTCTTATCCTCCGCAAAGGTGATGGGTGTCACTTTACTTTTCAGATCCGGAATCATCACCCTGCCGTTGGTTATTTTACAGGCCCCTCTGTTATCGGATGCCCCTATCCAAAGCGAGTTTTTTGAATCACAAAAGAGAGCGGAAATACCACTTCCCGGCAATCCGGAATTACCCTGGTCATGGGTTTTCACATACTGGTTTCTGGTAAGGTCATATTCCATCAAACCATTCAGGGTGCCAACCCATAGATGATTCTGTTGGTCAATTTCCATGGCTGTAATATCAGGATTGCCTCCCAGGGTACTGTTGAATTCCGGTTGACTGATGAATCGTTTCTTCTGAAAGTCAAATAATAGCAGACCCATATCGGCGGTTCCGATCCAGATATTGCTTCTTTGATCTTCTCTTAAAAAGCGTATCTGATCACTGATGAAATTTCCGCTTTGGTTATAATGGATCAGTATTTTTGATTTCTCATTGTTGTAAACGGATATTCCTCCATCCGTACCAAACCAAACCTGGCCCTGACTGTCCTGAAGGATAGCATATACCTGATTGTTCTTGAGTCCATCCGCTATACCAAAGGATACAAACTGTTCTCCCTTGAAAATATCAAAGCCTTGCTCGTTTGTACCGATCAGTATATTTCCTTCAATGTCCTCTAAAATGCATCTGATCTGATTATTATGTAGTCCATTTTGCGTATTGAATACTTTTAATGCCGTATCTCCGATCCGGGTTAAACCTCCTTTCTTTTTATCCATATCCCAATGGCCAACCCAGATATTTTGCTGCCTGTCTTCAGTGATCGTTGTAACCCAGTTTGAGGCAAGTCCTCTTTTGATATCAAAATATTCAAATATATGAGTCTTTTGATCGTACTTATAAAGACCTCCATTGTAAGTGCCAAACCACATATTCCTGCGCGAGTCTTCAAACATCACCGTAAAGGGGAAGAACCTGAAAATTCCTTCCGGTGCATAACTGTCGAAGTCATTGGTTACCGGATTGTATTTTTTAATGTCCACACCTATGATGAAGTAAACGGAACCGTCAGATGTCACAATACTGGAATATACCCTGTCTCCCAGCTTTTTCCCTTTCAGGTAATGCTCGTAACTTAAAGTTCCGATAGGATCGTCGGGATTGCGGATCAGCAATGCACCGCTTCCCTCGGTGGTTATCCAGAGCTGACCCTGATGATCCTGAACAATGGAGGTAATATTGGATTTAATGATGGAATCAGCAAAGATGATTTTTTCAAATTGCCCTTTCCAGATACGGGTGATTCCGCCTTCTTCATGTCCCAGCCAGATCACGTCCTTTTTATCCCTGAAAAGCACACGGACAGCAAGGGGTGCCAGTCCGTTTTCACTGGTGAAGACCGTGAAATTCTTACCATCAAATTTTGTCAGACCCGACCGGGTGCCAATCCATACATAACGGTTTTCATCCTGCACAATGGAATAGATCTTTGAATCAAGCCCATCAGCAGCACCATGGTTTTCAAAATAGTATGTTTGTGAATAGCTTTGCCGGCAGCAGGTAATCAATATAACTAACAATACACACAGGGTGGTTGTGGTTGTTGTTGGGGTTTTTTTCATTTCAGGTTTTTAAGGGTTTGTTCAGGGTCATTATTGTTTTGAAATGAAAAAGAACTCCCCGTC
>CAYWCR010000025.1:0-7409 GCA_964456825.1 uncultured Bacteroidales bacterium
TCAATTGCCGTCATAGGTGCGTTTTAGAACCAAGACAATTAACAATTAACAATTAACAATTAGCAATTATCGATTACCGATTACCGATTACCGATTACTGATTACCGATTACCGATTACCGATTACCGATTACTGCCTCCTGCTGCTGCCTCTCCTTCATAAACCATCACCGTATCTCCGCATGCAGATCACGGATGTAGGCAGCCATCAGATTTTTCATTACCTTCTCGATCCTTTCGTCGGTAAGGGTTTTTTCATTATCCTGCAGGATGAAACTGACAGCGTATGATTTTTTATCTTTCCCTATCTTTTCATCCTCATAAACGTCAAACAGGGTTACTTTCTTCAGGAGTTGCTTTTCAGTCTTGAATGCCAGCTCCTTCACCTGTTCAAAAGTCACCGGTTTGCCGAGCAACAAGGCAAGGTCGCGCTTTACCTCAGGGAAACGCGGTAATTCTGAATACTGTAACCGGAAACTCCCGGCAATCTGCACAATGCTCTCCCAGAACAAGTCAGCATAAAAGACAACAGCCTTAATATCAAAGCCGGATACAATCTCTTTAGCAAGAATGGCCAATTCAGCAACCGGAATTCCGTTATGCTTCAATACCACGGCCTGATCATACATATCGGCTTTGCCGGAAAGCGGTTCGTATTGCAGCAACAGGAGGTTGAATCCCAGGTGCAGGAAGACATTTTCCACATATCCTTTTAACTGGAAGAAGGTGGTATTTTCTTCCTTCAACGTCCAGTTGGGTTCGTTTTGCAGACCGGTTAGAAAGATCCCCACATGAAATTCTTCATGATAGGATGCCAGGGGATCCTGCTTTTCGTTGCCGGGATCAAAGCAATAGCAATTGCCGTATTCAAATAACCGTAGATTGGGATTTTTACGGTTGATGTTGTGAAGGATGGCCTCAAGCCCACCGAAGATAAGGGTCTGGCGCATGACATTCAATTCATTGCTCAGGGGATTTAAGATCTTTACCAGTTTGTCTGCAGGGTAACGCTGAAGTTTTTCATAATAGGCTGAAGTGGTGATGGAATTTGACATGATCTCCGTAAAACCGCTTCCGCAAAGTAAATCAGAAACCTTATTGACCATGCTTTCCCGGTCGGGCTTAAGGGTATAGGAAAGGCTGGTCTTCAGTGTCGCCGAGAAGGGTACATTATTGTATCCATAGATCCTTAATATTTCTTCAATAACATCGGCTTCACGGGTAACATCAACGCGGTAGGGCGGTACTTCCAGCATCAGTTCACCGGGGGTTTCATCCAGTATTTTTATCTCCAGGCTTTTTAATATACTTTTGATTGTTTCCTTTTCCATTTTAATGCCGATCAGGCGGTCAACATTTTTATAGGCGATCGTTACCTTAAAAGGAAGAACGGGGCGGGGATGTACATCAATAATATCCGATGATATGGAGCCGCCTGCCACCTCTTTTATCAGCAATGCTGTCCTTTTAAGGGCCGTTACTACCATATCGGGGTCAACTCCGCGTTCAAAACGGAAGGATGCATCGGTGTTGATCCCCAAGCGCCGGGAGGTATTGCGTACCGAGCCAGGATTGAAATAAGCACTTTCAAGGAATATGCTGGTGGTATTATCGGTTATCCCGGAGTAAAGACCTCCAAACACACCGGCGATCCCAACGGGTCCTGAAGCATCACAAATCATAAGGTCATCAGCCCCAAGCTTATGTTCTGCTCCGTCCAGGGTAACAAATGGAGTTCCCGCGGTAAGGTTCCTGACCATGATCTTGCGGCCATTGACCTGGTCAGCATCAAATGCATGCAATGGCTGGCCCAGCTCATGCAGAACAAAATTGGTGATATCCACGACGTTGTTGATCGGATTCATTCCGACAGAACGAAGCCTTTCCTGCAGCCATTCAGGAGAAGGCCCGATCCTGACACCGGAAAGGCAAACTCCGGTATATCGGTTGCAGGCATCGGGATTTTCTATAATCACTTCGACATGATCACGGGTGTTATCAGGTTTAAAAGCACTGACATCAGGCAAGGCTGCTTTCACTGCTTTATCCCTGCTCAGATAAGCAGCCAGGTCGCGCGCCACACCATAATGCGATGCACTGTCAATGCGATTGGGAGTAAGACCGATGACAAAGACTGTGTCGGATTGCAGGTTGAAATACTCTTTTGCCGGCATCCCCGTTTTTGATTCCGGGGGAAGCACAAGGATACCATCATGACCTTCACCCAGGCCGATTTCATCCTCAGCACATATCATCCCTTCTGAAACGACGCCTCTTAGCCTGGCCTTCCTGATCTCAATGATTTCATCTCCTTTGTAAATAGTAGAACCGATGGTAGCTACCACCACTTTCTGCCCTGCGGCCACATTAGGAGCTCCGCATACGATATTGAGCAGCGTGCCTGAGCCGACATCTACCGTGGTAACGCTTAGTTTATCCGCATCGGGATGCTTCCCGCAGGTCATTACTTCGCCTACTACAAACCCCTGAAGGCCTCCCTTTATCTTTTCATAATGTTCAACGGCCTCTACCTCGAGGCCAATGCTTGTCAGCATATCTGACAATTCCTCTGCTGTCAGGTCAATGTTGAGATATTCTCTGAGCCAGTTGTATGAAATGTTCATTTATTCCGTTTTCTAATAGTATCATATAATCAATAGTGATTTACAAAAGTAAAAAAAAACGTTAATCAACCATCATCCAAAATCTCCCCTGTTTTATATCTTTGCCGGTATAACATGAGATACAGTGGATACCAACAAACCATTGATACTGGTTACCAACGATGACGGGCTGGAAGCCAAGGGACTGAAAGAGCTGGTAGAGGTTGTAAAACCCCTGGGCAGGATCGTTGTTGTTGCCCCATCCGATGCCCAATCGGGAATGTCACATGCCATTACGGTTAAAAGTCCACTCCGCATGAAAAAGATGCATGAGGAACCGGATCTCCTGATGTATAAATGCAACGGCACTCCGGTTGATTGTGTCAAGCTGGCCTGCAATCAATTGCTTAAAGAAAAGCCTGAGCTGCTGGTCTCGGGGATCAATCATGGCTCCAATTCCTCCACCAGCGTATTTTATTCCGGTACACTGGGGGCCACGCTTGAAGGGTGCATCAACGAAATCAGTTCCATCGGATTTTCATTGCTGAGCATTGAATCAAATGCTGATTTTACGGCCGCGAAATCGATTGCGCGCAAGATCATCCTCAAAGTGATGGAAAATGGACTGCCGCGTTCGGTTTGTTTGAATGTCAATATTCCAAAAGGGACAGCGGATGAAATAAAAGGAATAAAAATATGCAGACAAAACAGGGGATTCTGGCGTGAGGAATTTGATAAACGCGTCGACCCGGCAGGAAGGCATTATTTCTGGCTGACCGGCTATTATCATAACAGTGAACCTGAAGCCGGAGATACCGACGAATGGGCATTGCGCAATAACTATGTTTCAGTGGTCCCGCTGCAAACTGATCTTACTGCCTATGCCATGATGGATAATATGCGGCAATGGGATTTATGATAACAGGTTCATCGTATGAAAAAATTCAATACCATAGGTTTTGGGATATTAGCGGGCATTTTATTGCCCGTCCTAGTTTATCTGGTATTATACTTCGCCAGGGTTAACGATATACGCGATATACTGTTTTCAGACTATACACTCCTGTCATCCATACTGCCAGTATTGATCAGTCATTGCATACTGCCTAATTTCATCCTGTTTTTTATTCTCAATTCGATGGACCGTATGCTGTCAGCAAAAGGAGTGGTTATATCCACTGTGATCCTGGCGGTTGGTGTATTTGTCACAAAAATAATTACCGGAATCCTATGAAGTTATTTATCATAGCCGGAGAGGCCTCGGGCGACATGCACGCCTCCAACCTGATGAAATGCTTAAAAAAACTTCATCCTGATATTGATTTTCTGTGCTATGGGGGGGATCTTCTGCAGGAAGCCGGCGGCAAACTGGCAAAGCATTACCGTGAGATGGCTTTTATGGGAATATGGGAGGTAATCCGGAATTACGGGAAGATCAGGAAAAACCTGGCAGAATGTAAGGCGGAGATCTTAAGCTATCATCCTGATGCCTTGATACTCGTCGACTATGCAGGCTTTAACCTGCGCATAGCCAAATTTGCCAAAAAGCGAAATCTCAGGGTTTTCTATTATATCTCACCCAAGCTCTGGGCCTGGGGCAAATGGAGGGTCAAAAAGGTTAGAAAATATGTCGACAACATGTTCGTTAACCTGCCCTTCGAAGTTGATTTTTACAGGAACCATGGCATTGCTGCCGAATATTATGGCAATCCGGTCGTCGATAGTGTTGCAGCCGGCATGAAGGTTCAGGAAGATCTTACCTCCTTTATACGGCTGCATTCCCTTGAAGAAAAGCCCATTATCGCATTGCTGGCAGGAAGCCGCAAGCAGGAAATCCATCTGTGCCTCCCTGAAATGCTGTCCGTTATTGATCATTATCCTGCTTACCAGTTTGTGATCGCCGGAGCCCCGTCTTTAAGCCCTGAATTCTATCAGCCCTATATCACAGGTAAATCTGTGCGTTTGATTCACGGTCAGACCTATGCTATTTTGCGGCATGCTGTTGCAGCGGTGGTGACTTCCGGAACGGCGACCCTGGAAACTGCCCTTCACCGGATACCCCAGGTGGTTATTTATAAAACCAGCACATTTACCTTTTATGTCGGCCGGCCCTTTGTTGACATAAAGTTCTTTTCGCTGGTGAATCTCATCATGGACAAAGAAGTTGTCAGGGAACTGCTGCAGTTTAATCTTGCCCGCGACATAAAAGCCGGACTGGACAACATCCTTTTTGATAAGGATTACCGGCAGCAGATGCTTGACAACTATGACAGGCTTATTGAAAAAGTAGGCCTGCCGGGTGTTTCCGAAAGGGTGGCGGAACGCATGTCATCCTTGCTCCAGCCATCCATAAATATATAACCCTTTAATGCCATGCATTACTTCAGATCAGTTAAGGTCCCCAAAAGTTTTGCCCTGATGATATTTTTCCTTGCCTGCTTTCATGTGCAGGCCAGGGAGATCAAACTGGGCTTGTTCTTTGGCAGTGAAATCACTACCGTGGTTTTTTCAGTGACTGCGGGAGAATATATGATCTATGGCGACTACCGTCAGGTAGGCATTGCTCGCAAGGGTTTTATTTACCACATCGAGAATTCCGGGAATGCCCTTACAATCCAGGATACCCTGAGTGTGCTGGGTACATTCAGCCGTATAGAATTCAGGGGGGTAAGCGGTGTCAATGTTTTCAGCATAAGGCCGGTTTTTCCGTCACTGCCGCCGAAGGAATCGGATGACAACCTTTTGCTCCAGCGGGAATTGAATTTCATAAGGATCATTAACATAATGGACCTGGAAAAATATATTGCCGGAACCGTGGAGGCCGAAGGAGGGTGGACTGCCAACCCCGAGTTTTATAAGGCACAGGCGATCCTGGCAAGGACCTTCGCAGTCAGGAATTTTTACCGGCATGGCACGGAAGGTTATAATCTATGTGATACCGAACATTGCCAGGCATACAAGGGGAAAAGCCGGAATAATCCTGAAATATTCACTGCCACACTGGCCACAAAAGAGCTGGTGTTAACCGATAAACAGGGCAATCTGGTGAATCCTGTCTACCATTCCAATTGCGGAGGCATGACATCCGATGCCTTTCTGGTTTGGAAAGAACCCTTGCCCCACCTCCAGCCGGTTTCTGATCCGTTTTGCATTCATTCCCGTAATGCGGAATGGGAAACTGTCATGAGCCGAAGTGAATGGATGTCCTATCTGATCAGCAAGGGATTTGAAAAGGACCAGCTGCAGCCGGCTGCCCTCAATTTTACCCCGATTGTCAGAGAGAAGTTTTTCAGCCTGGGTGAAAAAAAGGTGGAGATGACGGAGATCAGAAAAGACCTTAACCTTAAATCAGCCTGGTTCTCCGTGACATCCCAGGGTGAAAAGATAGTCCTTCATGGCAAAGGTTATGGCCATGGAGCGGGAATGTGTCAGGAGGGCGCTATGGAAATGGCAAAGAAAGGATATGTTTATGTGGATATCCTGCACTTTTATTTTACCCATGTATTAATTGACAGTATCCCGGAAAAGAAGTAATCCATCACAACGGATTCTCGACGGCATCGGACAGTTTCTTAAGCACTCCGGGGACTGCTGATTCCACCCGTTTCCAGTCGGGGATCATCGGGGAACCTATGGGATTATTGTAAAACATTTCCGTGGCATGGTCAATGCCCTGGGCAAATAACTCAACGGTCTTCAGCTCATCATGAAGATCATAGGCGATACGTTCGCTGTACATCTCAGCATAGGATTCATAAACGCCGACGATCTCACGTGCATTTTTCAGGTAGGCAAGCCGGATGGAGTTGAAGGCATCAGAACCAATAATCCTGCCATTGCTGGCAAGGAAGGTAAAAAAGGTACGCGCTATATCAGAGGCCATTTTATACAATCCCTTTTCGGGCGATGTGCCCACCCGCTGATGCTTATGATCATACCGTGGGGTGAGCTCAACCTGGCAAATGCGATTGATCCGCATATTCCGGTATATTTCGCCCAGAATACCTACTTCAATGCCCCAGTCACATGGAAACTGCAGCATTCTGGCCTGGCTGACAAAGGTGGCAAACTCCCCCGACAAAGGGTACCGGAAGTCTCCCATATAATCAATGAACTCGGTAGCTCCGAATATGTCTTTCAGGGCACGGATAAACGGAAAATAAAAAAGCCGTGATACCCTTCCGTAAAAACGTTCGTTATAACGTATGTAATATCCTTTGGAGAACTGGTACTTCAGATAGACAATCGGGAAAAGCAAGCGGATCAGGAAGTCCTTGTCGTAGGTAATAATATCGGCATCATGAAAGGCCAGGGATGAAACATCACCTTTTGCAATTACATATCCGAGCCCGGTCCACACTGAATTGCCCTTGCCGCGAAGGCCAACGAAAAGCTCTTTTTCAATTTCAGACAGTACTTTGCGCACTTTTGGACCATCATTCCAGATCAGTGCCCCTTTTTTGCCCAGCGGCCTGGTGATGGCAATGGATGATCTGTACTCATGCTCCGAAGCCTGGTCGAGACAAACATATACCTTTTTAATAAAATCCATCCCTGCCAGCTGCCTGATTATGGAACGCATAGCTGCCCCTGACAAGTCACTGTAAAGAGCAGGGATCAGAACCCCGATCGGTATTTTCCTGGATTCCTCCAGTATCTTTTCTTCCATGCTGCGGGTGGACTCATTCGGCAGCAATGAGAACGTGGGTAATTTATTGATATAAAAATCTGCCATAACCTTTCACTTATCGTTAGACTGGATAAATTTCCGAAAACTAAGTGACAAATCAAAATCCGGTACCGGGTA
>CAYWCR010000025.1:7509-23695 GCA_964456825.1 uncultured Bacteroidales bacterium
GTAATCGGTAATTGGTAATTGGTAATTGGTAATCTGTGTCTTAGCAGTTTAGGTGTTTTGGTTTTATGCTAAACCGCTAAATTACTAAATCGCTAAACACCTTGTCCCCTGCCTTGCCGGCAGGCAGGCTTGTCCCTCTCTTGTCCCTATCCTGCCGGGGCGTCAATACTTAAAGAAATTATCTTCGCCGATGCCTACATCAAACCTGCCGAGGGTGATGCTGATAGGTTCTTCATCCACCAGGGCTGTATACCCAAATTCGCCCGAAAGGATGACCTCTACCTGGTTCTTGTCAACCATTAATTGCTGAGCCCTTATAAATTTAAGGGTTCCGGACATAATTTGTTCCTCATGTTTTACCGTATCGATCGTAACGATCATTTTGAAGTTCGGACCGGTAAGGTCGATGGTGGTATCATGCAGGGCTAACAGATCGGAAAATGTGTTTGGCTGAAAGCCATACAGGTCAAAACTGATGGACATATTAACCGGATCATAATCATAACTGTATTGTGCGCTTCTTTTTTGTCCTTTCAGCAGGAAAGAAGTCTTTCCCCCGGTGTTGATTATCTTGGCAGGCACATCGTTTTCAGTATAGATGAACAACTCCCGGTCATAGTATGCGCCAAAGGTGTTGTAGCCCCATTCCGAATAGGCCGGAAGGTCCGGAAAATCCGTGTCCGGAATAAAAACCGATTTTTTCAATTCAGTTTCTTTGCTGCAGGCAGCCATTAACAGCAATGCACCAAATGCAATATGTATAATGTAGTTTTTCATAGCATCATAAATTTTAAAGGGGTATTCGAATCATTAGCTGACAACCGCCTCCTGCCTGAGGAGTAACAAATCCGGGCTCTCCTGACGGGAGAATTCCGACGGGGACACTAATCTCGAGGTTGGCTCCTGGTTTTGCCAGCTTCCCTATTTTAAGGCCTGCTCCAAGGTATAGTGATGCATGAAAGGTCCCGGGATCCTCTGTTACCCGGCTGATCTCATGGCTATATGGTTTCATGGCATCCTGATAAAAAACAACCTCCTTCCTGTTCCTGATTTTTACGTTTAATGCAGCACCCACTTTATAATATACATTAATGGCCCAGTCTTTATTGGGATAAATACGCAGTTCAAGCGGGATCCCCAGATAATCCGTTTTTTGCATGATCTCCCTGACTTTCGCATATTCTGTTGTTAATCCATCCTGTTTATAAAGGACATAAAAGAAATCAGGTGTGTCAGACCAGTATGCGGTCCTCCCAATGGAGCTTATCATACGGGTATACCGCAAACCTCCTGCTGCACCAAGTACATCATTGAGCAAACGGTATTCGAGTTTTACCCCCAGGTATTCCATATGCAACAGGCTTCTTAACTGATCTGTCACATAACCGTAATTATAGGGGTCGATATCCCCCCTGATGTAATCCTTTTCAGGAGATTCGCAACTGATAAAATCAATACCGGTTTCAACGAATAAGAATGGGCGCTTCCCTTCCTGTCCGCTGAGTGAGCTTATAAGGAAAAATACAGCTATACCGGATAGCAGGAATTTTGTTTTCATAGGCACAGGGTTATTTGCGTATTTGGTTTTGTATGTCATATGATGAAACGGTGAGGCAAGTGGTTGCGTTGATGATGCCATTTTGCCGGGTACCGGATAAAGATAAGCATTTTATAGAAAAGTCATGCAGCCTGCCTGCCTTACTTTGGCCTGCGCTATGGCAGGCAGGTCATGCGGTCATGCTGTCATGCAGTCTGGAAGAGCAAAGCAATTACAACCCTCATAACAATCATAACAATCATAACCTGCCTTGCCGGCAGGCAATCACAACCCTCACAACCTTCACCCTCCTTCGCCATCACCTTTGCTAAAGCTACGGTGATTGAGAAAGGCTTCGGAGGGTAAAGCAACAGACAACAGACAACATTCACATATTCATACCAACCATAATAAAAAAATCCTATTTTTGGTCTTCTATTCAAAACAGGTTATGATTTATTTGTTCAGGAAAGAAATATCCGGTTTTTTCAGCTCAATCACAGGCTATATTGTACTGATCTCCTTTGTCACCATCACCGGGTTGTTCCTTTGGGTATTCGAAGGACCCCTGAACATTATGGAAGGCGGGTATGCATCACTCGACTCTCTGTTTTACCTGGCTCCCTGGGTATTTCTTATCCTGATCCCTGCCATTACGATGCGGTTATTTTCAGAAGAGAAGAAAACCGGCACGCTTGACCTGTTGCTGACACGACCGCTGAGTGAAACCCGGATCATCCTGGCCAAGTATGCTGCTGCCCTTGCACTGGTGGTCCTTTCGCTAATCCCCACATTCATGTATTATGTTTCGGTGGTCCTGCTGGGAAACCCTACCGGCAACCTGGATACCGGGGGAACATGGGGATCGTATATCGGGCTCTTTTTTCTGGCGGGCAGTTACGCCATGATCGGGCTATACTGCTCATCCCTCACTGACAATGTGATCGTTTCCTTTCTGCTCACGGTTGCCCTCTGTATGCTTATCTGTTTTGGTTTTGAACAGGCCGGTAACCTGGGTACATTTAATACCATGGGGGAAATACTAACGAAACTGGGCATTGTTGAGCACTACAAATCTATGAGCCGCGGCGTTATTGATTCGCGTGACATCGTTTATTTCCTGGCCCTGATTTCGATATTTTTCCTGTTGACCCGTTATAACCTTGAAAAGAGAAAATGGTAAAACGCCTGAAATCCATTAATGCCAAAACCAGACAGCATCTGAAGCTGGATATTCAGATGATGTCGGTCATCCTGCTGGCCATCCTGCTATCTTTCTTTTTTTTCCGTATTGACCTTACCGCTGAAAAACGATATACCCTTTCGCCTTTTACAAAAAAGGTGCTGAAAAACCTCAATGATATCGTTTATGTAAAGGTTTATCTTGACGGCGAACTGAATATCCCGTTCCGTAAAATGCAGCAGAGCCTTCGGGAAACACTCGATGAATTCAGGGTTTACGGGAAAGATAACCTCCAGTATACCTTTGTTAATCCATTTGAAAGCACCGATGCCAAAGTCAGGGAAGACATGTTTAACCAGTTGTATGAGAAGGGACTGAAACCGGCCAATATTCTTTCCAATGACAAAGAAGGAGGGAGTTCGGAAAAAATTGTTTTCCCGTGTGCCCTGATTGACTATAAAGGTGTTGAGGTTCCCGTTAACCTGCTCAGGAACAATCCCGGCATCTCCGCTGAGGAAAACATCCATAACTCGATCCAGTCCCTGGAATTTGAACTGATCAAAGTGATCAGCTCGCGGTCAAAGGAAAAAGTTGAAAAAGTAGCGTTCATCGAAGGTCATGGAGAACTCGATGAATACCAGACCAAAGATATATCCAATGAGTTTTCATGGTATTACCAGGTTGATCGCGGCAGAATCGGAGGACAGCCCGGTATCCTGGATGATTACCTGGCCGTGATCATAGCAAAGCCAAGCATTCGGTTCAGCGAACAGGATAAATATGTACTTGACCAGTATATTATGAAGGGAGGACGCGTGATGTGGTTCCTTGACAGGGTTGACATTAGTCTCGACAGCCTTGCCGTGGGTTCAGCACTGGCCATGATCAATGATCTGAACCTGGATGACATGTTGTTTCGGTACGGTGTGAGGATCAATCCGGTATTATTGCAGGATATGCAGTGCAATATCATTCCGGTCAATGTTGCGCTGGCCGGTAACAATCCTGATTTCAGGCCTGCCCCCTGGTATTATTTTCCGCTCTTGTCTGCTCCCCGGGATCACCCTGTTACCAAAAACCTTAACATGATCAAAACCGAATTTGTTAATACCATTGATACCATCGGAGCCCGCAAAGGTGCCATTAAAACCGTGCTGCTTAAATCGTCGGAATTTTCGCGTGTGGTTGAAGCACCCCTGCTGATGAGCCTGGATGAGATCAGGGCAAATCCACAGCGCAGTGATTTTGGCAGGTCAGGCCTGGCCGTCGCCATCATGCTCGAAGGAACCTTTGAATCGGTATTTCAGAACCGGATGATCAGTGAGATCATTCCGGGCCCGGCCCATGAATATCTGTCTCAAAGCAGGCCGACCGCCATGATGATCGTTGCTGATGGCGATGTGATCCGGAATGATGTAAGGGTTACACCACAGGAAATCATGAGTTTACAATTGGGACTTGACCGGTATACACAACAAACCTTCGGCAATAAGGATTTTGTTATGAATGCCATGCATTATCTTGCAGGTAATGAAGAACTTGTCAACCTGCGGTCGAGGGATATCACGCTGAGACTGCTCGACAAGGTTAAAATAAAGGAAGACCGTACTTTCTGGGTCCTGATGAATACCGTTTTACCGGTTGTGGTTATTATCCTTGCCGGGATCTTTTACAACTACCTGCGGAAAAGAAAGTATGCAAAGGCCTGACCGGTTTCAGTGCCTGATTGCCTTAAAATCAAAGTAACTGTTGCATGCAGCGAAAAATCTTATATGCTATCGCCTTTACCGGTTTGATAATACTGTCCGCCGTTGCCCTTCTTACCAACAGAAAAAGCACTATCGGGAAGAGGCAAATAGATTTTGCCCTTGAAGATCCTTCAAAGGTCGACCGGATCATCATTGAAAATAAGACAAACAGGATCCTGATTGAAAAACATAACCATACCTGGCGGCTGAACGGCAAATATACGGCCAGGCAGGAAACCGTAACGATGTTTTTGAAGGCTTTGGGCCGGATTGAAGTCGTGGCACCGGCCCCGAGATCCATCCGCGACAGCATTGTCAGCAATCTTGAGGAAAAAGGAAGCCGTCTGGCACTGTACCGGGGAAGTAAAGTGCTTAAGTCTTTTGTTCTGTATTATGAAAACGGACTTATTCCCGGGACCTATATGATGGGTAACCGCAAAAAACAACCCTACCGGGTCGGACTGACCGGATACACGGGTGACAATATTGAAAGTCTTTTCAGCACTGAGGAGGCTGGCTGGAAAGACAATGTCCTGTTTGGATACAGTCCCGCTGATATTGCCGCTGTTGAGATTGAATATCCACAGCGGCAGGAACAGTCTTTCCGTATCATCAGGGACGATAAGAAGATACCTTACTTAATGGCAGCCGGTAAAACATCCCCCGCAGCGGAAGCCGATATGGAAGAAATAACGGATTATCTTTCCTTTTTCAGCCCGGTTCCCTATTCGGTCGCGGAAGGATTGCGTTATGATACCGGCAGATTCAATGACCCTTTTGCCATCCTGACGGTAACCGATCAAAACCAGACCGTATTTCAAATGCGCTCATTCAGATTACCTGACCCCGGGGGGCAAGACTATGATATGAACAGGTATCTCGCGTTTATTAACATCGATTCTCTGCCTGTAATATTGAAATACACTGATACTGATCCTGTTATGAAGGCATACCGGGATTTTCTAAAAAAGTAAAAATCCACCCTTTCTGAAACCTTTTTTTTTGTAATATTGACTTTCTGTATTGTTGATAATACAGATTTTTCAAATGATTGTTTTCAAATCAATTAAAAATATCCATACATGAAATTTGTTGTATCAAGTATTGACCTGTTGAATCACCTCCAATCAGCAAGCCGGGTAATAAGTCCCAAAAACACCCTGCCCATTCTGGATAATTTTCTTTTTAAGCTTACCGGGAATAAGCTTGAGATTACTGCCTCGGACCTGGAGACAACCCTGATCACCACAGTGGAACTGGAAAATGTCTCTGATGAAGGCAGTATTGCTATCCCTGCGCGGTTGCTAACCGACTCGTTAAAAGAATTTCCTGATCAGCCACTGGCTTTTAATATCAATACAGACACTTTTGGCATTGTGATCAGTTCGGAAAACGGACAATTTTCTGTTGTCGGGCAGAATGGCGAGGATTTCCCCCAGCTGCCACAGATCAAGCAGGAAAGAAAGATCTCCTTCAAAATAGCGGCTGAGACCCTTGCCAGCGGAATTAACAGCACGCTCTTTGCGACCGCGGACGATGAGTTAAGGCCTGTTATGAACGGCGTCTTTTTTGAACTTTCGGATAAAGACCTGACTTTTGTGGCCTCCGATGCTCATAAGTTAGTACGTTACAAGCGTTCAGATGTCAAAACCAAGGACACCGGTGCGTCATTTATTCTTCCCAAAAAACCGGCTTCTGTTCTGAAGGCCATCCTGGCTAAGGAACACGATCAGCTGCTGGTTGAATTTGATGACAAGAATGCCTTTTTTACTTTTTCAGATTATAAGCTTGTTTGCAGACTGGTAGAAGGCAATTATCCCAGCTATAATTCAGTTATCCCCACCAATAATACCAACAAACTCATCATCGACAGGATGAGGTTCCTGAATACCATCAAAAGGGTGTCGGTATTCTCAAACCAGGCCAGCAATCTGGTTCGGCTCAAACTGAAAGGCAATAAGCTTACCGTTTCTGCACAGGATATCGATTTTTCGACATCAGCCTATGAAGACCTTGCATGCCAGTACAATGGCGATGATATCGAAATCGGTTTCAAATCGACTTTCCTCGTTGAGATCTTAAATAACCTGCCATCATCTGATGTTTCCATTGAGCTGTCTGATGCCTCAAGGGCCGGCTTGTTTTTACCGTTCCAGAAAGGCAATGAAAACGAGGATATTCTGATGCTTTTAATGCCCATGATGATAGGAGCATGAAGTTACAGCTAAGAAATCCCCTTGTTTTCTTTGATCTTGAAACGACAGGCATTGATGTTGCCGTTGACCGGATTGTTGAGATATCGTACCTGAAAATCTATCCCAACGGCGATGAGGAATCAAAGACGATGAAGATCAATCCCGGCATGCCTATCCCTCCAAAGGCAACCAATATTCATGGCATTACGG
Organism: uncultured Bacteroidales bacterium; assembly: GCA_964456825.1. Lineage (GTDB taxonomy): Bacteria > Bacteroidota > Bacteroidia > Bacteroidales > UBA10428 > UBA5072. The sequence continues at coordinate 14,383 of CAYWCR010000025.1, forward strand.
ATGAAGATATCAGGGATGCTCCGACATTTCAGGAAGTTGCTAAAAGTGTTGCCAAAGTATTCGAGGGATGTGATTTTGCAGGTTATAATTCCAACAAGTTTGACCTGCCGCTGCTGGCAGAAGAATTTTTAAGAGCAGACACGGACCTTGATCTGAAAAAGAGGAAATTTATTGATATTCAGGTTATCTTTCATAAAAAGGAGCAACGGACATTAAGCGCTGCCTATAAGTACTATTGCGATAAGAATCTCGAGGATGCACACAGCGCTGAAGCTGATACACGGGCAACCTATGAGATCCTGCAGGCACAGCTTGACCGGTATCCTGACCTGCCCAACGACATTGATGACCTTTCAAAATATTCAAGCCATAACCGGAATGTGGATTTCCTGGGAAGGATCGTATATGATGACGATGATTGCGAGATCTTCAACTTTGGAAAATACAAAGGACAAAAAGTAACAGAAGTGTTGAAAAAGGACCCGGGCTATTATGGGTGGATGATAAACGGCAATTTCCCCCTGCACACGAAAAAAGTGCTGACAGCCATCAAATTGAGAGGGGCGTTTGGGAAAGAATGAACAGACAATGAAAAGTCAAAAGTGAAACGAAAAACGAAAAACGAAAAACGAAAAACTAAAAGTTCAAGTTTAATAATGAAACTCCTAAACTCCTAAACTCATAAACTCCTAAATGCCTAAATGCCTAAATGCCTAAATCGCTAAACCGCTAAACCGCTAAACCGCTAAACAGCTATTACCTTTATGAAAATTATCTGCATCGGACGAAACTATGCTGACCATGCCAGGGAGATGAACAATCCCCTGCCTGCGGTCCCCGTTTTTTTTATGAAACCCGAATCTTCTATCATCATCAACAACAATCCTTTTTTCCTGCCCGACTTTTCCAGTGAGATCCACTATGAGGCTGAAATTATACTGAGGATAATACGGCTTGGCAAGAATATTGAAAAGCAATTCGCGCATCGTTATTATCAGGAAATCGGAGTGGGCATTGATTTTACTGCCCGTGACCTGCAGCGTGAATGTATAAAGGAAGGAAGACCCTGGGAAATGGCCAAAGCATTTGATGGCTCTGCCGTTCTTAGTAAATTCGTGAAAAAGGAAAAACTTGCCCATCCCGATGCCATAACCTTTCAGCTTGACCTGAACGGGCAAACTGTGCAGAAAGGCAATACCAAAGACCTGATATTTTCTTTTGACGACATCATAGCTTACGTTTCAAAGTTTTCAACCCTGAAAATGGGCGATCTGATTTTCACCGGAACGCCTGCCGGTGTCGGACCTGTAAAGATCGACGATCACCTGGTAGCCTCGGTTGAGGGACAGGTGCTGCTGGATTTTTGGGTTAAATGAAGGGGAGAAAAAGGTAATTGGTAATCGGTAAATTCCTCACCCCGGCTCTTCGAGCCGCCCCTCTCCACCCTGGAGAGGGGGCAAGTTGCATCTTCCGTTAGAATCTTGAGAGATGAGTCATTACCCATGCACAAGGTATCGCCCCTCTCCAGGGTGGAGAGGGATCAGGGAGTGAGGAGGTAATCGGTAACCACAAAACAACATTGCCGATATGTTGAAACCTTGTCAGGGATTTTCAAGTTCGCTATGCAATTGCCTGAAATAATCCCTGCTGAATGCATCCAGCGAAAGATCCTCAACAACAGATGCAATTTCAGCAATATGGATCCTTTCACGGATCACTTTCTTAATCAACAGATCTGCAACTTTAAGGGGGCCTTCACTGGCATGAAAATCATGGGCAGAGCATTGCCGGTCCAGTTCATTATAAAAATCCACGGTATATTGCCAGCGCTTTTCCTGTTCCTGCATAAATTCTTTCATTTCACCATATTGCTGAACAAGATATTGGAATCTTTTCCTGAGATTTTCTATTGTTTTAACCGCTATCTGCTGAAGTGGTATTCCCCGATGCACATATATTTCAAGGTACCGGAAAACACCTATGGCGCCATAGGCATCAAGATCATCACATACCGCCAGCAAGGTCAGTAAGTTATCCTGCGTATTCCTTGCGACCAATGCGGGATCTTCATAGGTTTTGTCATCGTGTTTTTCCACCGCATCCAGTATTTTATCAAGGCTGGTGCCGGAAAGGGTTGACTGGCCGGTCAGGTATTTGCGGCATAGCTCACGGCTTTCAATGCCGTGTGAAGCATCCATTGTGCGTGTCAGTCCCGTGTCATGAAAGAATACAGCGATGATGAGTTGCTCCAGTTTTCTTTTGCTGAAATGATATCCTTGCAGCTGAAGGATCGTAACAAGTTTTTTAGCCAATGTCCACACCCTCATATGATGTGTATGATCGTGGGAAGGAAGCCAGGTTTGGCTGAACTGCTCTTTCACATATTCGTACAGCCTCTGTAGCCAGCGGCTTTCCACCTGGCGAAGTAGTATTTGATGATTTGATGATTTGATGATTTGATGATTACCGTTTACTGTTTACCGATTACCAATTACCGATTACCGTTTACCGTTTACCTTCTTCAAGTGACGTAACTGATCTTCATCATATTCGTCTTTCCGTGTTCTATCATTGGGATACTGCCCACATGCACAACAATATCCCCGGGCTTGATCAGCCCTTCATTCTTCAGCACCTCAATGCTTCTGCTTACCGCTTCGTTGATATGATCAATTTTTCCCTTGTAGAAGGTGCGGACACCCCATATGAGCGACAGGCGTTTGACGATGGCGTGGTTGGATGTGAACGCAAATATATGGGCAGCGGGCCGGTAACTGGAAATCCTGTGAGCAGTGGCACCCGAATGTGTATAGGTGATGATGGCCCTGGCACCTGTGAGATTAGCCATTTTTACGGCATTATAGCATACCGATTCTGGCAGGAAATCAGGCGAGTCACATTCCGGAACGTACTCGTGCTTATGAACAAAATCACATCCTTCGGATGAGTTGATCACCCGCTGCATGCTTTTGATCGCTTCTAGGGGGTACTTCCCGACAGAGGTCTCCCCGCTCAGCATCAGGGTGTCGGCACCGTCAAAGACCGAATTGGCAATATCATTGGCTTCGGCCCGTGTGGGCCTGAAATTGGTGATCATGCTTTCAAGCATCTGGGTGGCAATAATGACAGGCTTTGACATCCGGATGCACTTGCTCACGATCTGTTTTTGTATATAGGGTACTTTGTTAAAAGCCACTTCCACACCCAGATCTCCCCTGGCCACCATCACTCCGTCGGCTTCCGCAATGATGGCGTCCAGTTCGTTAAGTGCTTCGGGCTTTTCGATCTTGGCAATAATGCCAGTCTCTTTTCCCCTTTCCCTGATGAATGCATGGAGCTCTTTAATATCATTTGCTGATCTTACAAACGAAAGTGCTATCCAGTCGAAATCATGCTGCAGCATGAATTCAGCATCTTCTTTATCTTTTTCGGTAAGGCTGGGCAATGAAACCTTCGTATCGGGCAGGTTCACTCCTTTTTTAGAGGAAAGCGGACCCCCGTTCACCACGGTTGCCCAAACCGTATCCTTGCCATTAGTATCGGTCACTTTCATCCTGATCTTGCCGTCATCGAGCAGGATATATTCCCCCTTTTGCGTATCGGCAGGAAATTCCTTGTAGCTTATGTAAAGCCTTTCTTTATTGCCGATGCAGGGTTCGGTGACAAAGGTAATTTCATCTCCGTCATTCAGATCGACCCGGTTATTCTCTACTTCCCCGATCCGAAGTTTGGGCCCCTGCAGATCACCCAGGATGGCTACCTTCATCTTGAGCTCGGCATTTAATTCATGGATCAATTGAATAACCGGAATTTTATTTTCTTGCGTGCCGTGAGAGAAATTAAGCCTGCAAACATCAATCCCGGCCCTGAACATCTCCTTTAATACCTCCCTGGATGAACATGCGGGCCCGATTGTCGCGATTATTTTTGTTTTGGAATCCTTGTTCCTGACCATAAATGTATTTTTGATATTTAAGTAACTGAATCAGCCTGCAATTTAAATTAATTCTGTTTTCCGTATTAAATATACTGGTTTTTTTGCATTTTCAGCGGGCAGGGCAGTTGCTAATTGATACGGATCTGAATTGCGTAATTTGTGCTGAATAATCTATATTTGTATTACACATATTTCTGAATTCATGATAAAATCCATGACCGGCTTTGGGAAAGCCTCATCTGAACGGGCCGACAAAATCATTAACATTGAAGTCAGGGCATTGAACAGCAAGCAACTCGATCTTTTTACACGATTGCCCAACCTTTACCGCGAGAAAGATCTTGATATCCGGAACGAACTGGCAAACCGGCTGAAAAGGGGGAAAATCGAACTTGCCATCACCCTCGAATATAAGGAAGAGGAACAAGCGGTGAAACTGAATGCACATGCCATAAAAAGTTATTACCGGCAACTGAAAGAAATTGCCAGGGAACTGGGGGACGACATAAATGAGCCTCTTCTGCCATCCGTCATGCGCCTGCCTGATGTGCTCAATGCCCATAAAGATCAGATTGATGAAAAAGAATGGGCCGATTTAATGGGGGCGCTGGACCGGGCGCTAAGGGAACTGGATTTGTTCCGCGTTCAGGAAGGCCATGTTTTGAAGGAAGACATGCTGAGCCATATTACATCCATAGAGGGTTATCTCAGGCAGATCATACCCTTCGAAAAGGAACGGACGGATAACCTGAAAAACAAGCTCTCATCAAACCTGCAGGAGTTATTTCCATCCAACGGCTATGATAAAAACAGGCTGGAGCAGGAAATGATCTTTTACCTTGAGAAGTTTGATATTACGGAAGAAAAAATACGACTGCAAAACCACTGCTCCTATTTCAGGGAAGTGGCCGATGAAGAAGATGCCGTTGGCAAAAAGCTGGCATTCGTTGCGCAGGAAATTGGCCGTGAGATCAATACAATCGGGTCAAAGGCAAATCATTCCAATATGCAGAAAATAGTAGTATTGATGAAAGATGAACTTGAAAAGATCAAGGAGCAATTGATGAATGTTTTATAATAATTCTTTTGTTTATCATGAGCGGTAAAGTAATTATTTTTTCAGGCCCATCAGGTTCAGGTAAGACAACTATGGTAAAACACCTGCTTACCCTTAAGAACCTGCGCCTTGAATTTTCCGTATCTGCCTGCACAAGGCCCATGCGTGAAGGTGAAATACACGGAAAGGACTACTATTTTATGACGGTAGATGATTTTAAAAGCAGGATCGAGGAAAATATGTTTTTGGAATGGGAGGAAGTATATAAAAATTCCTATTACGGAACGCTGAAAAGTGAGGTGGACCGCATTTGGAAAAATGATAATCATATATTGTTTGATGTGGATGTGGAAGGTGGTGTTAACCTGAAGCAGATCTTTGGCCGGCAGGCCCTTTCAGTTTTTGTTATGCCTCCTTCCCTGGAGGAATTAAAACGTCGTCTTGAACTGCGTGGTACGGATTCGCCGGAAAAGATACAGAAAAGGATCAATAAAGCCGGATACGAAATGAAATTCGTTTCCAGGTTTGACAAGACCATCATCAATGATGATCTTGGCAAAGCATTTAAAGAAGCTGAGGAGATGGTAGCAGAGTTTTTAACACAAGCATAGGGATCATGAGGATCGGTCTGTTCTTCGGTTCATTTAACCCGGTGCATATTGGCCACCTGGCTATTGCCAACTACATGGTTGAGTTTACCGACCTGCAGCAACTGTGGTTTGTTATCAGTCCCCACAACCCTTTTAAGCCAAAACAGACCCTGCTGGCTGACCATCATCGCAAAATGCTTATGGAGCTAGCCGTGGGCGACGAACCACGGTTCCGTATTTCCGATATTGAGTTTTCCATGCCCAAACCATCTTATACCATTGACACCCTCACCTGGCTTAAAGAGAAATACCCTTCTCATACCTTTGTTATCCTGATGGGTTCTGACGGATTGCCGACTTTCAATAAATGGAAGAATTACCGCATGATTGAGGAGGGCTATCAGCGATATGTGTATCCCCGGACCGGCTACCCTGTTAACCAGGCTGACCATAAAAATATTACCGTGGTCGATGCCCCGCTGTTGGAAATTTCTTCGAGTTTCATCAGGGAAGCCATCAGCAACAGAAAAGATATCCGGTATTTCCTGCCTGAAAAGGTTTTTGATTATATCCTGGAGATGCAATTTTATCAACATAATCGGAAGACGTGACCTTTTTGTAAACCTTTACCTGTCAAGCTATGGATAAAGACCTTATTTTCATACAGACAATCCTGTCGGATGAAATGGTAGCCAATGGCTTCCCTGTTGTGTATAAAGGAAAACTGAACCATGAGATCCTGAAACTCTTTACCTCCATGGCTGAAGCAAAAATTTCCAAAGGATGCACCAACCATTCCATCCGGCGCAAGGTGTTTCACATGATCGTGGAATGTGTGCAAAATATTACCCGGCACTCTGACGACTATGATGAAGACGGCATCGGAAACGGAATATTTGTTGTCGGCGAAAGGAAGGACTATTATTATATCATTACCGGAAATATCATAAAATCGCCCAAAGTCCCCTTGCTTGAAAAAAAGCTGGAGCAGCTGAACAGCATGCCCGTAAATGAGCTGCTGAAGCTGCACAAGGCCCAGATGCTCGACGGCGAATTATCGGAAAAAGGAGGAGCAGGGCTCGGGCTCATCGATATGATACGCAAAACCGGTGAAAAATATATCTATCAGTTTCTCAAACTGGATATGGAGAATCATTTTTTCATCCTCAAGGTCACCGTGCCGAAAACATAGGAGGGGAAGACCCTTCCATGTACTTTGGACTATGGAAGGTCTTCAACCTGCTTACACCCCGCTATGTTCTGTTCTTCTGATGATCTCGTCCTGCAGGTCGGTGCCAAGGTCGTTGAAATAATCACTGTAGCCGGCTACGCGCACGATCAGGTCGCGGTAGTTCCCGGGGTGTTGCTGCGCATCCCTTAGGGTGTCGGCCGAAACCACATTGAACTGGATGTGATGCCCGTCGAGCCTGAAATAGCTGCGGATCAGCTTGGTGATCTTTGTTATAGCCTCGTCATCTTCAAAGAATTCGGGGGTGAACTTCTGGTTGAGCAAGGTGCCCCCCGTCTTCAAATGATCAATTTTTGACGCTGATAAAATGGCTGCCGTGGGACCATGCGTATCGGCACCCTGCACCGGTGAAATACCTTCTGATAGCGGTATTCCCGCTTTTCTGCCATCGGGCAATGCGCCAATCACGCTGCCAAAGTAAACATGGCAGGTGGTGGGCAGGAGATTGATCCTGTGAACACCCCCGCGTGCATTGGGCTGGCCGTTAACAGCATCGTAATAGATCTCAAATACCTCCTGCAGCCGGAAGTCAGCTTCATCACTATCATTCCCGTATTTTGGCGTATTATACAACAGGTCATAACGCAGTTGTTTGTTATTTTTAAAATCAGATTTCAGCGCGTCGAGCATTTCCTGCAGGGTGACTGTTTTCTTATCAAATACGTGCCATTTGAGGGCGGCCAGACAATCGGTCATGGTGCCCAGTCCCACCCCCTGAATATAGGAGGTATTATACCGTGCGCCTCCGGCTACATAATCGATGCCTTTTTTAATACAGTCTTCAATGAGGATCGACAGAAAAGGAACCGGAAGATGGCGTGAAAAAATGCGCTCAATGATATTGTTGCCGCGGATCTTTATGGAGATAAAATGATTCAGTTGCGTTCGGAAAGCACTCAGCAATTCCTCATAGGTTTTGAAATCAACTGCATAACCTGTCTTCAGACCTAATTGTTCACCTGTCCTGGGATCTGTCCCGTTATTCAGTGTCAGCTCGAGTATCTTGGGCATATTGAAATATCCGGTAAGGATGTAAGCTTCCGTTCCGAATGCCCCGGTTTCCACACATCCGCTTGCGCCGCCCTTCCGTGCATCGGCCAGGTCCTTCCCCTGCCGGAGCATTTCCTGGACCAGGGCGTCGGTGTTGAATACCGAAGGCTGACCAAATCCGGTCTTAATGATCCTGACAGCCCGGTTGACAAAGGTATCCGGGTTCTTTTTCGAAACCTGAATCATAGAACCGGGCTGTAGCAGACGCATTTCTTCAATGACATCGAGCAATATAAAACTCATCTCGTTTACGGCATCGGTGCCATCTTCATTCACCCCTCCCAGGTTAATGAGGCAGAAATCGGTATAGGTATTGCTTTCCTGTGCAGTGACCCCTACCTTTGGCGGGGAAGGATGGTTGTTGAACTTGATCCAGAAGGCCTGCAGCAGCTCAACCGCCGCTTCTTTTGTAAGGTCCCCCTGTTTCAGTTCTTTTTGATAAAAGGGAAGCAGGTGCTGATCGAGTCGGCCGGGATTAAAGGAATCCCAGGGATTGGCTTCCAGGATGACGCCCAGGTGGACAAACCAATAATATTGCAGGGCCTCATGCAGGGTTTCGGGCGCATGCGCCGGCACCTTTTTGCATACCCCTGACATCTTCAGCAGCTCTGCCTTCCGCGAAGGATCTTTTTCAGCTTTTGCCAGCTTTTCAATTTTTTCAGCATGACGGCCGGCAAACATGATCAGGGCATTGGCCGTTACCTCCATGGCCCTGAGCTCTTCGGCCTTATCATAGGCATCGGGGTCATGAACGGGATCGAGCTTTTTCAGGCTTAGCCGGATCTCTTCGATAAAATCGAGCATCCCTTTCCGGTAGATGGCATCACCACATACTGTATGGCCAGGGGCACGCTGTTCCTGGAATTCTGTAAAAATACCGGCGGAATAGGCCTCCAGCCATTCGGGACTCATGTCTGCCATTACCTTTTCACGATTCGATCTGCCGGTCCAGAAGGGTATGATCTTTTCCTCATAGGCACGGCGGGTTTCATCATCGACTTTGAAGAAGACCTTTTCCCGTGAATTCAGGATATCCAGATCCTTCAGCGAATGAATGCAGATCTCCGGATAGGTCGGAGTGGCTTTTGGTGCCGGACCTCTTTCGCCTACGATTAGCTCATCATCCCCGATATAGATGGCCTTGTTCTTCAGGATGTATTCAAATGACTTTGCGCGCGTCATGGGTATTGAAAGTCCGCGGCTCCCGTCCCCCTGGTAAAAGTCGGTCAGCAATAATGCCCTCTCGGCGGAGATCCGGTTGACAGCATTGATGCTGTTCTCTCTGAGTCTTTTGATCCTTTTATTCATTTTATAAGGCTTTAAGAATTTCGAACAAGGAACGCCGAATATCGAATAATGAAGGTAATTGGTTCACTGTCTTATCTTCGTTATTCAGCACCTGCCTGGTCGGCAAGCAGGTTCGATGTTCC
>CAYWCR010000025.1:23795-27886 GCA_964456825.1 uncultured Bacteroidales bacterium
CCTCCTATCGTTACGTTAAATCCGCCTTTCTTAAACAGTTCCACATACGGAAGGATATCATTCTTTTTCAATGCCGGTATCCCTTCCATGGTATTCGGCATGGCAAACCGCTTGTATTTATTATTTCCCAGGGTATGGTATGGTAATAAGTCGACCTGTTCAACCTTTTCTCCTAATGATTTAAGGAACAGCATCATTTCAACCATGTCGTTTTCATTATGGTTGAAGGATGGAATGACGGGTATCCTGACTCGAACTGGTTTACCGCTTTTCAGCAAATATTGCAGGTTATCCATGATAAGTCCATTGGAAGATCCGGTCGACTGCTGGTGACGAAGCGGATCATAATGCTTAAGGTCAAACAAAAAGAGACGGGTATAAGGAAGAATAAGATCAAAGAATCCTGGTTGCACCTGCCCGCAGGTATCAACTGCCGTATGCAGGCCTTCGTATTGACAGGCCCCGAGAATGGCGGCCAGGAATTCAGGCTGCAACAAGGGCTCTCCGCCCGAAAAAGTCACCCCGCCTCCCGATTCGTCAAAAAATACCCTGTCGCGCAAAACAATGTTCAGTACCTCATCAACGGTATAGCCCTTACCGACCTCTTCAGCATGCTCAAACCATTCGTCATCAACCATAACCTTCTTTCTGAATACAAAAGGTTTGGTATGGATGCCTTCCGGATTGTGACACCACTGGCAGGACAACGGACACCCTTTGAAAAAGACCGTCGTACGGATGCCGGGACCGTCATGTACAGCAAAACGCTTAATATCAAAAATGATTCCTTTCAAATGGTAATCAACATTAAAAAACAGTAATGAAAAAGCAGAATTTGCACCACCGGAAATGTCAGGTGCAAAAAATTATCAGCAGGCGGGGATTATATCATCCAGCACTCATACAGGCCTTTGCCGTAACGATGATAGAGTGTATTATGATACCGGCTTTCGTGTTTCATGATTCCGTTATAATCCTTAACAAAGATATATTATTTTTACACTTTGTGGCAAAACAAAAAGTATTACTTTAATGCAGCTAGATGATTTGGATAGTTTTTTTACTGATCCTAGGCTTTGGCTTAACGATCAAAGGAGCTGATCTCCTCGTTAAAGGATCCTCTTCATTGGCGCGACGTTATGGTGTCCCTGAACTGGTTATTGGCCTTACCATTGTCAGTATAGGTACTTCAACACCGGAACTCGTGGTTAACATCATTGCCTCGCTGGAAGGTCACAGTAATGTTGTGCTGGGAAATGTTATCGGAAGCAATAATTTCAATTCGTTTGTCATTCTGGGCATATCGGCGCTGATCTTTCCTCTCGCCATACACCGGTCACTGGTGCTGAAAGAAATTCCCTATTCGCTGGTCGCCGCTTTTACTGTGCTGGTACTGGCCAATGACATGTTACTGTTTAATGGCAAACAGGATATCCTTGGCAGGGTTGATGGCTTAATACTGTTGGGATTCTTTGTTATCTTCATTGTGTATGTTATCAGCAATCTGCAACGTGATTACCTGATGAATAATCCTTCAGCATCGTATTATACCATGCCGAAAACGCTGTTATTATTGGCCGGAGGCCTTGCCGGACTGATCATCGGGGGTAAGCTGGCTGTTGACAATGCCATTGCGCTGGCTCACATGCTGGGTATCAGCGAACGTATGATCGGACTTACCATAGTGGCCGCCGGAACGTCCCTGCCTGAACTGGCAACTTCCGCTGTAGCGGCTTATCGGAAAAAGCCGGATATTGCCGTTGGCAATGTGGTCGGTTCCAGTATTTTCAATATCTTTTTCGTGCTTGCCATCAGCCTGCTGATTTCTCCTTCGCCCTATATGCTCAGCTTTAATGTCGATCTTACCCTGTTGATTTTTGGCACCATATTGCTGTTGTTGTTTACTTATACCGGTAGAAAGGCAAAGGTTGACCGCTGGGAGGGAATTCTGCTGCTGGCGATTTATATTGGGTATACAATTTTTCTGTTGCGATAGTGGAGGGGAGAAGGGGAGAAGGAGAGACTGGGAGAGGGAGAGAGATAAGTGGCAGGAGGCAGTTGCAGAAGGCAGTGAAAAGTGAAAAATAATTTACTAATGGCATACAGTCCTTAGTCTGTAGCCTGCTGCCTGCAGCCTGACAGATTGCACGACCACATTATGGCTGTTTGTTCATGAAATCAGTCAAAATAAATTAATTTTGAGGTTTTCATATTAACCGAAATCGATGAAGGCACGCCTCAAATTTCTATTTGCCTATTTGTTATTCTGGTTTCTTTTATTTGTCGCTGGTAAAGTGGTTTTTTTACTTTACCAGTTTAACCAGTCCTTTTTACTTTCAATAACTGTTTGGTTTAGAATTATTTACCATGGCCTGAAACTCGATCTCTCGACACTGGGGTATGTGGCTGTGATTCCTGTTTTGACACTGGCTGTTACATCCTTCAGGAAAGGTAAGACGGCATGTTATGTACTCAACATATATACAGCTATTGCCCTGACATTGTTTATCATGATATCACTGATCGATCATGTGATTTTCAGAGCCTGGTCGGTACATTTTGATTATACTCCTTTACGCTACCTGGCAAATCCGAAGGAAGTGATCGCCAATCTTGAATGGTATCATTTTGTTTTGCTATTGGCAGTTACTTCGCTTATCTTTTGGGCTTTATTCTCAATATACCGCCGCAGAATTGTCCCTTTGATAAATGATGCAGCCCCGGGTGGCTGGGCATCTGGCCTCTTATTCATGTTTCTCCTGCCTTTGTTGCTTCTGCCTGTTAGAGGCGGACTCGGGACAACCCCAATCAATATCAGCAGTGCTTATTTTGGCCGGAATATTTTTGCCAATCAGGCGGCCATTAATGAACTATGGTATTTTGGACATTCTGTGGTAGAGGGAAAGGAAACCCGTAATCCCTATATTTTTTTTAAGGAAGACGGGTATGAAAAGAAACTGAAACAGCTTTATCAGTCCAGGGCTGAACCGGTGAAAGTAATTAACCAGGAGCGGCCGACCATTATCCTTGTCATGATGGAAACCTTCACAGCCAAACTGGTTGAATCCCTGGGAGGACCGCCGGGCGTAACGCCCAATTTTAACAGGCTATGCCGTGAAGGCATTTTATTTAACAATGTATATGCCAATGGCACCCGCACTGACAGGGGAATGGTATCGATTGTCAGCGGATTTCCTACCGTTGAGCCGATAACCGTTTTAAAATACCCTGAAAAAACACATAAAATGGCATTTCTCTCACGTGATCTTAAGAAAGAGGGATATAGCTCTACATTTTATTATGGCGGGGATGTTGATTTTGCCAATATGAAGTCTTATCTGATCAACGGCGGATTTAACCAGGTATATTCCGAAAAAGATTTTTCATCCTACCATGGCTATAAAAGCAACTGGGGAGTACCGGATCATGTTGTTTATGACAAGGTAGTCGATGAAGTCAGACGGCAGCAGGGACCTGCTTTTCATTTGATGCTCACCCTAAGCCATCACGAGCCATTTGATATTCCCGGGGAACCTCATTTTGAAGGATTCAGCTTAAAAAATAAATTCTACAGTTCGGCTTACTATGCTGACAGCTGCCTGGGTGATTTCATCAATAAACTGAAGCGTACTGATCGCTGGGATAGTTGTCTGGTAATATTTGTGGCTGATCATGGAAGCCCTTTCCCTGATTACAGCCAGTACCATGAGCCGGCAAAATACAAGATCCCGATGTTGTGGCTTGGAGGAGCCCTGAGTAAGGATACGGTTGTCTCAAAATACTGCACTCAGTCGGATATTGCCATTACATTGCTGCACCAGCTGGGCATAAAAAGTGATGAATATATTCTGGGTAAAGATATCCTGTCACCAGCTGCCGGTTCCTTTGCCTTTTATTCTTTTGTGGATGGTATGGCCATGATGACAGACACTTTATCCTTTGGTTTGGATTTTGTATCCGGGAACCTGCTTTTTTCCAACGGGAATGTTCCCGAGGAGTATATCCGTTATACAAAGGCGCTGCAGCAGTTTGTTTACGGCTATTATCTGTCGCTGTAGATGTAAAAGTCTGTTAATCTGTTAGACTGTTAG
>CAYWCR010000025.1:27986-49607 GCA_964456825.1 uncultured Bacteroidales bacterium
CTGTTAGACTGAAAGTCTGTTAGTCAAAAAGACTTCCAGACCTGCCTGCCGGCAGGCAGGCTGCAATCCCTACGAAACAAAGTATTGCATATCAAAATATTTCCGGTATTCCCCGTTAAGCTTCATCAGTTGTTCATGATTGCCGTTTTCGATGATCTCTCCGTTTTTCAGCACAAAGATCATATCCGCATTAATGATGGTAGAGAAACGGTGGGCTATTACCATTGAAGTGCGGTTTTTCATAAGTCTTGCAAGGGCATCCTGGACCAGTTTTTCTGATTCCGTATCCAGGGCTGAAGTAGCTTCATCAAGGATCAGAATGGGGGGGTTTTTAAGGACTGCCCGTGCAATGCTGATGCGCTGGCGCTGGCCTCCTGACAACTTGCCTCCCCGATCACCGATGTTGGTATAGTAACCCTCTTCACCGCCGGCAATAAACTCATGTGCATTGGCCACTTTAGCGGCATCCGTTACCTGTTCAAGGGTGGCGGTATCAAGGCCAAAAGCTATATTGTTAAAAAAGTTGTCATTGAACAATATCGGATCCTGGCTGACAATCCCCATCAGGTTCCTTAAATCGGCAATTTTATAATCACGGATATCGTATCCGTCGATCAGGATCTGACCGGTCACTGTATCATACAGACGCGGCAGCAGATCTGCAAGTGTTGATTTTCCTGATCCCGAATGTCCCACCAGGGCTATCATCTGGCCTTTTTTTACCGTGAAGGATATGTTTTTCAGGACCAGGTCGTTTTTGTACCGGAAGCATACATCACGGTACTCGATAGCATCATTAAAAGATATAATAGGCCTGGCATCTTTTTTCTCGAGGATCGTATTTTCAGCATACAGAATCCGGTTGATTCGCTCCATTGATGCAAGCCCTTTCTGAATGCTGTAATATTCCGTCGAAAATGCTTTGGAAGGATTGATGATACCGTAAAAAACGGCAATGTACACCAGGAACTTTTCGGGGCCAAGCAAGCTGGTGTGGTTCAGGATCAGATACCCTCCGTACCACATCACGATGATCACCACAATGGTGCCCAGCAGTTCGCTCAGGGGAGAAGCCAGGTATCTGCGGGTATAAATACGGTTCATGATCCCTCGGTACTCCTCGGCCTGTTTCCGGAAACGTTCCGTTATTTTTTTCTCGGCGGAAAAACCTTTTATGATCTTTAGTCCGGATAAGGTCTCCTCAACCGTGCTAAGCAATTCTCCCATCTTATTCTGGCCCGCCATGGAGTGTTTTTTCAGTGTTTTCCCGATCCTGCCGATGATAACGCCTGCAATGGGGAACAGCACACACACAAAGACAGTAAGCTGCCAACTCATAATGATCATGGTAATAACAAAGACTAAAATGATGATCGGATTTTTTATAAGCATTTCAAGGGAATTGATCACCGAGGATTCAACTTCGGTTACATCACCTGTAATGCGCGCCATGATATCGCCTTTCCGTTCCTCTGAAAAAAAGCCAACCGGTAGTGACAGGGTTTTGGTGTAAATATTCATTCGCATATCACGCACCACAGAATTTCTGAGATAAGCAATATAATAGCTTGCCAGGTAAGTAAATCCGACCTTCAGGGCGACCATGGTGATCAGGAAAAGGCCGATATATAACAAGGCCTTTGTTGACCCGTTGGGACTGTCTATAATCTGGGTGATCAAACAGTAAATGTTGTGCTTTATGGCATTTCCCATGGCTCCCATAGATACAAAGGCGCTTTTAAGGGAAATATATCCGTATGCCTTTGCATCCATGCCGAAAAGTATCTTGAGCAAAGGAATCATGGAAACCAGCGAAAAAACACTGAAAATTGCGCTGAGGAAATTAAAGATAACATTGAGGATAATATTTTTTTTGTATGGCAGCAAATACTTGCCGATGGTTCTGAAGAAGGCTTTCATGATGTCAGGCCATTATCGTTTTACCAGGATATAATTTTTGAATTCCCCAAGTCTTCTTCCTCCCAGCAGATTTTTCTCGATCCAGCTCAGGACGACATATTTGGGCTGCTCATGTTTGAAGGTATTCAGATTGACAATCTTTCCGCCCCCGACCCGGAGCTTATCCGCCCAGTTGAATTGTCTGATCCATTCCTGCATGACCTGCGGGTGTGTCCCTTTATAAACTTCGGCTTTACCCAGGTCCCCATAGTCAAAGCCCCCGTCATAATAGTGCTGCTGATCCAGTTGATCTACAACCTTAATCCCCTTGTGGTTAATATTGAAATGTTTGATCTTGCGGTTCATCACTTCAGGCGGTCGGACCCAGCCGTAATGAAATACCCGTGCATGGGAATGGGCAACTTTCAGCTTGAAAGTATGCTCCTGCTGCCGGTAGTGAATACCGTCAAAATCAGGGATCCTCCGGAAAGACTGGGCCGATTCCCATGAATGGATTTCGGGATCATTGCGCACAATACGGATCTCCCTTCGGTACCAGCTGTGTCCGTTCTGGTAATGGTCATAATCGCCCCAGAAGTGGATATAGTCAAAGAGCAAACCCTCTATATCCCGGTCGTGCAATAGATCCTGGCAGCGCTGCCGGATCACGGGAAGGTCATCCTCATGGATGATCTCATCTGACTGAAGGTAGAAAAGCCAGTCACCCTTGCAGTGATTTTTGGCTATATCGGTTTGGTGGGCGTGTTCCATGCCCCGTGGGTATTTTTCAATATCCCATAGGGTATCGATAATACGGATTTTCGGACTGCCGATGGACAGAATTTCCTCACGGGTTGTATCATCTGTATCACTGTTGCCCAGGGCAACAATGAATTCATCAACAAGGGGTAAAATGCTCATGACTGCCTGCTTCATCGGATAGTAAAGCTTCCTTGCATTTTTTCCCATGGTAAAACCGCTGATTGTCATTAATGGCTTGCTGATTAAACGTTGAAAAAAATGTTTTATTTTCCGGTGTAGCTTGAGGGCGTAAGCCTGAGGAGTTCGGCTTTAACTTCCACTGGCAGATCGAGGTTGTTGATAAAGGCAGTCAGGGTTTCGCGGTTGACGGGTTTATTATGCCGGGTGAGTTCTTTCAGTGCTTCATACGGCCTGGGATATCCTTCGCGGCGTAAAATGGTCTGGATCCCTTCGGTAATGACAGCCCAATTGTCATTCAGGTCGTGGTCAATGGCTTCCTTGTTCAGCAATAGCTTGTCCAGTCCTTTAAGCAGCGAATGAAACGCAATTAACGTATGGGCAAAGGGTACGCCAATATTCCGCAGTACCGTGGAATCTGTAAGGTCTCGCTGCAGGCGTGATACAGGGAGCTTGGCCGAAAGGTGCTCAAAAATAGCATTAGCCATGCCCAGATTGCCTTCCGAGTTTTCGAAATCAATCGGATTGACCTTATGCGGCATTGTAGAGGAGCCTACTTCGCCGGATCTGACTTTTTGTCTAAAGTATTCCATGGAAATGTAAGTCCAGCAGTCCCGGTCAAGATCAAGCAAAATAGTGTTTATCCGCTTCATGCAATCGAAGACGGCCGCAAGATTATCATAATGTTCAATCTGTGTGGTAGTCTGTGATCTTTGCAATCCGAGGTTTTTATTGACAAAATCATTGCTGAAACCAACCCAGTCGATATCAGGATAAGCTGCATAATGGGCGTTGAGGTTACCTGTGGCCCCTCCGAATTTGGCAGAAAAGGGTATTGACACGAGCTGATCTCTCTGTATTTCAAGTCTTTCAGAGAAGACGCCGATCTCTTTCCCAAGCCTGGTAGGAGATGCGGGCTGCCCATGTGTGAATGCCAGCATGGGGATTCCCTTCCATTCCTCTGCCATTGATGTGAGTTTTTCAATGATCTGGGTCAGCAACGGGTAATAGATGGAATTCATGGCCTCCTTTAAGGAAAGCGGTATGGCAGTATTGTTAATATCCTGGGATGTAAGCCCGAAATGTACAAATTCTTTAACGTCAGCCAGTTCAAGCTTGTCGAATTTTTCCTTCAGGAAATATTCCACCGCCTTGACGTCGTGATTGGTTGTTTTTTCTATTTCTTTGATATGCTGTGCATCATCCTGGCTGAAATCGATGTATATCTTTCTGAGGATGTCATACTGGGTGGATTTGAATTTCTTTAACTGCGGCAAAGGAAGTTTGCACAAGGCTATGAAATACTCAACCTCTATCAATATCCGGTAACGGATCAGTGCATACTCGGAAAAATAGCCGGCACAGGCCGAAACCGTTTTTCTGTATCGTCCGTCGACCGGTGAAATGGCTGTCAGTTTTGTCAGTTCCATACAAGCACTTTTTGAAGTGTTAAAATTAAAAACAAATACGCAATAAACATGGTTAATCAACTTTATAATGTTGTAAATTTTCTTTACCATTGCATCATAAAAAATCTTTAATATGTTCAGGATAATAACTGTCCGTTTTAAGCTGATCTTATTGACTGCGGTTGTTTTCGTTGCCTCGTCCTTTGTTCCCGATGCTGCAAAACCGGATACGACATCAGCCGAATCACAGATCAGGGTATATGTATATGATATACGGAAAGAAATTGCTAAACCTGCCTGGTGGGTAACACAAAAGGCGTTTAAGGAAGCTGAGGAGTGGAAGGCTGATTACATAATCCTGCATCTGAACACCTACGGGGGACAGGTCAATTATGCCGATTCCATCCGTACTAAGATTTTAAACAGCAGCATACCGGTGATCGGCTTTATTGACAACCAGGCAATCTCTGCCGGTGCACTGATATCTATTGCCTGTGACAGCCTTTTTATCCGTTCCGGAGGAAGCATTGGTGCTGCAACTGTTGTTGACCAATCGGGGAACGTGGTGCCTGATAAATACCAGTCCTTTATGCGTTCCACCATGAGGGCAACCGCTGAGGCACACGGCAAAGATACCCTGGTGTCGGGCAATGACACTATTATCCGCTGGCATCGTGACCCGCATATTGCGGAGGGCATGGTAGATCCATCTATTGTAGTGCAGGGCCTTGATGATTCCCTGAAAGTGATTACCCTTACTGCCGAAGAAGCTTTGAAATGGAATTTCTGCGAAGGGACAGCCTCCAGCATCAATGAAGTATTGGACAAGGCCGGACTAAAGGGTTGTGAGCTTAAGCAATTCAGGCCTACTGCGGTTGGAAAAGCCATTGGATTCCTGTTGAGTCCCGTTGTTCAGGGCATCCTGATCATGATTATGCTGGGTGGCATATATTTTGAACTGCAGACGCCTGGCGTTGGTTTCCCTTTGGCTGCTGCCGGTGTCGCTGCTCTTTTTTACTTTGCGCCGCTCTATCTCGAAGGCCTGGCTGAGAACTGGGAGATGCTTATATTTCTGGCCGGAGTGATACTGCTTATCCTTGAAATATTTGTTATCCCCGGATTCGGAGTGGCCGGGATATCCGGCATTGCGCTAATGGTTACCGGCCTTACACTCAGCCTGATTGATAATGTCGTATTCAAACTTGAGGGCGTTGGCGCTTTCTGGCATCTGATCAAGGCCTTAATGACCGTACTGATCTCCCTTTTCATGGCATTTATGCTGTTTATCCTGGGTTCAAAACGATTTGCCTATTCGAAGGCATTCAAGGGTTTTGCCCTTGATGCAACGGAACAGAAAACCGAGGGTTATATCAGCATCGATGCACGGCAAAAAGAGATGACCGGAAAAACAGGGACCGCTCATACGGTATTGCGGCCATCAGGAATGATAGAGATTGACGGAGAAATCTTTGACGCCGTGGCCGAAATCGGCTTTATTGAAAAGGGCGAACCTGTTAAGGTCGTCCGTGACGAAGCCGGACAACTTTACGTGGCAAAACTCTAACCGGTATCTTCACTATATGCGGGGTTCTACAGCCTTTAGGTATTTTCTGTACGGGATTCTCATGGTTTTCATTATCGCGGGCTTTGAGGCATCGCGTGTATACCATAAAGCCTATGGTGCCAACATTTTTACGCCGGATAAAAAGTCCTATTATCTGTATATACCAACAGGTGCGGAGATAGAAGATGTTTTTGCCATGTTGTACGATGCAAACCTGGTTAAAAACAAGAACACATTTGAATGGGTGTCGGAAAGGAAAAAATACAGCAAGCATGTTCATCCCGGAAAATATAAGATCAGTAACCGGATGTCCAACAACGATCTGGTCAATATGCTCAGGGCCGGGTTGCAGGAGCCGGTGGAATTAGTAATGAACAACATCCGGACACTCAAAGAATTGGCCATAAAGGTATCCGGGCAGATTGAACCGGATACGGCTGAAATACTGAGCCTCCTGCGTGATAAAGCCTTTATTGAAGAGCTGGGTTTCAATCCCTCCACCCTTATGGGGATGTTTATTCCCAATACCTATGAATGCTGGTGGAACATATCGGCAAAAAGTTTTCTGCAACGCATGAAAAAGGAATATGACCGGTTTTGGAACTACGAACGTACCTATAAAGCCCAGCGCGCCGGCCTGACTCCTGGTGAGGTGATAACCCTTGCTTCTATCATCGTGAATGAAACGAGCAAGACGGATGAATACAGAAGAATTGCAGGTGTGTATATCAACCGGCTTGAAAAGGGCATTAAACTGCAGGCTGATCCGACGGTGAAATATGCCCTCGGGAATTTCGATATCCAAAGGGTATTAAAAAAGCATACCACCATTGATTCTCCCTATAATACCTATAAATACTACGGATTACCGCCCGGGCCCATTTGCATGCCTTCGATCCAGGCTATTGACGCCGTACTTGAATTTGAGAAACATAATTATATATATTTCTGCGCCAAGGAGGACTTCTCAGGCTATCATAATTTCGCCCGTACCCTTGAACAGCATAACAAAAACGCACGCTTATACCAGCGTGCCCTTAACCGGCGGAAAATTTTAAACTGAATAACGGAATAATATGCCGGAATGAAATAAAAGTGTAATTTCATCCGACCCAAAACCAGGCCTAAAAAGAATTGCATTAATGGAAAAGATTAAATTCGGAACCGATGGATGGAGAGCCATAATCGCCAGGGATTATACCATTGACTCGGTTGCCAAAGTAGCGTATGCCACAGCCCTTTGGCTTACGCGGAAGTATAAGGGCCCCACAGCCGTGATCGGATATGATTGCCGCTTCGGGGGAGAAATGTTCATGGAAGCCGTAGCAAAAATCCTGGCGTCAAAAAGCATCAGGGTTTATATTTCTGAACAGTTTGTTTCAACCCCTATGGTTGCCTTGGGTGTCAGGATGTTAAAGGCAAACTGCGGGATTATGTTATCTGCCTGCAACGGACCGGTTAACTATAACGGTTACAAGCTTAAGGGTGATCATGGTGGGCCCATGTTCGAAAAAGATATCAAGGATATCGAAAACCTGATCAGCAATGAAAATGAGATCGACCTGGAATTGCTCAACTGGAATTACCTGCTTGAACAGGGGCTGATTCAATATATCAACCTCGAAAATATATATATCAAACAGATCAGGGACAGTTTCTCTCTCGATGCTTTTAAAGAATCAGGCCTCCGGTTTGCTTTTGATGCCATGTATGGCAGCGGACAGAATATCATCAAGAAGCTGTTACCCGAAACAGTCACTTTACATTGTGAGGTCAATCCGGGATTCAACGGAATTCCTCCTGACCCGGTGCGCAAAAACCTTCATGAACTGGCTGAACTGATCACCCATAATAAAGATATAGATTATGGACTTGCCGTCGATGGCGATGCTGATTGCCTTGCTGTATTTGACGGAGAAGGAAACCTTATCGACGCCAATACCATCCTGCTGATCCTGATTCATTACCTGGCCGGATACAAACATGCCACAGGCAAAGTCGTTGCAGGGTTTTCAAGCACCGAAAAGGTACAAAAGATCTGTGCTCACTATGCGTTGCCGTTGATCCTTTCCAGGATCGGATTCAAGGAAATTGCCAGGATCATGACCGAAGAGACCATCCTTGTGGCAGGCGAGGAATCGGGCGGTATTGCACTGGGGGATCATCTGCCCGAGCGTGACGGCTTGTGGGCAGGATTACTGGTCGCGCGGGCCATGATCGATACCGGTAAATCATTACGGCAGCTGTTGGATGAAGTACTGGCTATTACCGGTCCCTTTGCATATGAAAGGATTGACCTGGAACTGAACAGGAATCTGCGCAATAAGGTGATCGAGAATTGCAAAAATGAACTGTATAAGAATTTTGGCACTTTTAAGGTCAATAAAACCGTTGCGCTTGACGGATACAAATATTACTTCAGCGAAAGCCAGTGGCTGTTGATCAGGGCGTCAGGTACCGAGCCTGTGATCAGACTCTATGCCGAAGCCGAAAAACCTGAAGATACCCAGGCGATAATAATGGCGGCCCGGAATGCGCTGTCCGGCAATTCATGAACTTATTTCACCATACGTTGACTTCCATATCCAGGGCGATACCAAAACGATTTTGCACCGCCCGCTGAATTTTCCGGGCATACTGCATTATTTCACCTCCGGTTGCACCACCCCGGTTAACGATCACCAGCGGCTGCTTTCTGTAGGCTTCCACGTTGCCTATTTTCCTGCCTTTCCAGTGACATTGTTCAATCAGCCATGCAGCCGATAACTTAACCATATTGCCTTCACATTCATATCCGGGCATGGATGCATAAAACTGACGGAGTGACTTTGCCTTTTGCGCACTGATGACCGGATTTTTAAAGAAGCTGCCGGCATTGCCCAACCTGACCGGATCAGGCAGCTTTTTTGTGCGGATGGCGATAACGGCTTCACGAATATATTGTATCGTGGTGTCAGGATAATTGTCGAGTTCTTTCTCCAGATCGGGGTAGTGCGTTTTAAAAACAGGAATCCTGCTGAGCCTGAAAGTGACATGGGTAATTACACACATGCCTTTCAGCTCACGCTTGAAAATGCTGTCGCGGTAACTGAACCTGCATTCCCCGGCTGGCATTATAATGTGCTTTTGATCGTGGATTAAAACTGCTTCAACACTTTCTATGCAGTCTTTTACTTCCACGCCGTAGGCGCCTATGTTCTGCACCGGACTGGCACCAACATTACCGGGAATAAGGGATAGGTTTTCCAATCCGCTCCAATCATGCGCAACACAATAACCGACAAGATCATCCCAGGTTTCGCCACAGCCTGCCCTGACCCAGACAAATCCATCCGTTTCCCTTATCTTTTCGAACCCTTTGATCCCGGGATGGATGATCAATCCATTATAGTCCCGGGTGAACAACACATTGCTCCCTCCGCCCAGAACGAATTTCGGATTCCATTCAGGCCGGCCATGGCCAAGCAATTCATCCAATTCTTCGGTGGATCGGGGAAATGCCATCCATCGGGCATTGGCCTCAATCCCAAAGGTGTTGTATGGCAACAGCGAAAGGTTTTCTTTTATGGTAAGCATCCCCGGAGCTTAGGAGAAACAAATATAGTGTTATTTTGGCAGAGTGGAAAGAGTGGTAAATTGTAACCCTGCCTGCCTTGACCGGGCCTATGCTTTGGCAGGCAGGTCCTTTAGTCTAAGATAGCAGTTTAGCTATTTAGGCTTTTAGGCGTTTAGCATATCAGAAGGTTAAACGGTCAATTAACAATTAACAATTAACAATTATCCTCTTTTGCCTTCTAACTTCTAACTTCTGACTACTTCTTCTGAATTCTTTTTTACCTTAGCATTTTGTTTAATCCTTTGCAGCGTGAATATTTGTATTTCAGTCACCAACGAGGTATATACCGATCAGCGGCTGGGCCGAACCGTAAAGTCACTCATCAAGGCAGGATATGCCGTCATCGTTATCGGCCGGATACGAAAGTCAGGTGATACGGCTACCAGCTATCCCTGCCCTGTAAAGCGCTTTCACCTGCTCTTCCATAAAGGACCTTTATTTTATGCGGAATACAACCTCAGGTTATTTGCCCTGCTGCTGTTCTCAAAGGCTGATATTTTCCTTGCCTGCGACCTCGACACGCTGGTTGCCAACTATCTTGCGGCGCTGCTGCGGAGGAAATCCCTGGTATATGACAGCCATGAATACTTTACCGAGGTTCCTGAGCTTATAGGCAGGCCCGGAACAAAAAAGATCTGGGAAGGGATCGAAAGAAGAATACTTCCTCATATCCGCCATGCCTATACGGTAAGCCAGTCCATTGCCGATGCTTACAAAGCAAAATACGGAATACGGATGAAAGTGATCCGTAATTATCCAACCCGGATAAAATCATTGGTTCAGCCCGGTTTTAGCCTTAAAAGAGGGAATGAGAACATCATCCTCTACCAGGGTTCGGTTAATATGGGAAGAGGACTTGAACTGGCCATCATGGCTATGAAATTTGTTGAAAATGCCAGGCTTGTGATTGTCGGAGATGGTGATGTACGGTCTGATCTGATAAAGCTTTGCGAAAATGCAAACCTTGCCGATCGCATTACTTTTTGCGGGAGGATATCCGTCGAACATCTATCCCTTTATACCGTGCAGGCTGACCTTGGTATTTCACTCGAAGAGGATCTTGGACTGAACTACCGTTATGCACTACCCAATAAACTTTTCGATTATATTCAGGCAGGAGTCCCCGTACTGGTCTCTGACCTTCCGGAAATGGCCGCCATTGTTTATAAATATGATATCGGAAAAACGATCAGAACAAGGAATCCCCGTGAACTGGCGGCTTGCTTTTCGGATATGCTGAACAACACATCGGAAAGGAAACGCTGGAAAGAGAAATTACTTATCGCTGCTGAGCAACTGTGCTGGGAAAATGAGGAATCAAATATGTTGCAGGTGTATCACCAGCTCGATTAATTCAACCTTATCCCTTTTAACTTGTTTTTTTATTGCCGGTATTCTAATTTTACTTTGGTGTTGACGGGTCTGAGAAGCCTTGCATGACTTGTTCAGAGCTGGTGAAAATGGCTGATGATCACGCACCTAAAACTAATTATTATGAGGCTGATCATAACAGTTGTTTTGCTGATGGTGATCCGTGGCTTTTATTCAGGAAATGCTCAGGATTCTCTTTCCTTTGTGATCGCAAAGAGAAAAGTGGATGAGCTCCTGTTCATGGGTGAGAATATTGACACTGCACTGGCCAACCTGGCAGGGACATATAAGGTGATCAAATCAGGGATGCCCGAAGGAGAGGGACGTAATGCGCAGTATCCCGTTTACCATATTCTGGATGGCAAAGGATTGCTGTGCTCCCTTGAAAGAGGATGGACAGCAAGCACCAGCACAAAAATAGTACGGTTCACCACTTCACGCCCTGAGTTTATTACCACGAAAGGAATAAGGCCGGGAATGACATACGGCGAGCTGAAAGATAAATACAGGATCAGCAATATCAACTATTCCGGAGGGCAGGTTATTTATGTGATTGTATCAGGATTTGAGGGTGCATTCAGTATTGAAGTACCCGATAATGTTACCCTTGAAACAAGGGATTATGCGGTAAAAATACCCTACGAGGCGGTCATAAAGCAGATTATTATGATTTTTTATGAATAGTAAAAACTAAAAGTTAAAAACGAAAAACGAAAAACTAAAGCCAACACCTAAACACCTAAACACCTAAACCTCTATTTCCCTGCCTGCAATACCTTCAATATTTGTTATACGATACCACCTCCTTCGCCGGTTTCCGTTTCTTGGGCCGGATCTCATCTGTTGCCGGATAACCAACCGTAATGATCAGTTCAACTCTTTTATCCCATGGGATGGACAACAGTTTCTTCACTTTCTTTTGGTTAAACCAACCGATGATACAGGTGCCTAGTCCCTCTTCCACGGCCTGCAGGCAAAAGTGGATCACCGCAATGCCGATATCCATAAGGGGATATTCAATGTCTTTAACCACCTGTCCCAGTTTGGAGGTCATATTTGCCTTTTCCCTTACAACAGCTAAATGCAAAGGAGCCTGCCTGGTGAAATGATTAAGTGGCAGCAACCGGTTCTGGGTTGCATCTGCCAATGCATTCTTGATGTCCGGATCATTTACCACGATGAATTTCCAGGGCTGTGCATTGCATGCCGACGGTGACAGGCGGGCGGCTTCCAGGCAGCGATTGATCTTTTCATCTTCAACGGGCCGGCTGTCGTATGCTCTGGTGCTTTGCCTGGCCTTTACCAGATCCAGGAAGCTGTGAAAGCTATTCATGATGATAGATTTTGGATAACTTAAATAACTGGTCTGATTCGATAATCTGTTTTTCTGCACCATGAAGGGCTGTATAAAGCATAGCACGGGCAACATCGGAAGCCTGTATCCCTTTAAAACGCGCAAGCCTGCCTGTAAAAAACGGACTGATTATGGCGGTGAGCCATTTGCCTGCTTCCTCGCCAAATCTGAATTCGCCTCGTTTACCAAGCAGCATGGAAGGCCTGACAATAAATACTTTTTGCCCCAATATCCTGATCAATGCCTGTTCCATTTCACCCTTGGTGCGCAGGTAAAAATTACGGCTTCCGGCATTAGCCCCGATGGATGAGATCACCACAAAATTCTTTACCTGTTTTCGTGATGCGATCTCTGCAAACGCCACGGGCAGCCCATAATCGACCTGACGGAATTTTTCCTGTGTTTTTGCTGTTCTGATCGTAGTGCCCAGGCAACAGAAAAGATCATCGCCGGATATCCTGCTTTCCAGCTGTTGCAGATTGCTGAAATCGGTCAGGATCTCCTCAATTTTAGGCGATCCTGGCTCTATAGACTTGCGGTTGATTACCAGGATTTTACCGTATTCTTCTTCTTTTATAAGGGCTTCCAGCAATTGATTGCCAACCAGTCCCGTTGAGCCTAACAGGATAGCAGTACGTTTTTCCATAAGAATAACCATTGGTGGGCAAAGATATTTAATTTTTCTGAACCGACTCCGGCAGGTCTTTCAGACCCTGCCAGGTCTTCATTTTACAGCAGCGTCCACCTTCCGGTGTCGTCAGACCTTTCCATAGCCTGTCCCGATTAATCGGAATCCTGCGGACCATGGAAGGTCTTCATCCATACTACAGATCCCGCTTCTTCAGCACCAGGTAAATCAGATAAATGAACAGGGCAGTGTACACCAGGGCAATGCCCAGGTCCTGTATGGCCACATAATCCTGTGTTTCACGCAGAAGGTATTTTTTAAAGGGAAACCGGATCAGGTTGTTGATAGCTTTGAGCGGGAAAAGACCTTTGATCCATTCGGTTTTAATGCGAAAGACAATAATGGGTTCAATAATATAGGTATAGAGTATCAATAAACCCATGGTCAGCCCGGTTCGCCTGATCACCAGCGCCAACAGAAATGCCGCCAGGAGGTACATGGTAACCTGCAGAAAATAAGCCGGTAAAAATCCTGAATATTTTAACACCGCATGCAATTCAATCCCTCCGGTATAAATAAATCCCAGGACCAGTCCCGTAAACAACAGGAAAATGGTTGAGGACAAGCTGAGCAGCAGGATGAGGAAAAACTTTGAAAGCATGAATTCCGCACGGCTCATCCCATTCATGATGTTTTGCCTGAGCGTGCCAAAGCTTATTTCATTACAAACGGAAATGATCACGTAAATGGCCAGGATTATTTTTAAGAACCCCGCCACATATGTCATGTTATGCCAGATATCCGGAAACTGCAATACCGGGATCCGGGAGGGATCAATCATGTTATTTATCATCTCCCCCTTACCGGCCAGGAAATCAAGAAAGAATTTTGCGCTCAGAAAGACCAGCAGCAGGATAACAATATGAAGCCCTGCAAAAATCCAGAAAGGTGTATGATATCTGAGTTTATACCATTCTATATTGATTAATCGTTTCATTGCTGATCATTTAAAATGTCAAGGAACTGTTTTTCAAGCGATTTTCTGCGGGCCAGGAAATGGGTAATGATGATGCCGTTTTTTGACAGGTATTGGCTGAACGCAGTCATTTTGTCAACCGGGACAACAGCGACTATCTTTTCATTATCCTCTTCCATCTTAATCATAAAAGGATAGGCGCTGACGGTTTTTCGCAGCAATTCCATGTCGGTTGCCCCAAGTTCAACGCACTGCTCCGTTTCTGATACGTCGCTGACCAGGCCGGAATATACCAGTTTGCCCTTGTCAAGTATGCAAAAATGGGTGCAGACCTTCTGTACCTCGTCCAGCAGGTGACTTGCCAGAATCACCGTTTTTCCCTGTTTCGATACAGCCATGATGATGTCCCTGATCTCTGCAATTCCAATGGGATCAAGTCCATTGGTCGGCTCATCCAGGATCAGCAGGGGAGGGTCGCTGAGTAGCGCAGCTGCCAGGGCCAGACGTTGCTTCATGCCCAGGGAAAAAGTATGGAAAAGACTGTCCCTTCTTTCATATAGCCCAACCGTGGTCAGTACTTCATCTATCCTGTCATATCCTGCCCTTTTTATTTCAGCAATGATCTTCAGGTTAACAACAGCTGAAAGATAGGGATAAAAACAGGGAGCCTCCAGCAAGGATCCTATTTTGCGTCTGTTTTCTGTGCCTGACTCAATGCCGAACCAGGAAAAAGTACCCCGGGTCGGGTTCAGGACATCCAGCAACATGCCTATCGTGGTTGTCTTTCCGCTGCCATTGGGACCCAGTATGCCAAAAACACTGCCTTCGGGTATATCGAGGGAGAGGTTCTCAACCGCTTTGATCCGGCCGTAATGCTTGGTTAATTGATTTGTTGAAACTGCAGTTTTCAAGAGATTAAGTTTTAATTACGTTTGTTATAGCCCGTCAGGGTATTATTCCCCGGGTGTTGAACCCCCGGGTATTATAATTTATTACAACCGGGTGTCCAATTTATTTTTGAGCTGCATGAATTTCTTAATATCAAGATCGCCAACCACATCAACGATCATCAATTTTTCCTGATCTTCCACCAGGGCAACAAACCCGATGGTTTTCTCCCGTTTCTCCCTGCCATACAACAATATTTTATTCCCCTGCTCAGCAAAAATCATCAGCTCCTGATAATTCTCCTCCCTGAGGTCGTTTTTCAAATTGGAAATCACGTCAGGCTTGATGGACTGGTTAGCTTTATTGTAATTCAATACCCTGATCTCCTCAATATCCTTCACAAGATCAGAGAATTCGGGATTGTTCTCTGCATTGAGCATTTGCAATGTACTGCGGTATATGAATACATTATTATCTTCCTTGAATTCTTTTCTGAACCTGTCGATACTTTTGCTCTGACCTGCCACTGACAGGGAATAAAAAATGAGTATCGGAAATAATAATTTCTGCATGGTTTTTGTTATTTAGTCAACTATATTTTAAACACGAATATTGTTAAAAAATATTACATGGTATTAAAATATGCGCTGAAAAATTTTAACTAAAAATCTGTTAAAGCAGAAAAAACCTTAATTGAGGAGAAACTATTGAATGAAATATGGAAAATAATGAGAAAACAGGCTTTCCCATGCAACCTTTTCCGATAAATAGTATCTATCTATTATGTAAATATTTGTATCCTATGAAAATCCGTTATATTGCCTTAATAGCAGGTTTATTGCTGTTGCTGTCCTTTTCCTGTGAAAACAAGGAAGATGTGAGCCTGTCGGAATCCGAAAGTAGGATCATCGGAGAATGGAACTGGATTGAATCCGTATATTATTACACCGTGTCCGGAGTTCCCTATGTTATGAATCCCGATACCCTTGGCTACTCGATTACCTGCCGGTTTGACGAGGATGGTACCTACCGTATTTTCCGGAATGCAACGCTGGATAATGCTGGCGTCTACTGGTTCGAGACTATTAAATATGACAATGACACCGAATCGCCCCTGCGGTTATTTACCCGGGAAGATGAATACATTAAATCAGTGAACTTTTCATTTTCCGGTGATACCCTGATCTTTGATGAAACCGAGGTTGACGGGGCGAAGAGGATCTTTTTGAGGATTGACTAGCATTATCTTCATTCTCATGCTGTGCCCTTTTCCCCGGGCTTCAGCCCGGGGAAATAAACATCTCTCCCTTGCCAACTTCTAACTTCTAACTACTAGCTTCTAACTTCTAACACCTTATTTATAATCATTCTGAATTACCTGCATATTACTTTTGTCTTGTTTTTTGTTATATCAACTTGACTATTTTTGTTTTTTTGTGGATTCTTGCAGATGAATGCTACAAGCTGTATTGAACAACAGGGTATTGTTGAAAACACTGAAATGGGTGTTGTTAGCGTTAAAATATCTCAGGTTTCAGCCTGTTCTGACTGTCACTCGAAATCGTTATGTTCAATTTTCGGGATGGAGGAGAAGATCATTGATGTTCCCGACGAATCCGGTGAGTTTCATACCGGCGACAAGGTAGGCATAGCCATCACACAGCCTATGGGCAGCAAAGCCATCTTGCTGGGATATTTTATTCCTTTCGTGTTGGTCATGCTCACCCTTGTCATTTTTACCCTTTTTCATTTCGGGGAATGGCAGTCCGGTCTTTTGGCTTTGTCCATACTCATTCCTTATTACGTCACGTTGTATTTTTCCCGGGCAAAGCTCCGGAAGACTTTTGCATTTACGCTCAAAAAACTTGATTGATCCCCTATGACATCGACAGTTTTGTATACAATCCTTTCGTTAAGTGCTTTGGGCAGTATAGCTGCCATTGTTCTTTATTTTGTAGCCCAGCGTTTCAGGATATTTGAAGATCCGCGGATCGATGAGGTGGAAAGCAATCTGCCAGGAGCTAATTGCGGAGGATGCGGATATGCCGGCTGCAGAAATTTTGCCGAAACATTGGTTAAATCCCAGTCATTCGAAGGGCTCTTTTGTCCCGTCGGCGGCAATGAAACCATGTCAGCCGTTGCCCGCATATTGGGCAGGGAAGCGACTGCGAAAGACCCTCAGGTTGCTGTGCTTCGCTGCAACGGATCGTGTGAGCACAGGCCAAGGACAAACCGGTATGACGGGGTTTCTTCCTGTGCTGTTGTCTCAGCCCTCTATGGAGGTGAGACCGGGTGCCAGTATGGATGTCTTGGATTAGCAGACTGTGTGGTCTCGTGCACCTTTGATGCATTGCATATGGATCCGCTGACCGGGCTGCCCGTGGTGGATGATGACAAATGCACATCCTGCGGTGCCTGTGTAAAGGCCTGCCCCAAAAATCTTTTTGAGCTGCGCAAGCGTTGGAAGGGCAACAAGAAGATCTATGTGGCCTGCATGAATGAGGATAAGGGAGGGGTCGCCAAAAGGAATTGTGCCGTGGCCTGTATCGGCTGTACAAAGTGTTTCAAGGTATGTCCTTATGAGGCCATAACCATGAACAACAACCTGGCTTTTATTGATGCTGTCAAGTGCAGGCTTTGCCGGAAGTGTGTTACGGAATGCCCTACTGATTCCATCCTTGAAATAGGATTTCCTGCGAGAAAAGAAAAGGCACCGGAAACCCCTGCAGCGGTTCCTGCAGAAAAAGAAAAACCCGATGAAATTGGTGCCTGAGATGAATGCCCGTATTGTTCCAATAATTCAATAGCCGTGTCAACCACATTTGCCAAAGGAGGTATTCATCCTCCGGAAAATAAACTCTCCGCCCAGAGCAAGATCCGTGATCTGCAGATCCCTGCGTCCGTGATCATCCCCCTGAGCCAGCATCTCGGGGCACCGGCCAAACCCGTGGTAAACAAGGGAGATACCGTGAAAGCCGGTCAACTGATTGCCAAAGGTGATGGTTTTGTTTCCTCCAATATTCATGCATCTGTTGCGGGAAAGGTCAGCAAAATAGAAGAGACGGTTGACATAAGCGGGTATAAAAGGCCTGCCATCTTTATTGAAACATCAGGTGATGAATGGATTGAAACCATCAACCGTGACCCGGCACTCATCACATCCATATCGCTGACAGGCCAGGAGATCATTGGCAAAATTGGTGAAATGGGCATTGTAGGCTTGGGTGGGGCCACTTTCCCAACCCAGGTGAAATTGTCCGTTCCCCGGGGTAAAAAGGCTGAATACCTCATCATCAATGGAGTTGAATGCGAACCTTATCTTACCTCCGATCATGCCCTTATGCTTGAAAAGGGAGAAGAGATCATGGTGGGCATACAGATCCTTAAAAAGGCGCTCAACGTTGAAAAGGTCATTGTCGGAATTGAAAACAATAAAACCGATGCCATAAGCCATCTCAGGATCCTGGCGCAGAAATACCCGGGAACTGCGGTGACCGGGCTGAAGGTTAAGTATCCCCAGGGCGGGGAAAAGCAATTGATCCAGGCCCTGGTCAACCGGGAGGTCCCTTCCGGCGGACTGCCCGTCGATGTAAGTGTTGTTGCTTTTAACGTGGGTACCGCTTTTGCCGTTTATGAGGCTATCCAGAAAAACAAACCCCTGTTTGAAAGAATAGTCACCGTCACCGGTAAATCGTTGAAGCAACCGGCCAATTTCAGGGTCAGGATCGGCACCCAGGTTTCCGCACTGATAGAAGCAGCGGGCGGACTGCCCGAAGACACCGGAAAGATCATCGCCGGAGGTCCCATGATGGGGAAGGCCATTGCCAGTCCCGAAGTCCCTGTGATGAAAGGCAGTTCAGGAATATTGCTGCTGCCGGAGACTGAATCAAAACGTGGCGAAATTGAACCCTGCATCCGTTGTTCAAAATGTATTTCGGTTTGTCCCATGGGCCTTGAACCCTATCTGCTGATGCCCCTGTCACAAAAAGCCTTGTTCGACCGGCTGGAAGAAGAAAAGGTGATGGACTGCATGGAGTGCGGGTCGTGCAGTTATACATGCCCTGCCAGCCGTCCGTTACTCGACTATATCCGCCTGGGAAAAGCACAGGTAGGCAAAATAATTCGATCAAGAAAAAAACCAGCATGAGCCAGCTTATTACAGTATCACCCTCACCCCACGTTTTCGGGCAGCAATCGGTTAAAAGCATCATGACAGGGGTGATCGTTGCCCTGGTCCCGGCATTTATCATGTCGCTGTTCCTGTTTGGGATCGGGGCGCTTGTCGTCACCTCCATTGCGATTGTTTCATGTGTATTGACAGAGTATCTGATACAGCGATTCATCCTTAAGACAGCAAACAGGATCAGCGATGGCTCGGCCATCGTGACCGGTCTTTTGCTGGCCTTCAACCTGCCGTCAAACCTGCCCTGGTGGATGATCATCACAGGCAGTGTTTTTGCCATTGGTATTGGAAAAATGGTTTTTGGAGGACTGGGAAATAATCCTTTCAATCCTGCCCTGGTGGGACGTGTCTTTATGCTGATCTCTTTCCCTGTGCAGATGACCAGCTGGCCGCTGCCCATAGCCTCAAGGATGCACTACCTTGATGCTGCCACGGGTGCCACGCCACTGGGAATCGTAAAGGAAGGACTGCGAAATGGCGAAGTGATGTCTGCCATTGCACAGCAGGTGCCCGATCATATGCGGCTTTTTCTGGGGTACATGAACGGATCTCTTGGCGAGGTTTCGGCTGTCGCCCTGCTGCTGGGATTTGTATGGTTACTTTACAAACGCAT
Organism: uncultured Bacteroidales bacterium; assembly: GCA_964456825.1. Classification (GTDB taxonomy): domain Bacteria; phylum Bacteroidota; class Bacteroidia; order Bacteroidales; family UBA10428; genus UBA5072. Next base: position 47,427 of record CAYWCR010000025.1, read on the forward strand.
TATCACCTGGCATATTCCGGTGGTTATGATAGCCACGGTTTTTGGTTTTACCGGGGTACTGTGGCTCATTGATCCCCTGCACAATGCCTCGCCGGTATTTCATATCCTCACCGGTGGGGTGATGATCGGCGCTATTTTTATGGCAACCGACCTTGTAACATCGCCCATGACAAAAACAGGGATGGTCATTTATGCCCTGGGCATCGGCATTATCACGGTGGTGATCCGGGTTTACGGTTCTTATCCCGAAGGCGTGTCCTTTGCTATCCTCATTATGAATGCCACCGTCCCGCTGATCAACAAATATATCAAGCCCGGAAGGTTTGGAAAGGAGGTGAAACATGGCTAAAAAACTTGAGTCTACCCTGCGGAATATGTTCCTTTCCCTTACCCTCATCTCCTTGGTGATGTCCGCAGCGCTGACCTTTGTATACCTAAAAACAAAAGGGCCGATAGAGCTTGCTGCCAGACAAAACGAGATCAATGCCATCAGGCAGGTTTCACCCGACTTCGACAGTGATCCCTTAACAACCCCAAGGGAGGTAGATGGCGTAACGATATACACGGTTAAAAAGAATAATGAAACGGCCGGTTTTGCTGTTAAGACATACTCTGATAAAGGCTTTTCCGGCCATATTGAATTGATGGCGGGATTCCGGACTGACGGGACAATCAATAACATCACCGTCCTTCAGCACAAAGAAACACCGGGTTTGGGAACCAAAATGGCTGAACCGAAATTTATAACCCAGTTTCTGGACAAGAACCCGGGGAGCTTCAAAATCAACGTGAAGAAAGACGGAGGACAGGTGGATGCCATTACGGCTGCAACGATCAGCTCAAGGGCCTTTTGCGATGCATTGCTGCGTGCATACAATGCGCTTGACGCTGTGGATTCAACAACAAATATGCCTTAAAACAGAAGGATTCAGCATATGACAAACCTGAAATACTTTACAAACGGATTACTGAAGGAAAATCCAACCTTCGTCCTGGTACTGGGTACCTGTCCCACCCTTGCCGTTACTACAGCCGCCATTAATGGTATTGGCATGGGTGCGGCCACCACTTTTGTGCTGGTATGTTCCAACCTGCTGATATCTTTGCTAAAGAACTTAATACCCAATAAGGTCAGGATCGCTGCCTTCATCCTTATTATTGCAACCTTTGTTACAATTGTCGACCTGGTCATGAAAGCTTACACTCCAGATCTATACAAGGCGCTGGGTATCTTTATCCCGCTGATCGTTGTAAACTGCATCATCCTGGGCCGTGCTGAAGCCTTTGCCCAGAAAAACAGTGTCTGGCGTTCCGTTCTTGACGGCCTTGGCATGGGCATCGGTTTCACCCTGGCCATTACCCTGCTGGCTTGTATCCGCGAAATTCTCGGGAACGGATCCATATTTAACATAAGGCTGTTGAGCGAGAATGCTGCCACCATCCTGGTGTTTGTCCTTCCTCCCGGAGCCTTTGTGACCTATGGGCTATTAATAGCCATCGTTAACAGGCTTAAGGTAAAATTTAATATCTGACTTTTTAATTTGAATTAATCATGGAATATATCCTGATCATTATATCAGCAGTCCTTGTTAATAATGTGGTACTCGCTCAGTTTCTGGGTGTTTGCCCGTTCCTGGGTGTCTCCGGTAAGATCAGCACTTCCGTGGGCATGGGTATGGCCGTTATTTTTGTCATGTCGCTGGCAAACCTCGTCACCTTTCTTATTCAGAACTATCTGCTGATACCGCTGCATATTGAATTTATGCAAACCATCACGTTTATCTTTATTATTGCTTTTCTTGTACAGGTTGTGGAAATCATCCTTAAAAAAGTGGCTCCTCCCTTGTACAAGGCACTCGGCATCTATCTTCCATTGATCACTACCAATTGCGCCGTACTGGGTATCGCTCTGCTGGCGGTAAAAAAGGACTTTAACCTGCTGATGAGTGTTGTCTATGCAGCCAGTATCGCCGTTGGTTTTACGCTTGCACTGGTGCTGATGGCAGGAATTCGTGAACAGCTTGACCTGGCTGATGTTCCTAAAGGTGTGCGCGGTTTTGCCATCTCCCTTATTATAGCCGGATTATTATCACTGGCCTTTATGGGGTTTTCGGGGATTGTGAAATAGGATAATTTCACGCAGAGACGCTAAGGCGCAAAGAAATACTTTGAATAACAACA
>CAYWCR010000026.1:0-46250 GCA_964456825.1 uncultured Bacteroidales bacterium
AGGTCGTATGATTATAATCCACCAGATTCAATAATTGACAGTGTTTATTCATACAGAAATAAACACTATTTCAACCTGCCATCTGCGGCTAAATAAATTGTAGCGCCAAATATAAGCAGGCTTAGTAATGAGCATAAAATCCGTTAAATGCCTGACAAATTTAACTTTAGTTTGCCCCGACCTCTTTAAGCACTTATTTCCCGGTAATTCTTTTTATCAGTTCGACCTCTTCCTGTTTATAGGGTATGCCATTATTTCTGAAAATATCATGAAACCATAGTGCCGGTTCTGAGCCATCTTTGTGAGTTGTATCGTCCCATGCATATATCGTATTGGTTTTGCCTGAGACCAATCCCCAGTTTATGGCAGCCACATTTTCACGTCTGAGCAAGGGTAAAATTGTCTGGAAAGTACTGTTTCTTGTTCGGGCCATATATTCACTGCAGATCAGAGGACGGCCATATTGCATTAAACTGTCGATTTCCTGATGGTGCCAGACAGAGTCGCCATAATTGTGATAGGATATTATATCGGAGTTATTCAACTGAAAATTGTTATAGTCTTTCAGGTTATAATCCCATATTGCGGAAGTTACAGGTTGCCTGGCTTTTGATTCTTTAGCCCAGCGAAATACATGCTGCAGCAAGTTCATCGAACTGTTATTACTGCCATTGGGCTCATTGTAAAGATCCCAGATTAGAATGCGTTCATCCTCAGCAAAAGCATTCATGATATCTTTAACATAGGTTTCCAGCAACGGGAAGATGGTTGTGTCATTATTCAATGGTTTTCCCGGGTCCTGCAGCCAGCCTGAATTATGTCTGCCAGGTACCGGATCTGGTTGTTTCCCTGTTTTTGCCTGGGGATTCCAGCAATCATCAAAAAATACAAACATGATTTTAATATGATGGCTTGATGCAATCTGAAGAAACAGGTCCATCCGATTCTTAAATCCTTCCTTATCCTGTTCCCAGGCCAGATGATGAAGGAACACCCGCATTACATTCATGCCCAATGCTTCAGCCCATCCCAGTTCTTTATCAATGGTCAGTGTGTCAAATGTTTCGGATTGCCACATTTCAAGCTGGTTAATGGCTGTGGAAGGGATATAATTGGCCCCGCAAAGCCAGCCGTTTTTAGCCTGCCATTCCTTTGCCTGTTCTTTGCTCCATACATCCCTTTCCTTTGCTGTTTGAATGTCTTTGCAGCCCGACACGGCAACTATTACCCAAATAAACATGATCATTTTAACAAATTGTATCATAATAGTTTTCTTTAATTAAGACAGGTTTTTTACGTAAATATATGGAATATGATGGAATAATGACCGAACGCTACCATATCCATGTTAACTGGTCTAAGTTGCTCATGGACAGGCCACAAGTTACACTTCGTTAAATTTTTCCTCTTTCCAATCGCACCATCAACCGCGCCCCACCTGTCATTCCCGGCTCAGCTTCATGAATGATTAAGTTATCCTGAATTGCAACGCTGAGACCGGGAACCTCCCTTAATGCCCGCCAACATTAGCGTCAGAAATCTCCTTGATAAGAATTCAAATTGCACGGGTTTTTATCAATACCAGCAGGTAAAAAACCCTTGACATTTTATGAATCTTTAATTAACTTGTGTGATCATTCCGGCCAGTTATGGACATAATCCTTCTGTGCTAAAATGGTGATAAGAACAATTTCGTTAATAGATCTGTAAAACCGGTATAACTAATTACTACCATGAAAAAAATCATCCTGATCCTGGCATGTTGTATCCCCATTTATTGTTTTCCGCAAAATTGGGCTGAAGACAATGCAGTATGGTATTATGATCAGTCGGATTTTGTTACACCTCCAAATACAGATTACTTCAAATTTTCAAAGATTGGTGATACAATAATTAATGGCGATTCTGCAAAAATTTTGAAAGAAGAATACTTCGCATTTAATTATACAAGTTCTGACAAAATCTATATGAAATCAGATTCAAACCGCGTGTATCTTTTTGTACCGCCAACGAACTCATTTGAATTAATTTATAATTTCGACGCAGTACCAGGTGATACAATTCATGTATATTGCGGTTTTGAATTTTTTTTACAGAACTCTTCAATTGATATTGTTATTGATTCAGTATCCTTCATGGATATTAACGGAAACCTTATGAAAGTCCAGCATGTAAGCCAGCACTATACGGAAAATGACGAATTCTCAATGAATGGGGATATTATTGAAAATATTGGATGGACAGGCTTTATGTTTCCTTTGCATTCATGGGCAGATCCCCCAACGGGTGGAAAATTAAGGTGTTTTCAGAATGACAGAATCGGGCTTTTCAAGATTTCAAACGTAGATTGTGATTATATAAATGCTGTTGAATCAAAAAGTAATCATGAGTTGATAAAAATATTACCTAATCCAACTAAGGGAAAAATTAAAATCCAGGCAAATAATATAAAGAAAATAGAAATCACCGGGATCAACGGAAAATTTGTTTATAGCGGCAAAGAAAATGAAATTGATCTGGCAAATCACAAAAAGGGGATTTATATTATCACAGTTGTGACAGAAGAAAAAACTGAAACAGATAAAATAGTATTGAAATAAAACCGAAATAAATTACTTTTCTAAATAAACAGTATTATACACCGAGCTGCCACAAGTTAAAGGCCGTTACTCCGGGCTGTAACTTGCGGCATCCGTAATTTTAATAATCCATTTGTTGTTTCTAAAATCTCCTGGCAAATTAAGAAGGCTCATATTATTGCCAATTGCCAGGCCACAATTTACTCCCGATGAATCGGAATAAACTGGCAGCAAGAGGTACAACTTTTGCTCATTCCGGGAGATCCCGGATCTCAGCACAACAATAATTGAATGCTTATTCATTTGTGAAGCTTCGTCCGGGATGACAGCTATTTCGAGGGTTGTGCCTGCAAACCTGAATTCAGCAGTAATTTTTTATTACACACCGGGACTTCCTGACTTTCAGCGGAAGGGGCAATCTAAAGAAGAGCACCTTGAAAACCGGATGGTTAATTTTTTATGAATTTCGAGATCAGCATCTGACCTGATCCTGAAGTCATTTTTAACAAGTACATTCCGGCTTTTAAATTACTTATGTCAATGCTTTGCTGATAATCTTTCAACGTTGATATTAACTCCCGTTTCCCCACAGCATTAAAGATCTCAACGGTGCCGGAATAATCGGAACGAATCGTTATAATATCATTTGCAGGGTTTGGAAAAATTGAAACGGATAAATTATACATCGATGAAATGGCATCCTGTCCGAAACTTAAACCGTATCCGTAGGGGAATAATGGAGCGTAAGGAGAATCTCCCTGGTTAACAGGTTCCTGCGAAATGGTAACAGGCCAGGAGTGTGACAATTTACCCGTAAAATCATAATATCCAAATAGAACATCCGTAATACCTGACCCCTCAGTGCCAGGCAGCCAGCAAGCCACAAAGGCATCAGCATCGGTAATAACATCGCCGAGGATGATCGGGCGGCCGCTTAATAATAATACAACATAAGGTATTCCCAGGCTTTTGACGTTCGCCAGCGTATTTAAATCGCCTGTGGTTAATTTAGGCTCCAGGTTATCTCCTCCTCCTTCGGCATAAGGTGTTTCTCCAACTACTACGACCGCCACATCAACATTTTCAGCCGTTGAACCATTGGCAGCATATATAACATTTTCCGTCCCCCGCACACTCTTTACGGCGTCTAACATAGTTGTCCCGGTTGTAATACTTCCGGTGCTGCCTTGCCACGAAATAGTCCATCCACCGCACTGCGAGCCGATATCGGCTGCTTTGGCACCGGCAACAAGTATTTTCCCGTTTACCTTGGAAAAAGGCAATAAATTACCCTGATTTTTAAGCAGTACCATCGATTCGCGAACCGCTGTGCGTGCAATTGAGCGATGAGAGGTGTTTCCCAAGCTATCTATCCAGGCATCCGTTGCATAGGGTTGCTCAAATAATTGTAACCTGAATTTAACCCTGAGAATTCTGCTTACAGCATCATCAATACGGCTCTGTGACACACTGCCCTCACTCACCAATTGTTTTAAATTTGTGATAAAATCTATTGGATGACTTGGCTCCATATACATGTCGATCCCTGCATTTACAGCCGTTCTTATACTTGTTTTGAAATCGCCGGAAATATGTTCTATCCCGTTCCAGTCAGAGACAACAAAACCGCTGAACCCCAATTCTCCCTTTAATAAATCAGTAATCAGGAAAGAATTGGCATGACATAAAACGCCATTCCATTGGTTGAAAGAAACCATAATGGACCCCACGCCGGCCTCTATGGCCTTGATATACCCTGGCAAATGAATCCTGCGGAGCTCCTCTTCTGTCATGACAGCATTACCTGCATTTTGCCCGTTCAGGGTTCCTCCGTCAGCAATAAAGTGTTTTGCACAGGCCAGAATCCGGTAAGGCACGCCGAGTGAATCACCCTGAAAACCTTTTACAGCTGCCTGTGCCATCATTTCCTGCAATTCAGGCGTCTCGCCAAAACCTTCATATGCCCTGCCCCAGCGTATATCGCGCGGAACGGCAATACAAGGTCCGAAAGTCCAGTGTAAACCAGTAGCAATGACCTCAATGGCTGTGGCTTCGGCACATTTTCTAACGATTGTTGAATCACGGGTACATCCAAGGCCTATATTGTGTGGAAATATAGTTGCCCCGTATACATTATTATTTCCATGCACTGCATCGATGCCATAAATAATCGGGATCTTCAGCCGCGCCGACAGTGCAGCCTGCTGCATTCCGTTGACCATATCGATCCAGTCCTGAGGTTTGGTTCCGGGCCTGCTTCCGCCACCGCTCAGCACCGAACCAAGGAAGTAATCTTTTATTACCGTATCAATATCAGGATATGATCTTTCAGCCTGTACCATCTGACCAATCTTTTCATCCAGGGTCATCCGGCCCAGCAGATCATTTACACGGTCATTTACGGATGCGTCAGGATCGAGATACAACTGAGGGAAAGCATCCTTAATTACAACCCACAGTGTAAAACCTATGATTACAAAGATTTTATTTACAAGATTCATCCGGTGCATCATTCAAAACATTACTCTTACGTAACTAGATTATAGAATACACTATTTCAATCACTTGAGAAACAAGAACCAAGAGCCCTGCCTACCGGCAGGCAGGCAGGAACCAAGACAGAAACCATGCGATCTGTTATTCTTCATGGGGCAATAATCCTCATTATTGAGGTACTGTTTTCCGGCCATAATTTAGTGATTTTCTTTTGAAAAATCCTTAATCAGTAAAGACTCAAACCTTTTTCAATATCTTCTGCAACTCCTGTATTTCATTGCTCAGATTACCAAGCAACCGATGATTCATGTCGGCAAACCTTGCCGCTACATATAGTGAGTAAAGCGCCATATCTTCCTCGGCATGCTTTCCGGTGTCTTTAATGAAGTCATCCCTGAATTCATTAAAGCGGCTGACAGGTCCAAATAATGCCATAGTGTTTACTGTTTAATAATGAATATGTTTTCAACCGAAAAATTTAATAATTTTTCTTGGTATAAAGATGATGTTTTTAGCAATAATGACAAATTAAATGGCCGGAGCAATGAGAAATTTTGTTTCCGGCAATCAGTGCGCGGGAGGCAGATTGTTTAATTTCCACCTCTCGCGCGCTTTTGCAAAGCATGCGACAAAATATATTCAATCCAGGCAATTTCAACCGATCTAATTAACAATTAAGAATATCCCCTCCGAAATACGTCACCTTCCATATGCACAAACTTCATACTTCATGCCAATTAAGAATTTACTAATTTTGTAATAAATGACCCATAGAAATGATGAATAAGCCGGTTGAATTAAAGAAAATGTCTGTCAGCATTGCCATGCTGTTGCTGTTAACATCTCTTTTTGCGCAAAAACCTTACAGAGGTGCTGAAGTATATTCTAAAAATACGGTATTATATGGCAAATTTGAGATGAGCATGAAAATGGTAAAAGGAAGCGGCCTGCTTTCCACGTTTTTTACCTTTAAGAGCGACGCATCCTCATGGGAAGAAATAGATGTTGAAATAATGGGTAAAAATAATGCAGCTGAATTGTCTTCCAACATTATTACCGGTGTTTCAGGAAATACGATCCATCATCAGAAAAGCATTTTTCTGGACTATTCGCTGGCTGATACATTTCATGCTTATACCCTGGAGTGGACTCCTGATTATGTGGCATGGTACATAGATAGTGTTGAGTTAAGAAGAGATACGGGTGATGTTGTCAATGACCTGACATCGCCCCAAAGCTATAGGTTCAATGCATGGATCTCCTGTTCGCCCGGGTGGGCCGGAACAATCGATCGCAGCAGTTTGCCGCAATACCAATATGTTGACTGGATCGAGTATTATCGATATGATGCCGGAACCTTTGCACTTGCATGGAGAGACGATTTTAACACCTTTGATGCCTCAAGATGGGCGAAAGGAAACTGGACCTTTGATTGTAACGAGGTCAACTTTTCTGAAGAGAATACCTATATCGAATCGGGTAAACTGGTATTAGCGTTAACCGATCCCGACCCTCCGAATGCAATTGACAGCATTAATGCCTCAGCATATTTTGAAGTTATTCATAATCGTTCATCCGGGGAACTTCAGGTGAAACTCTCTGAAAAAGGACACTACAAGTTTCAATTATTGGATCTGCAAGGGAGAATTATTTTTTCAGATGAATATTCCGGTGAAAGCATGACTATTCCATATCAGGAACATAAAACAGGAATTTACTTTCTTAATGTTCAGTCAAAAGATAATTCAATAACCAAAAAAGTCTACCTTGAATAATTAGGTGCAGTCCTGTTGTCATCATTAGGCAAATAAGCATATTGCATCGCTATACTTTATTAGCGATAAAATAAGTTATGACCGAAACGGAAGCTGCCAATACAGTGCCCCAGATTAAATCAACCATAGTTACCAGCAGAGGCCAGTCCTTTAGCGTGGCAAGGTTGGTCAGATCATATGTAGCGTAGGTTATGAGTCCAAATAAGGCGCCGAATAACAGGGCATGGATCCAGGATTGCTTAACAACCGCCGGAGAGATGATAAAAACGACAAGGCCCGCGATAAAAAGCAAATAAAAAATAATGGCTGCAACCCAGTTCACATTGGGTCTCATGAGAAAACCTATCTGCTGCTGATAGAAATTTTTCGCCACCAGGGCAAGCCATACGATGTCAATGGCGAAGAAGACCGGAAGGGCGATTAAGAATAGTTTGACAAACATAGGAGTATTTTTTAGCTAAAAACCAAAAATAAAAGAACAAAGACTTCATGATCTGCCTGCCTGTCGGCAGGCTGCAAGACATCTTTACAGCCTGTAGCCTCTAAGCTAAACACCTAAAAAGCTAAACCGCTAAACAGCTGACTGCACGACCTGCCTGCTGGAAGGCAGGCAGCATGACTTCTTCATTTATTTATAAAATTAAGCTAATTTCACAGAAAAAATAAAAGAAATGAACCGGAAACTGACATTAATCTTTACCGGAATTGCTTTAGCTGCCATGATATCATGCAAGCAATCTCCTTCAGATGAAGCGATGAACCCCTCGAATTTTAAGATAACCCGGGGTGTAAACCTGAGCCATTGGCTTTCGCAGGATTTTGGATGGGCGCCCAAATATTCCTATATCCATGAAAACGATATCCGGTTTATCGACAGCATCGGATATGACCATGTAAGAATCCCCATCGATGAAATGGAGATGTGGGATACGGCGGGCAAGCCGAATGAAACCGCCTTCAGTTATCTCACAAAATGCCTTGACTGGTGCGCCAAATACGATCTGAGAGCCATTGTGGATCTGCATATTATCCGGGCTCACCACTTCAATGCAGCCAACGAAGGAGGCAGTAACACATTATGGACCGATACCGTTGCACAGGAGAATTTTATCGGACTTTGGCTGCAATTGTCGGAAAGGCTTCATAACTATCCAAATCATATGGTAGCTTATGAAATACTGAATGAAGCTGTCGCTCCGGACCATGATGACTGGAACAAACTTATGAACAAAACCGTTGCAGGCATCCGGCAAAAGGAACCTGACAGGGTATTGGTAATTGGACCAAACATGTGGCAAATTGCACCTAACCTGAAATACATAAAGCTTCCCGAAGGCGATAGCAATATCATCCTTAGTTTTCATACTTATTCACCGTTGTCTTTTACGCATTATAAAGCCGACTGGACACCCATAAAATATTATAAAGGGCCTGTGCATTATCCCGGTCAGATCATTACAAACGATGATTACAACCAGTATGTTGATACCACCCTTCAGGCTTTGGTGGATAATCTCCACGATGCCAGGGAACTGTATAACAAACAGCGGTTAATTCAGGTATTCAGGGAAGGGCTCGATTTTGCAGCATCGAAAAACCTTCAGCTCTATTGCGGTGAGTTTGGTTGCATGCCCACGGTAGACAGAAAGGACAGGTTGCTGTATTATGGTGATATGATCGCAGCATTTGAAGAAAATAACGTTGCCTGGTGCAACTGGGAATACAAAGGGGATTTTGGTATATACTTTTATGATGCCGAAAAGAAAGCATCACGCCAGCCGGATGTTGAACTGATCAACATATTGCTTGAGCATGCAGCAAGAAAGTAAGGGTCTGAACTAGGACCTGCCTGCTCCCGATGCATCGGGATTCGGCAGGCAGGTTTGTAGGATTTGAGGATTATAGGAATAACTATGCTCCCAATGATTAAGGTATGCAAATTCTTCCGCTGATTGACATTTGCGACCTCTGTCAGTACTACTGATCATTATATCCATAGAATGAACCGGCTTCTGAACAAAGTTAAATTTTAAATAACACAGCTATGAGAATAATTCACACAATCACACGGTTATTCAGTATGATTTTGTTGGTTGCTCCTTTCGTATCCTGTGCGCCAAAGGCTGCACAACCCATTGAAATCACGTATGGCCCTATTAACAAGGTTTATGAATTACCTGTTGTCAACGGCGAAATATACTATGTTACTCCCGATGGCAAAGCCGATGCGGATGGCAAAGACATTAACCAACCAGCCTCCATCGAAACAGCCATATCAAAGGCAGTTACCGGTGACGCCATCATTATGCGCGGAGGGATTTATCGTACCGGGAACCTCACCTTTAATCAGGGAATAACCATACAGCCTTACCGTGATGAAACACCCGTGCTGAAAGGCACGCTTGAAGCTGATACATGGCAAAAAACCGAAGACAGCCTGTGGGTTACCCATTGGGAACACCTTTTCCCTGCTGGTCCGGAAGCCTGGTGGAACAGAGCCAGAGAAGAGCAATTCACCCCTTTGCACCGATTTAATAACGACGGTGTATTCATTGACGGTAATTACCTTCAGTCGGTCGGCAATAAAGAGGAGGTCAATGAGGGGACATTCTTTGTTGACTATTCGGCCGGGCAGATCTATATCGGGGTTGATCCTGCCGGCAGGCTAGTTGAAATAACTGCTTTCAGAAAAGCCATTTTCAGGACGACCAGGGATGTTCACGGAAAGTCATCCGATAAAAAGGGCCCAAAGATTTATGGGTTGGAGATCTCCCAGTACCCCGATACCATGGTGCACATTGACGGTTACTACCCGCAGGGCATTTCATCAGAAGCGCAGCACGGGAAAGATGTAGTGGGTACCCTGTTTGAAAACTGCATCTTCTCAAACTGTTTCAGGATTGCCGTTTTTGCCATTGGCGACAGCCTTATCATGAGAAACTGCACCGTCAAAAACACCAATACCGAAGGGGTATATATTGTTGCTTCATCAGACGTACTGCTCGAAAGAAACATCTTTACCCATAATAACATAGAAAAGTGGACAGGCTTCTATCCTGCCGCCGTCAAGATCTTTAACCAGACCCACAGAGTAACCTGCAGGGAGAATAGGATCATTGACCATCCTTTTTCACACGGGGTATGGTACGATGTCGGGAACGTCGACGGGATATTTGTGAACAACTGGTCGGAAAAAGTCGGCAGCCTTGATAATCCGTTTTTTGATACTCAGGTTTGGCCCAGTGACAACGCTTTCTTTTTTGAGATATCCAAAGGAGCCATTTGTGCCGGTAACGTTTTCGTAAATTGCGATCAGGTACTTATTTTAAACAGTTGTGATGCTGGGGTCTACAACAACACATTTATTAACAGCCGTTTCTGTTTCGGACGCGATTCACGGGGTGATGCCAACGATCATTTTGGTTGGCATATAACCACAGGACCCGGTGTTGATGAACGCGATGGTCATGTATTTGTGAACAACCTTTTCGTTATGGATGAAGACATTCCAAAACCACAATTATTTGTGTGGCAACCCTCTTTCATGTGTCAGCGATTGAAAATGCCGCAGCTCAAAACACTTGATCATAACCTGTATATACGGCGATTAAACGCCGGCAAGGCACCATTGATGCTATGGAGCCCGGCAGGTAACGAAAAATGCCAGGCTGCTATTCATTCACCTGAAGAACTGACAGCATTATATTCTGATCTTTCACTAAACAGCAAATATCTTCAGCCATACAGCGAACCTGTTTTTATTGATGCAGCAAAGGGAGATTTTCATTTGTTGAAGGTATTTGCTGACCTCAATAAAGGAAAAACTCTTCCTGATGAAGTAATCAAAGCAATGGGACTAAGCGGTCAGGAATCTTCATTTATAGGTGCTTATCCGGTTAAATAAAGGTTTTTTTCCTGCCGCCGTCCGCATGATTCCCAAAATTCCACGCCATGCATGAGAAATTAAGTGGAAACTCGTTGGGAATAGGACGGCTATTGTCAAATTAGTTAAGCTATATTTGCATTATAGCTGAAAAACAGGTATAACGGGTGATTTTTTTAAACGAGAGATTAATCTTTCCTGACAATAGTATAATAAAAGGAGAAATTATGGCCAGAAGAAAATGCACACGGATTGTGAGGGGACAACACGCTGTTGACGGAGCCGGTGTTCGTCTGCGCAGAGTCCTGGGTTTGAATACCATTGAGAATTTTGATCCTTTCCTGATGTTGGATGGTTTTGATTCAACCAATCCTCAGGATTATATCAGGGGATTTCCATGGCATCCTCACCGGGGAATTGAAACCGTCACCTATCTTTTACAGGGAGAAATAGAACATGGTGACAGTCTGGGTAACCAGGGAATGATACGGGATCATCAATGTCAATGGATGACAGCAGGATCAGGGATCATTCACCAGGAAATGCCGAAAGCTTCTGAAAGATTGTTGGGCTGTCAGCTATGGGTCAATCTGTCAAAAAAGGATAAAATGACAGAACCAGTCTACCGGGATATTAAACCGCAGGATGTTTCAGTGGTTCAGGAAAAAGATGCAACCATCAGGGTCTTATCCGGTAATTACCATAACCATCACGGTGCTGTAAAAGGTGAACATGTAAAAGTTCAGTATCTGGATGTAGCCATGAACCCCAATATTATCTGGCGTTATAAGGAAACCTCCAACGATCAGACCTTGTTTCTCTATCTGATCGAAGGGACGCTGGCTGCAGATGATACCCTGGCAAATTTTGAAGAAAAAGCCTGTGCCATGCTGATGTCAGCTTCATCATCAAAGGAAACTGACTATGATGAAGTGATCGTTACAGCCGGGACTGAAGGGGCCAGGTTTTTCCTTATTGCCGCAAAACCGCTGAAAGAACCGGTCGCCTGGGGCGGTCCTATTGTTATGAACACGGAAGAAGAATTAGAGGAAGCCTTCCGGGAACTTGACAATAAAACCTTCATTAAACACAACAAGCCGCTGGAATTATAAAGTCCTTTCTGTCTGGTTATTGGTTATGCCATTATCAGGCAGGAAATGAATTCTTGCTGGCGGCAGGTCAAAGATTTTCCTGCCGCTTAATTTTTTTAACCGCATAACAGACTGTACTTCATTATAAGCATCAGGATTTATTTTAACTATCTTTAGGGCAGATGAATGAAGTATTTAAAATATTCAGGGTAACGGAAGAAGAAGCCAATAAAATAGCGGCTGCTCCCGATGAACCGCATCAGCATGATTATGAAGAACTGATCATTGGTATGGAGGGTTCGCTTGACCATTTTATTGATTTCACTACTGAAATTATACAGGCTCCCTGTGTCAGTTTTGTTACCAGGGGTAAATTACATCGTGTGATCCCCAGGGTAAAAAACGGTAAGTGTGATTTTTGGGTTTTGCGTTTCATAAGCGAATTTATTCCCGAAACTACCTTTCAGCTTTATTCCCTTTATCATGACAATGCGAATATTTCCTTACAGCGGGGAGATTGCTTTAGCAGAATGCCATCCTTATGCAACATGATGTTCATGGAGACCCGGCAGCCTTCCCCGGATTATGCCGTCATCAGACATTTATTGAACGCTTTGTTCAGTATGATTGAATCGGAAAGAAAAAAGTTAAGTCCGGCGGATGATACCCTTCAGAAAACACAAAGCATTACATTCAAGAATTTCTTAAAAATACTGGAAGACAATTTCAGGAGGCCTGAAGGTGTGGAGTTTTATGCTGAGAAGCTGTTTATGTCATCCAGGAACCTGAACCTGATCTGCCAAAGTATATTAAACAAAAGTGTTTCAGAAATTATTGAAACACGGAAGCTGATTGAAGCGAAGAATCTTCTGGCGAGCAGCGATAAATCGGTTTCAGAGATTGGTTTTGAACTGGGTTATAATGAGAAATCATACTTCACCAATGTATTCAAAAAGAAAGCAGGTCAGACGCCCACTGAATTCCGCAAGGAAATGAAAAAGCACAGGTAAGAAAGAATCTGTTCATTTCCGGATATTACAACACCTTTTCCGAATACTGTTACCCCTGTCTTGTAAATTGGCTGCATTTTTGCATCGTCAAATTATTACAGCAATTAAAAACAGTAAACAATGGATAATCAAGTAAAAAAATCAACCAAATGGATCCTCGACCCGTCGCATAGTGAACTCACTTTTAAGGTAAAGCATCTGATGATTGCCAATGTGAAAGGTGAGTTCAGAAAATTTGCAGCAGAAATTAATGGCGAAGATTTCATGAAGTCCGGCATCTCAGTTACCATTGATGCATCATCCCTGTTCACCAATGATGATAACCGTGATACTCATTTAAAAAGTGCCGACTTCTTTGAAGTGGAAAATCACAAAGAGATCCTGTTCAGATCCACATCCTTCAAAAAGACAGATGATGAAAACTACAGGCTCACCGGACAGCTCACCATGAAAGGGATCACCAAAGAGGTAGTACTGGATGTGGAATTCGGCGGCATCAACAAAGATCCCTGGGGAAATGAGAAAGCTGCCTTTTCGCTGAACGGAAAGATCAATCGCCGGGACTGGGGATTGAACTGGAATGCAGCATTGGAAACAGGCGGCGTGCTGGTCAGCGAAGAAGTCCGTATCAGCGGCGATATTGAATTTGTAAAAACAGTTTCAACATGACCAAAACCATATTACACAATGCAGATAGCCGCGGAGATGCCGACCACGGTTGGCTTCACAGCAGGCACACCTTTAGTTTTGCGGACTACTACAATCCTGAAAGGATGCATTTTGGCATGCTGCGGGTTTTGAATGACGACTATGTTGCACAAGGCAAGGGCTTTGGTACTCATCCGCACGACAACATGGAGATCATTTCTATCCCGCTGGAAGGTGATCTGGAACACAAGGACAGCATGGGTAATATATCGGTCATAAAAAATGGTGATATACAGGTAATGAGTGCAGGCACCGGCATTACCCACAGTGAATACAACAAGAACAACGATAAGCCTGTGAAGTTTCTTCAGATCTGGATTTTTCCAAACAAAAGGAATGTGAAACCCCGTTATGGCCAGATCACACTCGATCTGAATGACCGCCATAATAAGCTGCAGCAGATCGTTTCACCCGATGCGGATGATGCGGGTGTATGGATCCATCAGGATGCCTGGTTTCATATGGGAAGGTTTGACAAGGATTTTTCCGTTGACTATACCCTTAAGAAGCCGAGCAACGGAGTGTATGCCTTCATCATAAAAGGCGATGTAACCATGGATGGAAATGCGCTGAAAGAAAGAGACGGTTTAGCGATCCGGGATACGGATATCATTTCCGTTAAAGCAAACTCGCAGGATGCGGAAGTGTTATTGATAGAAGTTCCGATGAAATAATAAAACCAGCAATAATGAAATTCATACGTAAAGTTCTTTTCACGGCAGGCAATTATCCGAAAAACATAGATTTTGCTTTGCTGTTCCTTCGCCTGACCATTGGCATTTTTATGCTCACCCATGGCGTTGGGAAGCTTCAAAAATTATTCGGGGATGAACCGGTTCAGTTTGCCGATCCGCTGGGTATTGGCGTAAATGCATCTTTGGCGCTTGCCGTATTGGCTGAATTTTTCTGTTCCCTGTTATTGATATTTGGGATAATCACCAGGCCGGCAGCGCTTGTATTAATTATTAACATGTCTGTTGCGGCTTTCATAGCCCATGCCGGGGCTGCCTTTAAGAATAGGGAAATGGCATTGCTGTATCTGGCCGTGTATATTGTAATTGCCATTGCCGGTGCCGGGAAATTCTCCATTGATCATTGGATTGATAAAATAAGCAAATGATGGGGTGTTTATTCACAAGCAGATATGAAAAGAAAACTATTTTTGCAATCCATGGCATTATTGCCATAAACAGGAGCCGTCATGAGACTGAATGAACTGAATAAATTAACCGCAGGCTTAAGCAATACGGCAACCATGCCCGTTCTTTTTCTGGGACATGGCAGTCCGATGAATGCGATTGAGGAAAATGAATTTGTAGCCGGATTCAGGAAGGTTGCAAAAGAACTGCCCAGGCCCGGTGCCATCCTTTGTATCTCGGCGCATTGGGAAACAAGGGGGACTTTAGTAACCGCCATGGAAATGCCAAAGACCATTCACGACTTTGGTGGTTTTCCGGCAGCGTTGTTTGCCGTACAATATCCTGCAGCCGGAAGTCCTGTGCTGGCGAAAGAGATCAGGAGCCTGATCAGGAAGACGGATGTCGGACTGGATGACCAATGGGGACTTGACCACGGGGCATGGAGCGTGATCAAACACCTTTACCCGAATGCTGATGTGCCTGTAATACAATTGAGTCTGGACTATAATCAGACACCCCTGATTCACTATGAGCTGGCAAAAGAACTGGGTTCACTCCGCGACAAGGGAGTGCTGATCATTGGCAGCGGGAACATGGTACATAATCTGGGATTGATAGAATGGAGCAGGCTGAACGCTGACAACTTCGGATATGACTGGGCGTTGGAAGCAAAGGAAAAAATGGCCCGGTTCATTTTGAACGGTGACCATGGATCCCTTATCAACTATAAAGCAAACGGCAAAACATTTCAGCTGGCCATCCCCACACCGGAACATTATTTGCCCTTGTTGTATGCACTGGCGCTGAAAAACAGGAACGACAAGGTATCCTTGTTCAATGACAAAGCGGTGGCAGGTTCAATCGCCATGACCTCCGTTAAGATTGACAAGGCAGGTTAATTCGGGTACCCATGGATCATCCTTCTTTTGGTATTGATAAATTTCCTCTTAATGCGCTTGTTTTTCCAAGTCATCAATTTTAAGTATCTTTTCACCTGCTTTTTGCGGGAGTTTTGACAGGCAGTGTTAAACCATCATGAAGGCTAATTATAACTGGGCATTTCTGATCAGCATATCCCTCATATCGGCGATGGGAGGTTACCTTTTTGGTTTTGATTTTGCCGTTATTACGGGTGGTTTGCCGTTCCTCCGCGAAGCGTTTAGCCTGAATGTTGTGGGGGAGGGCTTCACGACCGGTTCCCTTGCCCTGGGGTGCATTACGGGATGCATCTTTGCCGGCGGCATGGCCGACCGGTACGGGCGTAAACCAGGACTGATGGTGGCTGCCGCGATATTTTGCCTGTCATCGCTGGCCATGGCACTTGCCCCGAACCTTGCCGGTTTTATTGCCGCGCGTTTTTCTGCCGGTATAGGGGTTGGAATGGCTTCCATGCTCTCGCCCATGTATATTGCGGAAATATCGCCTCCGGAAGTGCGGGGTCGCCTGGTGACGATTAACCAGCTTACCATTGTGCTGGGGCAGGTGGTGACACATTTTGAAAATTTTCAGCTCCGTGATAAAGGTCCCGATGCATGGCGATGGATGTTCGGCCTGGGTATGATCCCTTCCTTGCTGTTTCTGATCGGGGTTTTCTTTGTCCCTGAAAGTCCCAGATGGTTGTTAAAAGCCGGACGCGAGCATGATTCGCGAAAGGTGCTTGGCCGTGTCGGCAATACCCGTTTTGTTGATACCACCGTCGAAGCCATCCGGAAAACGCTGCACGGCGAGACAAAGTCAAATTTCCGGCTCCTGTTTCAAAAAGCAATACTTCCCATTGTGATCATTGGAATCGGACTGGCTGTATTTCAGCAATTTTGCGGGATTAATGTAGTTTTTAATTACACCACCAACATATTCAAAAGCATTGGTGCCAGTTCCAGTGAACAGCTGTTGCAGGCTGTTTATATCAGCCTGGCAAACCTGGTATTCACCCTTATTGCCATGTCGCTGGTGGATAAATGGGGGCGAAAGCCGCTTATGCTTATCGGGGCAGGAGGTTTAGCCCTGCTTTATATCGTTATCGGCTTTATTTTATTTCAAGGCTCGGGTGCGGGCTTGTCCATTTTTATCTTGCTGGCGATCGGCATCTATGCCATGTCGCTGGCGCCATTAACCTGGGTGTTGATTGCCGAGATTTTCCCCAACAGCATAAGGGGGACAGCAACATCCGTTGCGGTGGTTTGTTTATGGCTGGCCTATTTTATCCTGGTATTTACATTCCCGATCATAGAAAAACACTTCGGTGATGCCGCAGCATTCTGGGGATATGCAGTGATCTGCGTAGTGGGCTTTTTGTTTATCTACAGAAGACTCCCTGAGACCAAAGGGAAATCACTTGAAAATATTGAGCGTGAGCTGACCGGCTATTGATCGAGCACTAATACAAAAGCAATGAACGCAAGAGAACGGTTAATACAAACCATCCATCATAAAGAGCCCGACCGCCTGGTTGTGGATTTTGGCGCCGGTGGCCAGACCGGCATGGGAGCATGCGCGGTGCATAATCTTCGCAATGCCTTATTGGGAAACACAGGTTACCGGGTTAAAATAAGCGAGCCTTATCAGATGCTGGGGGAATTGGATGAAGAATTAAGAAAGAACCTTCATCTGGATGCAGTGGGTATCAATCCCCCCAGGAATATGTTCGGATTCCGCAATGAACGCTGGAAGCCTTTTACCATGCCGGATGGTACCGTTGTTGATGTACCCGGAGATTTTAATTTTACCTGCGATACGGACGGCACCGTATACATGTATGCAGAAGGAGACACGAGTGTTAATCCGCGCGCAAAAATGTCGGCGAAGGGTTACTTTTTCGATGCTTTGGAAACATTGCCTCCGGCTGACTATGACCATCTAAATCCGGCTGACAACACGGAAGAGTTCAGTGTCCTGACTCCGGAAGACCTTGAATATTTTGCCACGCAGGCTTCAACATACTACCGGGAATCCGAATATGGCATTTATATGACGCTTCCCGGGATGGCTTTTGGCGATATTGCATTAGTGCCTGCCCCCTGGATGAAGCATCCCAAAGGCATCCGGGGGGTGGAGGAATGGTATCTCGCCACACTGGCTTACCCGGGATATATTAAACAGGTTTTCGAAAAACAATGTGAAATTGCGTTGAAAAATGTTGAATTGCTGGCAAAAGCAGTGGGTGATAAGATACAGGTAGTTTTTGCCAGCGGAACCGATTTCGGAACGCAAAATGGCTTGTTTTTGTCTGCAGCGACATACAGGGATTTATACAAGCCATACCAGAAAGCCGTGAATGATAAAATACATGCACTGACAAGCTGGAAAGTATTTATACATTCGTGCGGCGCCATTCATGAAATCATTCCCGATTTTATCGAAGCCGGATTCGATATCCTTAACCCGGTCCAGATCTCAGCCAAAGGCATGGATCCATCGTGGCTGAAAAAGGAATTTGGCAACGATATCGTGTTCTGGGGAGGGGGTGTCGATACCCAGAAAACTCTGCCCTTCGGCACTCCGGAAGAGGTTTACCGGGAAGTGCGCAGGAATATTGATATTTTCAGCCCCGGCGGCGGATTTGTTTTTAATTCGGTCCATAATATTCAGAGTAATGTACCCCTTGGGAACATCCTGGCCATGTTCAGGGCGGTGAATGATGCAAGGAATATCTATTCAACTTTTTAAATCAATGAATACCATAATACCTGAATCTGCCAGAAAAGAGCTTCAATCAGCGAAAAACTTACTGGAGAATCCCGGGATCGCGATTAAGATCACCAATTTTATTGGAATGCCCATTGAAAAAGGATTTGAAAAATTGCCCAAAAAATGGAATGAAAAAATCGGAGAAATTACCAGAATGGCGCTGATTAAAGCATCAGAAGCGGCCATCTTTACCATCCGGGATATTCCGGGGGAAGGCCCTTCAAACCAGTGGCACAGGCTGGGGGTTGCAGCAAGCGGCGGTATTGGCGGATTTTTCGGCATTGCGGCATTGGCCATTGAACTACCGGTTTCAACTACCATCATGCTGCGTTCTATAGCCGAAATCGCCAGATCACAGGGCGAATCTGTTACCCTTGCCGAAACCAAGCTGGCCTGTCTCGAAGTTTTTGCCCTGGGTGGCACCAGCAAATCAGATGAAAGTGCAGAAAGCGGGTATTATGCGGTTCGTGCCCTGCTGGCAAAAACGATTTCTGAAGCTGCGGGATTCATTGCTGAAAAAGGATTTTCGCAAGAGAGCGCCTCCATATTGGTCAGGCTGATAGCGAAAATAGCACAACGGTTTGGGATACAAATCACCGAGAAAGCCGCAGCTATGGCAATACCGGCAATCGGTGCTGCGGGAGGAGCGATCATCAATACCATTTTTATTGACCACTTTCAGGACATGGCAAAGGGACATTTTATCGTCAGAAGATTGGAAAGGGCGTATGGCAAAGAAACGATAATAAAGCTGTACGAAGAATTGCCCAAAAAGGGATAATGATTTACCATTCAATACCCCCGGCGCTATTCAGGCCCGCCTGCCGTCGGGCAGGTTTAACCCTGCCTTTCCAACAGGCAGGCGCCACGCGGTTTTTAAAACAGATTTCTTGCAATCCACAGGGTTAACGGTCTTTTAAGTGTCTATTTAGTAACCCCTTTTAACGATCCATTATGAAACTGAAAATTATCCTTTGCTTCTTTTTTTCGCTTTCCATCCTGAAAGAATCATCATGCCGGTATTACGATCCGGCAAGCACATCCGATGCCATGGATACGATCCGGGCTTTGAAAGACACGCTGGTTAATCTTTCCGAAGGTTCCGGCAACGCATTTCTAAAAATGCATTTTACCTCGATGGTGTCGGTTATTGATTCCAGGACCGTTTTAACAAAACAGGATTCATCATTCCTGAAAAAGACATACCATGCCTTCAACAATGAATATGATACAGCAAATGCCAGGCTGTCTTCTACGTATATGAAAAGACAGCGACCTTTTATATTGTCCTGGGTTTCGCCCACCGACGGGGCTGTTTCATTTTCCTGGCTTAACCCTCCGAAAGACTGGGATCCGGAAGAGGAATATCCCCTTTACATCCAATTGCATGGATTATGGAGCGTGGCTTCCAATTCCATTGAATATATGACCTATCCGTTCAGGGGAAATGCGTCATATGACAATTCCTTTGAGGACGGGTACCTGCTGTCGCCCTGGGGACGGGGAAACCTCTGGTATCAGGGAATATCCGAAACCGACATCTGGGAATGCCAGGCTGCATTGGAGTCTATAGTAAAAATCGATTCCCTCAGAAAATACCTGTCCGGACATTCGATGGGTGGTTTCGGAGCCTGGAGCATCGCAGCCCAATCGACCAATACCTGGGCTGCCCTGGGAATTCATGCAGGGGCCTTATGGTATGATAACCGTGAATTGGTAACCAGCAGCATTGCCGAATCATTGAAAAATGTACCCACTTATTTCGTATGCGGGACCCATGACGACCTGCTTGGAATTAATCAGACTGCTCACGATCTGCTGAAGGATGCCGGTAACAGTAACCTTGCTTTTGTTACGTTTGAGGGCGGACATGATTACATTGAAGAAAATGTTGAAAACATGTACTTGTGGATGAGAAACTTTGTAAAAAGTGACCTGAACACAGGCAGTAAGATGACCGGGATAATACCGCATGATAGACTCCGGATCGAATGCAATCCGAATCCGGTTACGGCAAACTCGAAACTGGTTTACTCCGGCACTGAAAATACAACGGTCAGCATAGGCATTTATGATATGGTTGGCCGGCGTGTCGATGAAGTGGAGGATGCAGGCGAAATTTCAGGCACGAACAGTGTTGCATTTGATGCAGCTGGGCTGACTCCGGGCATTTATCTGGTTCGTATGCAATCGGGCCATGGCGTTGCCGAATCAAAAATCACCGTATTGAAATAGAAAAACGCAGCCGGAAAACCCGGAGACAATTACGGATTTTCAGCACCAGGATCAACCGCCGAATGGTTGAACGTATCTCAAAAATATGACTACTATTTTATCAATACCTTCCTTCTGCAATATGAGGAACCGGTAGTCACCATAAGTATATATATTCCCTCATCGATGCCTGAAATATCGATGCTTTCCTGAAAAGTTCCGTTCAATTCACGATTTATTAATGTTTTCCCGTCTATCGACACAAGTTGGATCCTTTTGATCCCTTGCGAACTGTGTGTTTCAACAACCAGGAACTGATCAGCAGGAACAGGGTAAACGGATAGTTCATCCTGGTCAAGTTCCGTATCCATAATGTCATCAATCACCAGCTCGCTGTACCAGTCAAATTGCATCCAGTTAATGTTCAGACCGTTAGCATTAAAAGTAAATTTCATCTCGTGTTGTCCTTCGGTAAATCCGATCTGGATGGTGTCGCTGGTCCAGTCCTGCCATGCTGACGTAGCCGGCAGGGTTATATGCTGTATCCATTCCCCGTCGACACTGACGTCGAAATCTCCTGCATAACCGGCATGCCTGAATACAACCAAATATTCACCTTCAAAGGATATATCTAAAATGTATGTTACCCAGTCATCAGGATCCGCATAGCCCAGGTTCATGCCTCCTCCTTCATCGGTGGTAGATTCGGTCTGCAACCCTGTCATCGCAGAATAATCCTCAGCCTCAATCCTGAAAGACCTTCTTATGCCGTTCTGTGAAACGGCAATGGAATCCGTCAGTATTCCGTTATTGTATATGTAGATCTTTCCATACCGGCTTGTGTCACCGGGGTTATCGGTTTCGCTGTATGCCTGAATCACTGCACTTCCGCTGCCTGCATCTGTGCTCAATCCTATCCAGTCGGCATTGGGTGAAAGGATCCATGTTGCATTCCCTTCAATGGTGAGCTGATATTCATAACCGGCCTTATTAGGTAAAGTAATATTATTCGAAGAAATCATGAAATACACCGGCATGGTATCCACGTAGTGACGGAGATATTCACACTGGACGGCTCCGGCCAGGAATGCCAGCGGCGCATTCCAGTTGATGGCTATTTCGTTGGTCGAGTAGCTGCACAGCAGGTCGACATAAGCTTTGGCAGGCAAAAGCGAAGGATAGGATGAAGCGCCGCAGTCGGAATTAACATCACCGGGATTCGGGCCTCCTGCCAAGAAACCGGGTATAGGTTCGGCAATGCCATCAGAGCCAGACGGACGGTGATGGATATGCATCGGCCGTTTTGTGCCCATGCCCGTGACAAAGCAATATTGGGTCGCGTTCCTGCCCAGCAGGTAATCGAGGGTTGACACGGCGGCATTAAAATAGCCGGCATCTCCCGTTAATTTAAAGGCCTGCATCAGCAGCATTCCCCGGTTGGCATAGCCGTTGTTCCCGCCCCAGTAAAAATAATCCCCGGGGATCCTGTAGGGTGAGGTGATGGTATTGTTCTTAGCGCCGGCAATCAGGTCGACCAGTTTGCTCTTTGCCAGGGCTGTGTCGGCTTCCGCCGTGAGGGAGTCTCTGTTTATCACCAGGGACAACAATCCCAGTGTTCTCACATTGCCCCAGCCCGGCACGTCGAAGGTGCTGCTTCCCAGTTTAAACTCGGTGTAGTATTGGACTTCCCTGGTTGTAACATACAATTCGGCGGCGCACCAGGCAAATTCATCCGAAAAGCTGCCGTCGCCGTATTCCCCGGTGCTGAGGGCTGGGTATCCGCCGGAGGATAAAGGATTCCTGAACGAAACGTTGGGATGGTCCTTAGCCCACTGCCAGGCCTGCTTTGACTGTTTCAACGCCTGGTCGGCCAGCTCCGGCAGGTAGGATTTGTAAATGCGTGCCGTCATGGCCATGATGGCGGCAAAATCGAGTGTGGCGGCTGTGCCTTTGGCAGCAACATAGCGGGTGGAGGTAACCTGTGCAGGCATGACAAAACTGCTGAAGCTTGCCTCAGTGGTTTTATGGTATACCCCGCCGTCGGCAGTGTCCTGCATGGTCATCATCCAGCGGATGTTCCACAGGGCTTCGTCAAGAATATCGGGAATTCCGTTGCCACTTTCCGGTATATTGAGTTCCAGTGTGTCAAAATAGGAAGGATAGGTTTCATAGGCTGAAAGAAGGCTGAATACCGAGATCCCTGAATTCACAATGTACTTGTTATAATCTCCTGCATCATACCAGCCGAAAGGGGTGGAAATGATGGTGCCTGCAGGCCGTGTTGCTGAAGCTGCCGAAGGATGCACCACAACGGCAGTATCGGGGTGCCCGGCTGCCCTCGCATAGATGCCGGCATGCTGGGATAGTAATGCCGTGGATGCCCTGTTGAAATAAAAGGCTTTGATGCTGGCCCTGGACAAAGGAGCAAAAACATCTTCCTTTACGGAAAAGGGCACTGATTTTCCTAGGTCATCAACCACCATCACATAATTGCCCGGTGTTTGCAGCAGGGTAAAATCGGCTATTTTAACGTTTTCCTCTGAGGAAGGCCAGTAGGCATCGGGCAGACACTGTCCTTTATATACCGTTGAACCAAGGTCACTGGTTTTTATTTCGAAGCTGTCAGCCTGTGTGTTAATGACCGCCGCCATCTTTATGGAATTGGGCAGAAAGCCAACCTGGTTCAGGCGTATATCATAGCTCAGGTTTTGAGCATCGCAATATGACAGAACAAGGATGAACGCTGATATTGCGAGCAAAATTTTACTTTTCATAAGCTTTCCCGTTAGTGTTGACCTGATATGGTAATTCCCGTCACTTTTCTGCTCAAATATAATAATTATCATCCGTTTCTATAGGCTAAGGTTAATCATAAAGTCAGATGCAGCATCATAGCTCATGTTTTAAATTGTAAAAAGCGGATAGGTATTAGCATAAGAATTTACTATGTTTGTTCGCTGTAATTATCAAACGGATCATCAAAATAATTCATACCATGTTGATGGTACTGAAAGGTTTGTTTAACTAATAATAAAGAGATTTTTTATGTTTGTGTAATGAGAAAAGTACTGGTCACCGGAGGATTAGGATTCATTGGATATCATCTGATCAAATATTTATTAAATAAGCATAAGGAAATTGATATTACGGTTGTTGATAATTTGAGCTCCTCTGAAATTGACTTTGGCTCCATACGTTCAAGGCTGAAAATCTTAATTAAAGATTTCCTTGAAGTTAAAGGTCTGGACAATGACTACACGGATATATATCACCTGGCCAGTCCGGTCGGTGCACTTGGGATACTGGGCAAAAATGGCTTTGTTGCCAAAAACATAATCGATTTAACCTATAAAGCCTTTGAGATTGCAACCCGATGCAATTCGAAACTCTTGTTTGTTTCTTCATCTGAAATTTACGGACATTCAGGCCATCTCGACGAAAACGGGGTGAAACATGTTTATAATACCTTTGGGACCAGGACAGAATACGCTCTTGGTAAAATGGCGTCTGAAACTATTCTGGAAAACCTGAATATCAACCATAGTTTTAAATTTAATATTGTTCGTCCTTTTAATGTTGTCGGAGAACAACAGTGTTCAAAAATCGGTTTTGTTTTTCCGACCTTCTTTGAAAATGCATTGGCAAATAAGGACATCCCTGTGTTTTATGATGGATTGCAGAAAAGATCGTATTGTTATGTTGAAGATGTTGTACAAGCCATGGTCAGCATACAGGAATCAGAACTTTCGCATGAAGTGTTCAATATCGGGCATGATGGAAATATAATAACAATCATTGATCTGGCTCAAAAAATTAAAGCAATATGTAATTCCAAATCAACCGTTGTTCATATTGATCCGGTGAAGAAATATGGCAAGTGTTATTTGGAAGCTTATGATAAGATTCCGGATATCAAAAAGATATCAACTTTTCTAGGTTGGAAACCTGAAACGGACCTCAATACTATAATAAACAAGATCTACCAATATTATAAAAAGGATAAGTAATATTATTATTCTTTATAATAATTGATCGTCTCAAATTGATCAATATTATCTTCTGTAATGAAAGTATTAATTGCTAACCCGGCTTACAGGATTGACCTCGGGAACGGCATTGAAAGGTATTTTTTTTGTGCGGGAAGCCGATGCCCTTGGTCACTCGTTAAGTCAGAAAAAAGCCTGCCCAGATATTCTATGTTTCCTTTTTTCATGGGTTATGCTGCTGCATTGCTTGAACAAGATGGATATGAAGCTGAAGTGATAGATGCAGTGCCGTTAAATCTGCGCTATGAAGAATTTCTTCATCAGGCCATTAGTGCCAGACCTGATGCTATTCTGCTTGAACCGGCAACAACATCGTTCAACTGGATCCTTCACATTGCAGCCATTCTAAAACAAGAAACAAAGGCAAAGATCATACTGGCGGGTTCTCATGTGACCGTTTTTCCCGTTGAAACACTCTTAAAGCATAATTATATTGATTATATCCTGTTGGGGGAATATGAATATTCATTGCTCAGCATTATTCAGATGTTCGATCATAAAAAGGACATTGCTGAAATCGATGGAATAGCCTTCAGAAGTGAAAACAATGAAATCAAGGTCCATGAAAAAATGAATTATGCTGATCTTGATTTATTGCCTATGCCCGCCCGTCATTTATTTCCGTCCAGGGAAAAGAACGGGATGCATTATTATCATGACGGTTTTTGTCAGAACAGACCGGCGATACAAATGCATGCTTCAAGAGGATGTCCTTTTAACTGCAGTTTTTGCCTCTGGCCGCAAACCTTTTATAAACCTCATGAATATAGATTGTTATCACCGGTCAACGTAGTCAATGAAATGATATTTGTTAAGGAAAGATTCGGTGCAAACGAAGTATATTTTGATGATGATACCTTTACCGGAAATAAAAATCATGTATTGCAGATATGTGATGAAATAATGACCAGGAAGTTGAAAATTCCCTGGTCTGCCATGGGCGATGCGATTATAACCGATGAAGAAATGCTTACCAGGATGAAGATGGCAGGCTGTATCGGTATAAAACTGGGTTTGGAAAGCGGAGTAAAGGAAATCCTGGAAAACATCCATAAGCCATTGAAAATGAACAAACTTGAAAAGGTCATCAGCATCTGTAAAACATTAAAAATGAAAACCCATGTTACCGTCAGTTTTGGTCATTTCGGTGAAACTGAAGCTACGATACAGCAAACTCTCTGCTACGTGACAAATCTTGACACCGATTCAGTTCAGTTTAGTCTGGCAACGCCTTATCCCGGTACACGGTTTTACAATGAAGCCGCAAGCAAAAATCTCTTAATAGCAAAAGAGTGGGATGAATTTGATCCTACCCATAACCCAATTGTCAGTTTACCTGGCCTAACCCTGGATACCTTAAAGAAAACCGAGTCAAAAGCACATGGATACTGGTTAAGAAAAAAGATCCTCAAACCCGGATGGGTGATAAGACAAATGTATTTTCTCCTTTATCTTTTAAAAAGACAAGGATTATCAGGTTTTATGAAAAGAATTAAAAGAGCGGTTGATATTCTGTTCTTCACCCGGTTCAGATAATTCAACATAATTGAAAAACAGCGGCCAGTGAAAGTATTGTTAATATATCCCAACATTACCGATTATCCGGTCGATATCTCTTTCGGCCTGGCAGCTATCAGTTCTGCATTAAAAAAATCGGGGCATACCGTTCATTTATTTGATTGCACATTTGATTTCAATAAAAAGAAAATAATATCCGCCGTTCAAAACTTTGCTCCCCAAATTGTTGGCATTCCTGTGGCCAGCAATGACTTTGAATTTGCCGTAAAGATCTGTTCCATGATACGATCCGTCACGGATATTCCCATAGTGGCAGGAGGTTTTCATACCACTATGGCTCCTGAGGATATTTTAGCTGAAAGTTGTTTTGATATTGCCGTGATTGGAGAGGGGGAACAAACACTGCTGGAAATCGTTGATGCCGTTTCGAAAAACAATCTTAGCAAAGATTTGTATAATATACCAGGAATCTGGTTCCGGCATAATGGCAAAATTATCAGGAACAATCTCAGACTCCTTTACCAGGATATTAACCAGCTACCGTTCCCCGACAGATCCTTGTTTGATTACCGGCGATATATCAGTATTAACAGAGGACTCGCAACCTTTGTCACCTCTTATGGATGTCCTTTTGAATGTACATATTGCATAAACAAAGTTTTAATGCACAAATATGGTTCAACAGGATATGTAAGATTTAAATCCATTGACTATTTAATGCGTGAGATCAAAACTGTCATCACTGCTTATAAAGTGAGAGAGATAGAATTCTATGACGATACTTTTACCACAAATAAACAAAGAGTCAGGAAGTTTTGCGAAGTATATCCCAGGAAAATAGGATTGCCTTTCTATATTAATTCACGGGTCGACACCCTTAATCATGATATTATTGATTCGTTAAGGAATGCAGGCTGTCAGCGTATTTCGCTGGGCATCGAAACCGGCGATCCTTATGTACGCAATGAAGTACTAAAAAGGAATCAAACGGATCAGCAAATCATTGAAGCTTTTGGTATGGTGAGAGAATCAGGCATGAAAACATTAAGTTACAATATGATAGGGATCCCGTTTGAAACACGAGAAAGCATTCATAAGACCATCGAGCTGAACAGAAAGTGTCATCCTGATTTTGTAGCGGTATCCATATTCAATGCTTATAAGGGTACTGAGATATATGAACTATGCAGGGAAAAAAATTGGTTAAGGCATGACAAAGGATTGGCCTATTTTCAAACTTCCAATATCAACCATCCGAATTTTACTTTAAATGATTTAAAAAACCTGAGAGACCGTTTTGGATATGAGGTTTTTAAAGATATCCATTATAAAAGAGCGCTGGTTGATCTCCTGGATAAGACAATGTTAAAAAACAGGTTGTATCAGCGATGCAGATCATTTCTTATAAAACATGGGATAAAAAAATATTTGTAAGCAAAAATTTATAGTAAACCATTAGCGGGAATTTTATATATTCAACCTTGAGGCGTCATAAAGACAAAGCCGGATACAGATCACCAACATCATGAAAAAAAAGATCATCATAGATGGCGTAAAGCTGACGCCACGCAGTTATGCTGAAGCACTTAAAGATATTATTCAATGGCTCGAAGCCAAAAACAGATCAGGTCTGGTCACTTATCTGAATGCTTATGTTTATTGTCTGGCCAAAGACAACAAGGAGCTGAATGCCATTATTTCAGATGCTGACCTGGTTGTTGCTGATGGTGTTTCTATTATGTGGGCCGGATTATTGATTAACAGGGTTTGGGTCCCGCAATGCATCATGACGAAGTTGTTCGATAAAATGATCGTCTCTTCCCGTGTCCCGCCATGCAATTGCATTTTAATTGGTGTTACAGATGCGGAAGTAATAAAAGCGCAGGCAAAAATCAACAGCATCTCACAACGGGTACATATTGTTAAAGCTTACTCCGGATACCATGATAATCAATATTATCTGGAAGTCCTGAAAGAAAATATGAATATCGGCATGGTATTGATTGGTATGAGTTCACCAAAATCGGAATATCTGTGTAAACTAGCCAGGGAAGTGTGCAAGAATGCTGTCATCTGGCATATCGGCAGCGGAACCATCAAATGCTATGCCGGAACAAAGAAAAGGGCTCCTGAATGGGTATCAAATTATGGATTGGAATGGATACACCGGTTTATTCATGAAAAGCATACCAGAAAAAGATATCTGATCCATAATATTATTTTTATTTATTATGTATTAAACGGATTGCTGAAATCAATAACCGGAATATTTGTAAAAAGAGGGGAAGTCATATTTTGATCAGAAAGCATTTTTTTGTGCCACATATCTTATGCAATGGAAAGCCTCAGCATATTTCATATTGGCTTGTGTCCCCCTTAGCTTTGCCATGATTTCAATAAATTCAGAGGACCTGTGCCCTCTGACCTGTGATTTATATAGTTGATAGGTTTTGATTTTATCAGAAACGTCAATTTCAATAAAATAGTTTGGTTCAAAAGTTCTATATGGCCACAAAACCGTATGTGGCTGTTCATAAACAAAGACCTTTTTAACGAACCAGTTTATGTCATGTTGTCGCAATGCTATGATAGATGCATCATACACGGCTTTATGATCCTGATTGTATGAAAAATGAGGGATAAATACATTTTCAGGTTTCATTTCATTGATATGTCCTTCCAACACGCTGATCATTTCATCGCATCTGTATTGATTCACTATATGGTTGTTTAACGACCATATAAACCCTTTCTCCTTTGCTGCTGCCTCCAGTTCTTTGACTCTTTCCCCTGCAGATACATAACTTCTGTCCTCAACTCCCAGATAACATACAAATGTGTTTTCGTTTAGCAATGAATAACATCCCAGTACTTCATCGTCAATGTGCGGAGCAATAATCAAGGTTTTCATATTATATTGGTTAGGATTGGAATTTCCAGATTAATAGCCCTTTCAGGGCATAATTCATAACAGCAATAACACCTTATGCATTTGTCGTAATCGATTTCGGGAGGTGAATTTCTTAACTGATCACTGAACTGAATTGCTTTCGGATCTGTCGGACAAACGATGGTACAATTCCCGCATTTTTTGCAGTTTTTCCTGACAATCACTGGTTTTTTAATTACTGACTGAATCATTTTGTCGGAAAAAGTCTGCTTGTGATAATCCTCAGCTCTTTTTCTCTCAATTTTAAAATCCCTGTTTATGAGTAAATTGATATTATCTCCGACAAGATCAATTTTATGATCCTGGCATTCCCCGTATCCAAATTGATGACCATAATAAATGGTTGGGACAAAAGAAGGATGCAGTCCTATTATTTTACACATTACGGTATCAAGGGCAATGGGATCTGCAGACAATGCAATAACGTTCAATTTGACAGGATCGCCGGCTGCCGGCCCATTGCCTTCCATGCCATAAATGCTGTCCATGATATATAACCGGGGATGAATACATTGATTCAAGTCCAATAACATTTTTGAAAATTCATTTGCATGCGGGAGTTTTACATGAAAAAATCTTTTTTGTACAAAGGACAAACAGCCAAATTGATTTTTAACACATCCGGTAATTTTCGTAAGCTCGTGTGTCTTGAATTTTGGCAAGCTAATGACGGCATCATTCTCATACACGGCCTTAACGATTTTAAATACCTTATTTTGTTTGCCGGAACTAAAATGAGTTTCAACATCGGAATGAAAATTTCCCAGATGCAACTTTAATTTATCAGCGACTTTATAAATGCCTGTTTTTTTTGTAGCCAAAGACGGAGCAATAATGCCAGGACCATCTCCATAACTCAAGCGTGCGCCGGTTGATTTAAAAATTTCCGCTACTGCTTCAAAAACACTTGGGTGTGTAGTAATACATTGATCGGGATGGACATTAACAAGCAAATTAGGTTTTAATAATATTCTCTCATCAGGTGAAGCAAATTTTTCAATACCCCCCAGCAGATCAATCCCCCGTTTTACAGATGCGTAAACATTACCGTAATCGTAAGAATCACATCTAATTATTGCTACTATTGACATGAATATGAAAATAAATGTCAATGGCAAATTTAATTATTACGGGAATACAAACCGTTAAGCCTGATATTTTATGAGAATGCCAAAAACTGACCATCGTGATTTCCGCGGATTCCGAGCTTTATGGCATATTCTTCTATCCATCATCCCGCGTCACTCGTCAAATGAATTGTTCAACTCGTAATAATCTTCCAACATTTATGTGGCCTGGCAGTATTATAAGGCAGATAAAACTTAACCAATGCCAGGAATCAAAACACTCTCCCGATCATTAAACAATGGCCTTCAGGCGAGAATTAACAATGACATCATTAAGCTGATGGTCATTGTGGATGAATCCCATCTGGATATGCTGGACGAATTGCTGCATAAAGACAGGTGGGGCGTTCAGGTAATATATGTCATTACAGACTCTCCGGTGGTAAAATCTATGTTTCACTCGAATTCACGGATCTACCCTTTACATGCCAATATCCGCAGCCTCGTGCGGTTTGATACCGTTGACGAGGTTATATGCTGCATTACATCGCTATCCGATGAATTTCTTTTCGAACTTACGGATATCAGCCATCAATTTGGCGTTTCTTTGCTGTTCCAGCCGGACCTGAAGAATGCAAAAGCGATCGTATCGGGATTCACGTATGTTGCGGATTATTTCTTTTATGTGATGGAAACAAATCCCAAACGGCGTGCCGGTTTTGTGTTGAAATCCCTGATCGAAAAGTTGTTTGCCTATACAGCCCTGCTTTTGATATCACCCTTTCTCCTTGGAATTTCCGTATTTATCAGGATCACCTCGCCCGGACCGGTTCTTTTCAGACAACAACGGGTAGGGTTGAGAGGAAGGATATTTTTCATCTATAAATTCAGGACGATGATCGCTGATGCAGAAAAGCAAAAAGCAGCATTGTCACAGTACAATGAATCCGACGGGCCTGCCTTCAAAATTGCCAACGATCCCAGAATTACAGGATTCGGCCGCATTTTAAGAAAAACCGGCATTGACGAGGTACCTCAGTTGTTCAATGTCATAAAAGGCGAGATGGCGCTGATCGGGCCGCGGCCCATGTTGCCCGATGAAGTAACGGAACAGGAGGAATGGCATTTAAAACGGCTGTGCATAAAGCCCGGGATAACCGGCAGCTGGCAGATTCAACCACAACGGAACAAGGTTTCTTTTGATACATGGATGCAACTCGATCGCGAATATGTTGAGAACTGGTCACTGGCAACCGATTTCAGGATATTCTTCGGAACCATCAGATCGGTGCTGGTTGCCAAAGGGCTGTAAACAACAATGATATTCCGTTCGTTGTTGCTTATGCAATTGGCCACCAATCCCTTTAGCTCCCGATGATTATCGTAACGGAATCCGTGGCAGAAATCAATCTATCTGTTAATTGCTGCGGATCCATGCAGGAGTCCTGATGGCATGCGCACACCAGGGTTGCTATTTCTTCGTCTGCTTTCTTTTTTTACTGCGGGCTTTTTTAATCTGGCGGTATACCGGCAGGGCAGCGATCAGAATAAGGACACCAACGATCAGGAAGATCATTCTCCGGTTCAGGCTATCGCCTCTGGCGCGGCTCCACATTTCAAGCACTGTATCATTTTTGTCGAGAAAGTCATGCAGCAGGACGCAGCGTTCTACCACACTGCTGTCGGGATATTGTATCGGATTAACCAATAAGCTGTCGTTACCCGGACCAAAGAAATAGCTCAGGTTGACTGTTTCGGTGAGGGTGGTATCAATTTGTGCATCCCTTATCTCAGGGGTTCCTATTGCACTGGTGTAACCGCTTACGTCCATATTGCGCAAGGTAATCTCCGACTGGCACAGGTAGTTGAGAAAATAGCTGGCCGCTTTGACATTGCGGGCGTTTTTGGGAATTACCCAGCCGTCGAACCAGATATTGCTGCCTTCACGCGGCACAACGTAATCGAGAGAGACATCTACTGCGGCTGCCTCTTCGATGGCCCAAACCGCATCCCCGCTCCAGGCATAATTCATCCAGACCTCACCCTTGGTCATCATTTCCTTGCCAAAATCCGCCTCCCAGCCTGCCAGGTTAGGTTTTAACAGTATCAGTTGTTTTTCCACCATGGCAATATCTTCGGGAGTGTGGTCATTGGAAACGTCATAACGGGTGCGTTTGCCCGATGCAATCTCGGGGTAAAAACCCCAGATGGCGGCCATATTATAGACATCCCAATAGTGGTCCTTCATCAGGATCTTGCCCTTGTTTTTCGGGTCCCAGAAACATCCCCAGGTCTGAACTTCCTTCGTTGGAATAAGCCTGGTATTGTACAAAATGCCTGAAGTACCCCACATATAGGGGACCATGTAATCTGCAGCTTTCTTGCCGGGAACGCTGAAGGCATCCATACGGTCGAGCAGAAAGGGCGAAATATTTCCCAGGAAGTCACCCGTCTTTCCGAAATTGCGGTCGATGGGAAGCAGCATGTCATATTTCAGCATGCGCTCAATAATATACTGGGTGGGGCATACCAGGTCGAAATCTTCCTTCCCCAGGGCAATTTTTGTATACATGACCTCAGCCATGTCAAATACCTGGTAAACGATCTCAACTTCTTCACCGGTTTGTTCCTTGTACCATAAGGGAAATTCCGTTAACAAGTCTTCATCGATATAATCAGCCCAGTTGTAGATTTTCAGGATTTTTTTCCTGGATTGTTCGCTTTCCCTGCAGGCATTTAAAATGAATACAGCTGCTATTAACAGGAATAGCACTTTAATGACAATCGGATACTTCGGTTGTGCAAATGTTCTCATGTTGTTTTTAGATTTGTTTTTTTGACAGCTCGTTGATTGATAATTATCAGCAGTATTAAAACGGTGACAAAAATAATGGCCGACAGGGGCCGGAGTTCAGGTGTGAGTCCTCCTTTGCGCGCATCAGCGTATATATAGGTTGAAATGGTTTCCAGCCCTTCGTTACCGATGGTAAACAGGGTCACCACAAAATCGTCGATCGAAAGGGTGAAAGCCAGTATAAAACCGCTGATCATACCTGGTTTTAACTCAGGCAACATAACTCTCCTGAGTGCCAGAAAAGGCGTAGCGCCCAGATCCAGGGCAGCTTCGTAAAGAGAAGGGTTCATGCGATAAAGCCGCGGTAACACACTCAGCACCACATAAGGTGTGCAGAACGTTACATGGGCCAGGACGACCGTCGTGTAGCCCTGCGAGATCCCGACGCTTACAAAAAGCAGAAAAAGGGATATGGCTGTAATGATATCGGGATTAAGTATAGGTATGGAATTCACCAGTGAAATGGCTTTTTGTGCCCGCTGCTGCAGGTTAAAGATGCCAATGGCGGCCACGGTCCCCAGTACGGTTGAGATAAAAGCGGCCGTCAATCCGATAATGAGGGTATTCCATAATGCAGCGGAAAGGGAATGGGTCACCCCTCCCTGGAACAGCGAGGCATACAGCTTCAATGAAAAGCCGGTCCAGTTTCCCAGCACCTTGGCTTCGGTAAACGAAAATACAATGATGATCAGTATGGGAGCATAAAGCATCACCAACAGGAGCCCCAGGTAGGAAGAAGTCAATATTTTTTTTATCATATAAGGCCTCCTTCCTCTGAAGCTTTGGCCGTACTGCCGGTGTTGAGCAAAGAGGTTATGCCGATAAGTACCAGCATCACCAGTGAAAGCGCTGCGCCGTAATTCCACATGCCGTTGTATATATTCTCCTGCAGCGTGGTCCCAAAAAGCTTGATGTTATTGATGGTGAGCAGTTCGGCGATGGCAAAGGTGGAGATCACCGGCATAAAAACCATCATGATCCCGCTGGTAATGCCGGGTATCGATAACGGAAGGATGGTCCTGAAAAATACCTGCCTTGGTGTAGCCCCCAGGTCCTGTGCAGCTTCAATCAGATTGGGATCGGTTTTCTGCAGGATATTGTATATCGGGTAAATCATAAAGGGCAGGAAGTTATAGACCATACCAAACATCAGGGCACCTTCACCCAGTGGCAGCTTCAGAAAACCGAACAACGCCACCGTTGCCAGTGTCCGTATAAGGAAATTGATCCACATGGGGAGAATGAAAAGCATGACCAGCAAACTGGCCATACGGCTTTCCAGCCGGCTTAAGAGATAGGCTGCAGGATATCCGATCAACAAACATAAAATGGTGGTAACCATGGCAACCCCTATCGAATAGATGAGAATGTTAATGGCTTCGGGGTGCTGCATGAATTTCCGGAAATTCTCAAAAGACAGACCGCCTGTTTCGCTGGTGAAAGCATAATACACGATCAGCGCCAAAGGGATCAGCACAAAAATCAATAGAAATATGGCATAGGGTATTGACCAGGTCCTTCTCCGTCCGAAAAATGATATTATTTTCCTTCGCACGACGTTAAGATTTATTCATTTTCAATCTTAATGGATTCCGGGGCAATGCTTATTCCAACGCGGTCGCCATCATCCCATACGTCGCTGGTGTCGAGAAAGATGTTTTCATTGTCTTCCGTGAGCACCGTAAGATGATAATGGTCGCCCTTGTATAAAATGAAACTTACCGTACCGCTAAGCATCCCGTCTTCTTCGTTATCGTGCAATACCACATCGCGGAAATCAACCCTGACCATGACCCCGGTGTCGCTTTCAAGATCGTGTGTATCGCTGCACTCGAAGTTGCTTCCCAGAAACCTTACATGCGATTCATCCACCACGGTTCCCTCAAACGTATTGTACAATCTTTCCTTTTTCATCACCTGAATGTCGGAGGGCTTGACACGCATTCCAACGGTCTCACCCGCGCCGAAACCATTGTAGTCCTGAATCATGACCTCAAATCCCTCGGGTGTGGTAACCATCATTTCGTAATGAACTCCTTTAAAAATGCATGAGGTAACCTGTCCGCTGAACTGTGCGGCATCCAGCTTTTCGAAAACATAAATATCTTCCGGGCGGACCACCACATCCACCTGCTCATGGAGTGCGAATCCCTTGTCAACACATTCAAACTGATGGCCGGCAAATTCAACAAGACAATCCCTGATCATCATTCCGTTAAGAATGTTGCTTTCGCCGATAAAATCGGCCACATAGGAGTTTATCGGTTCATTATAGATCTGGGCAGGCGTGCCGATCTGCTGTATCACACCTTCTCTCATTACCACAATGGTATCACTCAACGTCAGCGCTTCTTCCTGATCGTGAGTAACGTACAAAAAGGTAATGCCAAGTTTCTTATGCATAGCCTTTATTTCCATTTGCATATCCTTCCGCATTTTCAGGTCGAGGGCCGCCAGGGGCTCGTCGAGCAGCAAAACCTCTGGCTCGTTAACGATGGCACGGGCGATGGCTACGCGCTGCTGCTGTCCGCCTGAAAGAGTGTCCACATCCCGCTCTTCATAATCGGTCATGGTTACCATTTTCAGAACCTGCTTCACCTTCTTCCTGATCTCCTCGTCCGGAAGTTTTTTAAGCTTGAGCCCGAAAGCAATGTTATTATATACATTCAGGTGAGGGAACAGGGCATATCTCTGAAATACGGTATTCACGGGCCGAAGGTGCGGAGGAGTCAGGGTCATATCCTTTCCGGCGATGGTCACTTTCCCTTCTGAAGCCTTGAGAAAACCGCCGATCAGCCGCATTAACGTTGTTTTTCCGCAACCCGAGGGACCCAGTATGGTCACGAATTCACCTTTTCCAATGGAGAGATTAACATCCTGAAGAACCGACTTATCTCCAAAAGCATGCGATAAGTGTTCGACTGTGATGATGTTCGTATCCGCTTTCTGTTGCATGGTTGAATAAAATGAACTGAGTAATTCGTGGGCAGATTAAATTCCAAAACATAAAATCAAATCAAAAATAAATAATTCCACGAATTATGATACCGCTGACGGCATAATGTTTTTAAGCCGGGCAAACTTATTTATACACTGCCCGAAACCCTTGTCCCTGGCCTGATATAAAGCAACACCTGTTGGTTGAGCCCGAACCGGGATTCAACCAGAGAAAAATCCACCAAGCATCTCTTTAAAGCGGACATGTTAAGGCAAAAGTTCACAGGAGAATCACACGCTGATGGTTTTTTTCCTATATTTATAGGGTATGAGTCCTGAAAACCATCTGAAAAGGAGAAATATAGCAGTATGAGCCATTCCGCAACATTTGACAAATCCCTTATCGCCCCGTGCGGGATGAATTGCGGGACCTGCCTTGCCTACCTTAGGGTAAAAAATCATTGTCCAGGGTGCCGGATATCTTCCGCAGAGAAAGCAGTATCGGTTCGGCGGTGTATCATAAAATCATGCACTGAACTTGAAAAAACGAATTCAAAATTTTGTTATGAATGCGGGAAATTTCCCTGCAGGAGAATGAAACAGCTGGACAAGCGATACAGAACAAAATACAGCACCAGTTTTATTGAAAATCTTCTCTTGATAAAAGAAAAAGGGATGGCATCCTTTCTGGACTTTGAATCTGACAGAAGGACTTGCCCAAACTGCGGGTCAGTGTTATGTGTCCACCGTACATTTTGTCTTAACTGTAAAATAAATTTAAGTTAACAACGTCTTGATTTATTGCATAATTTGAAGAAATTGCGTACATTTGATATACCGTAAACGTTTCTTTTTCAGAGATTAACCCATAGAAACCGTTATGGCCATGAAACTAAAAAAAATACTCTTATTCACTGCAAGCCTGTTCTTTTATGGAACTTCCTTTGGTGATGTGATTCCGAGCAACGCGCATTACGTGGAAAAATGTGTTAAAATAACCAATGCTGACGATTATCAGGACATTTCATTAATCGGGGTTATTTTTTCCGTTGGCGGTGATAACGATTGTTATTTGATTTCATCATCGATGTGTCTTTATAAAGGTTATAAGTTTAATGCCTTTTATGTATATGCTGTAAGCAATAATTATTTGGCGGGCAAGGATATTCAGGAATTGGATTGGAATAACGATAAAAATGCCTACCGGTCCTGTATTGATATAAAACCATATTATGGCTATATTGCTGATTCAAATCCGCTTTCAGCCGTTGAGGAATATTATGAAATAATGGGTTTTACCGATACAACAGTAGTTTTGCACAAATGGAAAGAAATCAATAAATACAATAACGGAACTCCTGATTCAGTGACGGCATTTGAGTACGAAGGAGATTTATCCTCTCTTTTTCAGCATCTTCCGACCTATAATGAACCTTCGGGTTTCACGGTATACCCGAATCCTTCCGCCGGCACTATCAATATCCGGATAGATAACAGCTTTTACGGTTCTGTTAAGTTGGACATCATTGCCCTAAACGGAAGAACGGTCAAATCGTATCTGATTAAAAAAGAATACAACAGGATCCATTTCGGTGTCGCGGCCACCGGGCTGTCAAAAGGAACTTATCTCCTTAAATTTCAGTGCGGGGAAATGGTTGAAGCAAAAAAAGTATTGATTGACTGAACCGCTGTCCTTCATGAATTACGAACTCACTTTTTTAAAAGCACTCGCTTTAACAATATTGATTGAGACTTCCGTATTACTGTTGCTGATTATAATAGTCTTCCGAAAATTCGACCTTAAAATCCGGATCATTTTACTGGCCGGCATCACTGCATCCTTTGCCACATTACCCTATCTGTGGTTCATAATCCCGTTATGGATAAAAACAAAGCTGTATTATGTTATTTTCTCGGAAGGATTGGCCATTGTGCTTGAATCATTCATCCTTGCCGGGATCTTAAGAATAAAATTTTCCTATGCCCTTGGTCTTTCAGCTGCCTGCAATATAATCTCCTATCTGATCGGGTTGTTAATATTCTAATGTTTTGAAAGCATCAATAATCACGGCATATCTTTCGGTTTACGGATTTACCCATGCGCTGGTGGATGCCTCATGTGTAATGTTATTACTGGGAGGTATTGATGTAAAGGCTGAATTGCCGTCATATATACTGTTATATAATGTTCTTGCTTTTGGACTTCAGCTGCCTTTCGGTTGGGTCCTTGACCGCATACAAAAACCCGTCTTATCGGCGGTTGCAGGCTGTATTATGTTGTCGCTGGCGCTGATGTTGTTTCTTCATCCGCTTGCTGCAATCCTGCTGGCAGGCACAGGCAATGCATTGTTTCATGTTGGGGGTGGTACCATTTCGCTGAATCTCAGGCCCGGTAAAGCATCCATACCCGGCTTGTTTGTCGCTCCGGGAGGCATCGGATTGTTTGCGGGAGGTGTGATATTGAAGTCATCCGGATTTCATCCTGAATATTTCGTTGTTCTTCTTTTATGCATGGGAGTGGTTATGTTTTTATTAAAAAGCCCGCCGGTTTTTTATGGGATTAAAAGGGAAAAGCAGGTTAATTTTCTGATTTTAGCCATTCTGCTGCTGCTGATTACCATTTGTATCCGCTCGGCTGTTGGATTATCGGCGGAATTTCCCTGGAAATCCAACATAACCCTGCTGATCATGCTGACCCTGAGCATTGCTTTAGGTAAGGGATTAGGCGGGTTTTTAGCCGATTATTTCGGCTGGATTAAAATATCAGTGGGAGGTCTGGCCTTATCGGCGTTATTGCTTTTCTTTGGGGCGCAATTCCCGGCATCCGGAATTGCAGGCATGTTCCTGTTTAACCTGACCATGCCCGTCACCCTGGTCGCCATCTCCAATTTATTGCCCGGGAAACCCGGCTTTTCATTCGGATTAACGACCTTTGCGCTGGTTGCAGGAGCATTGCCTGCCTTCTTAGGTTATAAAAGCTTTTTATCCGGTGGCCCGGTGATTCTGATCCTTATTTTGCTATCCGCCGTTATTCTGTTTATTGGCCTGCGGCTTTATGAACAAAATAAACCCTAAAAAAAGAGGGTGTCTCAATAAGGGACACCCTCTTTTTTTAGTTCACAATCCTGTTTCTTACG
This sequence comes from uncultured Bacteroidales bacterium, assembly GCA_964456825.1. Classification (GTDB taxonomy): domain Bacteria; phylum Bacteroidota; class Bacteroidia; order Bacteroidales; family UBA10428; genus UBA5072. Next base: position 39,092 of record CAYWCR010000026.1, read on the forward strand.
ATCCTATGATTTACCTGCGGCCTGATGACGATGATTTGGCACCGGCGCTTTTTGAAGCTGGGGCAGCGGATCTGTTTGACTGGCTGCTGCTGCGGCTTACCGATCTGGAAGAAGAAGCTGAAGATCCCGGGCTTCTTGCAGGCGCTGAATGATGGACCGAAGTTGAAGGCCTTGAAGAACTGCGTTGTGATACTGCCGGTGCTGAACTACGGGTGGGCGCTGAACGCTGGGTTGTTGCGGGCCTTGTAGCCTGTCTGTTGACCGCAGGGGCAGTTGACCGCTGTGTAGTTGTTGCGGGCCTTGTAGCCTGTCTGTTTACTGCAGGGGCAGTTGACCGCTGTGTGGTTGTTGCAGGCCTCGTAACCTGTCTGTTGACTGCAGGGGCAGTTGACCGCTGCGTGGTCGTTGCAGGTCTCGTAACCTGTCTGCCGACTGCAGGAGCAGTTGACCGTTGTGTGGCCGGTGCACGCTGGGTTGCAGGGGTTCTTTCAACTGCGGTGGAGGTTGACCTCCGTGCAGTCACGTTATCGCCAGCTGCAGTTCTCATGTTCTGCTCCGACTGTGTAAAAGTCCTTCTCTCACCGGTATTACCTGAAGCGTTTGCCGCTGTCCGCGGGTTCCGGTTTGCAGCTGTTCTTGCGAAAGCTTCCCCTTCTCTTCTTTGATCGGGACGGGAGTAGGTAGCATTATACCGGCCTTCCCTTATTCCATGGTATACTGCAGGCGAATGATGGCGTATATGGCTATAGTAATTATCATGGTAATGTGCGTAGTGGTGGTAATGGTGATGGTGATAATAATGACCGTAGTAGTGAGGATACCAGTGGGAATGATATCCGTAGTAGTAATGCCAGTACCAGGGGCGCCAGGGGTTCCAGTAAACAGGGTAATAGCCCCAGTACCATGAAGAGTGCCATGCAATATATCCGGGAAAGAAAATGAACCGTACCACCGGCCATGAGGCTACGTCATAATAGGAGGAAGTAACAACGGTCACGTTGGACCGGTTTCCCATGTATCCGGGGTTGGCCGTTCCGGCATAAGCAGGTTCAATGATATAATTCTTTCCGTATAATGCTTCGTCGCCGATCAGCTGTATCCTTACTTCACCGTTGCGCAGTTTCTCAACGGTAAATACAGCAAGGTCCTGGCTTTCGTTGCGTGACAATGCAGCGCGCAAAACGATGGTATGAAAATTACCGTCGGCATAATCGGAAACGGTTATATAGTCAATCAGGTTGTCTCCGTTCAGGTCGAGGTTATTGATCCTGGAATTCTCATCGTTCAGATTTCTTTCAAAAGCTTCCAGTGTCTCAGATTCCTGGAACAGCTTCATCACGGCATAGAGGTTAAGATTGTCACCCGGCAGGCCAAGATATTCATCCGGCTTGTCCTGGGCCCTCATTGCACCCGTTCCGGTAAGGAGGAGTGCGAGGATCGATGTGATAATTATTTTTTTCATGGCCTTAAGTTTTGGAAGAATAAATTCTTCATTATATGCCATGCAAAACCCGTACCAAAAAACTTTCCGGTTGTTAATCCGGGTTTATCAGGATTGTTGTAATGCCACTGCCACGCGACAGGGCCAATGATCAGGTTACATCCTTTTTATGATTTGATAGCCGACCGTTACCCGGAATGCTTCAATTTACCTGTTAACAATCAGATTGCCGAGTATCTTATACTAAACTTATCGTGGTTGAAATACAATGACTTTCCCCGGGATTCAGTTCAGCAAAGTCGATATAGGCATTTACCGCTTCAACACATACAAAGTCCCGGTATCCTGTTGCGGATATATCAGCCATTGTTTTGACGGTTTCGGAATAGGGATTCCATACCACGGTCACCCGGCTGCCCTTTTTTTCAACCCGTATGCTGCGGTGCCATGCCGGATCTGTTATCACACAATCAGCCATATGGTTAATATACCTTCGGTTTTCTTCCCTGACAATTTTTAAGGTATTCTCATGTTGCTGGTTGTTGGCCTCCTTTTCAAAACCGGCATAGTAAAAGCAATCCTTTAAACCCGACAGGGCGATATTGGCTATGTGGCTGATACTGAAATATGAGTGAAGTGCATTGCTGGCCATAAAGGTTTCACTGCCTGTGTTGGTATAGCAAAGGGTAACATCAAGCTTTTCGCCCACTTCGACGATCAGTGTTGCAGCAAAAGCAAACGGCCACAAGGCCAATGTTTCAGCGGTGCTGGCAAGCCCCAGCATCAGCCGGGTATTCCCGTTTTTCAGGGCCAGGCTTTCAGTCACCTTCCAGGTGAGTAGGCGGGCAAAGCCGTGCACCGGCTTTTTAGGGTCGCCGGCATGAGGGCCAAACCATGGAAAACAAACCGGAATTCCGCCCCGGATGGCTTTACCTGATTCAAACAGGCTTTGCGGGCTCAGCCACAGTATATCCCGCTGTCCATCAGGAACAAAGCTCAATACCTGAGCACCGTATAGCGAAACTATGGCTTTGGCATGCCGGTTGGTTATGATAGCAACGGGTAGATGACCTTTCCCTTCAATAAATTCCAATTGGTCGGGTATGGCAAACCTTGTATTTAATTCGTTATGATCCATTTCAGCGCTTTAACGTTTATAATTAATAAAGATACCCCAAAGATAAGCTAAGATTCCGACTGTGTTTCCAGCACCTCTTTTCTTTTATTATGTCATTGATTAAAAATAAGTTACACATTATATTCTGCTGCACAGCGACGGACGGGCAGCAGGATCAGAAAATTGAAAAATTATTGCAGCTATGAGAGAAAAAATATTGCTAAATTTGAATTAAGATGAAGGTAATTGATGCAACGGACTTCGAGAGGATGTCCCGTTTCTTCAAGGGAGAATGGGGACACCGCTTCGCTGAATTCATCATGCGGCTTCTTGCGTTGGATAAGGTGAACCAGGTATATGAAAACTCTATCGAATACACCGGAGCCCGGTTTGCCGAGGGATTGCTGAATGATTTAGGGGTGAATTATGTTATTGGCAATGCTGAACGGTTGAATCGTTTGCCCAAAGGAGCCTTCATTACGATATCCAATCATCCTTACGGCGGTTTGGACGGGATCATGCTGATTGATCTGATGGCATCCATACGTCCGGATTACAAGTTGATGGTGAATAAAATGCTTTCTCTCGTGAAAACAATGAAGGACAACTTTATCTCTGTTTCTCCAGTGGGCAATAAAAAAACCGGCATTTCCGTTGCCAGCCTCCAGGGTATGAGGGAGACATTGACGCATCTGCAAGATGGCCATCCGGTTGGTTTTTTCCCATCAGGAGCCGTTTCGGATTTCAGCCTGAAAGACTTTCGCGTGAGAGACCGGAAATGGCAAAAAAGCATTCTCCATCTGATCCGTTCTGTAAAAGTACCGGTATTGCCCATTCGTTTCTTCGATAAAAATTCCCCGTTTTTCTATTTCCTGGGAATGATAAACTGGAGGGTCCGTTTGTTAAGGATGCCCCATGAGGTTTTCAATAAAAGGGAACAGGAACCGCGCATTGGGATCGGGAACCTCATATCCGTTGAAGAACAGAGACAATATAATGACATCAGGTCACTGGGTACATTGTTGCGAAAAGCCGTCTATGAAATGCCGGAACCAACATCTTATATACCCCGGGCTGTATTGGACATCCAGGGAAAACAAACGAAATTAAATCAGCTTGACTGACCCACTGCCCTTTCTGATGATATACGATATAAATTCCTTTGCTGGCCGCGCGAAGAAACCGGACCGGGATGAACCACATGGCTGACCTATTTTATTCTAAAATTGACAGGTTTATGAATCACAACCAAGAAAAACCCTATGGATCTCAACATAATCATAAAATCCTGGACGCCATTAACCGCGACCGGGCAAGGACCAATTTGCTCAGAAAACCTGAACAAAATGCGATTGCTTATCTGGTTCAGCGCATACCTTTCTGGATAAGTTCCAATATGCTCACGGCTATCGGATTTTCAGGAAGCGTTATCGTTTTCCTGAGTTTTATCCTGGCTGCCTATATTCACAGAAACTATCTCCTGCTGGGCGTTCTGGGATTTGTGATCAGCTGGTTTGGTGACTCGCTGGACGGGAGAATTGCATATTACCGCAACAAACCCAGAAAATGGTATGGATTTGCGCTGGATATTACCTTTGACTGGATTGGCATAATACTCATCGGGTGTGGGTTCATTGTCTATGCCGAAGGGACCTGGGAATTGCTGGGTTATGCTTTTGTCATCATGTATTGCTGGGAAATGATCATCGCTATGTTGAGATATAAGATCACAGGTAAATATTCCATCGATTCCGGCGTCGTAGGTCCCACAGAAGTAAGAATTATGATTTCCGCTATTTTGATCACTGAAGTGTTCATCCACGGTTCAATAGTTTATTGCGTTGCCGCTATATGCATTGTCATATTCTTTGTCAATATTACGGATACCTTGAAATTGCTGCAGATAGCTGATGAATTGGACAGAAAAGAGAAAGAATAGATATAAGGTGAATGATGATGAAGATAGCTTCATGTTGAGGGTCGGTGAGTTTTGATTATCTTTATGAACTGCCGGACAGGCCTTCAGGCATTAAAGCCATGGAAATCCTGTGTGCGGGAAAAATAGTGGAAAGAATTTTAAGGCTCTTGGTTTTCCATTGGATGCAAGAAGAAGAGTCCGGTTTACAAACCGGGGAAAATATTACTAACCAAAGATCTATGAAAAATCTGATTGTTGTATTTCTCTTTGCCGGCTTACTTTTAAACGGTTGTTCTCGGTTTCAAAGGTCCGAAGCGGAAATATTACCCCTGAGTGATGATCCGCGCACTTCCATCCTGTTTGATTTTGGATGGCGGTTTTACAGAGGTCACCTTGATGGCGGATGGGCTGCAGATCTTGATGCTTCATCCTGGCGGCTGGTTGACCTGCCTCATGACTGGAGCATCGAAGATATTCCGAATACCAATTCACCTATTGATTCCAGTGCTATTGGAGGTATATCTGCCGGATACACAGTAGGAGGAACCGGCTGGTACAGGAAAACATTTTTTGTTCCTTCCCGGCTTAAGGACAAACATTTCATTTTGCAGTTTGACGGCATTTACATGAATGCAGATGTGTGGCTTAATGGCCGGCATCTGGGCAATCACCCTTATGGTTATACCACTTTCTGGTATGACATAACAAACATGGTGCGGTATGGTGAAGAGAATATCCTTGCGGTTGAGGTTAAAAACGAGGGCAGGAACAGCCGGTGGTATTCGGGTTCGGGCATATACCGGCATGTCTGGCTGACCATTTTAAATCCTGCCCATATTGAACCTTGGGGACCTTATATCACCACCCCCGCTATCAGTGTGTCTGAAGCGAAGTTGAAGATCATGACGAGCGTGTTCAATGGTTCGGGGACCGCCGGGAATTATAACCTTACCGTGACAATACTTGATCCGAAGGGCAATGAAGTTGCGGAGTCAACCGTGAATCATACAGTCGATACGGGCAGTTCACATGTATTTTCCAATGAACTTATTATTAATTCCCCTCATTTATGGTCAGTTGATACTCCTATGCTGTATACCGCAATATGCGAAATTTCATCAACCGAAAATGAGCCAATCATGACATTGCTGGATAAAGTTGAAACGAAATTCGGAATCCGTTCACTCTCTTTTGATGCCCGGCAGGGATTTCTTCTTAACGGGAAACCCTTGTTCCTTAAGGGGGGGTGTATGCACCATGATAACGGTCCCCTCGGTGCATCTGCATTTGACCGGGCAGAAGAACGCCGGGTTGAACTTATGAAGGCCAGCGGTTTTAACGCGATACGTTGTGCGCATAACCCTCCATCGCCAGGTTTTCTTGACGCATGTGACCGGCTTGGTATCCTGGTCATCAACGAATCATTTGATATGTGGGACAAGCGAAAAAATGCCGATGACTATCACCTTTATTTTAACGAGTGGTGGCAGAAGGATATTGAGAGCATGGTACTGCGTGATCGCAACCATCCTTCTGTTATTATGTGGAGTATCGGAAATGAAATTAACGATCGGGGAGAACCCTCCGGGGCTGCAACTGCGCGGAAAATGGGTGACCTGGTCAGGGCATTGGATCCAACGCGGCCTGTCACTTCAGCAGTTAACGGTGTCGCCGCGGATAAGGATCCCTATTTTGCTACCCTGGATGTTGCCGGATACAATTATGCCCGGAACAGTTATATCATTGACCATAAACGTCATCCTAACCGGATAATAGTGTCTACCGAATCCTTTCCTTTAGAAGCATTCGATTATTGGATGGAAGTGCTGGACAATCCTTGGGTGATAGGTGATTTCGTATGGACCGGATATGATTATCTGGGAGAAGCGAGCATTGGCTGGCTGGGTTATTGGCATTCCAGCAGTTTTTACCCCTGGATGCATGCATATTGCGGGGATATCGATGTTTGCGGATTTAAAAGGCCGCAGTCATTCTACCGGGATGCATTATGGGGAGAGGATAAAAATATATCAATATTTGTAAAATCCCCGGTTCCTTCGTTTGACATGACAAATCCCGATCATGCCGACTGGAGTATATGGCATTGGAAGGATGTAGTGGCAGACTGGACATGGCCGGGTTATGAAAATATGTTGATGGAAATTGATGTATATTCAAATTGCAGTGAGGTGGAATTATTCCTTGACAAAAAATCGCTTGGGAAAAAACCATGCTCCCGTGAAACAGCATTTATAACCACCTGGAGCGTTCCTTATCAGCCGGGGGTGCTCAGGGCAGCAGGGTACGATAATCAGCAGGAAACAGCGGCCACTGAAATATGCACTGCAGGCGAACCTGCCAAAATACGTTTAACGGCTGACAGGACCGTGATTAAAGCAGACGGACAGGATCTGAGTTTTATTATCGTTGAACTTCTGGATGAAAACAATATACGGAATACAAAAGCTGTTAACCTTGTTCATTTTGAATCAGAAGGCCCTGGTACCATTATTGCTGTTGGCAGTTCCGATCCGACGGGAATGGAAAGTTTCGTTCAACCCAAACGCAAAGCATACCATGGCCGGTGCCTCGTGATTGTAAGATCAGGCCGGAAAGCAGGAGACATTCTGGTGAAAGCATCCTCTGAAGGACTTCAGCCAGATCAGATTACGTTGGCTGCTGA
>CAYWCR010000026.1:46350-49149 GCA_964456825.1 uncultured Bacteroidales bacterium
TAACCACCATAAATGGCTCCCGAGAATCCGCCCCCTGTTTTTCCCCAGGCAGAAGCAAAATGAAGGTTATCCGGCAGTTTTGAAGTGTCGATTGATTTTCTGGAGGGTGTCTGCGCAAAGCCATAAACCGCTCCGCCCGGATTAAGGGTATAGCGTTTGAGTGTAGACGGGGTGCCCACCTCATAATATTCAATTAAATTTTTAACACCGGGGATCAGCTTCTCCAGGCGTTCGATAAAGACTTTGGCTACCTTCTCTTTTTTGGCATTATAGGTTGCCCTGTCAAGATTTTCCCAATCCTTCAGGTAATCGATGCAGCATATGGTTCCCACGCTTTTCCCGGCCGGGGCCAGTTTTGAATCAACCTGGCTGTAATCGACAAAAGTAAAGTTTCTCGTTGTGAAGTCCTCCCGGTTATTCTTTAGAATGTCTTTTTGTGATTTTATGGAACTGTCATAAACAAATGTTGAATAATATTTGTGTCCCAGCTCCTTCAATGGTTTATTAAATCCAAGATATAAGGTCAGCAGCGAAGCGCCTGTCTGCTGATGCTTCAATTCATTTCTCAGTTCGTTGCCATATTCCTGAGGCAACAGATCCGCTGCATTGGGCATAGCCGTATTGGCTATTATTTCATCAGCAAATGCTTCCAGTGAGCCGGTTCCCCGGTCATGCTTCCGTTGATAAAAGACACCGGTTACCTTATGATCATCTGTTTTGATGGCTGTAACCAAATGGTTCAGCAGAACCTCGCCGCCGTGATCGCTGATAAAGCCGGCCAGATGATCCGATAACTTTTGTGAGCCTCCCTTAATAAAACTTGCCCCTCCGGTAAAATAACTACCCTGGGATATGGAGTAATAAGAAAGGGAAAGCGAATAGGGATCGTCATGAAAGTATCCAAGATTACCAAGCAGCACAAGCTTCAGGTCCTCGTTATGAATGACGGAATCGAGGAATTCACCGAGGCTTTTTTCCTGCTGTCCGTCTTCAAAAACCTTCTTCTTGGGTTTAAGTATCTGGGCAAAATATGCGTTTATACCCTCTGTTTCCCCCGGAAACATTCGCGACAATCTTTCTATTGTAACCACAGGATCATGGGGTATGGTCACATCAACCCGGTCATTGGTAAACCTGTAGAATTCAGGTAACGGTAAAAACTCAACATGTTGAAATACATCAAGATCGTTGAAGATTTTTGTTTTCATATCCCCGGGTGACGGACCATACATCTCATGCAATCCCACTTCAAGAATGAAGTCCCCTCTGTCAAATGTGGTTGCGCAGCCTCCCGGCCTGTCGTGCTGTTCAATCACGAGCACCTTTTTTCCTTCCCTGGCCAGTTTCGCTCCTGCGGTCAGTCCGCCCAGTCCCGAGCCGATGATAATGATGTCGAATTTCATGAAGAAGAAGTTAGTAATTAGAATTTAGAAGTTAGTAGGGAATATCATCAGGTCTTTGTTCTTTGGTCTCTTATCTTTGTTCACTTTTCACTTTTCGTTTTTCGTTCCTGCCTTCCGGCAGGCAGGTTTCACTGTTCACTGTTCATTGTTCATTGTTCATTGTCCCCAGGTATCGGATACCGTTTAAACTCCTTTGTCCGGTCGAACAGGTAGCGGTAGGTTATGTAGTTTTTAACCGGTACGCATCCCACGGCAATAAATATTTTTCTCATTTTGGGATTGAAATCGGCCACCCAGGAGAATTCAATTTCGGTGTAATGAGGTTTTCTTATAAAGACATCCCGTAAATTGCGAATGAAGGCTGATTCGATACCCCGGTTCTGGTACTTTGGAATAACACCCATCAGGAGCCCTTTTGCCCTTGTCGTGGTTTTTCTTTCCCTCAGCCACAGGAATTTCACCAGGTCAAACAATCCCAGTTTTCCGTTCAGGTGTTTCAGTATCTGGTTGAGGTCGGGGAACATGAGATATATCCCGATCGGTTTCCCTTCATAATAGGCCAGCCATGTGAACTCCTCATCCACAATAGGTCTGGCCTTTTTTAACGTTGCCCTGATATACGCAGGTTCCAGCGGTTCAAAATTCTTTTTAAAGGAAGCCCATGCTTCATTGAACACTTCAGCAAAGTCGTTAGTATATTTTTCCTCCTCCTTCCAGGTGAAATGCCGGAACTCATATCCCGGTTGATGGAGTATCCTGTCTGCTATTCTCCCCAGCCTTTCGGGCAAAGGCTTTGTGATGTCGAGATGAAAGCCCTCCATCTTGTAATAAACCTGAAAGCCGTAGGATTCGAACAGATTCCGGTAATAGGGATGATTATACGGGACATCGAATGAAGGATGGGTGAATCCGTCCACCAGCAGGCCCCAGTATTTGTCAGTCTCACCGAAATTTATAGGGCCATCCATGGCTTCCATGCCTTTTTCCTTCAGCCACGCCCTGGCCGTATCAAAAAGAAGAAAAGCAGCCTCTTTGTCATCGATGCATTCAAAAAAGCCCATGCCTCCGGTGGGTTGTTCATAGGAAGGGGCCAGGTTAAAATCGACAAAGGCGGCGATTCTGCCAGTCAGGTTGTTTGTATCATCAGTCAGGACCCATCTTTCAACGGTCCCATGTTTGAAATAAGTATTCTTCGCGGGATCGAATACACCTTTTATATCATTATCAAGCGGACATACCCAGACTTTATCGTTCTTATAAATGACCCTGGCGGTATCCAGAAACATCTTTTCCGTCCTGCGGTCGGTAACTTTATGCAGATTCATCAATAACATGAATGAATTTGGAATTGTTGGTTTCAGATTCAGACCCTGCCGGCCTGCCTGCCGTCAGGCAG
>CAYWCR010000027.1:0-1479 GCA_964456825.1 uncultured Bacteroidales bacterium
CCTGAAGAATGAAACACAACTTTTACCCCTTGATAAAAACCTGGGATGTATTGCTGTTATCGGTCCCAATGCCAATGATGCTGAAGTGTTGAAAGCTAATTACAGCGGGTATGCAAGTATTGTAACAACCCCGTTGCAAGGGATCATCAATAAGGCCGGACCCAATACCAGGATCATTTATGCACAGGGGTGTGAATGGGCCGATAACATGAATTCCTTTTCCGTGCTTCCTGACTCGGTATTTTATCAGACCGAAAATTGCCGGAATCCCGGTTTGCTTGTCGAATATTTCAACAATAAGGATCTGCAGGGAGATCCTATAGCCATCGGCATTGATTCATTAATCCATGCAAACTGGTGGGACGGCTCTCCTTTAAAAGACCTGAATGATGATAATTTTTCCGTCCGGTGGTCGGGTTACATCAGGGCTCCCAGAACCGGGGAATATCAGTTTGGAGGGGAAGGAATGAACCGTTTCACCCTATACCTTGAAGATTCGCTTTTCCTTACCGCCAGCAATGATCATCATGAAAGGAAAGTCTTCAACAAAGTTTTTTTTGAAGCCGGTAAAGTCTATCATATCCGAGCTGATTTCTCTAACTACCTGAATGATGCTTTTTTCAGGCTGATCTGGTCCATCCCTTCCAGGAACCTTGAACAGGAAGCCATTAAAGCAGTAAAGAAGGCTGATGTGGTGGTGCTTTTTATGGGACTTTCACCCCGGCTTGAAGGTGAGGAAATGAATGTCCCTGTTAAAGGGTTCAGGGGTGGGGACAGGATTACGCTTGACCTGCCGGAAGTGCAGGAAAAGCTATTAAAAAAGATAGCAGGACTGGGCAAACCCGTTGTGCTGGTATTATTGAACGGAAGTGCTTTATCCGTCAACTGGGCAAAGGACCATATTCCGGCCATTTTAGAAGCCTGGTATCCCGGGCAAGCTGCGGGGAATGCCATTGCGGATGTCCTTTTCGGGGATTACAATCCCTCAGGCCGGTTGCCGGTAACCTTCTACAAATCGATTGATCAGCTTCCCCCTTTCGAGGATTATGCCATGAACGGCAGAACCTATCGCTACTTCAACGGAGATGCGCTGTTTCCTTTCGGGTACGGTTTAAGCTATACTACTTTTCACTTTGATGATATCACCGCCGATAAAGAAATACTCCGCAAAGGTGATACCCTGGCGGTTGGGGTTGAAATTACCAATACTGGACAGGTCGATGGTGAAGAAGTAGTGCAATTGTACATTACAGGTCCTGCTGGTGAAATTCCCAAACCCTTGAAAGAATTAAGGGGATTTGACAGGATATCCCTTGCTGCAGGGGCCTCGGATGAAGTACGCTTTATACTTACGGAAAAAGACCTGGAGTATTACCATGAGGACATGGGCAGTTATGCCGTTGATCCCGGTGAATATATACTGGGGATCGGACCCTCTTCCGATCAACTTAAAACGATCAGGTTTTCCTGGGAGGAGGA
>CAYWCR010000027.1:1579-11012 GCA_964456825.1 uncultured Bacteroidales bacterium
ATAGTGATCGGTATTTGGTAATGCATTCCTTATTAGCGGTTTAGCGATTTAGCAGTTTAGGGGGTTAGGGAAGAAGGTTGCAGGCTACTGTCAACTGCCAACTGGCTGCTATTTTCTGTCCACCCATCCCAATCCAGCAACATATTAATATATACTGCCCGCAGTGCAGAAATTCAAAAAAAATTATTATCTTAATTAAAATTTGATGATTCAATATTGAACATTGAATAACGAAGTCCATGGCCAAGATTTCTTCCAATAAAAGTCGAGGTAAAAAGGATCCATTGCCTGACCAAATTGATCCTCTATTGTTCAAGACCTTCTTTGAAAAATCATCGAGCTTATTCTGGTTAAAGGATGCGCGCAACAATATCATAAAGATCAGTGCCGGTGCGGCCAAACTCCTCGAAAAGGATGCTGAAGAAATAGAAGGCCGGCCGCTGGATTCGATTATACTCAATGATGTGTCAGATAAAAAGTGGAAGCAGGATAAGGAAATTATACGTTCAAAGAAGCCTGTTCTGAACTTTCTTTTGTCTTTTCCCCTGAAAGATTCCGGAAAAAAAGTGCATCTGAGACTGAATAAAGTACCGCTTCTGGATCACCAAGGTAAGGTATCCCATATTGTAGTTTTCGGTGATGATATAACCATGTATAAAGAGGCTGAAGCAATGCTCAGGAAAAGCGAAGCCCGCAGTGCAGCGTTGCTGAATGCCATTCCGGACTTGCTGTTTGTTACCGATAAAAACGGCATTTTCACTGATTTCAAGGCTGATGAAAACCTGCTTTATGTAAAACCGGAAATGATCATAGGGAAAATGGTCTCAGATCTGCTGCCTCCTGTTGTTGCTGACAAATGTCTATGGCACATTCGGGAAGCAGCCCGGTCAAAAACGCTTCAGACTTTTGAATATTCACTGAAAACTGATAAGGGACTGATGTTCTTTGAAGCCAGAATTATTGCCGATGAAGACAATGTTATTTCCCTGATCAGGAATATCAGTGATAAAAAAAGAATTGAAAATGAAGTTTTTAAAGCCGAAAATAAATACAAGGAATTCAGAAATGAGGTGGTGCATACCCTGTCGGATGCGCTTGTTTCTTCCCTGCCCTTAAATGAGTTTTATGCCCTTGTTCACGCCAGTCTTTCCCAGCAAATACCGACAGGTCTTTTGTGCATTTCGCTTTACAACGAAAAAGAGAAAACGCATACCTGTTCTTATTGTTCCTGGGCGGATGATAATCCTCAAAAAAAGCAATCCTGTGAATCCGGGATACTGGATTTTATTATGAAATCCATGCAACCTGTTTTATTGGACGGGGTTGAATTTAAAGCCGTCATCAGGGATCATCATCTGGAACATAAAGGAGAGATACCGGCCTATTGGATAGGAGTTCCTATGAAGGCCGGAGAGGAGTATATAGGGATTATGACCCTGAGCAATTTTTCGGAAGATCAGAAACTGGATAAAAATTCGCTGGAAATTCTTACGCTGGTTTCAAACCTTCTTGCCGTGGCTGTTGCCAAAAAAGGCACTGAAGAAAAGCTTGCCCAGCAGCTTGACTTTTTGAATTCCCTGATGGAAAATGTGCCTGAACCCATCTATGTTAAAGATACTGAAAGCAGGTTCATCAGGGTCAGCAAAACATTTGCGAACCGCATGCAAATAATGGACCCGGAAAAGCTGGTTGGAAAAACCGATTTTGACCTCTATAATAAAGCGCATGCGAAAGAAGCATTTGATGATGAAAAAGAGATCATGATGACAGGGACTCCCCTGGTCGGGAAAGACGAAATGGAGATATGGCCAAACGGCGAAAAGAGATGGGTAAACACATCCAAGATGCCCTGGCATAATGCAGCAGGAGAGATCATGGGAATTTTTGGGGTCTCCTTTGACATCACCAAGCGAAAACATGCTGAGGAGGAGCTTAAAAAGAATCAGGCCATGCTTGAAGCTGTGTTAAATTCTATTCCCCAATCGGTTTTCTGGAAAGACGGGAATGGAAGATACCTTGGCTGCAACATTGTTTTTGCAACCATGGCAGGTTATAACCATCCCACTCAACTCATTGGCAAATCAGACTTTGATATGCCCTGGCCCAGGAAGCAGGCTGAGCATTATCGTACTGATGATATGGAAGTCCTGCAGTCCGGCAAGCCAAAATACCATATTATAGAACCTTTATTACAGTCAAATAAAACAGAGATATGGATCGATACCAGCAAAGTACCACTTTCGGATGAATCAGGAGAGATATATGGTGTGCTTGGCATATTTCAGGATATAACCGAAAGGAAAAATGCTGAGATGGCCGTGCTGGAAAGCCGGCGCAGTCTTGCGGAAGCCAATAAAATGCTGAGGCTTATCATTGACACGATACCGATTCGTGTATTCTGGAAATCGAGAAATTCAGTTTTTATGGGATGCAACATCCGGTTCACTGAAGATGCGGGATATAATGACCCTGAAGAGATGATCGGAAAATCAGATTATGATATGCCCTGGAAAGATCAGGCTCCGGACTATTGCAGGGATGACCGTGAGGTCATGGAAAAGGAAATTCCAAAAATGAATTTTGAAGAAATGCAAACCACTCCGGAGGGTAATCAGATATGGCTCCGCACCAGTAAAATTCCCCTCCGGAATTTGGATAATGAGATCATCGGAGTGCTGGGCACTTATGATGATATTACAGGGATAAAGGAGAAGGAAGTTGAACTTAAAGGCAAGAATGAAGAACTCGAGAGGTTTACTTATACCGTGTCTCATGACCTGAAGAGCCCACTTGTTACCATCAGGGGATTTGTTGGTCTGCTCGAGGAAGATATTGAGGCAGGCGATCTCGAAAATGTGCGGACCAATATCACCAGGATAAAATCGGCTGCTGACAAAATGAGCAATCTGTTGAACAACCTGCTTGAACTATCCAGGGTCGGCAGGTTCACTAATCCCTTTGTGAAGGTTTCCATGGCCAAAATCGTAAAAGAGACTCTTGACAACCTCACTGGTATCATCCAGCCCCGTCAGATTAAAATTATCATGCCGGAAATCATGCCTGAAATATCCGCTGACATTCAACGCATGATGGAGGTCTGGCAGAACCTTATCGAAAACTCAGTAAAATTTATGGGAGACCAACCTAAGCCCGTTATTGAGATCGGTTATACTGCGCTTCATAAGGAAACGGAGTTTTTTATACGGGACAACGGGATCGGGATTGATTCAAAATATCATGAAACAATTTTCGGATTATTTAATAAATTGGATAATAAAACGGATGGAACCGGATTTGGTTTAGCATTGGTGAAACGTATCATCGAAGTGCACGGGGGAACTGTCAGCGTTGAATCTCAAGGGATTGGCCATGGTACAACGTTCAGGTTCTCACTGCCGATCATTAAAAGAAAATAATATGAATACAATTCAGGGAGAAGCCATTTCCATTATGCTGGTGGAAGATAATGAAGATCATGCCCATCTGGTAATGAGAAAACTCAGATCCTTCAAGGTGGCTAATGTGATCACACACCTTGCGGACGGGGAATTGGCCTTGCAGTTTCTTAAAAAGGCCAGGCAGGAGAAGAAGTTGCCGCACTTGATCTTACTGGATCTGCGGCTCCCGAAGGTAGACGGTCTTGAAGTATTGAAGGAGGTGAAAACCAATCCTGATTACATGAAAATTCCCGTCGTTATTTTAACCACATCCGATAAGGAAACCGATATTGCCAGAGCCTATCATCTTCATGCCAACAGTTATTTGGTTAAACCCGTAAATTTCGAAAATTTCACTGAGCTTATGGAAATCCTCGGATTCTACTGGATATGTTGGAATAAAGATCCTTTCCGGTCATTTTAGTTGATTCAACTTCCTGATGAGCCAGCTTAAAAAGATACTAATCGTTGATGATGAGAATGATCATATTGTCCTTATCAGCAGGGCGCTGGAAAAAGAACACCAATACGCGATAGCAACGGTTTCCACCATAGCTCAGGCATTGGCTGCTCTGAATACGTTCAGTCCTGATATCATATTGTCGGATTTCAGACTTCCTGACGGAGATGCGAGATCCATCATAACAGCATGTGCCGGGATCATGCCGGTAATTGTTATGACCAGTTTCGGGAATGAAGAACTTGCCGTTGAAATGATGAAATCCGGTGCCCTGGATTATATTGTTAAGTCACAGGAAAACTTCCTCAATATCGGTTGGAATATTGAGCGTTCCCTTCGTGAGTGGAAAAACATTAATGAAAGGAAGAAGGCAGAAGAAGAACTGAGGGGAAAAAACGAGCAGTTGTCAAAGGTCAATCAGGAGATGGTGACCATAGTGGAGGAATTAAAAATATCCCGTGAAAGGGCTGTGGAAAGCGATCGGTTGAAATCTGCCTTTCTTGCTAATATGTCACATGAGATCAGGACCCCCATGAACGGTATACTTGGATTTGCCAATCTCTTGTCAGAGAATGAGCTTTCTGAGGAAGAAAGATCCGGTTATGTTGGGATCATAAACGAATGCGGAAATCAATTGCTGGTAATCCTCAATGACCTGATCGACATTGCCAAGATAGAAGCCAATCAATTATTAATTGACGTTAATCCTATTAAAATCAATGAGTCGCTGAAAGAACTCTATACCCTCTTTTCCGCAAAAATTGCCCAGGAAATTGTTTTTTCATGTCAGCCCGGACTAAAAGACAATTTCGATACCATAAAAACAGATCCTGTAAGGTTAAAACAGGTTCTTGCCAATCTAATCTCCAATGCAATAAAATTTACGCATGAGGGCAGCATCACCTTCGGTTATGTGGTCAACAACAACGTGCTGGAGTTCTTTGTAAGGGATACCGGAATAGGTATTGCTCCTGAACAAAAAGACATGATCTTTCAACGGTTTATGCAGGCTGATGTTTCCATAACACGGAATTATGGAGGGACCGGACTCGGGCTTGCGATATCAAAAGCACTGGTTGAATTGCTGGGAGGCAAGATATGGGTTGAGTCCACATCCGGCAAAGGATCATGTTTCTATTTCACCCTTCCCTATGTTATAGCCAGCAATGCAGATCATGCTGACCTTTCAAAAGAGGATGATGCATAGGATCAATTCTTTCGGACTGCCTGACCTGGCAGATTAAATCCAAAAAAGTCCCTGGCATTATAATAACAGATATTCTCGATTATTTTGCCAATCCAGTTAATATCAGCAGGCAACTCGCCATTCTCCACATCTCTTCCGAACAAATTGCACAAAATCCTGCGAAAGTATTCATGTCTCGGATAGGAAAGAAAACTTCGGGAATCTGTAAGCATACCTACGAACCGGCTCAGCAATCCCAGGGTTGACAAGGCCGTCAATTGCCTTTCCATTCCATCTTTCTGATCCAGGAACCACCAGCCCGATCCAAATTGTATCTTCCCTGGTACTGATCCGTCCTGAAAATTGCCCAGCATTGTTGCATATACCTCATTGTCGCATGGATTGAGATTGTAAAGGATGGTCTTTGTCAACCTGCCCTGCTGATCAAGTTTGTCCAGGAACCGTGATAATGGCAGGGCAATCTCAAAATCACCAATGGAATCAAAACCTGTATCCGGTCCAAGTTGATTGAACAGGCGGGTATTATTGTTCCGTATAGCCCCGATATGAAATTGCTGCACCCAGCCAAGTTCATGATCCATTTTGGCCAATTCCACGAGCATGGCATGTTTGAATTTATTCACTTCACTTTTGTCAGGCTTTTTGCCTCCCCTTACTTTTTTGAAAATCGACTTAATTTCAGTTTCGGTATAATCTTCACAGGAAATTCTTTCGATACCATGGTCAGACAAGCTGCACCCGTTTTTCTTAAAATATAGCTGCCGCTTTTTCAGTGCGCTTAATAAATCTGACAATCCGGCAATCTCAATGCCGCTGACTTCTGACAGTTTATTAAGGTACTGATTATAACTTTCCTGGTTTTCAACTGCCATGGCTTTGTCAGGCCTCCATGCCGGTAAAACCTGAATCTCAAATCCGTCCTTTTTAATTTTCTTATGGTATTCCAGGGTGTCAACCGGATCATCCGTCGTGCAAACCAGTTTTACATTATATTTCCGCATAATATTCCTGACTGAATATTGCTTTGTCCTGAGTTTCTTCGAAGCTTCGTCATAAATTTCTTTTGCCGTTTCAGGTCCCAGTATCTTTTTGATTCCGAAAGCTGTTTTCAATTCCAGGTGTGTCCAATGGTACAATGGATTTCTCAGGGTAAAGGGGACCGTTTCAGCCCATCTTTCAAACTTCTTATAATCCGGTACATCCCCCGTAATTTCTTTTTCCCGAATGCCGTTGGTCCTCATAGCGCGCCATTTATAATGATCGCCATAAAGCCATATCTGCGTCAGGTTTTCAAACTGCCTGTCATCGGCAATATCCCTGGGATTCAAATGACAATGGTAATCGATAATAGGCATACCGGCAGCATGTTCATGATACAGGGTCTGGGCAGTCTTAGTCTGCAAAAGAAAATTTTCATCCAGGAATTTTTTCATGATGATTAAAAAATTAATAGCATTATGGGAACAAAATTAAAATTTTTTCAGCGGAAAAGAATTATTGGAACCAGTTTAACTACTGCAAATGCCGGAGACATTCAATGGTATCTGACAGCCCGTTGCAGGATTCAAATCCTTCTCCACAAAACCTATGGCAGAATGGTCTTGTCAGGTTCTCTTCCAAGCTCCTGGTAAAGCCCTTTTCTTACGTCTTTGTCGCCCTCCAGTATTTTCCCGGCTGCCGTGGCCACGGCTTCAGCATATTCACGTGGAACGCAAACGACACCATCTCCATCGGCTACTATTATGTCTCCCGGACGGATAAGGACTCCCCCGATAGTGACCGGCTTATTGAATGATTCCAGTTCATTTCTCCCCGGCCGTATGCCTCTTCCCCGATGACTCCAGTCGAGGTATACCGGTATACGCTGCATGATAATCTCATCCGTATCCCGTATTCCTCCGTTGGAAATGATTCCCCTGGCTCCTTTTTTTATATACCCGAGGCTATTGGCCGAACCAACCGATCCCGTATCACCATCCCCTTCCACATCCAGCACTACAATGGAACCAGGTTTAATATTGTCCGTCCACGGCTCGGGAGAAAGCTTGTTGTACCATTCCGATTCCCATTTCTTGAATTCTTCAGCCGGCATGGGGTTTTGCACTACCTCATTGGTAGGGACATACCTTGCTGTAACAGCAATACCACATATGCGGTGGGTGAAGTTTTCGGTGTCCTTCCACAGGGCTTCAATTCTCTGATCCAGTATCCCTGCATCCCGTAAACCTACGATATCCATACCATCGGAAACATCTGCTACTCTCAGGCCTTCATAGAGCTTTATAATCTGATCGTCGGCAAGCGGAATCGCCGTTTGCGAAAATGCTTCCATACCAATGGTTATGAACAAGGAAAGTATCAATACAATCATGTTTTTCATAGCAGTTTAAAATGTATAAATGATTAACTCTTCCAGTTTTCTTTTCGGGACATGGTGCACCTGATGCTCATCACGCCAGTATTCGATATTCCCTTCTTCTCCCAGGGTTTCTATTACAACTTTTTCCCTGGGCTTGCCCAGTGCAATCACAAGCGGAATTTCAAACCGGTCAGGAATTTCCAGTTGTTTTCTCAGGCTCACCCGGTCGATCGATCCGATCATGCATCCCCCGTATCCCATGCTGACCGCACCCAGCATTATGCTCTGGGCAGCAATCCCTACATCCACATCTATCGTTTTGTGAAGTTCAGTGTCCCCCAGCAGGATTATATATGCCGAGGGCCTTTCGCCTGAGGCCGGTCCATCCCATTCCTTGAGATAATACGCCCACCTGAGCGTTGAAAAAATAAGGTTGTTCTTTGCAGGTTCCGCTGACAGATAAAATTTCAATCCCTGAATATTTCCGCTGGATGCCGAAAGACGGGCACAATTTACCAATTCTTTAAGAACCTCATCCGGTACAGGCTGCTGCTCATGAAATTTTCTGTAACTGCGGTTTGCCATGATCATTTCTCTGATGTCCATATCGTATAGCATGAAGTGATTATAAACAAATATATTGATTTAATTGAATGAGCACCGCAAAACTTTTACCCTATATTTTATCAGCCTTTAAGGATTCCTTTCTGTGAATCTGTCTAAATGGCTATCTTTAAAAATATTTTTATTTCAGTACCTGCGTTTGTGTCAGGTTTGCATCACTGGCATAATAATTGAAATATGACGAAATATTAAAATCCAATAATAAAAATCTGATCATGAGTTTTTTTCAAAAACTTGAACCACAGGCAACGGAATCATCCAAAAACAATACTCCTGGTTCAACCGAAAGGGTAAAATGCCTGATCATCGGGTCGGGTCCTGCCGGATATACGGCCGCTATATATGCTGCCAGGGCAAATCTAAAACCGGTTCTATACAAAGGTTTACAGCCGGGAGGTCAGTTGACAACCACAACCGAGGTGGAAAACTTTCCCGGATATCCCGAGGGCATTGCCGGGCCCAGGATGATGGAAGACATGGAAAAGCAGGCGGCCAGGTTTGGGACCGACATCCGCTGGGGGATTGCTGTTTCAGTTGATTTCACCAAACTGCCGCATAAGGTGGTCTTTGACGACAACAAGGTAATAGAGGCAGATACCGTAATCATTGCCACAGGAGCCACAGCTAAATATCTTGGGATTGAATCAGAACAGCATTATATGGGATCAGGAGTATCAGCCTGTGCAACCTGCGATGGTTTCTTTTACCGGGGTAAGGATGTTGCTGTGGTCGGTGCAGGCGATTCAGCTTGTGAGGAGGCCATATACCTGGCAGGATTATGCCGCAAGGTCTACATGATCGTGCGAAAACCTTATTTAAGAGCTTCAAAGATCATGCAGGAAAGAGTAATGAAATTGCCCAATATTGAAGTGCTTTTTGAAAGCAATACCAAGGAACTGAGGGGAGAACAGGTGGTGGAGGAAGCCGTTTTGATCAGAAGACAGGGACAAGCCGACGAACATGAAGAGGTTATTAAAATTGACGGTTTTTTCCTGGCTATTGGCCATACGCCAAACTCGGAAATATTCAAACCCTATGTCGAAACTGACGAAACAGGATATATAAAGACCATAGCCGGGACTACCAGGACAAAACTTCCCGGTATATTTGCATGCGGTGACGTGCAGGATCCTCATTACCGACAGGCGGTGACCGCAGCAGGATCAGGCTGCATGGCTGCAATTGATGCAGAAAGGTATCTTAGTAGTATTTGATGATTTATTGATTGGTTGATTGGTTGAATAAAAAGTTGTTTAGCGATTCAGGAATTCAGGCTGCAGGCTATAGGCTACATGACCGATATCTTTCAAACAGGCGACCACCATGGGCAACCCCAGGGTCGCCCC
>CAYWCR010000027.1:11112-12191 GCA_964456825.1 uncultured Bacteroidales bacterium
ATCCTCCCCAAATTAGGCAATAATACCTATTATTAATCGGTGTTAAATCCTATGTGCATTGTATCCCTGCTGATATACTTTTACTGCGGTAAGAATTGCCGTACATGAATGCATTTTATTCGAAGCTGACACGCATTATCAACAAGCAGGTAATTGTGGGATTGATTCTCCTCCTGGTGGCTGCTATTGTCGTGGCCGTTTTTATCAGGCATCCCCTTAAGTCCGGATTCAGCTTCCGGGCGCTGCTGGATGCCAGATTTTTTTTATTCGTTCTGGCTGGCTTATGCGCGCAGCTGGTTGACGGCGCTCTGGGAATGGCTTTCGGTGTTAGCTGCTCCACCCTGCTGATCGCTTTCAATGTTCCACCAGCTCTTTCTTCCGCCAGTGTTCACTTTTCAGAAATCTTCACTACCGGCGCATCAGGAATTTCCCATACCCTGCTTAAGAACCTGCACAAACAGCTTTTTGTACGATTGATCATTCCCGGCGTCATTGGTGCAGTGCTCGGAGCCTATCTGTTGTCTGAAGTTTTCGATGGCAACATTATCAAACCTTTTGTTTCAGCCTACCTGCTTGGTCTTGGAATCTGGATAATCTACCGGGAGATCACGATTAATAAAAGGCCCATAAAAAAGATAAAACATACCGGAAGGCTTGCTTTTGTAGGCGGACTGCTTGATTCGATGGGAGGAGGAGGCTGGGGGCCCGTGGTTACCAGTAACCTTATTCACAAGGGAATAACCCCGAAACGCGTTATCGGAAGTGTCAACATAGCTGAATTCTTCATCACCATCAGTTCCTCCATCGTGTTCATGTTCTTTATTGACATACATGATTGGACACCCACCCTGGGCATTATCGTCGGAGGATTATTTGCTGCCCCTTTTGCTGCTTATATCGTTAAAATAATCAAAAAAAGGCCGCTGACCATCGTCATTGGCAGCCTCATTACCATCGTAAGCATCATCAACATTATCAAATCCATCGACAGTATCAAGGTTATTATTGCGATGTTTTATTGAAATCAGGAGTTGGAATTTAGTAGTTAGAATTTAGAAGTTAGAAGTTAGTAGAAAGAG
>CAYWCR010000027.1:12291-48703 GCA_964456825.1 uncultured Bacteroidales bacterium
AGGCAGCACGACCGGCTATTGATCACCATCCCGTAATGGCTTTAATAAAATCCGTCAGCTCTTTTGCGATCAAAACATGGTCTGCCTTTCCCGGGTGGCCACCACATCCGTTGTTAAAACTCCGGGAGAAGCAATATTGATGAACTTTCAAGTCACCTTTATCGTTGACTTTTCTCACCACCGAATGCAAACAATTCCTTCCATAATGGGTAAGATCATCATCTGCCATTGGGCTAGTGAGACAGATAATCTCTGCTTCAGGGTAAACGCCCCGGATGGTTTTTATGAAATCCATATAGGCAGTGCAAAATAAAGCAGAATCCTGCATGCCGTCATTTTGTCCCAGGCATATGGTTACCACATCAGGTATGTAATTGTCAAAATTCCATCTTCCGCTATCCTGACTGAGGCTGATCTTGTCAAAAACCTTGGGCATGGTGATGGTCATATTGCAACAGCTATGAATCAATCCGATCCCGGAAACCGAGGTCAGGTGCCATTGCGCATTCAGGTTACGGGCTGTCAAAGGCCCGTAACTCATATAAGCATTATGCTGGTCGTACCATTGTCCTGAATCGCAGAGAATCTCTCCGGTATCGATGCCAGCGCCACAGGTTATGGAGTTGCCTATAAACTCAATCCTGCGCCCGGGTTTTTCCGGAAGCGGGAGTAATGTATCACAACGGAAACCCAACCATTCAAGGTAACCGATACCAGCCTCTGTATCTTTACAAATCAGCACCGTATGATCACCCTTTGGGAGGGACTCCCCCACCCTGATGTTGTTTTCCCCACCATTGGCCTGAACCCGGTATTGCAACGTATCGTCAATGACGATCTCAATATAGTTCCTGTAACTGCCCCACAGCAATTCATCACGAAAAACAACCTCACAATATGCTCCCCGGTATCTTGCTTTTATATATACACCGGGGGACCAGAACCGGGGCTTTTGCGGATTTGAAAAATCAATCCTGCCGGTATATTGTATGTTGTCATTATCCGCTTTTATCAACCTGAGGGCTGCACATGGCAATTCATTGCCATGGTCTAACGGTTCATCTCCCCGGCAGGGGAAGAAATAAACATTCAACAGTGTGATACTGAAAAGAATGATAATTTTTTTCCGGAATAATACCATGAGTCCCTTCAGAACATTGTAATCCTTTGCCTGTAAACTGAATTTCCGAAATCTGCCTGCAGGATCAACATTTTTCCTGCCGAGGAATAAGACTTAAGGTTTAGCTTCATGGTATAGATTCCACCTTCCTGTGTCTCATTTAACAATTCCCCTATCAAACGGCCGTCGGTCGAGAAAAGCCGGACCTTAACCGGTAATGAGCGATCCAGTCTGTATTGCAGTGTCACGGGACCGCTTGCAGGATTGGGAAATATACGTACTTCATTTTTATCCGTTGCCTGTTCCTTCAGGGCTGAGTATCCTTCTATGGCTGTTACCTTAACAGTGTCAGCCTTACTGTTATCGAGACTGTCGTTAACGATCAATGTTATCAGGAATTCCCCGTCAAGATCCGGAACAAAATAGGGCGTTGTTGTTTTTCCCTTCACCAGGGTGGCTTTGCTTTCCGCTGGCCTGGAAAGGAATTTCCATTCAAAGGATAAGGTATCCTTGTCAGTATCATAACTGCCAACTCCATCAAGCTGGACTTTCTTGCCTGTTGCCACCGTAATATCCTCACCGGCAACAGCAACCGGTGCTGCATTCGAAGCCACAGCATGTATCATCATATGCCGCAAAACACTTTGCTGTGCTCCTGCGGTCACCACCAAGCCGATTTTATAATATCCTGCCAGATCAGGAGTAAAAGATGTCTTATCGGCTGTATCCAGTGTAATAACAGCTGCACTGCCCAAAGGGGCACTCACAACCGACCACTGATAAGCTGTAATGGTATCCCCGTCAGGATCAAAACTCAACGTGCCATCCAGGGACACGGCATTGTTCGTCAGTGATTTTACCGGGGTTCCGGGACTGGCAATGGGAGGAGCGGTTGAAATATGGCCAGCTTTGTACACTGAAAGGATCTGGACATAATCTCCGCTGCTGAGCGGATTATGTTCGGCCATGATTTTAATATGCAAAATATGTTCCCCGTCCGCAAGGTTATCTGCAATCAGCTCAAAACAGGGTTTTGTACCCCACGTTTCCGTAAAAAAGGCATCAATGATTTTATGCTGCCCGTCATCAACCCAAACTTCCGCCCTGCCCCTGTCGGTATTATAAATTTTATCGTATTTTACGGCAAAAGCATTTCCATCAAGGGTAAACTGTAATTCAGCACCCGGGGTATCGGAGTTCCATTGCCCTGTAGTGATATTCCAGCCTTCGTTGCTACTTGGTACAAGCGTCGCCGGGGTAAACGTATAGGTATTGGTATATACATCAGACAGCAAAGGTTCGGGTAATGTCATGTTAACTTCCTGCAACGCTGTATCTGCAGGAAGATGAGCATATACGCTGTCAAGAACTTCAATAATAAAATCAGCTATATACTGCATCCCCAAATCGTTGGGATGGACACCAGGATTGTCAAAAAAGATATCCCGAAGGGTAAGTCCGTCAGCAGCCAGTGCTGGCCCGATAAGATCAACCTGGCTGACCCAGGGGATCTGGTAATAATTGCCAACAACTTTATGGTCAGCCTGTGCAGTTTCGCCATCTTCCATTTTAAGCAGCAGCAACATGACCCCGGTCTTGCTTGTGTCACCAAGCAACTGGCGGAGAATGCCTTCCAGCATTTTCCTGACATATGTATTGTCAAGTCCGGCATCATTGACAGCAAATTCTACCACTACAAAATCAGGATCTTTTTCTATAACATCCTTTTTTACCCTGAAGGCACCAATATCAGAGCCTGTGGCACCTATGCCTGCATTAACCAGGGTAACGGAAGAAGTAGGGAAACGGGTTTGCCACCAATCGGCAACCAGATTGACCCACCTTTTGTCTTCTGTAGAGGCTGCGTAACCATTGGTTATCGACCCTCCGATAGCGGCAACCGTTATGGACTCCCCTTTCCGGGCTTTAGCCATAGCATGAAAAATACGCGTGGTGTCAAAAGGAGGAGTTTGCGATGGTAAGGACCATGCATCCAATGAAAAACAGGTAATAAAATAAACCACCAGCAGCAATCCGCCGGGGTATCTGATTCTTGTCCCGTAATTTTTCTTGTTCATATGGATTGATTATTTGAAACGAAAAATAAATGTACACCTTTTTGGCTCCGAAATTACGAAGATTCAATAATCAAATCAGTAAATACCATTCAACCATTTGCTTATTTTTTCAACATTTTATGATCGCAGTGAAGAACAACGTCAACCATATACTAATGAAGCATTCATTTAACGTATACAAAACGGCCAGGCATTTCCGGTAGCGCCTGGCCGTAAACCTTATAAAACCTTCAGAACTCTTTATTCCAATCCAAATGCATAATACATCTCACCCGGATAATCCTCATAGACTCCGCTGATCATGGCACCGCCTTTGATGCCCTCAAGTTCTTTTTTCATTTGTTCCAACGTGGTAATTTTTTTATTGTTCACGCCGGTAATGATAAATCCTTCTTTCATGGTGGTCTGGTTCTTGAGGATCCCGTTCTTCAGATCCTTAACCCTGACACCACCCTCAATCCCAAGTTTCCGGGCTGTTTTCTCATCCAGCGTTTCAAATGAGGCACCCAGCATGTCGAGTACACCCTGTTCATCCCGGCTGATCACTTTTTTTTCGCCTTTCTGGTCTGCCAGAACCACATCAAAGGTCATCTCTTTTCCCTTTCGGTCGACTGTTACAGCAATTTTATCTCCGGGATGATGCCTTCCTATTTGTTCGAGGACATCCGATGTTTTTTTAACCGGCTTGCTGTCAATATTAATGATCACATCGCCTTCCTTTATTCCCGCATTGGCCGCAGCACCCTTTTCAAGGAGGCTGTCGACATAAGCGCCTTCAAAAATGTAAAGTTTGTTCTTGTCGGCAAAATTGCCGTCAATCTCCCTTATAATTACGCCCAGATAAGCTCTCTGAACCATTCCGAACTTCATGATATCGGATATGACTTTGTTTACGATGTTTGCAGGGATGGCAAATCCGTATCCTGCATAAGTGCCCGTTGGGCTGGCAATGGCTGTGTTGATACCAATCAACTCACCCCTGAGATTTACCAGGGCTCCCCCACTGTTGCCCGGATTAATGGCAGCATCCGTCTGGATAAAAGCCTCAATGGCCGACTTGTCGTTAATGATATTGATATTGCGCCCCTTGGCACTAACGATACCGGCAGTGACCGTGGAATTCAGGTCAAATGGATTTCCTACTGCCAGCACCCATTCTCCGACTTCAACATCATCGGAATTACCGATCGGCAAGCTCTTTAACCCATCCTTTTTGATCTGAAGAACGGCCAGGTCAGTGGATGGGTCTGAACCTATTACCTTGGCCTTGTAGACTTCATTATCCGGTAATGAAACTTCAATCTCATCGGCACCCTCAATAACATGGTTGTTGGTAATGATATATCCGTTGGAATTGATGATAACGCCTGAACCCGAACCGCTTTGGATGAGGGGTTCTTCTTTTTGCCTGTTGCTTTTTGGTTGCTGGGGTTCCTGAAAAAAGAACTTAAAAAAGTCATCCCCAAAAGGATCAGAAGGAAACTGAGGGTAAAAATAACCCGGGTTACGGACCGATACCTTTCTTGCGGTTTTAACATGGACCACAGCATCCATTACCTGCCGGGAAACATCGGTGAATTCCAGCGGGACAATTTCACCATCTTCTTTTACTGAATATACTACATTATGTGCAGGGATCGCATTTGCAGCATGCAGAAATGGCGTATTTGACTTTTTCCCGAAACCAGCGGCCATAAAAATGGCTAACGTTAATGTGCTTCCGACTATTGAAGCGATGATCAGATGAATGAACTTTTTCATATGGTTATACCTCCTCTGTTTTATTATTCAATTTATTCATGCAAATAGATAACTTTCATCAGGTAAAATATTATCTAAATACTGACCCCCAAAATTAATTCCATATCAGCTTATTTTTCCAATCCAAAATGTTAAAGAATATTAATAAAGTGTTAAGAATTGCAAACAGAAGATTTATGAGCTCAGGTAAGGGCATTTGCAGGCACAAAAAAAAGGGATGCCAATACTGGTCATCCCTTTCAACGTATTACGATTTAATTTTTTCAGCCAATCCTATAATTGTGCAAGGTAATCGGTAGAGCAGAATCCATGGGTTCCGCTTGCCGACTTAATGTAATACCATCCATTGTACATTTTTTTGATCAGTTGTACCGTAGAATGATGGGCTGCTTTCCCCACAATTTCATATTGCGTACCCGGTCCTTTGCGGATGTTAAGATTTGAGGTTTTAGTAACCACCTTCATCATAATGTTTTTTGCGGTGAGGTCTTCAACCTCAAGGTAGTTTTTCACTTCCGTAACTCCGGGAGCATTTCTCAGCGCTGCAACTGCTTTTTCAGCAGTGGCTCCGTCGGGGACTGTACCCGATACTGATAACACGCCTTTTTCCAGCGAGCAGGCCAGGTTGGGGATCGTGATGCCAGCAGCTGCAAGAACGCTGGCATAGTTTTTCTTTTCTTGTGGCGTTGTAATGGCTTTTGCCAGATCATCAAATAAACCCATAGCGTTATAGTTTAAATTATTTATTTGGTTTTGGGCTGAAGTTTAGTCATAAAATCAGGTGTATCAAGGGTTAGAGCATCCTTGGTGACAATGGCATCCATGGTCATCCCCTTTTCTGTTTTTACAACAAGTTTACCATTTTCAAGTGCATATGTACCTGATTCAAGGATGTTTCCGTTTGAATTCATTGTGTATTTATTATCTTTGAAAGTCATGTCAACTTTCATCAGATCAGTTTTCAGCACTTGAAATACACTATCGTTATAGGTTCCTTTAGAAACAACATCGGTTACTTTCCATGTTTTAACAATAAGTTTTTCAGGGCCCTTCTTGCAGCTGACAAATGAAATTGTCATGGCAAGGATCAACAGTGGAAATAGGTTCTTAAGTTTCATGTCGTACAATTTTAGTTAATGATTAATTTCACCATTAAAGTTAGTATAATCTGATCACAATTATCAAGCATGAACCGAAATTTCGTGGACAATGAACTGCTGATATCAAAAACCTGAATCTTTCAGGCCTGGCCTGAATAATACAATATATTGAATTTCAATATATTAGCAAAAAATGCCGTCTTGCATTATATCCGGTTAAATCAGTTCGTCCAGGTAGTTTCAACCTGCCAGCTGCCGGGCAGGAACAATATCGTTTTTGAAATTACAGTCTCACTGATTTAGAGAAGAATTTTTTAATTATCACCGAAAATCGAATCCGGAGCCTGAAAGTGTTGTTACTATTCCGGTCTGATGACAAATGAAAACGTAAATGATTCTTTCAGGGGAGAGCCAAAAATATCTTTAGCCCTGGTATCGATCACCACGGTGTATTTGGTATTGTAACGGTAACTCTGGGAGGGCGTAAATTGAAGCACAGTCTTTGAATCGTAATACCAATCGAGTGTGCCGGAGATAGCCGGACTGATGCTGAATGCATTCTGAACGGTAGATTTCTGCATATAGGTATTGAAATAAAGATAGATCGGAGCGGA
The DNA here is from genome assembly GCA_964456825.1 of uncultured Bacteroidales bacterium. GTDB lineage: Bacteria > Bacteroidota > Bacteroidia > Bacteroidales > UBA10428 > UBA5072. The sequence continues at coordinate 18,965 of CAYWCR010000027.1, forward strand.
AGGAGAAACAAATAATTCCCCGTTCCTGGGTGAAGATGAGGTGACGGATACGGGAGCTGTCTTAAAGGAAAATGAAAATGGATTTCCCAGTTTTATACCATCCAGGTCCTCAGCCGTTTCATCAATGGTGATGGAATATTCAGTATCCGCATGAAGGACTCCCCCGGTATAAAGGGTTAGCTGATTCTTCTGAGGCCAGAGGTACATGATATCGGAAACGGGAGCGACATGGATTGCATTTTCCGTGGAAACACGATCCATATTGCGCGGGAAAGTAATCTGTATTCCATTGGAGGTGATTAGATCAACCTCAACATCGCCATGGCTCGGATAGGATATGATTCCATTTTGTGTGCTGGATGATTGGACCGTGCTGAAACTGAATTCCAGCGGGAACCTGAGGTTATTTCCGGCTGTATCGCTTGCCTGGGTGGATAACACGACCTTATAGGTAGTATCCACAAAGCAGTCTTTCTGGGCCATCTGGTAACTGAAAGCGGTTATATTACTGAATGTGGTTATGGTAGCTCCTGTCTCAAAGCCCCAGTTTTCAGCCTTATCAGCATAATATGCTCTGGATGGGGCTTCGGAATATTGTCCCCAATGGAAGATACCTTCAGTCGGAGGATAGGTGGAAAATGCTTTCTCCACGCTCTCCCGGTCCATAGGTTGCGTGAAAATTATGGATATGGTGAGCCTTGAGTAGCGGTTGTTATATACAATCTCAGCCAGATCTTCGGGATAATGGGATGTTACCAGATCAGGTATTGTTGACAGATCTATTTCACCGATATAAGTATTGCCCCCACCCTGGACCATTACGTTGCATAGCTTGTAAATCCGGAAATTGTCGGCTCTGACGGATACATCGTAGTTTCCTATGGGTAAGCCGCTGATCTCAAATGATCCGTCAGCTTCTTTAATAACAGCAGAATCCACAGGATATACCTGACTTACAATAACTTTAGCATGGCTGGAATGCTGCAGCACTTTTCCTATGATAGAGCCATGTGTGGAATCGTTGAAAAGGCCGGGATTTGCTTCATAATATTTGTTTTCTTCACAGTTAACCAGCAATAGTGTTAACATTAAGGCGATCATTGCTTTTTTCATGGTATTATATTTTTCAGGCATTAAAATGGTATCCTGTTGATCAGGCTATATAAACAGATGGATTGATCATGATTTTGGTTGCGCGATAATCATGATAAAAACACCTGACAGGTTTTAAAACTGTCAGGTATTCATTATAATCAACGCTAAATCAGAGGAAAATATCTTAATCAATACAGTTCAGAAGCCTGTAAATGTTTCTTTTGCCGGATGGATTTTTCGGCTGATTTATCTGTGGCTGACATGGCTGAAGCTACAATTTCAGCGAGGTCCCTGACCGGAATTCCGGATGCCTTTTCAAACGTCTTCTTACACTGCGGGCAGGATGTGATCAACAGGTCGGGTTTTTGAACGGTCAGTTTATCCAGCGCATCCTGGGTTATCTCCAGTCGTTTCTCCAGGGAGATGGAAAGGTTTGCCAGGCTTCCGCCGCAGCAAAGTGAATTGTCCTTCTCATAGGTTGAAGGAACCAGCCGGACAATCTTTTCAAGGATGTTCCTGGGTTCTTCATATACTCTTATGTCGCGGCTGAGCTCACAGGGATCGTGATAAACGGCATTGGATCCCATGGCTTTGACATTGAGTTTCCCGTCAGCCAAAAGCTGGTTAATATATTGGCTGTGATGCAGCACATCGATATCCAGGTTATAATCCTGTTTGAATACTTTATAACAAATCGGGCAGGAAGTCACCATTATCTTTGCACCGCTTTGCCGTATGATCTGAACATTGCTGTTCATAATGGCTTCTGCCTGTTCGGTATGGCCGGTAAGGATGGAAGGTCTGCCGCAACAAATACCGCCCTGTTCATCCATAAACCAGTAATTCACGCCGGCAGACCTGAGTATTTTTGTCATCGATTTCTTTATGGCAGGTGTCTGGTGTGTCATGCACCCACCGAAATAAATTACATCTGTTTTAACCGGTTTCACGGTGGGCCGGACAAATTCATTTTTGTCAATAGGGTAACCGTTAAGTTTATTACGGGAGATCAGGCGTACATCTTTGATATTTATGCCCACCGGGCACACATTCTCACAACGTCCGCACATCATGCAGTTAAGATGTTCAGCAGGATTAATGTGCTGATACCTTATTGCCCTCAGCTGATAAGCTGACTGAACATGCTTGATACCACCGGCAAAGGCAAGCTGGCAGGTGTCGATGCAGATTCCGCAGCGGGAACAGGAATGCACTTCGACGTCGGTAAGGGGTGTATGTTCCTTTTTTTCTTTCAGTCCGAAATGCCTTGAAAGGATCAGGACCACTTCTGTCGGGATATGCATATACCGTGAAAACGGCAGCGCCAAAAAGAATACTCCCAGGGATAGTGAATAAGCCCACCAGGCCGGATAAAAAAGGGCTGAAGCAGGCAGAAAAGAGCCCAGAAGATTACCCACCGTGCCGGTCAGAAATTCACCGCCTCCGTATACGGCATGCGTAAAGCTTTCAGCCAGCAACCTCAGGGGGAAAACAAACCACAATGAAACCATGGCAAACTTGTCGCCCAGCGATAATTTAGTGGTTCGTCTCATGCCGTAGGCGCGTGACCGGATCCTTTTACCCCAGGCCAGGACAACACCTGCAAGTACCAGCAGTAAAATCAGATCCATTAAAACAGAAAAGAAATTATGGAAGGGAAAAGGATGTACCGTAGTATTAAAGAATCTAAAGAAAATAGGAACATAGGGTGGGTTCAACGTTTGGGGCTCATAAACACGGTCTTCGATATTCCCTATGAAGATGAGTAAAAACCAGCCAAAAGCCAGGCTCATGTGCATAAAGCCCAGCAAAAGGTTTTTCCTGAATATTTTGCGGTGCAGCAGGCTTTCGAGTATGATCTCCCTGACGGCTGAAAAAAGCTTAAGGCTGAAAAATCCCTTTCCTATGGCTTTCCTGTCAGGTTTATCAAGTTGTATGAACCACCGTGCATAGGTAATGCCCAGATAAATAAACAAAAAAACAAGACCCAGTGTAAAGGGCAGAACAAAATAATCAAATTTCATAGCGCGTTGATATTTTTTACAGCTTGTTGCATCCAATAGATCACGTTGCGGGTATTAACCCCCCTCGGGCATGCATTGATGCATTTCCCGCAGAATCTGCACCGGAATATGTTGGTCTTTAATTCATCTTCTTCACCTCTCCGGGTCATCAGTATCATCCGGCGAAGGCTGAAATCAGAAGTTGCGCCTGCAGTACAGCCTGAAGCGCATGTCCCGCAACTCATACACCAGTCGATGGAAGGTTCATTCTTCCTGACATACTTCAACATCCTTCTGTCATTCAGATCAAAATCGATCTGTCTGTTTGATTGCAGGGAATATCCGAATTCGATCATAATGAATAGTTCTCGTTCATTAATATCCGTGACGCCACCTTATTATGCAGGTAATCGGCAATTTCAAGCGTTACAGCCCTTGCCTCGCTGATGGTTTCCTCAATGGTCTTTGGTCCGGTCACGGTTCCGATGGCAAACACACCCGGGGTATTTGTTTTGCTGGGGGCCAATTGGTTATCCGTTTGTTTCACGAATCCGTCTGCATCCTTTTCTACTTCCAGATCGCGCAGGATGCCGGCAATTCCACCGGAAGGCTGCATGCCAACCAGCAATACCATCAGGTCAAGATTCATTTTAAGGGGTTTGCCCAGCAATGTGTCCTCAATTTTTATCAGTACAGAATTATCCTGATTTTCGAACGCTTCTGATAAACGGCCGCGAATGAACTGAATGTGATGCTTTACCTGGGCCTCTTTGTACAATTCTTCAAAATGACGGCCGAACATGCGAAGGTCCATATAATACATATAGATCTCACTATCAGGGATCATTTCTTTCAATTCGATAGCCTGTTTAACGCCGGTCACGCAGCACACTTTTGAACAATGCGGATTACCGGCCTTTTCATCACGCGATCCCACGCAGTGAATGAACCCGATCCTTTTAGGTGTTTTTCCCTGGGCTGTCACAACTTTGCCTGAACTAAAAGCCTTTTCCAGATCAACCGATGTAATTACATTGTCGTATATGCCATACCCGTATTCCTCTTTCTTACTGGCGTCAAATATATCAAAGCCTGTGGCCAGCAGAATGGCATGAGCCGTGATCATCCGGTTATGATTCAGTACTATGGCAAATCCGTCATCGTTCTTCTCGATCCGCTCAACGCGGGCATTTAAAATAGTATTAATGCCCAGTTTAACCTGCTTTTTCAGATTGGAGAGCACTTCTGCAGAAGGCCTCCGGGCCGGAAAAAGAGCATGCCACTGCATGAGCTTGCCGCCCAGCTGATCTTTTTCCTCTATTATGGTAACCGAAAAACCCATTCTTGAAAGCTTGGCTGCAGCCTCCATTCCGGCTACTCCACCCCCTATGATAGCGATACTTTTCATGATTTTACCTCATCTTTTGCTAATCTCTATAATAATATGGCTATTTTTCATTCCACCATCAGTATACTTGGTTTGGCAGGCCTGCCAATTTCCTTGCCGTTTATTCCAAGGTATTTCCGGTTCAGGTCAAAGGACACGCCAATTTTTCTCAACAAAGGCTCGCAGCTAACCTGGTGAGTCTGCAATCCAATTTCCCAGGGATCATAGCCAAGGCATAATGCGGCAAGCTCCTCATAGGTAAAAACGGGAATCCCATAGCCATTCGCACCGTAAGTAATTCCTTCCATTTCACCGATCACATATTGCCAGCGGTCAAGAAAATAAGGACATCCCGGACAATTGGTGAGAATCAGATCAGGCTTGTAAGGCTTCATGGATTCAAATTTGGTTTTGGCACAGGAAAGCGAGTATCCACGGTTCATCTTGACAATATATTGTCTGAATCCGAAACCACAGCAATGCCTGCGTTCAGGATAATCGACAATTTCACCTCCGAGCGCTTCCGTGAGCCCAACCAGTACGTAAGGATATTCTGCTCCTCCTACTCCTTTATGCGGGAACATCTTGGCATAATGGCAGCCGATATGCTCAACCACTTTCAACGGTTCACCCGTATCTTGGTTGATGAGTTTGTATTTAGCTTTTTCAGCGATCTCAAAGCGATATTTATACATGATATCACTGGCGTGCGCCACATTCTCAGGGATCCGGAATTCCCTGCCGGTTGCTTTTTTCAGATTTTCCCTGACCCTGGCTTCAATTTCAGGGTAATGCTTCCATGTCTCAAGAATTTCAGAATACAATCCAAAGGAGGTAATGCAGGAAACCGCATAGTTTTTATATCCGGCTTCCGTCATCAGGGCAAACTGCCTGGCCACCACTGTCATGGTTGTCTCCAGCGGGACGACATCCGTATGATATCCGATCCCCGTACAGGTTGTATGTCCGGGATTTTCATATACGTCTTTTCCCAGTTGATCTCTCATAATATTGAGAAACATAACTTCAGCTCCCGGGAAAAAGCTCTGCCGGATACAACTGCGCACAAAAAAATAGTTGTCATCCGCAATTTCCTTCTGGTATTCCTGCCAAAGTCTCTTTTTTCCTTCAATGATCATAGTTCAGACTTTTCGTGTATGATGACTCCCGTTTGCCTGGTAAATATCATGCATGTAATCGCAATTGAGTCGTATATCAAACTCAAGTCCCATCTTTTTTGCCTTGGCAGCAGAGCAGCTCTCAATGTGTTCGTAAAAATCCGTTCCTCCCGTTACCCTGAATATCTCCCGTATTTCTTCCAGGGCTTCTTCCGGTATTTTTCTCATAACACCGGGGCCATTTGCCTTGTATTCGATCCCGAGCCGTTTCAGCAGATCAGGCAGGTGGCTGTTCTGCCATTCCCAGGTGGGGCCCTGTTCGGGGTGATCCTCCATGGTGAGCTCCTCACGGTAAACACAATATCCGGTTTTGACTATCCATTCGCCGATGGACCGTTTGATAACCAGTTGCTGCCTTCCTTTTTCCGATTCCGTAAAGAGTCCGGTTTTGATTGAAAGGTAACGCAATGCCATGATGATCAGGCCGGGAGTATTATCCCTCGGACACCTGGTTTTGCATGACATACATTCTCCGCAATACCAGATAGTGTCACCGGTAAGTAATTCATAGATTTTATTGTTATCGCCTGTCTGAACCGTTTCTGCAATAATCCTCGGATCATAGTTGAAAAATTCAGCCGCAGGACAAATAGCAGTACAGGTGCCGCAATTTATACAGGCTGACAATCCTTCTTCAAACCTTACGTCCTCTTTCAGCATTTTATAATAATCGGGCATCATGGGAACATATTTAATAGCTCAAATTTATCGAACGGTTTGCTGGATTGATATCGGATGTTTTACTAAAAATGAATAGGTATTTTTGCCTATCCGGGGAGATTCAAGTACCGAGATTCAAGCATCAGGAATCAAGATATAAGACAGGGAGATTTTTATTACTACCGCAATAATCAGCCTATGATATTTACAGGAAACCTTGCTTTATGGAATGCAAATAATCACGAATTCCTGTTGGTCGTTAACCTTTCAATATTAATGACGATGGTTAACTGAAATAATTCCTTTAACTTTAAGGTTCATTCATGATCATAAATTTGCCACCCATGAGCTTTTTCGATTCTTCAGTTTTTGACCTGCTGGTGCTGCCTCTTTTTATTTTTGTTGCCAGGATATGTGACGTATCCCTTGATACATTAAGAATAATTTTTATGACCAAGGGTTATAAAATCATTGCCCCGGTTATCGGATTTTTTGAAATTCTGATCTGGATCGTTGTGATCACGCGTATCATGCAAAATCTGGATAATTGGCTCTGCTACGTTGCCTATGCAGGCGGATTTGCCACCGGGAACTATGTTGGCATGCTGCTGGATGAAAAGCTGGCTATCGGTCATGAAATGGTAAGGGTGATCACCAAAAAGGATGCACATGAGCTCACCAATGCCCTCCGCAACGCAGGGTATGGGGTTACTACGGTCAACGCCAAGGGAATGCAGGGAGAGGTGGGTATTTTATACATCGTGATCAACAGGAAAAAACTGAAGGAAGTTGTTGCTACCATAAATGAATACAATCCGAATGCATTCTTTACGGTAGAAAATATTAATTATGTAAATAAATCATTATATCAGCATTCCCGCGTGGAAGTATAAGCATTCTGCTGATTTACGGTTATCTTGCCAATAACATCACAGCCCTGTTATCCTTTCATCATCGCAATTCTTTTATCCAGCAATTGATCCATCTCGGTTTCGGAGAGATCGGGATTCAGTAAAAGGTCATCAATGCTTTTCTGCATTTGTTGCTGCTGGTTGGCGATCCGTCGCTCACCAAGTTCATTGCGCAATTGTTCAACGAGATGCAGGGCCATCACCTGGATAGGCATCCCAAATTTGGTGATCAGTTCATCGGGGATCTCTTCGCGGATAATCTGATAATTCCGGATTATTGCATCAAAATTATAAATAAGATCCTGATCAGCAGCCGTATTGTTGCTGCCGATCTTTTCCTTGAACTGCCGGAAAAGTTCCAGCACCGAATCAAGGTTTTCAATAAATTCCTTTTTATTTATGTTCATGCCTATATATACGACGAAAGGGGTAAAAGGCAGCATTTTTTTTACCAAGCTATATTCTGTTATGACAATAATTGGTTTACCTTTGATGAACCAATATGAAGGATGACCGGAATACGGTAACCGGTTAACCATGTGCGATTTAAAATATACAAGACATTTTCACTGCAACCCTACTCCCGAAAAATGACAACGCACAACAACCACGACGCTCACAACCCCCACAACCCTGCTTCGCCGGCAGGCAGGCATTACAACCATTACAACGATTACAACTATTACAACTATTACAACCTTTTATAATATTTCCTCTATGTCTCTCAGCCTGTTTAACGATAAAATACATCCTCCCTCGAAACCTGAGATCATGGATGTTTTGGGCAAGTGTTACAGTCAGTGGATTGATCTGATACAATATTTTCATGACCGCGTTTCACCGGTGACTGAAACCTGGAAAAATTATGGTAAATCATCAGGATGGACACTGCTGTTAAAGCATAATGACCGGACCATTCTATATCTGTTCCCCAATAAAAGGTTTTTTACCGTCCTGTTCGTTTATGGGGAAAAAGCATTCAGCGCTGCCCTGGAGGCAGAACTTCCGGATGAAATACTGCAACGCATACTGCATGCAAAACCCTATGAAGAAGGCCGGTCATTTCAGGTGGAGGTAAAAGGTGAAAAGGAAATGGACCTGATCAAAAAACTAATGAAGATCAAGTTGCTGCATTAGGTCTTGGCATTTTACTGACCGATAATTTTACTGATATGCATCAATCCGCTAACCTTAATTGCAGCCATTTCACGAGGGCGGCAATGTTATGGCTGATTTTAACAGCAGGTTGTGCAGGTTCCCCCGAAAAGAAGCCCTCCGGCAAGCCGTCGGATCATATACTCATCAGGCAGGAAGCCGAGCTATTCTTACCTGAAGGTTCGCTGGTAAAAACCAGGTTTGCGGCACCTCAGTATTTTGAAAGGATAAATTATCCGGATAGCTCTTTTCAGGAGTACCTTCGTAATCTGCCCTTAAAAACACATGGTTCGCCTGTTAAAATATATAACGGGGACACCAAGGCAAGGCAGGTGCATGTAGCGGTGATTGACCGCGATCCCGGCAATAAGAACCTGCAGCAATGTGCTGATGCGGTGATTCGACTGCGGGCAGAGTACCTTTATTATACAGGACAATTTGATGCTATCCACTTTAATCTTACCAACGGGTTCCAGGTTAATTACAGCAAATGGATGGAAGGTTACAGGATAGCTGTTGACGGAAACAAGACCCGGTGGGTCAGGTCAGGGAAACCAGGCAATTCCATTGAAATCTTTACGCATTATCTTGAATTTATTTATTCCTATGCCGGTACCCTGTCGCTGGTCAGGGAGTTGAAAAAAGTCGCGATGAATGAATTGCAGCCCGGAGATGTTTTTATCCAGGGAGGAAGTCCCGGTCATGCTGTTATTGTGGTTGATGCAGCTGTCAATACGCTTACAGGAGAAAAGGTTTTTATGCTGGCACAAAGTTATATGCCGGCACAGGATATTCATTTCCTGAAGAATTTAGATGAAACTGCCATCAGTCCCTGGTACAGGGTTGACTTATCGGCGCATCAGCTGGAAACTCCCGAATGGATATTTGAAATGGATGATCTCAGGAGATTTTAAAGACTTTTATCCGGGATCCAGGTTCGATTGAAAAGTTAAGGGTTGGTCAATACTTAATCATGGACGATTGCTGGACAACTTTGTTATTTTCCTCAGCATGAATACCGGTGAAAACATGTCTGCATTATCAATGAGAATATTCAATTTAATCATCTTGTTTACCCATTTTTTTTGCTCTCTATAAAAAAAAAAAAATTAAATTCAAAATCATGCTATAAAAAAAATTTCTTCATTAATTTTTCATTCAAGTAAAATTGAGTAAACAACACTATAACAATTTCTTACTATAAAAATCTTCTTATAACATTGATATACTGATATTTATAAATATATATTTTTTTTTAAATTTCAACATGTTGAATTAAAAATTGATAGATGTATTTTAAATAAATCAAGAGAAAAATGATTTTTTTTTCTAGTTTTTTTTCACAATCTTGCTAATAGAATACAACTCGTCAGAAAAATTTCTATTCACCTAAAGCTAAACGATATAGATTTATGCACAAAGAATTATGGAATAATTGCCTTAAAGTTATAAAAGACAATGTTCCGTCTATAAGTTTTAGGACTTGGTTTGAGCCAATTGTACCATTGAGATTAGAAAATAAAATACTGACCATCCAGGTACCGAGCCCGTTTTTTTATGAATATCTTGAGGAGAAATACATTGATATTATCAGTAAGACCCTCCGCAAAGAACTGGGTTATGATGCCAAGCTGGAATACAGTATTGTCATGGAGAATCCCGGGTTTTCCAACACCCGGCCATACACGGTAAAATTGCCTGCAAAAAATCAGGTTGAGATCAAAAACAATCCTGTCACTGTCCCTCTCAACATTGAGGAAAACACCATTAAAAATCCCTTCATCATTCCGGGTATCAAAAAAATGAATATTGATCCCCGTCTGAATCCGGAATATTCTTTTGATAATTTTGTGGAAGGTGAATGCAATCGTTTAGCCCGTTCTGCAGGATATGCCGTTGCCAATAATCCCGGAGGCACTGCCTTTAATCCCCTGTTGATCTACGGTGAATCAGGCCTCGGAAAAACTCATCTGGCGCAGGCAATCGGAATCGAGATCAAAGAAAAATATCCCGACAAAACGGTGCTTTATGTTCCGGCTAACCGTTTTCAGACTCAGTTTGTAGAAGCCATTCGCAACAATACCAAAAATGACTTCCTGCATTTTTATCAGATGATTGATGTACTTGTGATTGACGATGTGCATGAATTTGCAGGCAAAGAAAAAACACAGGACATATTTTTTCATATTTTCAATCATTTGCACCAGTCGGGGAAACAACTTATATTATCATCCGATAAGCCTCCGGTTGAATTACAGGGCCTTGAACAACGGTTGTTAAGCCGTTTTAAATGGGGCCTTTCAGCCGATCTGCAGGTGCCCGATTTTGAAACGCGGGTAGCTATTCTGGAGCAGAAGATCTACAAAGATGGTATTGTGTTGCCTCCTGAAGTGATTGAATATATTGCTACCCATATTACGGATAACGTCAGGGAACTCGAAGGAGCGCTTATCTCATTGCTGGCGCAAAGTACGCTGAATAAAAAGGAGATCACGCTCAGCCTGGCCAAAGAAATGATTGACAAGCTGATCAAGAATACGAAGCGCGAGGTGTCTATTGATTATATCCAGAAAGTGGTCTGCAATTACTTTGATGTCCCGGCAGATTCCCTGCAGTCAAAAACCCGTAAAAGGGAGATCGTACAGGCAAGACAGGTGGCTATGTTTTTTTCCAAGAATCTCACCAAATCGTCCCTGGCAACCATTGGACTTCAGATCGGGGGAAAAGATCATGCCACGGTATTGCATGCCTGCAAAACCGTCAACAATCTGATGGAAACCGACAAGCAGTTTAAGAATCAGATTGAAGAAATTGAAAAGAAATTAAAGTTTTAAAAATCAGGTTCAGCAATGAACCTTTTTTTTTATCCGATAACCTCTGTTTAACCTGTGGAAAACGCATACAAAACGATTGCAGAAAGGGCAGCAGGGCAATACAAGGAAAAGGGAAGCAGATTCCTCGCATTTGGTTTTCCTGTTACGGATGAAACAACTATTAAATCCATCATTATATCACTCCGGAAAGAATATCATGATGCACGTCATCATTGTTATGCTTATCGGATCGGGCCAGGTCCTTATCAATACCGTACAAACGATGACGGTGAACCTTCCGGTACAGCCGGCAAACCGATATACGGACAAATCCTCTCTCACGGGCTCACCAATATCCTGATCGTTGTGGTCCGGTATTTTGGCGGAACGCTGCTGGGGACAAGTGGTCTTATTAATGCATACCGGACAGCAGCTGCAAGCATGCTGGACGAAGCTGTCATTATTGAAAAAACAATCGGCATTACCTGCAACCTCTCTTTTCCCTATGCATTGCTGAACGGTGTCATGAAAGTCATTAAAGAAGAAGGTGTCGCTTATACCAATCCTTCTTATGACAACAGCTGTAATCTTACGGTCAGCATTCCGAAAAGCATCCTGGAAAAGTTCAGGGGGAAACTGGTTTTACTAGAAAAGGTGGTTTGTACTGAGATCAGTGAAGATCCCGCAGGCCAGCTAAATCCGTTTCAGTAAAAAGATACAACCGGGCAAAAAGAATCTGCAAAACCATAAACGAATGAAAAACAAAAGTCTGGTCTCCATTACCGATTTCAGTAAAAGTGATTACCTGAGAATCCTTGAACTGGCGGAAGATTATGAGCGTAAACCGGTGCAGGATTTGCTTACCGGCAAAGTTGTGGCAACTCTTTTCTTTGAACCTTCAACACGAACACGACTCAGTTTCGAGAGCGCCGTAAACAAAATGGGTGGAAGGGTGATAGGATTCACTGATGCCAGTTCATCGAGTGTTACCAAGGGCGAAACACTTTATGACACCATCAAAATAGTCTGCAATTACTGTGATCTTATCGTCATGCGGCACCCTCTGGAAGGGAGCGCGCGTTTTGCCAGCGAGATTTCCAGCGTACCCATCATCAATGCCGGTGATGGTGCCAATCAGCATCCGACACAAACATTGCTCGATCTGTATTCCATAAAAAAAACACAGGGCAAGCTTGACAACCTGACCATTTTCATGGTGGGCGACCTTAAGTATGGCCGTACCGTGCATTCATTATTGATGGCCATGTCACAGTTCAACCCTACCTTTCATTTTATATCGCCCGATGAATTAAAAATGCCTGAAGAATATAAAATATTCCTGCGTACCCTGGGAATAAAATATTATGAACATAAAGATTTTACAGACATCATCACGGAAGCTGATATTATTTATATGACGCGCGTTCAAAAAGAGCGGTTCTCTGATCCCATTGAATACGAAAGGACGAAGAACGCATACGTACTGAAGAATAAAATGCTGAACAATACAAAGGAGAATCTCAGGGTGCTTCACCCGTTGCCACGTGTTAACGAAATAGACCAGGATGTGGATATTAATCCCAAAGCCTATTATTTTACCCAGGCATTAAACGGCGTATATATCCGGCAGGCCATCATCAGCTCAATACTGGGTTTAAATTAACCATTGAAACATCAATAATATTAAACGATATGAAAGACAAAATGCTCGAAGTCAGTGCAATAGAGAATGGCACCGTCATCGACCACATCCCCCCCAAGGCCTTTTTTAAAGTCATTGCCATTCTGGGGCTCGAAAAGCTTGACATACAGATGACGCTAGGCACTAACCTGGACAGTAAAAAGATAGGAAAAAAAGCCATCGTCAAACTATCAGACATCTTTTTCCCGGACAAGGATGTCAACAAAATTGCCCTGGTCGCGCCACAAGCCAAGCTTAACATAATAAAAAACTACAATGTGGTTGAAAAAAGAGTGGTCGAAATCCCTGATGATATTGTTGGCATTGTTAAATGCATGAATCCGAAATGCATTACCAACAGCGAAAAAATCATCACAAAATTTAAGGTGGTATCAAAAAATGAAGTTAAGCTTAAATGCCTTTATTGCGAAAAAATCACCGATCAGGATAATATGCAGGTGATCTGAAGATCAGCGCAGACGATCATAAGACCGGACCAGCATTTCATCTTCATGTATTTTCCGGTAGGCCAGCAAGGTTAAAACTATACCAATCACCGGGAAAATCACCGGCAGCTTAAGCGCGTGACTTTCGACCGGGAGGGTACTTTTAACCATATAGTAATAATAGAACATCAGTATCATAAGACCTGCCATGAGCAACATATTCAAAACACAAACACGCATCTGGATGATCCTCCGGTTGAACTGAAAAATATTCATGAAACTGATCAGCCCGATCAGACAAACCATGATGATGACCGGCAGGGTCCGTATAATCATTTCCGAATGTTCTTTGGTAATGTATTTCTTTACCGCATAAGCGTAAAAAACCGCTACCTGACCATCCTGCAAAGCCACTTCAGCAAAAGGCTTAAATATCAAAAATGACATCAATATTACCACCAGCAGGAGGTAAATGGATTGAGCGCGCTGTATCATTTTGCATGTTTTTTTCAAAAGTATAAAACTTTCCTTATTTAAAAGAGTATAATCAAACGTTTTTATAACCAGTTGTTAATAAAAAGACTTGCTTTTTTAGCCTGCAATCTGGCTCTTATATTGCTGTTAATATTGGACTTAGCAGCCCCTTGCCGATCTCATGGGAAGACAACAAAAAAGAGGGAGAATATCGGAATGCATTTCAGAATTATTAACTTTACAGCAACAGAAGAACAATTTCTTCCTGTCAAAATATGGATCCGAAGGAACTTAAAGCGATAATTGCATTGCTGGATGACCCTGACAGGGAAGTCGTGAACATGATTTCGGATACCTTGCTGAAACGGGGTATTGAAGCGGTACCGGAGCTTGAAAAGGCATGGGAAAATACCCTGGATGAAAGATTACAGGAGAAGCTTGAAAATATCATTCAGCAGATACAGTTCACCACTGCGCGTGAGAATCTGATCCGCTGGATCAATACGGGTGCTGAATATATACTTGAAGGAGCCTTTTTCCTGGCACAGTTTCAATACCCTGATATAAGTTTTGATAAAATCAATCATGAGATTGAGACTATCCGCAAGGATATCTGGCTGGAAATAAACAACAATCTAACGGCGTTGGAAAAGATACGGATCCTGAATTATATCATTTTCGATCTGCATCATTTCACCCGCAACGCTTCGGATTTTTATGCGCCTCAAAACTGTTATCTTAACAAGGTGATAGAGACCAGGAAAGGGAATCCCATATCCCTGGCTATCATATACCTCTCAGTAGCCTATAAGCTGGGATTGCCGGTATACGGCGTTAACCTGCCCAAGAACTTTATCCTTGCCTACAAGAATGAATTCAGACTGCATGATGCTGAAAATGAAGAAGATGATATTCTCTTTTATATTAATCCTTACAATAAAGGGGCCGTACTGGGCAAAAGGGAAATTGATTATTTTATAACCCAACAGCAGTTAAAGCCGCAAAAGAACTTTTATGTGCCATGTTCGAACCGGGATATTATTATCAGGCTCATCAACAATCTAATCCTGTCTTATGAAAAACTGGGAGCTCCGGAAAAGATCGCCGGGCTGAAGGAATTGCTGGCAGTGGTATCTGAATAATATAGGGCCTTGTCCCTGCTTGTCACTGATCACTGATCACTCGTCACTCGTCACTTCCTTGTCTCTACTTGGCATAGCTCACAGCCCGGGTCTCACGGATCACCGTAATTTTCACCTGACCGGGATACGTCATCTCATCCTGTATTTTCTTGGCAATTTCGAATGCCAGTCCATCCGCTTCCTTATCGGTAACCTTATCACTCCCGACGATAACCCTGAGTTCCCTGCCGGCCTGTATGGCATATGTTTTCGTAACGCCGGGGTAAGACAGGGCCAACGCTTCCAGGTCTTTTAGTCTTTTGATATATGATTCAACGACTTCGCGGCGGGCGCCGGGCCTGGCTCCCGAAATGGCGTCACATACCTGAACAATAGGGGCAAAGAGACTGGTCATCTCGGTTTCATCATGATGGGAACCGATGGCATTTGAGATTTCAGGTTTTTCCTTGTATTTTTCAGCCAGTTTCATGCCAAAGACAGCATGGGGCAGTTCGGGCTCATCATCGGGTACTTTTCCGATA
The DNA here is from genome assembly GCA_964456825.1 of uncultured Bacteroidales bacterium. GTDB lineage: Bacteria > Bacteroidota > Bacteroidia > Bacteroidales > UBA10428 > UBA5072. The sequence continues at coordinate 34,431 of CAYWCR010000027.1, forward strand.
TCATGGAGGAGTCCGGCACGTTTGGCTATTTTGGGGTTAAGTCCCAGTTCTGATGCCATTATGGCACACAGGTTGGCAACCTCACGTGAATGCTGCAAAAGATTCTGTCCGTATGAAGAACGGTACTTCATCTTCCCGACAAGCCGCACCAATTCAGGATGCATTCCATGTACGCCGAGGTCAATGGTAGTTCTTTTCCCAATCTCAACAATTTCTTCTTCTACCTGTTTTCTGACTTTTTCCACAACTTCCTCAATACGGGCCGGGTGAATACGGCCATCAGTAACGAGTTGATGGAGTGCCAGGCGGGCGATCTCACGACGCACCGGGTCAAAGGCAGATAAAATAATAGCTTCAGGCGTATCATCTACCACAATTTCGACTCCGGTAGCTGCTTCCAGGGCACGGATATTTCTTCCCTCCCGGCCGATAATCCGCCCCTTTATTTCATCGCTTTCAATATTGAATACCGTAACTGAATTCTCAATGGCCGTTTCCGAAGCCACACGCTGAATCGTCTCAACGACAATCTTTTTTGCCTCACGGGTTGCGGTCATTTTGGCTTCATCCATGATCTCATTTACATAGGATATGGCATGGCTCTTGGCTTCCTCTTTGAGGGATTCAACCAATTGATTTTTTGCCTCGTCAGCGGACAGGCTGGAAATGGCTTCAAGTTGCTCCACTTCCTGCTTATGCAACCGTTCAATCTCCTCTTTTTTCTTTTCCACCAGTGACAGCTGTGAATTCAGATTTTCCCGGATGGTTTCCACCTCATTTTTTGCCCTTTGTGTTTCTTCCCATTTCTGGGACAGCATGGATTCTTTTTGTCTTAATTTTGACTCTGTAAAGCCAATCTTGCTGTTCTTCTCGTTTATATACTTTTCGTGCTCTGATTTAAGCTGAAGAAATTTTTCCTTGGCCTGAAGAATCTTGTCTTTCTTGATCACCTCAGATTCTGATTCCGCCTCCCTGATTATTTTTTCCTTTTTCTTCCCCAGGGCCATATTCCAAAAGAAATACGAAAGCGCTCCTCCCACCAGGAAGGCTGCCAAACCTGCCAGCAAAACAGGTAGGGTGAATAACTGAGCTAGTATGATTGTTTCCATATAGATTAATTGTATTTAAAAAAAAACCCGCATAAACTTCTCCAAATGTTGAAAAAACCCCATTTTGACACGGGTGGAGTCGCCAATTCAGGTTGAGTTTCCATCGTTCCGACAAGTCGGAATTCCCAGCGGGGCCGGGATTATGGCCTACTCGAGTTGAACTGAGCAAAACTCCAATTTAAATAGTGTTGAGTTTCACAGCATCAAGAAGAAATTATGCGGGCTATGCTTTCTATATTTTAAAGAACGTATATTACTCTCCTTTTAAATATTCTTCCAGTTCCCGGTCCAGTTCTTTTACTTGTTGTTCAATGGGACCTGTGTCAAACCTCTCCTCAAGCTCAAGAACCTTGGAAACAAATTGAAGAGCAGCCATGGCCAGAAAATCCTGGGTATCCTTATCAAGATACCGCTGTTTGTATTGAATAACCTTTTCATTTATCAGCTTGGCTGCTTTTCTGATCTTTTCCTCGTCTTTTCTCTCTATCTTTAATGGATAATAGCGGTCAGCAATATTTACCTTAATTGATAACTTTTCATCCATTATTTACTACAATACTATCGGTTTAAAAGAGCAATACATTTATCAATTTCCCGCACAATTCTGTTTACTTTAATCTTGGCTTCATGGGTTCCCTCTTCATCGGGAGTAATAAGTGCCCTTGCCAGCTTTAGATTTTCGTATTTTTCTTCAACATCACCTACTTTATTCTCCAACAGAATCAGCTTTTCTTTTAATTCACGGTTATTATTTTCTAATTCTTTGCTAATATTTTTTTGGTTTTCGTATAAGTCAATTATGGTTTTTATTTTATTCTTAAGTGTCAATATCAGATCTTCCTTAGTGCTGTCCATTGGTTGTAAAGATAGTGTGTATTTTCTATTATTAAAACAAATTTAATAATTTGTTGGTTCAAATCGATATAAAAAAGAAAGAAGTTTATAGTTTTACCCTTGTACATACCCAACCTCAGAAATCCGCTATGAAAAGTGATTTTACACACTTCACAGGATGGATCTGCTTGTTTCTGGCTCTTTCATCCCTTCCTTCATCTGGCCAGCAGGCAGGCAAGGTAAAAGCTTTTTCCCCTCCGATTGATATCCCGATATTGCTGACGAGCAATTATGGTGAGATCAGATCCGCCCACTTTCACGCAGGGGTTGACATGCTGGTTGACCCGGATAATAAAGTCTATGCTGTAAAGGAAGGTTATATTTCCCGCATCAGCGTGACGCTGAACGGATATGGAAAAGCTCTTTATATTGCTCACCCTGAAGGATATACCAGCGTTTATGGACATCTGAATGCTTTTTCGCCGGAAGTTGAAAAATATGTTAAGGATCAGCAGTATCAAAAGCGGAGATATGTTGTTGATCTATACCCGGAAGCAGGTAAGTTCCCGGTTCAGCAAGGTCAGCATATCGCCTTATCGGGAAATACCGGTTACTCATTCGGTGCGCATCTGCATTTTGAGATCCGGGACAGCCGCGGAGAGATCCCCCTGAATGTGCTCAAGTTCGGTTTCCCTGTTGCTGACAACCGGAGGCCGCGGATCAATTGTCTGGGGATTTATCCTCTTTCGTATCAGGCACGGGTAGCTGATTCGGCATCAAGGATTATTATTCCCCTGAAAAACAACAGTGAAAGGATAGTGATTGCTGAGCCCATACGCGTTTGGGGGAAGATCGGATTTGGTATTGAGACCTATGATTATCTTGATGGCAGGGAAAATGCATGCAGTCCTTTATCGGTTTCACTGATGGTTGATGACAAATCCGTCAGTTCGTTCGAACTTGACCGGATACCGTTTCATAAAAGCTCTTATGTGAACAGCCATATTGACTACGCTGAAAAAGTCAACAGCGGACGGAAAATTCAGAAACTCTGGCTTGATCCCAACAACAAGCTGGGCATTTATTCCAGTGTTGTTAACCGGGGAATATGTGAATTTACTGATTCACTGGTCCACCAGGTTGTCATAAAGGTAAAGGACGTTGCGGGCAACCAGACCACCCTGCATTTTATGGTGGTGGGTTACTTTCATGACGACACACTTCGTGTAAAGCCCGATTTAAAACGGGTTGCTGCTTTTTATTACGACAGCTTGAACGTTTACGAAACTCATGATGTCAGGATCGCAATACCCAGGGACGCGTTGTTTACGAACATCGATTTTCAGTATAAGACAGAAAAAGCCGCTGACACACTATTTTCTGACCTGCACTGTATTCATGATGAAGGTACACCGGTAAGGGGTTCCTACATAATATCCGTAAAACCTGTTAATATGCCCTTGTCCCTGACATCCAAAGCAATGCTTGTGATGATTGACAGGCAAAACAAAATATCCGGCCAGGGAGGCACCTATGCAAAAGGATTTGTTACAACGCGCACGGGAACTTTCGGACGTTTTGCCGTTGCTGTCGACAGCATCCCACCTGAAATCAGGCCGGTCTCTTTTGTGAGCAAAAACAGGTATGCCCAAAACCAGGTGATTTCATTTCAGATCAGCGATAATCTGTCCGGGATCAGCACGTATAACGGATACATCGATGGCAACTGGGCTTTGTTCGAATATGATGCCAAGAATGACCTTTTATTTTACCGGCTTGATGCTTCCAGGCTGGCGCAAAATCAGGAGCACTCGCTTGAACTCGTAATCACCGATAAAAAGGATAATATCCGTAAATTTAAAGGGCGCTTTTATTATTAACCATAAAGAATAAAACCTGGATCAATGAAAAACTGGCTGGCCCTGGGTATTATGTCAGGAACAAGTCTGGACGGCCTGGATCTGGCACTTTGCCGGTTTTCGAAGTCGGGAAAACACTGGACATATACCATTGAAAAAGCCCTGACAGTGCCATACACGGATGAATGGTTTAAAAGGCTTGCCGGAGCCTCGTCCCTGGATGCCCTATCGTTTTTATTGCTGCACAAGGAATACGGAAGGTATATCGGAGGGCAGATCAAAGCCTTCCTGCCCGGGGGAGACACCCTTCCGGATCTTGTGGCATCGCATGGCCATACAATTTTTCACACTCCTTCGCAGGGGTTGACTTTTCAGCTGGGTGATGGTGCCGTTCTGGCTGCGACCTGTGGCATAACAACCGTTGCTGATTTCAGATCGCTTGACATTGCCCTGGGAGGACAGGGTGCTCCGCTGGTTCCCATTGGGGATGAGATGCTGTTTGGCAGCTTTGATTATTGCCTTAACCTGGGTGGATTTGCCAATATTTCTTACCGGAAGGAGTCCCGTCGCATAGCCTTTGATATCTGCCCGGTAAATATTCTTATCAATCACCTTTCGCTAAAACTCGGACTACCCTTTGACAAGGATGGGAATACCGGACGCTCAGGGAAAGTGATCAATCCTGTTCTTACGGCTCTTGATTCCCTGCCTTACTATACGGTCGCACCCCCTAAATCCCTGGGTCGGGAATGGCTGGAGCAACAGGTTTTGCCCCTGGTGAACCATGCTGATTATGCCATGCCTGATCTCCTAAGAACCGTTTATCAGCATATTGCCATACAAATTGCCGCCCACATTGTTGGAAATTCCACAAAAAAGGTACTGGTGACCGGAGGGGGTTCATATAACACCTTCCTGCTTGACCAGATAAAAGAGAACACGGATTGCAGCCTGGTGATAGCGGATGACCCTATTATTCAATACAAGGAAGCCCTGATCTTTGCATTGCTGGGTGTACTGAGAATCAATAACCAGATTAATTGTCTGGCTAGTGTTACCGGGGCGAGGCAGGATTCTTCGTCAGGCATTGTATATTTAACTGCCCCGACCAAAAGAAAGCACCCGGGTTAAAAAACAATCCCGATACGCTGACGCTATCGGGATAATGACTCTCCCGATGAATCGGGATCGACAGACCGCTCCGATGGCTATCGGAGCTTGGTTCGGCCATCGTTTTTCAATTCGCTATTGCTCTTGAAAACCGGGCCTCATTAAAAAAGGTGAGGATCCGAAGATCCTCACCCAACCTTAACCCTAACTACAAAAAAACAAACTAATTATTAACTAAACCTACTAATCAATGCTAACTAACTAACTAACCATTATGCTATTGATGATACAAATTTATTACCTTATTTTCTAAAATATAAACAATAAATATTAAAAAATGTTAATTTATTATGGCTGCATTTTTCTGTAAAATTAACAAATATTGAAAGAGCCAATGGTTTAATTTGATAAAAACATGTTTTTAATAAACAAACCAATGAAAAATCGGGGTATCGCTAATAAAAACATAAATATTATCAAAAAACGTACAAAATACACTTATAAACATCCTCATACCTTCTCCTTTAAATAACAAGAGAAAATATTATTTTTACATTCAAACAAATTTCTATAATTATGACAAATAAAAATCTTGCCACACTTATTGCATGCAGTGTTTTTTCAATAAACAGTGCTTTTCCCTGCACTAATTTTTTGATTTCGAAGGGGGCCTCTGCAGACGGTTCAACCATGATCACTTATGCAGCTGATTCGCATGTGCTGTATGGCGAGTTGTATTTCACACCTGCACGCGACTATCCTGCAGGAACTATGCTCGATGTTTACGAATGGGATACCGGGAAATACCTGGGAAAGATCCCGCAGGTCAGTCATACCTATTCAGTAGTGGGCAACATGAATGAACATCAGGTTGCCATCGGTGAAACCACATACGGAGGCAGGCCGGAACTGCAGGATACAACAGCGGTCATGGATTATGGAAGCTTAATGTACATTGCGCTTCAGCGTTCAAAAACAGCCCGCGAAGCCATCACCATTATCGGGGACCTTATGGCAGTGCACGGGTATTACAGCAGTGGTGAATCGTTTTCAATTTCTGATCCTGACGAAGTTTGGATCATGGAAATGATAAGCAAGGGAGCCGGCAGAAAAGGTGCTGTCTGGGTTGCCTTAAGAGTACCTGACGGTTATGTAAGCGGACATGCCAATCAGGCCAGAATAACAACTTTTCCCAAGAACGATCCTGAGAATTGCATCTATGCCGCTGATGTTGTTTCCTTTGCACGCGAAAAGGGATATTTTACCGGGAAAGACGAAGACTTCAGCTTTAGTGACGCCTATGCACCGGTCAACTTCGACGGAGCCAGATTTTGCGAGTCCCGTGTATGGTCAGGCTTCCGGAAGGTAGCTGATGGCATGGATCAATATGAAGATTATGCCACCGGCCATAATTTGCATAACAGAATGCCCTTATGGGTGAAGGCAAACCATAAGATAACCGTTAAGGATGTTATGGGAATGATGCGCGACTATTTCCAGGGAACAAGCCTTGACATGACCAGGGATATCGGTGCAGGGCCTTATCAATGCATCGTCAGGTGGAGGCCCATGACCTGGGAAGTGGATGGCGTAGGCTATCTCAATGAAAGGGCAATTTCAACACAACAGACCGGATTTTCATTTATTGCCCAGTCGCGTTCATGGCTGCCCGATCCCATTGGCGGAATCCTGTGGTTTGGCGTGGACGATACCTACAGCACGGTATATACACCCATGTATTGCGGTATAACCAGGGTACCTGAAAACTATGCCGTTGGCAACGGTTCCATGATGGTTTTCAGTGATCATTCAGCCTTCTGGATTTTCAATCAGGTTTCCAATTTTGCTTATACTAAATATAGCTATATGATACCTGAAATTCAGGCAAAACAACAGGCGCTTGAAAACAACTATGGGGAAGGCGTTAAAACGACAGATGCAGCAGCACTGGCTCTGTATAAGAAAAAACCCAAAAAAGCCCTGGCCTTGCTGACCGATTTCTCATGTAGGGCGGGAGCCAATACTTTCGATACCTGGAAGGATCTGTACGCCCATTTGTTTACCCAATATATGGACGGAAATATTAAAACCACAGTCCCGGGACAAAGAAATCCGCACGTCAGTCAGCCCGGATACAATGAAGATTGGTACCGGATGGTGATCCAGGGAACAGGAGATAAACTCAAACATCCGGGCGGAGGGGGACATTAAAATAGGGACAAGGGACGAGAAGGGACATGTAGGGGCTACCTCGGGTTGCCCCTTGTGGTCGTCTGTTTGAAAGAGAGCAGTCATGCAGCCTGCCGGCAGGCAGGTTATGCTATCCTACCTTTTCATTCTTCTACTAACTTCTAATTACTAACTACTTAATATTCATCAACATCCTCTTCCACCGTATCTTCTTGGGGAAAGGCTTGTTGCTGTCCAGTGAAAGCCAGACAAACCTCGGCCTGCCAATGATATGATCTTCGGGAACAAAACCCCAGAACCTTGAATCGAGACTGCTGTGCCGGTTATCCCCCATCATCCAGTAGTAATCCATGTTGAAAGTGTACTTGTCCGTTTCAGTACCGTTAATGTAAATCTTGCCATCCCTGACCTGCAGTTCGTTCTTTTCGTAATAGCCAATGATCCTCTCATACAACGGCAGGTTGGCTGTTGTCAACCGGAGGGTAGCGCCTTTCGCCGGTATATACAAGGGGCCAAACTGATCCAGGGTCCACTTATAATTTGAATCGCTCGGAAAATAATTGTAACTTCTTGAATAATCATAGATATCATCATAATAGCGACGCACTTCCTTAACGTTTTTGAAAGCTTTCAGTTTTTCCACATTTTCTGCCGTGAGCCTGGCACTGATATGAGGAGTACCTGGGATGATGCTGGTTTCATAAATATCCATACGGTTTAAAACCCGCGAGCTGATGGATTGCCCTTCCACCAAAATATAATATTCATACTGGATACCGGGTATCTCCTTTTGGGGTTTCCCATTGGTGTACACTTTTCCCCTGATGATCTGCAGGGTATCACCCGGAATGGCTACACACCGCTTGATATAGTTGTCACGCTTGTCCACCGGCCTGATCACAATATCAAACTGCCTCCAGATCTCATCTCTTCCCAGGGCATAATATGCCGATTCCTTTTTTTCAGGCCTTCCTGCCATCCGGTCCTGTCTTTTTAAATCCATGGCTGCATCGCGAACCAACTGGTAGTAACTAACGTTCTGATGCTGGACCACTACGGTATCACCGGCAGGAAAATTAAAAACCACGGGATCATCGCGTTTGATCTTTCCAAAACCAGCCAGTCGCTTGTAAGGTAACTTTATCCATTCCACAAATGACTTTGTCTGTTTGGTCAGCGGCATGGTATGCTGTGTAAAGGGGAAGGCAATGGGAGTGTTGGGGATTCTGGGGCCATAGGCCACCTTGCTCACATAAAGATGATCCCCCACCAGCAGGGATTTTTCCATCGAACCGGTAGGTATCTTATAGTTCTGGAACAGGAAAATATTGATGATGGTAACGGCAATAACAGCAAATATCAACGCATCGATCCATTCTACCAGCTTGCTGTTCTGCCCGTCTCTTTTCTTCCAGAAACTCCAGTTAACTTTTTTTGTAATATAGAGGTCAAATACTATGAGCAAACCTGGCAGGAACCAGTAGTTCCCTAACCAGATAACCCATAGAATATATAGCACACCAACAATGATAAATGAAATAAGGTCTTTTCGGGGAACTTTCATATCGCTGCAATTTTGGTCGTTAAAAATAGTATTTATTTGATGATTTTAAACATTCTGTTCCATCTTATCTTTTTCATGCCCGATTGGTCCTTATCGAGAGACATCCATACGATCCAGGCCTTCCCGATGATATGATCCTCCGGTACAAATCCCCAGAACCTGGAGTCATTGCTGTTATGCCTGTTATCGCCCATCATAAAATAATAGTCCATCTGAAAAGTATATTGATCTGATTTTTCACCATTGATATACAGTTCCTCACCTTCGATCCTGAGATCATTTCTTTCATAAACAGCAATAATCCTGCTGTATAACGAAATGTTTCCAGTATTTATTGGAAGGGTAAGATTCTTTCTTGGCACTATCAAAGGCCCAAGATTATCTTCGGTCCAGAGGTAGTTTTTGTCAAAGGGGAATACCTGTTGATGGGTAAAGGCCGGATCGACGCTTTCATGCCTTCGGATACCCTTTATCAGTCCCGATTGCTGCATAGCTGCATAGCTTTTCCCGGTGAGGGGAATTTCGTAGATGCCGTTATATTCATTATAATTTACGTCATACCGTGAGATATCAAGCGAATCAAGCAGCTGATTCCCTATATTTCCGGATGATGACAACAGAAAATAATTGTATTGCACTTTTTCAGGTTCCTGTTCCTTAAACCGGTTTATATAGGCCTTCCCATGGAGTATCCTCAGGGTATCACCGGGTACTCCCATACATCGCTTGATATAATTCTCTTTTTTATCAACCGGTCTTATGATTATCCTGTGTTGTTTTAGCAATGAATCCCTGCCAATTTTCCGAATAAGGGTATAATAGGTTTCATTCTTGTCAGCATAATCGGGCAGCACCGTATCTCCTTCGGGAAAATTAAAAACCACCACATCGAAATTCCGGATCCTGGAATAGCCTTTCAATCTATTATACCGAAGCTCAATCCATGTTTTATAGGAAGGCCTGGAAGAAAATGGGAGCGTATTGTGCATAAAGGGCACGGAAAAAAGTGTCATGGGCATCCGGGGGCCATATCTCAATTTGTTCACAAAGATGTAGTCGCCCACATTAATGGTTTTCTCCATGGAAGAGGTTGGTATCATATAGGCTTCCATCACAAAAAGTCGCAGCAGAAGAGCCACAGCCACAGCAATGATAAACGTTTCGAGTAATTCGGGGATCAGTTTTCGCCTGCCGGTAATTTTATTTCTTTTCCAGGAGGTCCAGGGGATCAACCTGAAAAAAAACAAGTCAGCCAGCACCAGATTCCCAAACAGCAGCCAATAATTGCCGCACCAATGTACAAACAACGTGTAACCTGCTGAACTTAACAGGAAGTAACCAATGCTTTTTCCGCTGATGCGCCGCGCCAACTTAAGAAGTATATATTGTTAAAAACCCAGCAGGTCACTCATGGTATAATATCCTTTCTTTCCGCACAGAAACTCGGCAGCCAATACTGCCCCCAGCGCAAGCCCCTTCCGGTTTTTCGACACGTGCTTGATCTCAATGGAATCGACAGCAGAATCATAGGCAATAATATGGGTACCCGGCACTTCATCTTCGCGGATTGCTGTAATTTTAATGGATTCATTATCAGAAGCCTGATTCAGTTCCCAACGCGACTTTCGATCGATCAGGTCGATCAGGTCCCGTGACAGGGTGATGGCTGTACCGCTTGGCGCATCTAATTTATGGATGTGATGGATCTCTTCCACCGAGCAATCATATTCATTAAAATTGTTCATGATGCGGGCAAGGTACTTGTTCAGGTTAAAAAATATATTGACACCCAGGCTGAAATTAGATGCGTAAAAAAAGGCATGTCCTTTTTCTTTGCACATATTCTTTACCTTATCAAATTTATCGAGCCATCCTGTTGTACCACAGACAATGGGAGTATTGGTCTGAAAGCAGGTGAGAATATTCTGGTAGGCACTGTCCGGGGTTGAAAAATCTATGGCTACGTCCACAGCAGAAAGGTTTTTCTCTGTAAGATCAGGGGTGTTGGAAATGTCAATGATAAGGCTTATCTCATGATTTCTTTCCCGTGCAGTTCTTTCGACTTCCCTGCCCATTTTACCATAGCCTAATATTGCAATTTTCATAGGGGTTCAGATTTAAGGGTTCCCGGCAAAGTTAATGCAAATTTATTACCCGAGTCCACTACACCCTGAAGGGGTTTTCAACACCCCGCCGGGGCATGGTGCAGGCAGGAAATAAAAAAGGGAAGCTTATGACCTCCCTTTTTTGGTATCGTATGGTTTTTATTTCACCGAATTAACCACAGCCTCGAAAGCCTCAGGCTGATTCATGGCCAGATCGGCCAGCACCTTCCGGTTAATCTCAATTCCCTTTTCGTCAAGCTTATGAATAAACTCTGAATAGGACAGACCATGCTGACGGACTCCCGCATTGATGCGCGCAATCCATAGCGATCTGAAATCCCTTTTCTTGGCTCTGCGGTGTGCATAAGCATACCCCAAACCTTTTTCGTATGTATTCTTAGCTACCGTCCACACATTGCCTCTTGAGAGGAAATTTCCCCTGGTTTCCTTGAGGACTTTTTTTCTTCGCTGTCTTGATGCTACAGCATTAACTGATCTTGGCATACCTTTTACATTTTTGGATGGTTAGCGATTCCGAATTATCGGAACTCTTAACGGCTAATTCACCCGGTTAATACTACATTTTCATTTTCAGGTTAAAAATCTTACGCCAGCAAGAATTTGGCAGTTTTTTGGTCCGCTTTTGAAACCAGTCCTGTATATCCCAGGTTACGTTTCCGCTTGGTCGATTTCTTTGTCAGAATGTGCCTTTTGTAAGCATGATTCCTTTTAATCTTCCCTGTTCCGGTAAGAGAATAACGTTTCTTTGCACCGGAATTCGATTTCATCTTTGGCATTCGTATTATACTATTTGGTTAATTTTTACTTTTTCTTTGGCGCAGGAGCAATCAGCATGATCATACGCTTTCCTTCAAGTTTAGGCAGTTGTTCTACCTTGCCGAGTTCATCGAGGTCGTTGGCAAAACGCTGCAACATAGCTTCCCCATCCTCATTGTACACGATCGAACGGCCTTTAAAATAAACATAAGCCTTAACTTTGGCACCATCCTGTAAAAACTTCTGGGCATGTTTCAGCTTGAAATTATAATCGTGATCATCGGTATATGGCCCGAACCTGATTTCCTTGACAACAATTTTTGCTGTCTTTGCTTTCAGTTCTTTCTGCTTCTTTTTTTGCTGATAAAGAAACTTCTGATAGTCAATAATTTTACACACCGGCGGATTTGCGTTTGGTGAAATCTCCACCAAATCCAGTTCCATCTCATCCGCCATCCGCAAAGCATCCTTGATTGGAAAAATTCCGGGATTTTCTACGTTTTCGCCCACCACTCTTACAACGGGGGCTTTTATCTGATAATTAACCGCAAATTGAGGTAATTCCTCCTTTTTGGGAAATCTATTGAAAAATGGTGTTGTTATATCTCAGTCCTCCTGTTTTGGTAAATCAACTATTAATTCCTTCCATCTGCCTTGCCATTTCCTTCTCTATCATATCTTTAAAATCTTCGGGTTTAAAGGAACCCTTGTCCCCCTCACCCTGTCGGCGAACGGAAACCGTCCCCTCAGCCTCTTCCTTTTCACCCACGATCAGCAGGTAGGGTATCCTTTTTAACTCATTGTCCCTTATCTTTTTACCGATCTTTTCGTTCCTGCTGTCAATCAGGGTGCGAATATCGCAATTATTTAGGAAATTTAAAACTTTTTCAGCATAAACATGATATTTTTCGCTAATGGGCAATATCACAACCTGGTCAGGAGTGAGCCATAACGGGAATTTGCCGCCGGTATGCTCGATCAGCACGGCCACAAAACGCTCCATTGAACCAAAGGGTGCACGGTGTATCATTACCGGCCGGTGACGCTGGTCATCACTGCCGACATACTCCAGCTCAAAACGTTCCGGCAGGTTATAATCGACCTGAATGGTTCCCAGTTGCCATTTGCGGCCGATGGCGTCCTTCACCATGAAATCGAGCTTGGGCCCGTAGAAGGCTGCTTCCCCGACTACAACGGTGGTTTTCATGCCCTTTTCTTCCGTAGCTTCAATAATGGCTTTCTCAGCCTTAATCCAGTTTTCGTCCGATCCGATATATTTTTCTTTGTTTTCAGGATCACGAAGTGAGATCTGTGTTGTGAATTCCTGGAAGTCAAATGCCTTAAAAACAGTGAATACGATATCGATGACCTTTTTAAATTCATCTTTCAATTGATCGGGGCGGCAGAACAGATGGGCATCATCCTGGGTGAATCCTCTTACCCGGGTTAGTCCGTGCAATTCACCGCTTTGTTCATAGCGATAAACAGTTCCGAATTCTGCAAACCTGATAGGCAGATCTTTGTATGAACGGGGCTTGCTCCTGTAAATCTCGCAATGATGCGGGCAATTCATGGGCTTTAACAGGAATTCCTCCCCTTCTGCCGGTGTCTGAATAGGCTTGAAAGAATCTTTGCCATATTTTTCCCAGTGTCCCGAGGTTACATATAATTCCTTCTGACCGATATGCGGCGTAATCACCGGTAAATAACCGTATTGTACCTGAATTTTCCGCAAAAAATTTTCCAGCCTTTCTCTCAGCATTGCTCCTTTGGGTAACCATAAGGGGAGTCCCTGACCAACTTTCTGAGAAAAAGTGAAAAGCTCCAGGTCTTTTCCGATCTTCCTGTGGTCACGTGCTTTCGCCTGCTCGAGCATGGACAGGTACTCATCGAGCATCTGTTTCTTAGGAAAGGTGATCCCGTATATACGGGTGAGTTGTTTGCGCTTTTCATCCCCACGCCAGTATGCCCCTGCCAGGCTCAGTAATTTAATTGCCTTGATGTGCCCGGTATCAGGTAAATGCGGACCGCGGCACAGATCAGTAAAATTGCCGTGTTTATATAAGGTGATGGTTCCGTCTTCCAGTTCTCCTATTAATTCCACCTTATATTCATCCCCTTTTCGGGTAAAAAAATCCAGTGCATCCTTTTTGCTGATATCCTCACGGATATAAGAAGAATTACGCCGTGCCAGCTCCACCATTTTCTCTTCAATCTTTGGCAGATCGGCTTCGGTGATGACAGCTCCGCTGCCCGGATCAATATCGTAATAAAATCCGTTCTCAATAGCCGGTCCAATACCAAATTTAGTTCCGGGATACAAGTCCTCCAGGGCCTCCGCCATCAGATGGGCCGAAGAATGCCAGAAAGCATATTTGCCTTCCGGATCATCAAACTTATGCAGCCTGATGGAAGCATCTGTTGCAATAGGCCTCGTTACGTCCCATATTTCTCCGTTCACCGTGGCTGAAACGACTTCCTTAGCCAGCCCATGGCTTATCTTTGAGGCAATATCCAGTGCGGTGATACCGGAATCATATTCTCTTACCGAATGATCAGGAAATGAAATTTTTATCATCGTATTTTTTTTACCGAGGTGCAAAGATAAAAATTATTCATTTAATTCAGAGGCTTCATCTGTGGTTTTGGGAGAGAAGAGGGAAGGCAGTAGCGGTAATTGATAATTGTTAATTGATAATTGTTAATTGATAATTGTTAATTGATA
>CAYWCR010000028.1:0-9713 GCA_964456825.1 uncultured Bacteroidales bacterium
ACCCGGAATGCCATCGATCAAAACCAGCGGATTTGCACTGGCTCCCAATATGGTAGTGTTCCCTCTGAGTTTAATTTGCGTATTGCTGGTAGGATCTCCGCTGACCGATGAAATGCTAAGGCCGGCAACTTTTCCTTGCACCAGCTGCCCGATATCCTTTACGCTTCCCTTTATAAAATCATCCGCTTTTACCGAGGCAACGGAACTGGTTATATCGCCTTTCCGCTGTGTACCGTATCCGATGACAACAATCTCTTCAAGCTCGGTAAGGTCGGGTACAAGGTCAACATCAATCGTCGTTTGACCTGTATAAACTATCTTTTCAGTCAGGAAACCGATAAAAGAATAATTCAGGGTTGCATCTTGCTGCGGTATTTCAATGCTGTATATTCCCTTCATATCGGTGACAGTCCCGATGGTTGAACCTTCAACGGTAACATTGACCCCCGGAAGAGGCTCACCTGTGGATCCGTCGGTAATCCGGCCGGTTACTTTCTGTTGTATCGTTCTTTTTGGCGCTACGACGATCAAATTGTTTTCCAAAATGGTATAGGCAATATCCGTATTGTTGAAAAGCTGGGCCAGGACCTCGTCGATATCAGAATCATCCACATGCAAATCAACCACCCGGTTGACGTCACTGAGCTCGTCATTGTAAAAAAACCGGTAGGCGCTCTGATTTTCAATGCTTCCCAGTACATCCTTGACTTTTGCATTTTCCATTTTCAGGGATATCGTAGTCTGTGACAACGTGGTAGCTGAAAATGCGGTAAGACAGATCAGGTTGATAAAAATGGTGAATTTCATGTTTAGTAGTATTTTTCTGTGTCTCCTTAAAAAGCGCAAAGAGGCATTTCCATCATTTTTTTTCATAGATTTGAATGTTTTTTGTGTTAGTAAATGTCATCAATAATCATTGTAAGTTAGACAGATGACGTTAAACTGGCATGAATCAACCGGGATCGCGGAGTGCTGATCCATTCTGCGATCCTTTTGTATCGTTAAGATTTCAGGGTCCCATAGGCAACAGGTTAAGGTTCAAAATTCATCGGTTATTTGGTTATCATTTTGTCATATTTCTTCTTGTACAAAGGATCTTCCTTAAACATAACTTCATTCCCCTCAATCAGGTAGGTAATGGGGGCGGAGAGCTGAATAACCTGCAAAACCTGTTCAAATGTTTCATCTTTCAACGTGCCCGAAAACCTGTATTTTTTTATGCCCTCGCTGGCAAAAGAAATCTTCACATTGTACCTTCTTTCCAGCTTAATGGCCAGGTCATCAAGTTCTTCACTCACAATAATCCACCGGTTGTCTTTCCACGAAGTAATAGGGACGGCATTCGCTACCGGAGAAATTACGATCTTTTCAGCACACTCACCGGCAATTTCCGGTTTATTCTTTAATTCGGGAATTTCCAGGTCCCGGACCGCCGGCGTTGATTTAAAAAAGATTGCGGTTTGATTGGGCTTTAAGAATACAGCCTTTTTATGGGCATTATCCGAATGCGTCTCGATGGCAACCGATCCCTTCACCAGGGTAGTCTGGATCAGATTTTCATCGGGATATGACTTGACATTAAACTCGGTGCCATATACCTTGATGTCCAGGTTGGATGTTTTCACTACAAACATCTTTTTATTATCCTTCTTCACATTAAAGAAAGCCTCTCCTTCCAGATATACTTCCCTTGATTCCCTTGAAAAACCGTCGGGATATTTCAGTTTGCTGCCTGCATTCAGCCATACTTTTGTCCCGTCAGCCAGGGTGACATGGGTTTTGGCACCCAGGGGGACAAGGATTTCATTTTGTACCCGTAACGGGTCATTGTTTCTGATCCATGAGCCTTTGAAGACTGAATATCCCAGCAGAAAAGCGATCAAAATAGCGGCAGCAGAAGAAAAGACAGCGTAAAGAAGAGTCTTTCTGTGACTTCTTTTACGTTGTTCCATTTCAGCAAAATATTGTGCTTTATAATAACGGGCCTGTATTTTCTTCCAGCTTTCATCCTTGCTGAAGCCCGATGGCTTCTGGTTCACTTTGGTAAGCAGGTAATAAGACCGGAGTTCATCGAAATATTGCTGATGGTCAGGATGCTCATGGATCCAATGAAGAACCAGCTCCCTTTCACTTTCGGAAGCCGATCCCGCAAGATATTTCACCAGCGTTTCCTCTAAGGGTGGTAATGGATTTTTTTCTGTTTTCATAATAATTGTGATACCTTAATGATCAAAAAAACGAACTCCGGTTGACAAGAAAACTGATTTTTTTTAGACACCCTGTCAGGGTACCCCCACCCTGTCAGGGTGTCCTTTATGAGATGAATTCCTTTAATCCTTCCCGGAACCGTTGAAATGCACGGCTCATCTGGGTTTTGACGGTGCCAACTGTTATCTTGAGCCGGGCGGCTATATCAGGATAGTCTAGATTTTCAAAACGATTCAGCTTGTATATTTCCCGGCATTGTTCCGGTATTGATTCCAGGATATCATCTGCCTTTTTCTCAATTTCGCTTACCAATAAACCGGAAATGGGATAACCGGAAGTTTCAGGATGAATTATTTCCTGATCCTTCAGTGAATAATGAAGATATTCATCATTCCTGCTCTCTGCTTTGAGTTTGTTTATATATTTCAGGCAATTGTGATATGTGCTTTTATATAAATAGTTTTTAATCGTGGTATGGACAGGATTGGTTTTTGCATGGATCCATACAGAGACAAACAGATCCTCAACAATGTCCTCAGCAGCCTGATGATTCTTTATGATGCCCTCAGCATATAAACAAAGCTTTTCAAAATACGCTTCAAAGATAATCCGAATGGCTTCCTCATCACCCTTTTTTAACAACTCCAGTATTTCCTTTTCAGTCGTCATATCACGCTGGTTCACCATTTTTTATCATAAAGAGGGTCCTATTGCTGCAAACCCCAAAACCCAAACGCTTGCACGCACACTACAGCCTGCAGTCTATAGCCTGCAGCCTGTAACCCTAAATCCCCAAACCGCTAAACGTCAAATTCCTTACATCAGCGCCCATTTCCTTGAAAAACACAAGAACAGCAGATAACTGAAATAAAGAATATTGATCAGGGTGACGGTAATATTATATTCAATGCGATTCCTTTTGATTTTCTTTCTTATCATGATACCTAGGTTTGGTATAATAGTGGCTGTAAGAAAAAGCATGAAATGAATATTAAAGAGGGTATCATAAGGTTGTTCATCCTCAGCCAGTTCTTTATTGCCGAATAACAACAAATAGGTAAAAACAAGAAAGGAAATCTGGTACAACAGGTAGGAAATTTTAAGGGCAACAGTCGATTTCAACCTGCGCCGGTGAACGCGGAAAGGTCTGAGGATAATAATCGTAACCACAAAGATCAGGACATACCCGATCAGAAAAAAGACCTGAAAGACGCTGTGAAAGAAACCTCCCATGTTAAAGCTTTTTATTGGTAATCTTTAAGATGTTGGCATGTCCCATAAATTGAATATCAGGGTAGCCTTTTAGTATGCATTCTAAATTAATCAATTGTCATGATAAGGTCGGTGCTGTTGGCTGTAAATTTTAAACAAATTATTAAATCCTTTCCAGCAATGCGATATTCTCAACATGAAACGTATGCGGGAACATATCCACCGGCTGCATCCTGGTCACCCTGTAATGATCGGCCATTAGCCGGATATCCCTTGCCTGGGTTGCCGGATTGCAGCTGACGTAAACAATTCTTTCGGGGTGGCAGTTCACGATTGAACTGACCACATCAGCATGCATGCCTGAACGGGGAGGATCAGCAATAATGACATCCGGCGTCCCGTTTGCTGAAACGAAGTCAGCATTCAAAATGTCACGGCTATCGCCTGTGTAAAATTCCGTATTATGGATCCCGTTGAGGTCAGCGTTGTGATGTGCGTCAGCTATGGCCTCTGCAACATATTCAATGCCGGTCACTTTGGCGCATCGTCCAGCAACAAAAAGCGCGATGGTACCCGTTCCGGTGTACAGGTCGTACACATGTTCATGTCCCTTAAGGTTTGCGAAATCGCGGGTTATACCATATAATTTATGCGCCTGTGCAGGATTGGTCTGGTAGAAAGACCTGGGCCCGATACGGAATTTCAGCCCCTCCATCTCTTCCAGCAGGTGATCTTTGCCATAATATAATATAAGGTCAAGATCATTAAGGGTATCATTGGCCTTTGGATTAATTACATAAAACAACGATACGATCGCGGGGAAGGCATGCACAAGTTCATCCAGTAAAGGGATCATCATGGCTTTGTCTTCCCTGAAAAACGAAATTACCACCATGAATTCCCCCTTCATTGAATTCCGGATCATCAGGGTCCGGAGGAATCCCTGCTGGCTGACCAGGTTGAAAAAGTCGATGTTGTTCCTCAGCGCATAATCCCGGATAAAATTCCGTATATCGTTGGAAGGTTCAGGTTGCAGGTGACAGGCCTGAATATCGAGTACCTTGTCAAACCTGCCGGGAATGTGAAATCCGATCGCTTTTCGCTGGCTTATCTCTTCACCCTGCTGCATCTCATCCCTTGTAAGCCAGCGGTTATTTGAAAAAGTGAATTCAAGCTTGTTGCGGTAGTGTGTAGTATGATCAGATGTAACAATGGGAAAAACATCCTGTACCTGGATATTTCCGATACGTTCAAACTGATCCAATACCTGTTTTTGCTTATACTTAAGCTGCTCTTCATATGGCAGGTTCTGCCAGCGACAGCCGCCACATTCACCAAAATGCCGGCAGAAAGGCTCAATCCTGCTGGAGGAATACTGAATGAACCGCAGGGGAAAGCCTTCCATATATCGCTTTCTTTTGCGCACCACCTGGACATCCACAATATCGCCGGGAACGGTATGGGGAACAAATAAAACCATATTGTCGACGCGGGCAAGCGATTTGCCTTCAGCCGCCACATCCGTAATCTCAATATTTTCCAGTAAAATTGTTTTCTTTCTTCGCGCCAAAGCTTACATTTTAAGGTGACAAATATAAGAAAATACCCTGACAGGGTACCCCCACCCTGTCAGGGTGTATAACCGCTAATTTAAATTTTTTACTATATTTGAAAATTATCACCAACACGTTAGCAGCAATTATGAAAACAGATCCTTTAGTATCAGGGTATTATTACCACATTTATAATCAAGGTATAAACAAGGAAAGAATCTTCAAACATGAGGATCATTACCGTAAATTTATATCCCTTTGTGAAAAATTTCTCTTCAGCCAGGTTGATGTTTATGCATACTGCCTGATGCCAAATCATTTTCATTTTCTATTCTATATCCCTGAACACCCTGACAGGGTCCCCCCACCCTGTCAGGGTGTCCTTTCCCTTAGCCACCTCTTTAATGCTTATGCTCAATGGTTTAACAGACAAACAAATCGTACAGGTGGGTTGTTTCGGCGACCCTTTCGTCGAAAAAGAATTACTGATAATTATTACCTCATGCGAGTATTATATTATATACATCATAATCCTGTTCACCATAAATTTGCAGAAAATACCAGTGACTGGAGCTTTAGCTCGTATCATGCACTGACTGCTGATCAACCTACTCAATTAATGCGCGAACAGGTAATGGAGTGGTTCGGAGGGCGAAAGAATTTCATTGCATATCATGCAAATCAGTTTGAGATTGATGATATTGATATTTTGGAATCATTAACACCCTGACAGGGTATCCCCACCCTGTCAGGGTGTCTTAGGGGTCTTAGGGCTCCATCAGTTTCTCTGCTATTACTGTTGCATCCTTAACAAAACGCGGGCAATGGGTTTTAAACTTTCGTTCCTCATTAATCTTTTTTAAACCTTCCTGCGTGGACATATCGCCTTCAAGAAGCCTGTTACAGTATAAGGAACCATGCAGGGCAATGAATTGACGGTCGAATTCCCTCATCAGGTCATACGTTTTCTCTTTCGCAGCCGCATCTTCTGCTTTCCACCTTCCGTATTTTAATCCAAGTGCCATGTATGCCCCTGATACCGCACCGCATACTTCTCCTTTATAACAAATTCCGGCCCCAAAACCACTGGTGATCTTCAAAGCCTCTTTAAAGCCAACTCCCATTGCCGGTGCAAATGAAGAGAATATGGACTGGGCACAGTTAAAACCCGACTGAAAATTCTCCACGGCTGTTTTTACATACCCGCATCTGACCGGGTAAAACATGCAGGCTGTTGCAGCTGACCACGAAGACCTGAACTCTTCCGATTGCTGAACCTTAGCATGGACGGTATCCCGATTGATATAAATCCATTTATACTTTTCAAAATAAAGGGCTGCTGTATCCGTGCAAAGGTACAGCGATTCAAGACCCATATTATCGGATTGTCCGGTTGCATGACGCAATAAAGCAGCTCCGATGGACTGCTTGCGGAAGGATGGGTGCACCGCAAAGGAACGAAGCAAACCGTAGGGCTGATAATCCTCGATCGCGATCGTACCCTTAACCTGCTCATCCTCTATGGCAATCCAGAAAATCTGGTTATCGCGCGGAATATCCTCAAAGGGCAATGAACATTCCTTCAACAGGGAGATGATAGCAGGAATATCGGCTTCTGTGCTTTTTTTGATCTGACAGGTTTTTTCCATAGGATAATTTTACTTTTTAACATGGATTATTTTATGCAACCGGGTGAGAAAGTTATGAACTCAGCAGGAACTTAGCAAATCTTTAATGGATCATTTTGTGTGCAGAGATTACTCCGCCTCTTTTTTATCCTTAGATACATCATTCAACATGTTAATACACCCTGCCTGTCCCCAACCCATGAGGGGAAAGACATCACCGGCTAGCTCACTGGGGGTAGCATCTGAATGACCCATTTCCCGGATTGGGCTGCCGGAGGAAGTCCCCCACCCGGGAACATCCATTGGCCCACCATATAAAAGGATTTTAGTTGGGGAATTGTGTTTTTTAGTGTTTTTTTCACCATATTGCCTGTAGGCAGAAATCCTTCGTATGCCCCTTTCCAAACGCCAGTGTATTTTACCGTTGTTTTTGGGGTGGCAATATCCACTACCTCTATTTTTTCTTTTACTCCAGGGTAGTGCATTTCGATAGTTTCAACAGCCCAGTCCCTGATTAGTCCCTTCAGCATTTCATAATCCTGCTGGCTTAGATTCTCCCAGTCTTCCCATAAACTGTCAAACCGCAAAACCAGTGTGGTCTTTCCATCCGGAGCCAGGCTCGGATCATTCATCGACTGGTTCATGATAGAATAGCCATAATTCACGGCGAGGCTGCCAATGGTGAATTTATCTTTTAAATAGCTGATCATAACGGCATCGGATACTATTTTATCCCTTATTCCAAAGGAAGCCTGCACGAATGGTTTGTAAAGGTCCCAGCTGGAATATGCTTTCTCAAGCTGAGGGGTGAGGTATTTTCCGTCCAGCATATCAAAGAGTGTACTATGACCATCTGCAGCACTAATTATATAATCTGCCTTATGAACAGTATCATCCGTTAGCAGAACCCCAACAGCGCGGTTATTTTCAACCAGGATCTTTTGCACCTTTTTTTCCAGCAAAAGTTCTCCTCCCAGTTCACGGTATCTCGCGGCCATTCTTTGAGCTATGGGGAGAGATCCGCCTATAAGATAACCTGCATTTTTAATATGAAACCATCCCAGCATCATGATTACGATAAGTGCAGAATAATTGCTTTCACCAAATAGCTTGTTCAGAAAGAAAATGAGTCTGGGGTTTCTGAATCCGAGAATTTCAAAATACCTTTTTGCTGAAATTTTTGTATACCGGTTCAACATAAATAACAAACCGGACTTTTTCAGCAATATCAAAAAATAATCTCTGAATCTTCTCAATTCAGGAGGTTTAAAAAAAGGTTCAAGTTTTGATCCCTTGCGCATGTGGCCGCACATCTTACGGATACATGCTTCATCTTCCGGCGCCTTGCTGATCAGATAATCCTGCCACCTGTCAACATTCGAATAGACAATGAATTTGCCCCACTGATCATCGCAAATCATGGTATGGATCTCATTGTCTATAATTTTTACCTGGTCATTGATCACGTTGGTTTCTTTCCAGATATCATTGAAAACGGAACTCCGTGTTCCGATCAGCCAGTGCAGGCAGTAGTCAAAACGATACCCATTCCGGTCCCAGGCAGTACACTGTCCTCCCGGGACAGCATGCATCTCGAAGATCTTCGTTTCAAATCCGTTCAGTTGTCCATATATGCCTGTGGATAATCCGGCAACCCCGCCTCCGATAATGATTATGCTTTTTTTAGCCAATGATCCTCCTTTTTGATGATAAAAAGTTATTTAAAAAAATATCCATTATATATTCTCTTCCACATGGAAAATATGCATAAGCCGATGAATAATTGGCGCAAAAAATATTACAATAGTGCTTAAAAAAGCAATACCGCTATATAAAGCATAAACCGATGAAAATATTTTGGCAGCGTTGGTATGCATTACTGCTACCGGTCCCATGCCCGTTAGTATCATACAGGAATTATAACAGGCATCTATCCAGTTAAGCCTGCCGAAATTATGATATCCTATGCAACCGATTAATATTGAAACCAAAATTAATACGAATGAGAATAAAAAATACTTTGTCAACCGCAATATGAATTCCGGATAGGGCTGAAGTGCTTTCTTTTTTTGTTCAAAGGACATAAACCTTTTACTGTATTTCATGGTTTTTGCTAATTGATTTTAATTTTTAGTATAATTACAGCAATAATAAATATTGTGCAAATAAAATAAGTCAGAAAAAACAGAAAACTATGAATCATATTGACTGTATTCAATTCGCCAATGCCAACCCGGTTTGTTACCTTGCCACAGCGGAAGGCGACCAGCCTCATGTGCGCGCCCTGGGATTCTGGTTTGCCGATGATTCCGGCTTTTATTTTCAAACCGGCGATACAAAGGATTTTTACCGGCAGCTGAAAAGAAACCGGAAGACTGAGGTTTGTTTCTATCATCATGAGGGGATGATCGGTACCATGCTCAGGATAGCTGGGGAAGTCGAATTCCTCGATGACCGGACGCTAAAGGAGAGGGTAATGAGCGAACGGCCGTTTCTGAAAAGCTTCGGACTTACCATTGACAGTCCGGGTTTGATCATTTTCAGGATAGCCCATGGCAGGGCGCATTTCTGGACCATGGAGAATAACATCAGGCCGAAAGTATTCATTGAATTTTAACGGAAAGACGGAATGAGGTTTGTCCTTAATGCAGCCGGTAATGTTGCCGGCATTCTTGTGTTTTATGCAAGCAAGGTGCTCGCGTGGATTGTAAATTCCGGACTGCAGTTCCAAAAAATAACGCCTGATACAGAAAAACGTTTGAGGATCGTGTTTCCCGGAATGCAATTTGATAAAATAAGGATTGTATTTAATGCCTGGCTGCCGGCCCATATTTTTAACAAAACGATTGAAGGGATGACCTTTCGCAACAGGATATATATTGCCCACAGTCATGTCCGTCTCAATCGCGCAAATTTGATGTTGTTAATCCATGAGCTGGTGCATATCAGACAGATCCTGGATATGGGCGAAGCTGTTTTTGCCTGCAAATACGGGGCGCAATTTCTCAGAAACGGGGGATATGGTGCCGGGATGCCGCTGGAAAAAGAAGCCAATGAATTCGTGAACAGGGTGAAGAGCGGGGGAAATCAGTTGGTGTAGTTGCCTGCCTGC